>JBMSGH010000052.1:0-2094 GCA_049415445.1 Bacteriovoracaceae bacterium | reverse complement strand
GCTTCTGCTTTTATAAAATCATTCACTTCATCTTTTCTTGCTAGTGCAATCGCACTTTCCCAATCAAAGCTTGGGTCTTTTAAGTCATTTGGATCGGTTGGCCTTTCTGGAACTATATTTCCATCTCCATCGGTTAAATTAGTATTTCCGTTGCTATCAACATTTACTCCACCACCAATATTAACATTATCTGCTAGTGGTTCAGCTACATCCTCTACTCCTTCACCAACATCACCTACTCTATCTAATCCAAAATTAACGGTATCATTAGTAACCCTTGTCGATAGATCAGATACATCACCATTAGCCTTACCAATAGTCTTTAGAGGATCTTTAATTGTTTCTTTTGGTTTAACGATAGCTGTAGCAATTGCTACTGTTGGTAATGTATAAATTTCTGTAGCTAATTTAGCTGGCTTATGAACTGCCTTTTTAACGACTTTTTTCGTTTCTCTTGCGACCTTTTTTGCGGCCTTTTTAATAGAGCGAGTAAAGCTTTTAAACCCCCAAGCATGGGTGCTTGTACTATAAAGACTAAAAATTAGTAAGAAACCAATAACTTTTTTCATTTACTCTCTTCAATAATATGACTCTTCTGAAAAGAGTATAAATTGATTCTTACCCAAATCAACGAGGCGCGTAATCTTTATAGCCACGCTAAGTCACCAATTTTACACCTTTTTTGTGATTTTAAAAACAGAGGGGGATCTCTCCCCCAGTCTAATTAATCCCAGCAAATAGCACATACTCTTGCCTTCTCTTCTAGCTTTTTCGCTTTCTTTAAAAATTCATCAAACTCACCAGAGCGAACTCTTCTAATAAACTCTTCACTTGTCTTGATCTTCTCTAAGTCCATCTTATCAAGAGTCTCATAATTATCTGCAGCAAATGCCATTAACTCTTTTACGTTATTTTGGGATGACCAGGCATTTGAAGTGAGTGTTAAAGTTACTGCTATAAAAAGTGTTTTCATTTTTTCCTCCTAGGATTTATTACTCTTAGAAGGATACTTAAGGTGGGCCAAGATAAAGAACAATAAGCATTTCACGTGAAACGAACTTTATTTCATTTTTGAAAATATCAGAAGTTTATACAGGCTTAAAATGAAGAATTTCACCTGTACTAAAACTTCAAATTAACGAGTAGAAAATATTATCCTCTTACAAAAGGGAATTTACTTCTAAAGAGAAAATATAAAGATCCCCGTAAATAAACCATTATTGTTTAAATGAAATAAATTCTGGCAATGAATATTCGGGTCAACCCCTTTATTTCGGACACATTAGTTAGGCTACAACATTTTCTATAGTTACCTCTCCCTCTTGAAACTTTTTTGTAAAATCCATTGGTGACATCATTTTTAAAGATCCATGAATTCGACTTTCGTTATAGAACGTCATCCACTCCATTGTCTGTTTGTAGACGTCCTCAAAATCTTTAAAGTACCTTACCTGTAGAAAATCTGACTCAATTATCGAGTTAAAAGACTCAATATGAGCGTTCTTATTACAGGCACCAGGTGGGATAAACTCATGGTCCAACTCAAGAGTATCAATATAGTTTTTAAAAATGTGAGAAGTCATCTGAGGGCCATTATCGCTTCTGATGGTCAATGACTTATTATCCGTTATATTCTCTTTTTTCAAGGCCACGTTAAAGGTATGTTTTAGATCTGTGGCCTTACAGCTTAGGCCGACATGATAATTGACCTGCTTTCTGTTGAACACATCTATAAAGGCCAAAATATAAAAATGGCGATTCTCCCCGTGAACATACCCATACTTGATATCGAACTCCCAAAGCTGATTTGGGCCATCGACATTTTTGTTGGTACAAATTTTACGGATCTTTTTAATCTTTTTCTTATTCTTTGGAAGGAGTAGATTGTTTTCCTTGCAAAGCCGATAGAGTTTTTTTCCATTTACGTAGAGGCCATGGTCACGTCGGAGATAATGTTTAAGTTTCTGATACCCACCGGAGTTTTTAAAGTTCTCTTGGCCTATGTATCCCCTCAGAATTGAAATAATGGTTGCATCAAGAACAAGTGTTCCATCAGGGTTAACCGTATATCCGGGAATAGGCCGTCCTTTTGGA
>JBMSGH010000051.1:0-2135 GCA_049415445.1 Bacteriovoracaceae bacterium | reverse complement strand
TTTTGGTTTTTAGTTTTTTGAGAAGGGCATCCCATTAATGTTGTGAGTAAAGAATAAAGCAATATCTTTGTCGAAAGTTTCACAAGAAAGCCCTTATTTTAAATCAATCATTAACTCCTACATAGCTTAACATAGAGCAATACAATACATCTTTAATTCCCCAAATTTTCTTATATTTGATTGATATAAAGGCCTAGATGTACTGATTTCACGATCTGACCCTAAGCTAAATAAGCTTCTTTACACCATCTAATTTCGATAGTATAATCCGAATATGGATGGTTTAAAAAGGTTTTCTTTTAGCAAAATCAAGTACTTACTAGAGAGTTTTCCTATTGTTGCTATCTTAGGGGTTAGACAATGTGGGAAAAGCACCATTTCTAAGCAATTAGGAAAAGGATGGAAGTATTATGATCTTGAAAACCATGCAAGCTTTGAATTGATCAATAATGACCCCGATTTATTTTTTCGTGAAAATAAAGAAAAAGTAATTATAGATGAAGCACAGCTCTCACCTCTTCTTTTCAAAACCTTAAGAGGAGTCATCGACTCTGACCGCGATAAAAATGGTAGATTTATACTAACTGGCTCAGCTAGCTTTGAATTACTTAAAAATATAAGTGAATCTCTTTCTGGAAGAATTGCTATTGTAGAGCTTTCACCAATGAAAATGGATGAACTGCAACAACGAGATATAAGTCCATTTTATAATATATTTGAAAAAAAAATAGATATCAAAGATTTAGAATTATTAAAACCATTACAAGCAACTAAGTCCATAAAAGATATCAAACACTACCTTTTAAAAGGTGGTTACCCTCAACCTCTCATCAAAAATGATCCCGATTTTCATCTCGACTGGATGGAAAATTATTTCAACACATATATTAATAGAGATATGCGAGCACTTTTTCCCAAAATAGATATATTAAAATATCAAAGAGTCATAAAAATGCTTAGCTCTTTATCGGGAACAATTTTAAACAAATCTGAAGTAGCAAGATCATCAGAAGCAAACGAAAAGTCCATACGTGACTACCTTCAAATTATTTCGGGTACTTTTTTTTGGAGAGAGCTTCCTTCATACAAAACATCAAAAATAAAAACAACGACTTCATCACCCAAAGGGCATTATAGAGACTCTGGCCTTTTATTTTTTTTACAGAATATTTTCACCATTGAAGAAATGGAAATCTATCCAAAATTAGGAAATGTATTTGAGTCATTTATAGTTGAGGAAATCATTAGGGGTGTTAATACAACAAAAGCAAGAAATCTAAGTGCATCACATTTTAGAACCAAGGCCGGTGGAGAAATTGATCTCATTTTAGAAGGTTCATTTGGGTTACTTCCTATAGAAATAAAATATCAGTCTAATACTACAAAGAAACAATTAACTGCCATGATTAACTTTATCGATAAGCATAGCATCCCTTATGGAATCATAATTAATAATTGCTTAACTCCATCACTTGTCACAGAAAACATCATCCAAATACCTGCCGGCTGCATTTAAATTCTTATTCCCCTGCTCACCATCCCAATAATGAATCGGGTTTAATTCTCAGTGATACTTTTTCAAAACTATCCGCGGAGCTTTCAATTTCTAAATTAGCTTCTTCACCCAAGAGTGTTTCTAGCTGAGCTTGACCAATTAGTTTCTTAACTTTTCCTTTAAGATGGTAGACTAAGACTTCTAAAGTAAGGTGATTATTATTTGCTTTAGGCTTAATTTTTACTTCAAGTCCACTGTTGCCAATAAATCTTTTAATGTAACTATCTTTATCTATACCAGATCCAAGTAAATATGAATAATGATCGTCATTTACTTGAAGGTTAACAGATAGCCTAAGCGGAGATTTAGCTGCGTTTGTTGTGCTAACTAAAATAATAAATAGAAACCCTAAAAATATTTTCAATACTAATCCCTCTATTTTATTACTTTGATTTTATCACAACATTATTTTTGCTAAATTTATTTTTTTTAAAAAAGTTAAATTTATAAGGCCATTATGAATACTTACTTTATTGCTTTATGCCTTCTTTTCTCTTTTGCTTCTTTGGGGCGGGATCTCTCTAGTTGTCGAAATAGCTCTCTTCATAAAGGGCACTCTATTCCTTTTGGGGTGGATAAA
>JBMSGH010000050.1:0-2427 GCA_049415445.1 Bacteriovoracaceae bacterium | reverse complement strand
GTGCCACGCGCATTTTTAACTAAGCCCCTCCGGAAACGGCGGGGTTTTTTTTACGATTTATGGTTGGACCGTTACTATTTACTATATATAACACATCATAATTTGAAAGTATATGGTCAAACTATGGATAGAGGGAGATAGTTGGGGTCGTGGTGCTTGGTGGAACAATCCTCTAACAACAGAATATAGAGTCTACCATGATGGCTTTGCTCAATATGCTAGAGATGACGGATTAGAAGTAAGGTTATGTGCATATGGTGGATCACCGCTCAAAATTTTTTTCCGAAACAGAGAAAATGAGATTAGAAATTACGACGGGATCGTGATTGCCTTCATTACAGAACCTCTTCGAGGTTACAACTTAAATTACATTAATTCCTATGATGAACTTATTGCTGTTCAAAAGACTATATTATTAGAGCGCCTTGACTACTTTAATATGTTAGGTAAAAAGATTTACCTGTTAGGGGGAACACACAAGTTAGATGAAAAAATGATCGCTCCATTTGATAATCTTAGTATACTTATTCCTAGCATTACCGAATTTTTTTACCCAGATTATAAACATCCAGAAGTTTGGCCAAATAAAGAGATTATAGATACCTTAAATCAGATACCCGAAGAGTTTTTAGATGAATTAACACATCAATATGATCTTCAATATGCTTTAATGGAAGAAAAATACAAAGAGTATTTTTGGCCGGACGGATTCCACCCTAATCATAAAGCACATAAAGTTTTATACGATTACTTTGTAAAAAATGTACTTAAAAAAGAGATTAGAGACTTTTTATGAGATAGTAGTATTAGATATAACGGCTATTTTTAAGACCTTTCCCTAACCGGAAGGGTTTTTTTATTGGCAAATAGTTCGTATATTAATTTAATATTACGGCAAGTTCAAGAGAATATTAAGAACATGCCTATTTATTAATAACTAAAACATCCAATATGAAGAGAGCACTAACACTTTGCTTGCTGTTATTCGGGATGATAGCACAAGCCGATCCTGGCGTAAACGATGAAGTTCTAGAGCTGAAGAAAAAAGCGATATATTTCGAGATTAAAGCTCAACTCGCGGCCGATGAGATCACATTAAAAGAGGCACAGCGCCTTTGGCAAAAAAAAGTTAAACAATTAAAGAAAGAAGAGGCTAAATAAGCCTCTTTTTTTTATCTATTTATAATATATAAATTATTATTCGTATATTTTAAAAACACATAGTGAAAAAGTTATTAACAATTGGGGACAGTCATTCGAGTACGATTTGGGGGGAAAGCTGGCCAGATTTTCTAGCAAGCGATATAAATTATGAACTTTTTAGAGCATCATCACCAGGTGCCGGAAATGCTTTTTATATTGAAAAACTACATGAAGGCCTTAAAGAATTTAAACCAGACTTAGTAGTTATTCAGTTAACAGAACCTATTAGAGTAGTTACAGGTTATGTTCAATCTGAACAGGAGAGTTTTAATGAATATGATTCTGGTTGTTCTTTTAAAGATCTAGCATGTTATACTTGGAATGCACATAACAACAATGATAATTTAAATGTTAATATTGATGAATTCTGGTTTAAACAGGTAGTTACAAGCAAGTGGATAGATTATAAAGTTATGCAGGACGTATTTACCTTAAATCAACTCTGTATAAAATTTAACACCCCGGTAGTATTTTGGAGCTGGAATGTTCCTTTTCAAAATCTTTTTGTTAATTCTTATGATTGGCTTAAGAAGGATTTAAATTATGTAGAGGATTGTGGTGAATCTATAATGAGAAAATTTAAACAACCATTTCTTTCACCCACAAACTATCATTACGGACCTTCATCACATAAATTAATGTGTACTAAATGGTTAAGTAGTCAGATTTTAAAAAAATTATGATTAATTTAATTTTTGGTTCAATAGACGATACTAATTATATTACTGGTTATAAAGTAGGGTCTCAAGCTCTATTGGGAACAGCAAAGAATGCAAAAGTAATACCTTGGGAGCCTACAGGTTCCAATCCAATAAATGAGCCTTGTACAATTCTCATTAGACATCCATACAGAAAGATTCTTTCAGGCTTAATACAGGTTTTAGTCTTTAATAGACCACCTAACATAAATGAAATCTCATATAAAGATATACCGCCATATCAAAGCTGTAAAAAATTTTTAGTTCGCAATTTGAATAATCATTGGACTTTACTTAAAAGTAATACTCACCTTTCAATATATCATGAATATATGTATAAATTAACTACTAAATTTGATAATTATAAAGTCTTAGATATTACTGATTGGAATATTAAAAATTTGAATACCGATTTAATGCACTCTAACAAAGAATACTATCCTTCTTTAGAAAAAGCGTTAAAAAGTAAAAAACTTAAAAAAAGATTTAAATACTCTATAGATAAACTTATTGAACGTGAGATATA
>JBMSGH010000049.1:0-2448 GCA_049415445.1 Bacteriovoracaceae bacterium | reverse complement strand
TAAAGAATTTAATAATGTCTCTTTTACTGATAGTGACGAGGAACAAACATACTAAAATAAAAGAAAACCATAGAAAGTATGTCTTACAGTAAAGCTTTACCAAAGATTGCAATCAGCAAGTCAACTCCTAGAAAAAGAAGGTACTTTCTCAGATATCTCGCAAAGTTCTTATTGTTGTTTGAAGATATAGAGCCAGTTGGAGAGTTCTTAGATAATAAGAGAAATATTATTCTTGCTGCACCTCATCAATCAGGAAAAGATGAGTACCTAATGATCATAATGATTTTAGCTATGGATATTGAAATGTGTTATCTGTCTGCAAAATGGACTATGCGAAGGCTTCCAAACCCATTTGTAAAACCAAAGGACATAGACGAACAAGGTATACGTTGGCCACTTGGGTGGTTACAGGAAATAATCTTTAGAAACCTTGGAGCAATTCCGGTTGATAGAAAAGGATCTAGTGGGCAATATCAATCTGTAGTAGATGAATTAAAAAAAAGAGATAGTTTTGTATTGATTATTGCCCCAGAAGCAAGGTTCGATGCAACCAGGTTTAGAACCAGTTTTATTTATTTAGCAAAAGAATTAAATGCAGAGGTACAGCCTGTTCAAATTGACTATGAAAATAAACGTTATCAGTTTTTACCTTCCCTTAACCTTGAGGGTTCAGAAGAAGAAATAATTCAAAGATTAAGATTAAAATACGATGGTATAAAAGGAAAAAGACACGTATTTAAAGCTTGATGGAAGAGAAATTATACCAACTAATTGCTGAGAGAAGTCCTTGGCTTCTTAAAAACAATATTGTTCCTAAAACTGTTTATAAATTTCTAAAGAAGTTTCTCCGTTTTGATGAAACTGTAAGAGTCGGTGATCATATCCAAGATATGACTGGGGCTGAAGCATTTAACTGGTTAGGCGAAGAATACACATCAAACTGTGAAATAGAGGGTTTAGAAAATATACCTCAAGATGGTAAAGCTCTTTTAGTATCCAATCATCCAATGGGTGCTGCTGATGCAATTGCCCTTTATTCACAAATTTATAATGTACGAAAAGATGTTTTTTTCTTCGCTAATGAATTGTTTATATACCTTCTTGGTTCGTTTAATAATGTAATGGCACCAGTTGTGTGGAATGATCAAAAAGAAATCCACTCAGCAACAAAACTCACTTTTATTAGATTAAAAAAATTTTTTGAAGACAACAGAATAGGAATTATATTCCCATCTGGAAGACTCTCAAAGCTTACTTTATTTGGTATTTGGGATCGCCCATGGGAGAAAACACCTGTAAAGCTTGCTGAAAAATATAATTTTCCATTAATTCCTGTATTTATTGAGGGAAGAAATTCATGGTTTTTCTATTTTGCATCAAAAGTAAATAAACAACTTAGAGATGTTTCTCAATTAAACGAACTACTAAACAAAAGGAACAAGAAAATAAAAATTATAATTGGAACACCTGTGATGAGAGAGGACCTAAGTAAAAGTAATAAAAAAGCCACTCTTCAATTGAGATACCTATCTGAGTCTTTGAGAAAGTTTGCACCTTTTAAGCTAAATAGGTTCATTTATTTTTCTAATAAAAAAATAAAAGAGAGAGAAAATAAGGCTGCTTAGCTAACTGTTTCTCCTGTACTTGGACTAACCCCGAGATTTCCAACCATATAGCCAAACAATAGTGGGGTTGTTACCAAACCACCTAGTCCATAAAATCTCCAGGTTATGTCACCCACATTTAAACTCTGTAGAACAAATAAGTAAATTACAAAAGTTAATCCATATAAGGAAGCTACTGCAGCAGCACTAACTTGCATTTTTCTATCATGATCAGTTTGGTAATACCATGTTGTTAAACGGAAAATACAAAAACTATATAGGGTTCCAAAAATAATAATTAGAGTCATCAACCTTACGTCCCCAAGAGAAGCGTGTACTGAAACATAAAAGAAAGATAAAAAATATACTAAAAACATCTGCTTTGCTTTTATATTAAATCTCACTGCATAAACAAAGACAACACTAGCAAGCATTGCATGAAAAAAAACAGTTGCTGCAGCTAGTTGATCATCATAACGAAAAAATGAATAGTAATTGATAAATGGGTGTAGAAACTGTGTTATAAACATCACTAATGCATAAATTGTAGAGATAGATACAACTGCGGCGGTGTCTAACAAGTTTTTATTTGGTCTAGTTGTAAAAACATAATCTAACATTAAAAAAGCTCCTAGGAATAACATGAGGTGTGATGGAGAAACTAGTGGCTCTACACCTGTTTCAATACCAAGTAAAGTGTGCCAAACAGCATCTGATGCTCCGCCAACTCCAAAAATAACAGCACCTAAAACTCCAACATCAAATTTATAATCTTTTATTTTGTTTTTAACATACATGGCGACCAAGACTGAGAAACCGTACCCAGAATACAATACAGCATGCC
>JBMSGH010000048.1:0-2634 GCA_049415445.1 Bacteriovoracaceae bacterium | reverse complement strand
ATTTTCCCTTACCAATGATCTTATGACCTGATGTGATCTATTTCTTCTTGGCCTGTTGAGGATCATTTGGACTCCATATTTTTAAAAACAATTGCATAGGTTGATACGAGTTTTAGTAAAGAAGAAAGTCCGTTACTCCGGCTCATAGAGAGGTGCTCTCTTAACCCAATCTCTTCTAAAAAATTGGCCCCTGTTTTAAGAATTTCATCTGGAGTTGAACCTGAATAAACCTTCAAAGCAATCGCCATTATGCCTTTAACGATAGCTGCTTCACTATCACCGTAGAAATGGATATATCCGTCTTTAAACTCAGCATGAAGCCAGGCCTTAGATTGGCAACCCTTAATGAGGTTTTTTTCAACGCGATACTCTTCAGGCAAAGTGGCAAGTTCTTTTCCCAATTTAATAAGGTGCTTGTAGCGGTCCTCCCAATCCTTAAATTGGTTAAACTCATTAATGACTTCTTTGACGCGGCTTTCTATATTTGAATTCATGCCGGGATATTAGCCCGACAATAAGTGTTGGACAAGGGCCTTTAGCTATTCCTTCTTTGATCTTCGTATATTTTATCGATTTCTTTTTCGTACTTATCTCTAACCTCTTCAATTTTCTCGTCGTAATACTCTCGCATCTTTTCATTATCTTCTTGATGGCTGATCTGTCTTTGTTTAGATGACTTGTTGAGATTTTCTTTGAGCTCAATCATCTCTCTGTCTTTGGCCTCAAGTTTTTCTCTATAGGCCTTAACGAGATTCTCGGTTTCTGCGCGAAATTTCTCCTTCATCTCTATTTTTTCTTCCTCATACTTTTCTTGAAGCTCAGAAATGGCGCTATTTTTCTCTTTTTGACTGCGGTTTAAGGCCAATTTGGTCATATTTGATGACTCTTCAAGTTTATCTTCGTATCCTCTGACAACTTTTGACTTATCTTCTGTATGTTGCTTGTCTTTGACTTCAATTCTCTTTGAGCTATTCTCTTTAAGAGTATCAATTTCTTTTTCATACCCTTTTTTTACGTTTCTTAGGTGATCCTTAGAAACCTGCTTTTGGTTAGCAAGACGTATTTGGAAATCGATTTCACTACCTACTTTATTGGCCATGGCCCCTCCATTGGGTATAATTATACCATGCAGCATAGAATCTTACTGGTAGGAAAAGAAGTACTAACTTAGAGTAAAAACCGAGTTAATCGGCTTAGCACTGATAGAAATGGCCTGATAAATACAGTGGTAATTTTTTCCCCCAAGCTTGGGTAAAGACAAAAATAATATATCAGTTTTGGAGAAGTTTTATAGTATAGATCAATAAATGATCTACCCATATTATATTGACTAAGAAACGTATCTCTAAATACCCTAAGTTCATTCGTAACAGAATGATTTTCTCCGAAGCTATACGTAGCTATAAAACAAAAGCCTTTAGAGCTTTTGATTTTTTCATGCGCTAATTTAAAGGCTTCCTGGTTGCGAACCTTTCCACTCTTAATATATTTTCTAATAATTTCTGAGTTCACATATTGAAACTTAAACCCTACTGAAAACTTTATAAATTGATTAAGGTAACGTTCACAGTCTTTAAATAAGTTTGGGTTTCTATCATAAATCTTGGCCAAATCCCAATAGACCTGACTGATAAGAAGCAACTCAGTTAAGTCTTTCTTTTGATCAAAATGTTTAGGGCTTAAAAACTTTTCTTCCGTTTTGAAGTAGTTCGCTAGAATAGTAAGGTAAGACTTATAGTTTTGAACAGCGTCTTTAAAGTTTTCTTTTGCAGAAAAATCCATTCCTGCCTTCAAAATACCGAGGCGGCCTTTATAGCGCTCTAGGGCGGCCCTTCTAATTCTTTCTTCGGCCTTTTTTTCTTCTTGTTCTTTCCTACTTAATGGTTTTGCCATAATCACAATTCGGAGTATTAAGAAAAATATATAAGAAAAATGATTTTAAACATTCAATAATTCTATAAAAACACCTGTTAAATCAGCACCTTTACTCATAAAAAGGGTACAAATTAAAAGAGAGAAATTGTCCTATATTTTTGGCTAATTTCTAAAGTCGGTTATTTTTTTTTATCTATAAATACCTGAAATCTTATTAAAACAAAATTAGCACCTTAAGCAGGACTAAGATGATTACGATAACAAATTGTTATTTATAAACTTAGGGCCAATAGTGAATAAATCGTTAAATTTAATAACTTTATTAATCTTGATATGGGGCTGTGTTCCTCCAACGCAGCAAAATCAACTCAAGGCCTATGGAGTTGATATCGAGCAAAGAGAGCTAAACCGCAAAAAACAAAATCAGCAATTTAGCATCTCAAATGTAGAATTGATTAATAATCAATTTGTCGTAACTGGCGTCAACCTTGAATTAATTGATAAAGCAAGAATGACAGGGCCAGGTATTAATGAATCATTAAGCTTTATTAGTAGAACTGCAAATCAACTCATATTACGATTACAAGGCAGCTTTAATATTTTCGTTAACTCTAGTTTAAACCTTGTACTCTCCAATGCCTTTGCGCAATCTAGTTTTAATCTCAACGTTACGCTTGAACAAAATGGTGCAAACGATGGCGAAGTTCTAACATGGAGTGATAGTAATAACACTTGGGAACCTCAACCTCTCAACGGCAT
>JBMSGH010000047.1:0-2845 GCA_049415445.1 Bacteriovoracaceae bacterium | reverse complement strand
AGCTCCACAAAGGACACGGTGCAAAAGTATCCAAGATAATATTAGGTCTATTTGGCTTTATGGCCCTAGGGGCCGTATTAAGTGGGCTTTGGCTCGGACTAACTTCACCCCCATTGAAGAAAATAACCATAGGCGCAGTCCTGAGTGGGGGAGTAATTTATACGGTCCTTTTTATTATTTAAAAATAATATAATAGGCCTAAAGAGCCTTCAGGCCCCGTTTCAAACCTTGTGATGTTAATATTAAGGGCCATATTTTTAATAAACTCCCATCGTGTCTCAAGTCCATAACGATATGATGAATGATTATTAACTAGAACATAATAATAAAATTCACCAAATGCTTTAATATTGATTCTATCACTTGGTTGCCAATAAAGGGATAGCTCTGGGCCTGCACCTATACGCACACCTCTGTGTCCAAGCTCTTTATGGGGTTGGACTAAAGTTGTTAAGAAAAAAGAATAATAGAGATTGTTAATTCGTTGAGAGTAACCACCCCCTCCTTCAATACTTGGAGCGAAACAATCAACACATCCATTATCTCTAATTGTTTTAGCACCTAAATAAAATCTCCAGCTAAGGTTTGATAGAAACCTTTCTAGGTGATTAAGTGAAACAACATCGATGAGTGAAAAGTGCTCTACTCTAAGAGAAGATGAATTATTAAGATAGTCTACTTTTTGATTAAACCTTAAACGAATATTTCCCATTTCCATGGTAGATTTTGGGTTATGTCCTTGAACTGGGTCCATTAAGTCATGAAGGGCAAATCTATATTCTAAAGAACTAAAAAAATCAGAGCTAGAAGATTTCCCAAAATATAAAGAAACTCTTCTGGAGTCGTGACCTAGGTGTGGAGACTCACTTTTAGGAAGAGTTACGTTGATCGGAGAAGATTTAACTCCGGTTTTGGCGCGCGAAATAAGAACTTTTCTTTTTTTCTTAGATGCTTCAGACTCTTCTTTGAGTACTTCTTCAGCACTTTTATAGTCAATATAGTCCATAAGCGTATCTAGTACCTTAGACTTTGACTGGTTCGGTAAATCACTTAAGGGAGCGGGATCAAAATTGTGAATTGTTTTGCTAAAAAATTCTTTTTGCTCTGAACTCAAATGTTTTAATCTTTGGGTTAAAACTCTTTTCTTAGAAGGTCTAAAACTAACACCTTTAACAAAGTTTTTTGTCTCGTAGGCAATTTTTAGAGTATCGACAGGAACTACAATATATGGAATCCTTTCTGTTAGTTTCCACTCTGGGTTAACGGCATCGAGCAAACCTAATAAATGGTAAGAGCAATTTTCTGTAAAATAATAGTACCAATACCAAGTGTTACTCATCTCCCAAACATGAGAGACAAGAAAATCAATTTGTTTTTGGTTTAAATTAAGGTGATAGCTCCACAAATCTCTAGATTCGTAGTCATTATACTCTCTTATTTTGTAGAAATAAGGCATAGTCGCGAATTCGCCTTTAAATCCACCGATAATACCCATAACGCCATATAAAAGGGCATTGCTGGTTGTTACAGTTGCTGCATAATTGACAGCATAATCGAGTAACTCATTCTCTTTTGCTTTTTTTGAGTTTGGGTCTTTAAATTTACTAAAGCGTAAAAGAGTGTGTCCAAAGGCCGAGGCGGGTGTATCTAAATAGTATGAAGAAAAAACAAGGGCAATAGACTTTGCACTTAGTTTTTTTTGAAACTCATTGAACTTGGGACAGTTAATCGTGTAATGAGGGGCCCACTGAAGCTGTGTTTTAATAAACTCAAAACGGGCCGGAAACCTACAGGTTATATGATTATCAGGATCTTTTTTTGAAGGTTCTACTTTAAGTTGTTTTACAAAATTAAGCAGCTCTTCTTTAGGGTCATGCTTACCATTAGGGGTTAAGAAAAAGCTTTGACTGTCTGCTTCACTTTTATGGCCTGAAAATATTGCATCTTTATAATGAAGAAGATTGATCCATTGGGGATGATGCCATAGTTTAACTTTTTCGGCCTTCTCCATAGGGTCTATTGCATACACTCGAAGGCAAATAAAAATAATAAAAAACCAGTATTTCTTCATGGAGCTAAGACTAACGAATTAAGAGTTAAATGCAAAGGGAAGGAGAGTTGAGTGGTTCCTAGGTATGAACCTAGGAACCAAAAATATTAGATACAGTGAGCTTGAGCAACTTTTTGTACGTTTGTATCAATGTGTCCAACAGAAGCTTGTGTTGAAGGGAAAATAGCTTCATAGTTTTGTTGAAGACTTTGATTAAAGTCAGCACTGTTAGTACATCCGTAAAGCTTAGCTAAAGAAACAAGTGTTTGACCTTCACCTCTTGCGATGTCATTAGAAAGAGCAACCTTGTTTGCTTCAATAAAAACTTTCTTAGCTAGGCTTCCACTCATTTGGCAGTTAGAAGTTCCTGAAGTCATACCAAATGTTTGGTTACCAGAAAGTCCATTACTAGTGGCCGAAAGTACTTGCTTCCAAAGTACATCAGAGGCATCAGTAAATAGAATTGAACCAAGTCCACATCCTGATGGCCCATAAGAAGCTGCGAAACCAGAGAAGCTTGCACTTAGAACAAGCAGTGCTAAAATCTTTTTCATTTTTCCTCCTGTGAAAAATCAATATGTTAGATTAGAGATTACCGAAATATAGTAAATGATTCAACTGGCATTAATTAGACTGTCTTTTTAAAAGTACTATTCTAAATAACTCGGAAAGCAACAATAATTTTTTGGGGTGTGCGCCAAAGCCTTAAATTAGTTAAAGTTTAATACTTTTTTGATAGCATAGACTTGGATAATTTATATGAAATATATTGCATTTCTTTTACTCCTTATTTCG
>JBMSGH010000046.1:0-3640 GCA_049415445.1 Bacteriovoracaceae bacterium | reverse complement strand
GTGCGATTGCACTAGCAAGAAAAGATGAAGTGAATGATTTTATAAAAGCAGAAGCCTATTTAGAAAATTCGCCTTATTTTCAAGATATAAAAATAGAACAGTTAAATGAAATAAATGAAAGCTTAATATCTTTGGCCACTACTATTGGAAACTCATCAGAATTAGATAAAGAAATACATATAAAGGAAATAATTAAAGCAAGAGCCGCACTAATTAATTTTTCAGTTGGAAATGCATCAAGCTTAGATTTAAACAGCTCTCTTTCAGAGCTAAGAAATTATTTAGTAGATGTTGAATCTAGGGCACCAGCAGCGAGTGCATTGTTTTGGTCAGGAATTGTGGCAGCTTCTATTCCAATAATTCAGTTTGGTTATAATGTGAAACGATATGTGGAGCTTGATAATAGAATTAATGAGGTTAAGGATTTTATAAATAATGGAACTGAGAATATTAGAAAGTACCATCGTTTAAATGCTAAGCTTGATAGTTTAAAATCAAAATCTCTTTTAAGTCTTGTATTCAGTGGGGGAGAAACTTTAGGGAAAATTTATAAGTTTTCTTTAACAGGAAGGGCTTCCATAATAACTGATAATATGAAAAAAATTAGAGATATTGGTTTAGAAAATCTTAAAGATTTAGTTGAAGAAATGAATAAAGACGAAAATCTTGAGGAATTTAATAAAATTCTTGAGGAACTATAATGAAGAATAAAATAATAAAATTATTATTAGGTATATGGATATTAGGGCCTCTTTGTTTTTTGAGTTACCATAGACTTGTAATGGTTCCAAATAGTTCAACAAAAGGCATTAACTTAGGGGCAGGAGCTTGTTACACCTTTTATAAGGATTGTTCTTATCAAATAGAAAAAGGTTTAATTAAGACGAATTGCTCTGGAATAGAAGAAAAGTTATCAAAGCATGATTCACTTCCTCTAGATAAAGAACTTGTTGAAGAGAATGGTCAAATTAATAAATATTATTCAGATAAAGACTCTGCCTACTTTTATAGTGTAGGAAATTCGAAATTTTATAAGCATCAAAATAATAATAAAATTGATTCTAAGCTTATTGTGAATTCCATTCTAAATTGCAGCTGGTTTTCCACAATTAATATAGTGGGAGAATTAATCTGACATTTTAGATTGACGGAGTATTTACTGCTAATATTTTCGCCAAAAAATATAGAAACGAAGAAAAATTATTACTCCCTTTCAAAAGGTGGTTTACTTGGTTTCAAAAATAAATAATAAATTAGACAATTTGATTATCTAATTTATTGAAAATATTGAAGAAAAAAGAACCAAGTAAATGTACCTCGTGGGCCTAAAGAAATTGCAGAATATCTGCTTAGAAAGGACGTTAAGGATACAATTAAAAGAGAGTTGAGTGATTTGGTTGAGAAGTATGGCGAGGAGAAGTCCTAATGAAATTAAAAATAAGTAAGATACAAAAAATATGTTTGATTATGGCCGTTTCGTTTTTGGCAGTTGTCCTTATAGTCGGGGAAACATGGAGGTATGCAAAAATGAGGGGAATGGTAGTAAGAATTGATGAAAAACTATGTATCTCTATCCCTCCTAAATGTGAATATGAGTTTGAAAAAGGGGAGATAAGGCTCGTTTGTCCAGAAGGCAAGGCCTTATTTTATTCAACTAAAGAGGAGTTAAATCCAGTTTTAGTAGAATATTCAATTAACGGTGAAACATCTGGAATTAGTTTTCACGTTTTTAAATCTAAAAAAGAGGTTCGCTATAAAGGGGTAGGGTTAAATTTAACAGGTAAAACGATAGAAGGTGAAGTTGTATATCCTAGTGTCAATGAATGTCCTAAAGGGCGTTTTGGAATGTTTTTGAAAAAATGGTCCCACTAAGAGCGAAGTCATTGGGCGCAATGATGAAATCTCTCTGTAAAGGAAGTATCTATTCGTACTTTTTAAGCAATAAAGTACAAACGAATCAGAAGATTAGTACTTGGATGGGAATAATAATGTCTCTATGTTTTGCAGGTGTTTTTATGGGCAAAAAAACTTATGTCACGAATAAAAATTCACTAGTTGATAATAAAGTGAATATAAAAGTATGTCTTTATTTATAAAGGCTACTAATTGAAATCACAGGAATTATTGGCACTCAACGTGATGCCGCTGATGGAAATAATCTAGAAACACATATTGTATATACTTTTCCTTTTAAATAATCGAGGCTAGCTACTTATTGTACTGAGGTTCAATTCTCGCCACCTCCATCAGCACGGTGCGCATTGTCATGCGCTTTTAACTCGTCTTAAATTTTAGAGTAAACTCTATATCTTTCCTGGGATTTTAATGAAGCGATATCTATATTTGGGCTTACTGTTTTTTGCAAATAATTCATTTGCTCATGGAATAAGCGATGAAGCTAAAAAGTCTATGATCGAAGGTGGATATTTAAAATATATCTGGCTTGGAGCCGAGCACATGATTACAGGTTATGATCATTTGCTTTTTCTCTTTGGTGTAATCTTTTTTCTTACAACATTCAAAGATATTGTGAAGTTTATAAGTGTCTTTACCCTTGGACACAGTATAACTCTTATTTTCGCCACCTTTATGGAAATTACTGCCAACTACTGGTTAGTGGATGCAGTTATTGCTCTGAGTGTGTGCTATAAAGGTTTCGACAACAATGATGGTTTTCAAAATTATTTTGGGATGAAAAAAGCACCGAATCTTCTATTGATGGTGTTTATCTTTGGTCTCATTCATGGTTTTGGTCTCTCTACTCGTTTGCAGCAGCTCCCGTTAGGAGAAAAAGGGGGAGGAATGTTTATGAGAATTATATCTTTTAACGTTGGAGTTGAATTTGGGCAAATTGTGGCCCTTGCCATTATGATGTTAATTTTATCGAGTGTTAGGAATACTCAAGTCTTTAAAAGATTTTCTAAGATTTCTAATGACGGTTTAGTTCTCGCAGGGTTCATGTTACTTTTATTACAGCTTCATGGTTATCAACACTCAGTAAATCCTGATGAATATGGATTTAGTAAAGATAATCATATTCATCATCATGAAGACTTAGATGAACAAGCTGAGCGAGAGAGCTCTCATCACGACTCATTATAAGGAAAAGCATTATGAAGATTATTGTTATGTTCGTTCTTTTGTTTTCTTTTTCATATTCAAATGAAGCTCTTACCCATTCTTCTCACAAGCATGAGAAGGTTGAAGCAACTGAAGATGTCGCAATTTCAAAAGCACGGAAATCTGTCAAGATTCTCGTAGGAGAAGAGAAGCTTGAAAATAGTTGGAACGATGCTAAGCTTCTTAGCGCTGAAAAGAAGCAAATAAAAGGAAAGACTGAGTGGCTTGTAAAATTTGAAAATATAGAAGTCTCTGATAGCAAAAAGAAAGTCTTATATGTTTTCTTAAATAAATATGGTCAGTATTTAGCCGCTAATTTTACCGGAAAATAAGTCATTTGTAGTAATCTGTAGTTACTTTCAATTTTCGCTCAACAAATCAAGCTAGTTAGAAGGCTCCCTCCACCACCACGACTTGTCGCAAGATCTTTTTAGAGTCCCAAGATTTTTGCAAACATCAGGGGGACTACAATTGTCGCATCAGATTCTATAACAAACTTGGGTGTTGTGATGTCCAGCTT
>JBMSGH010000045.1:0-5367 GCA_049415445.1 Bacteriovoracaceae bacterium | reverse complement strand
CCAAGGCTCTTGCACTGGTAATGAATCACCTTTTTGTAGTAACTCAACCGAAATATTATCTGGAGACTTCACAAAGGCCATATAACCATCGCGGGGTGGTCTTAAAATCGTTATACCTTGTTGCTGTAATCTAAGACAGGTTTCATAAATATTATCAACACTAAAAGCAAGATGACCAAAGTTGCGTCCGACTGAATACTCCTGTTCTTGTTCCCAGTTATAGGTAAGTTCTATTTCCGCTTCGCTTTCAGAACTCTTTAAAAAAACAAGAGTAAATTTTCCCTGAGGAACCTCTTTTCTTCTCACTTCAATTAAGCCTAGCTTATTCACAAAAAAGTCTAACGCTCTATCAAGGTCTTTTACCCTAATCATTGTATGAAGGAATTTCATTTTTACCCCACTGCATTATAGTTTATTACTATAACAATATTTAATTTCTTTATTTCACACTAACATTACTTTGTTATAAATTATCTAAACATGATAAAAACAAAATCACTCACAAAAAATTTCGTAAGTTATAAAAAAGAACCTGGTCTGCGTGGATCTATTAAAAACATTTTTAAAAGAGATTATATTACCAAATCAGCAGTTGACTGCTTTGACCTAGAAATAAAAAAAGGTGAAATAGTCGCCTTACTAGGGCCAAACGGTGCTGGAAAAACAACACTCATGAAAATGTTTACTGGTATTATTGTGCCTAGCTCTGGTGAAGTTGAAATCATGGGTCATGAGCCCTATAAAAGAAACAAAGAGTTTCGTAAGAAAATTGCCCTCGTTATGGGACAAAAATCACAACTGTGGTGGGACATCCCGGCCATGGACTCTCTTCTTTTGCTACAAAAATATTATGAAATACCAAAAGATGACTTTGATGAAAAAGTTAAGACCATGGCCTCTCTTCTTGATGTCGAAGATCTTCTTCATATTCATGTAAGAAAGTTAAGTCTTGGTGAAAGGATGAAAATGGAGTTAATGGCATCCTTAATCCATTCTCCTGATGTTATTTTCCTTGATGAGCCAACAATAGGGCTCGATTTAATCGCACAAGAAAGTATTCGATCCTTTATTAGGGCCTACCACAAAAACCATGATACAACGATAATCATCACCTCTCACTATATGGCTGATGTACAAGCTCTTTGTGAACGAATTGTTTTAATCATTAATGGAAAAAAAGGGTACGATGGTACTCTTAAAAGCTTTGAAAATATATTAGGCAACGAAAAAGTTGTTACCTTTGTATATGATACTCCTCAAAATCCAGACGATCCTATATGGCAAGGACTGGATGCCAAGTGGGACCATGGCCTTCATCAAGTTGAATTAAGACTGCCTGATGCAAAACTTAGAGAAATGGCCTCACAAATATTAACTCAAAGTCCTGTAATAGACTTTCATACTGAAAAACTCCCTATAGAAAGAGTCATGAAAGTACTTATGGAAAACCCAAAGATATTACATAAATGACTTATTTGAAATGGCTCGATAAATGGTGGCAAACAATGAAGACAGCGTGGTCCAACTACATGACCTATCGCTATAATTTGTTTCTTCAAGTTGTTGGACCTGCTTTAATATTTTTTTTCATCAAGTATAACCTTTGGAGCTCAATCTATGATGGGGACCTTGAATTACAAATAGGTGGTTATAACCTCAACTCAATGATTCAATACCACATATGGGGTTTTATCCTAACTATGATGGCCAAAGGACATCACGCTGTAGATTTAGGTCAAGAGATTAGGCTTGGAAGGATTAGCAGTTACCTCATCTATCCCTTTAACTTTTGGGAGTTTCACGCGGCAAGCTTTATAGCTTTTCAGGCCTATCAGTTTATTATCGCCTTAGTATCACTTAGTTTCTTTTATTACACAGGACTTTTAGGTCCATTAAACATGGATGCTCTTTTAATTGGTATTCTTTACGCACAGTTTATAAGTATATTCTGGTTTATTCTACAATTCGCCACAGGTCTGATGGCCTTTTGGTTAGAAGAAACATGGATATTAAGAGTCATCCTTGAAATTATGACTGCATTTTTATCAGGGGCCTTCTTTCCTTTAGAAATTTACCCACCTTTTATTCAAAAAATCCTCCATTACACCCCATTTCCCTATTTAACTTATTTTCCTACGAAAATTTTTATGGGTGAACAGTTATCTTTATATGAACCACTCATGACAATTTCTTTTTGGATGGTTTTAGCAATACTACTTAATTATATTTTATGGAAACGGGGCCTAAAACTATATACTGCGGCCGGAATGTAACGATGAAGCATTACTGGGAAATATATAAAAAATTTGTATCAACTTCTATAAGTGAGGCCACCAGTTTTCGGCTTAGCTTCTTCCTTGTCGCGGTCATGGATATCATCTTTTACCTAACGACTCTTTTTTCCGTAAGTTTTATATTCGACCATGTTCAAAATATTGGGCCATGGGATAAAAACCAACTCTTGTTTTTTATTAGTTTTATGTTGGCAATTGACCATCTCCACATGACAACTATAAGTGAAAGCTTTTGGCGTTTTTCAGATCACATTAGAACTGGAAGCTTAGACTTTTTACTTCTAAGGCCTGCTCACTCCATATTTAGCGTCTTTTTTTCTAGATTTAGGGCAGCTACCGTATTTAATGGTATCGTGGCCTGGGGATTTTTAATATATTATGGAAAAGAAGTTGGGCTTCCTCTACTCTCATGGGCCATTTTACCTTTTATGATCCTCATTGGCCTAAATCTACTACTTGTTATTGAAATCATCTTATCCACCGCTATGTTTTGGATTGTTGAAGGTGCAGGGATCAACTTTTTGAGAATGCAGCTTCAACAACTGGCAAGATGGCCTGACTTTATTTTCAGTAAATATACAAGAAGAGTTTTAACCTTAGTTATCCCCATCTCTTTAGTGGGAACGGCGCCAGTAAATTTTCTATTAGATTATTCAAACTATCAATATTTGTTAATGCTAGTACTCTTTTCAATTATTTTATGGATCGCTTTATTTTTTTGGTGGAATTTTGCCATTCAGAAATATGAATCAGCATCTAGTTAAATGAAGGGCCTATAGATTTAAGTGATATCATCTACATCGTCAAAGTAGAACATAAAGGAAATACTTCCACTAATTCCTAATTTTTCTATATTAAAAAGGCCAATACCTACGAAGCAGACTTCTTGATCATTTCCTTTAAATCCATTTTTTGTAAAATCTTCTATCTTGCCACTACATAATTTAGGCACTTCATACTCAAGTTTTGCATTCATTTCATTAGAAAGACTACCTACACATCCATTTAAAACGATATTACCCATCTCTTTTAAAAAGTCGTCATGAATTTCACTAAAATCACTACCACTAGGATCTTCCCCTGTTACAGAAGCAATCAAGTCACCTACATTTGAGGAGTCAAATAATAAATAAGAGGAACCCCTGGCATGACCAGAAAAAATTAATCCAACCCCATCTCTTTCGAAATCCCCAACCTCAAATCTCAATTCGCTATCTGAATAAGATGGAATAACTATTTTCGGAACAGACATAGTTACATCAAGGCCTAAAAAAGCACTCAAGCGCTCTTTAGCAACCATTAGTGCCTTTTCAGTTGATTGAGTTAAAATATCTAACCCAAGATTTTGATTTTTTTTTACATCTTTACTTTTATTCAATCTATAACCTCTTTGACTACAAATCGGTTCAAATTTCAAAAAACCTTAAAATTACATCCATTCTTCATTATATCCTATGTGAATTAACTCAATAAAATTTATTTATTATTAGTAAACATTAAACCTTTGCTGTTCATCTTTCCCATTTACGGATAAACTTTAAATGTGAAAAACCGAAAGGGAATTCAATGCCAAAAGAAAATGATATTCCATATTTTTTTAATAACCTGATTAAGGCCTATCAAACACTCGTGTCGGAAATTATTCCTTCTATTGCAGATCAGTTTGAAGCAGATGTAAACTTTGATATTTGGAATCCCACTGCAAAAACAGGTCAAGAAAGCTTCTCCCTATTAATTGGTGCAGACTCCAAGCTTAGAAAAGATATACTTAAAAAACTTTATTTACTTAGCACTTCTGACAAACAAGAAGATATAGATAAAATTAAAGAAGGTATTTTTTCTGGAATGGAAGTTCAAAGAGGATTACCTATAAAGTTACTTCTTAAATATTTTGAACAACTTCCAGATAAATCGTGGAAAGTCTCCTCAAAACTAGGTACTAAAATTGATCAAAAGGTATTTAATTTTGAAACAGACCCACCAATTGAAAAAAAGTTTCATCTTATCGCTTGTCCCGGCCTCTTTGAATACGACATGGGTGATAGCGAAAAAATATTGTCTCAGCTTGAAGCTTCACTGAAAAAAGGTGGAGCTGTTTTCACTATTAAAGAAACTCCTCAATTTGAAAGCTCAGATAAATGGAGCAAAACTGAGGTCGCAGGTATCTTTTACTATACCCTCAATTAAATAATTATCATGAAGCGCTTTTCTAAATTAAAAGAAAAAATTCATATCATCATCTTTGAGGCAGAAACTCCTAGTGGCAAATTCTTTGATATTATACTTATTACGGCCATCATCCTAAGTGTCCTCACAGTCTGTTTGGAAAGTATCGTCTCTCTTAGGCAAAATTACGGCCCTTTATTTTTTTACATCGAATGGGTCTTCACTATCGGGTTTAGTATTGAGTATATATTAAGAGTGTTTAGTGCACGAAAGCCTTTATCCTATATTCTAAGTTTTTATGGAGTTATAGATTTATTGGCCATCCTTCCTACTTATATAGCTCCCATTTATTCTGGCTTCCAATCCCTTCACGTTATCAGGTCAATCAGGCTCATTAGAATATTTAGACTCTTTAAACTAACTCGTTATGTGGGAGAGGGTGAGGTTTTAATGAAGGCCTTACGTTCATCCCGCCATAAAATAACTATTTTTTTATTTACCGTTTTATCTATAGCTCTTTTCGCTGGTGCTCTTCTTTATTTAGTCGAAGGAGAAAAGCACGGCTTTACAAGTATTCCTAAAGGGATGTATTGGGCGATCGTAACTATGACCACAGTCGGTTATGGTGATATGTCTCCTCAAACAGATCTTGGAAGAACTCTCGCTTCTTTTTTAATGATTATGGGCTACGGGATTATTGCTGTTCCTACTGGAATTGTAACATCTGAAATTACACTAGCATCTAAAAACCTTGATACAAGAACTTGCTCAAGATGTATGTATGAAGGTCATGCCACAGAAGCTTCTTATTGCATAAAATGTGGTCATGAGCTTACACAATAATAATAGGTAATTTTAGACAAAAAAAAACCTCAGCCGAAGCTGAGGTTTTATTAAAAAGGAGCAT
>JBMSGH010000044.1:0-6055 GCA_049415445.1 Bacteriovoracaceae bacterium | reverse complement strand
CTATGAATACTTACTTTGTTGCTTTATGCCTTCTTTTCTCTTTTACTGCCTTGGGGCGGGATCTCTCTAGTTGTCGAAATAGCACTCTTCATAAAGGGCACTCTATTCCTTTTGGGGTGGGTAAAAAGTTTGTTAAAGAGAGGCGTTTTGTCATAGGTAAACTTTCATTTATTTAGCTTATCGACTATATTGAGAGCTTGGAGGCCTCATGTTCAATTCATTGTCGGTGCTGTGTGCGAGAAGAAGGTGGTTAAAGAGATTGTCGCTGGGTGTTCTTCCAAGTATTGCGCATAGTAATATATTTAAGAAGATTAACTTTCATTTTGATCCCAGAGATATGAGGGGTCCTTCTTTTCACTTTGGTTATGATCTTGAAAAAGGCTTCTTAAACTATGAACAAGTCGGTAAAAATGAATTACTGGATCTAGTGCCTAAGGGCGGAAACTTCTTAGATGTAGGAGCTAATATCGGAATGTTTAGCGTCTACTTTGCTCTAAAAAGAAAAGATATTCAGATATGTTGCTTTGAACCTGATTCAACAGTCTATAGATGCCTTTCTAAAAACATGGAACAATTTGAAGATGCTCGCATTAAGATCTTTAATTGTGGTCTAGGGGAAAAAAGCGAAGATAAGTCTCTTTATAAATCAGAACTTAATGATGGTGGTCATAGCTTTATCCCTGAAAACGATAGTCAAAAAAGTGAAGTGGTCCAAGTCAGAGTCTTTGATGAAATGGTAGAGGGTGGTGAAGTTGAGATCCCTGACGTTATCAAAATAGACGTCGAAGGCTTTGAGTACCAAGTTTTAAAAGGAATGGTAAAAAGTATTCAAAAAGGGCGCCCTACTTTATATATTGAATCTGATAATTGTGACTTTAAGGATAAAGGTCCTCTTTGGGAGCTTCTATCAAGCTTTGAAGGTCTCTATGCCAGAAGAGCAGGTAGTCAAAAGAAAATGAATATGCAAGAGCTTAGCGAATTTGCTCACAATGAAGTTCAAAATAATATTCTAGTTTCTAATTATTTTTTTCAGCATCAGTAGCCAATCGATACTGCTAAAACCGTACTGTTTCATTAATGAAATATTTAAACTTATATGAAGATTGTAAAAGTAGTTCGTATTACCCCAGACCACAACTACACCTAAATCGGAGAATTCATATAGGACTTTGAGAATATATTATTAATTAAAAGTTCAAAGTTTTTATTATGCCTCGCCTCTTCAACGGCCTTAATATATTCTTGCCTTCTTCTTATTGGGTCATCTTTAAGTTTGTTATTCCAAGTTGGTATTGTAATTCTCTTGTCCTTGCAGATGTACTCCGTAAGGATACGACTCCATCTTCCATTTCCATTAACAAAGGGGTGAATGGTAAGGAGCTTTTCATGAAGCCTTGCTATGATTTCTTGTTCTGGATAAGTTTTATTTTCAAACCAAAATTCGAGATCTCTAATTAATTTCATTAACTCAGTTCGGATGTTTTTTGGATGCAAAAAATCTGGGTTACTCAATTCATGCTTTCTAATTTCTCCGGCCCACTCCCAAACATCACTCAAAAGTTTTTTATGCAGCTCACACCAGAATATGTAATCTAAGCATTTCCTACTAGAGCTCTCAAGCCATATAAGTCCTTCGGCAATATTTTGCTCTTCATACTCGTCCAGCTCCCCCATTGTTTGAACATTTTTTGGTTTGAGTCCTTTTCTTAACTCTTTAGGAAGAGGAGTCTGGCCATCTCTGGCCTTGAATAGAAAGTCGTTCACCAAACTTTTCCTTTCTTAATGAGCTTTTCGGCAAGGCGTTCAATTCTCAGCTCTAGCTCTTCATTCACTTTTTGATCCTCAAGAGACATATGAATGTCTGCTTTCAGTATCGATTTTCTAGCTTTTTCAATTGCTTTTTTTCTTAGTAAATCGGAAATATTGTCCTTAGGGATAAATGCGTAAACAAGCTCACACTCCATGGCATTTGCAATCTTCTCTAGTTTCTCTAAGGTAATTTTCCCTTCGTTTTCTCTTCTTTCTGCATTAGCAACTCCAGGAGTAGAAAGCCCGGCCCTCTTTCCCAGCTCTTTTAATGTAAGTCCTAAAATTGAGCGCATATACTTTATCCATCCAGGGTGGACTTTCATCTCAGAGATAACTCCAAGGAGTTTATCTCTTCTTGTTTGAGCGTGTTTTAAAGGGATTGAGTTATACATGGATGCCATATTTTATCCTTATTAAGATAATTCTAACACATAATTTTATTGCTATATAGATAAAATAAAGCATATTTTTACCTTTACAACAATAGATCTATGTAATTACAATATGTTAGAATTGAAGCGAGTTATTCAAAGCTTTGGAGGCCTCATGTTTAGTTCATTGCCTGTTGTGTGTACTAGAAAGAGAAGACATGGAATAACTCCGTGAGTTTATCAAAAAATCATCTAAGCTTAGTCCTAACTATTATTTGTGCCTACTTTAGCATGGGCTTTCTTCACCCTGATGAGCAGTACTATGCCATAGACTTTGCTGCTTTTAAGGTGGGGATTCTTGAGGGGATTAATAGTTGGGAATATGACACTCAGCTTAGACCCTGGTCGCTTCCTTTTATTTTTATGCCCTTTCTTAAGCTTTTTAAGCTCTTGGGGATGGATCCTTTTGAGATGAGTTTTGGACTGCGTTTAATCAGTGGGCTTTTCTCGTTTGCTGCGCTTCAAGTCTTTATTAAAGAGATGAGAAAACATTTATCTAGTGTTGGTGGAGACGCCCTTTTTTATGCTCTTCATTTTGGTTTTATATTTAAATTGATGATGGTGCGTACCAATTCTGAAAACTATGCCACGGGATTATTTTTAATAGCTTTTGCCTTTGCCTTAAAAAAAGATGTTTTAAAAGCATCTATCTTTTCTGGGCTCTCTTTTTTAATACGTCATCAATTAGGTTTTATGGTTCTCCCGCTAGGTCTGTATTTTCTATTGGTGGAAAGAGTTAAGTTTTCAAAATGGCTGATTCAATTTTGTCTTCCTATTTTTATTGTTGTGGCAATAGGGTTCGGTATAGATTCTTTAGGCTATGGAGAGCTCTCTTTTTCCCCTTGGAATTATATCTATCAAAATATCATTTTAGATAAAGTCAGCACCTTTGGAGAGCATCCTTTTTATTATTATCTTTATAAAGGATTAATGAAAACCATGCCTTGGTTTATCCTGATGGTGGCAGGGTTTATTTATTATGCTCTTCAAAAAAGAAAAGATCTTCTTTTTTGGAGTGTTACTCTTTTTATATTGATTCATCATTTAATTGCCCATAAGGAGCTTCGCTTCCTCTATCCTGTCGCTCCCCTATTATTAACGATGGGAGTTAAGTGGATGGATGATAAAAAGCTCTTTGAATTAAAGGCGGTTAAGATTTTTTGGATAGCTAATCTTATTGTTTTACCCTTTGTTATTTTAAAACCTGCTTATACCCCACTTAAATTCTATAAAGACCTTTATGAAAGAGATATTAAAGAAGTCCAAGTGGTTGCTGATGCCAATGGAAGATATCCCTCTCTAGAGATGAAGTTTTATAAAAAAGAAGACCTTATTCTTAAACCCGTAGGGTCTTTAGAAGAAGTGACAGGAGCAGTCTTTACCACAAAGTATCAACAGCTAAAAACTCTTCAAAAAAGAGGCTGCCAACTTATTTATAGCTCTTATCCCCAGTGGCTTTTTAAGTTTAACTATTTTAACTGGCTAAAGCGATCCAACGTATGGGCACTGACTCGGTGTTAAGAAATAATAAGCTCTTTTACTTACGATGAGTGTCATTCAATAAAGTGATTGATGGGTACGTCCATAATTTGTTATTAATCCCTTTTATCCTGGAGAAGTATTGTGCCTATTGAAAAAGCTGCTGTTGATGAGATTGCTAAAGAACTTGATTTAAAACCTCATGGAGTTTCTAAGGTTTTAGAATTACTGATTGAAGAAAAATGCACCATTCCCTTTATTTCAAGATACCGAAAAGAAGCAACCGGAGGACTTGATGAAGTCCAAGTAGGCGCCATTGAAGAAAACTATAATAAGTATATTGAACGTGAAAAAAGAAGAGGCTTTATTCTCGATGCCATTAAAGAACAAGGTAAGCTAACAACTGAGCTTGAGAAGAAAATATTAGAGGCCTCCACCATTCATGAACTCGAAGATCTTTATGCACCTTATAAGAGTAAAAGAAAAACAAAAGGACAAAAGGCCCTCGAAGCAGGTCTAGGCCCCATAAGTGAGCTCATTAAAACAAGTAAAGACAATTTAGAGAATATTTTAAAACAACAAAGCAAAAAATACCTTAATGATGAAATAAAAACTGAACAAGATATCATCGATGGAGTCCGCTCCATCATCTCTGAAGAAGTGGCCCATACCGCTGAGATAAAAGATGAACTTCGAAAAATGTTTTGGGAATCGGCCACAATTGTCTCATCTAAGAAAAAAGATGCTGAAGACATCAAAGACTATCAAAAGTACGAAGACTATTTTGAGTTTGAACAAAAAATCTCACAACTTAAAAACCCCAAAACTGCTCACCGCTTCTTGGCCCTTCGAAGAGGCCATATGCAAAACATACTGAGACTCACTGTAAGTTATGATGATGATAAGGCCATAAACTTTATTTCAAATACCCTATTTGATTTAAAAAATCTTGGCTGTGCTGACTTTCTCACCGAGTGCTGCAAAAGGGCCTACAAAGTCTCCCTTCACTCTTCTCTAGATACAGAGATAAAAATGGACCTCAAACTCTTTTCCGATGAGAAGGCCATTGAAGTCTTTGGTGTTAATCTTAAAAATCTTCTGCTTGGGCCCTACCTTGGACAAAAATCCGTTCTAGGCATCGACCCAGGAATCAGAACCGGCTGTAAAGTCGCTGCCATTGATAAAAATGGAACTTTTCTTGTGGATACCGTGATCTATCCTGAAAGAGATGAAAAAGCATCTAAGGAAGCTATCGAAAAACTCATCAATCATTATGATATTAAATATATTGCTATAGGTAACGGAACTTATGGAAGAGAGACTCTACAATTTATTAAAGCGCAGGTGCCCTCGGTAAAAAATGGATCCGTTAAGGCCATGCTTGTTAATGAAGATGGGGCCTCCATTTATTCGGCCAGTGAAATTGCTCGAAAAGAATTTCCCGATAAAGACCTCACTGTAAGAGGCGCCATTAGTATTGCCAGAAGATTTCAAGATCCTCTTGCTGAACTTGTTAAAATTGAGGCCAAGTCTATTGGTGTTGGCCAGTACCAGCATGATGTAGACCAATACAGATTAAAAAAATCGCTGACTGCTGTGGTTGAGAGTTGTGTGAACTATGTTGGAGTTGATATTAATACGGCCAGTGCTCCTTTATTATCTTTTATATCGGGCATAGGCCCTACTCTTGCTCAAAATATTGTTAAGTACCGTGCCCAAGCGGGTGGCATGAAAAATAGAGACGAGCTTTTAAAAGTCTCTCGTTTTAGTCCAAAAGTATTTGAGCAATCTGCCGGTTTTTTACGTATCTATGGTGGTGAGAGTCCCCTTGATGGAACCTTTATTCACCCCGAAAGATATGGCGTTCTTTCAAAGTGGTGTCGTGAAAATAATCATTCACTAGAGTCTCTTATTGGAAATAAGGAGCTTGTTCAAAATCTAAAAAGGGATCCTCACCTCAAAGAAGAACTTGGTGAGTTTACTCTTGAAGATATTTGTAAGTCTCTTCTGGCCCCTTCTCAGGATCCAAGAACCGAGTTTGTTTCTTTTGAGTACAGAAGTGATGCCACGGACATTAATAGTATTAAAGTAGGACAATACTATCCAGGTATCGTCACTAATATTACTCAATTTGGTGCCTTTGTAGATATTGGTATTAAAGAAAATGGCCTCATTCACATTAGTCAGATTGCCGATCAATTTGTCGATGATCCTCTTAAGCACCTTAAAGTGGGCCAAGAGCTCAAAGCAAGAGTACTCAGTGTTGATATGGCCAAAAAAAGGATAGCTCTTACTCTAAGATCAGAAGCTGCTCCTCAAAAAAAGGCCCCACAAAA
>JBMSGH010000043.1:0-6658 GCA_049415445.1 Bacteriovoracaceae bacterium | reverse complement strand
GGTATGGCTGAGCCAAAGAAAATGATGAAAAAAGAAGTGTCTTTTATGAAGAAAAAAGGCGCTCCTAAATCAATGATTAAACATGAAGAAGCCGAAATGTCTGGTATGGGTTCCGGCATGGGTATGGGCATGGGCAACGGTGGAGCGGCAGCAATCCTAGGTCCAATGGGATCGATGACAGGACAAATGACAATGATGGATATGATGTCCTGCCAAGGAGCCTATGGAGGCATGAGCATGGGTGGCATGGGCATGGGCATGGGCATGGGCATGGGTGGCATGGGTGGCATGGGCATGGGCATGGGTAGCCTAGAGATGGCGACTGCTGGTGATAGCCATAACCCCTGCTGGGAAGCCATTAACAGTGGTGTACAAGTTTTAAAAAATCAACAAAACTTATGTATATTAAACTTCAATATGGTAGGTGCGGGCCTTGATGCAATCAGTACCCTTATGAAAGGACTCGTACTGAAGCAACAATCTAAACGTATTCAAGAAATTATAAGTAATGTTCCGGACGAAAAAGCAACGAAACCACCTCTATCAAATATGGAGCGCGATCTTGTCAATAGCATCTGTCAATTAGCACCACAAAGCCAAATCTGTAAGGATTTTAAGTCTAGTCAAAGAGGCTGGCATAGTAATTTAATTAATGTGGAGGGCATTGGCACACAAGGAAGAGTATCTCGTGTAAAAGATAATGATTTGGGCAATTATGCCACAGCGGATGGTGGTTATAATGACAATGAAATGGACGGCGTGGCCTACGATGGTGACTTTGGAAAAAATTTTGATGACAATATGGGCGCTGGTGACAATAATTTTGGTGGAGACTCTGGCGGAGGAATGGGCGGCGGAGGCGGCGGCGGCGGTATGGTGTTAGAACAGGCCATGGCCCCTCAAGATAGTGGACAAGGTGGTGCTGTGGGAGACCAAGGCGGAATGGGTGGTAACGGAGACTCTGGTTCATATGAAGGCGGGTTATCTGGAAGATCACTATCTCCTTCATCTGGTGGAAGTCGAATGGCCAGTAACAGCAACAGATCTGGAGGATCAGATTCAACAAACACAGCGACTAGTGGTGTAATGGGATTTAGAAATCCTAGTGGTGATCTTGCCGATGAAGTTGGCTCTAAAAATGGCCTTGGTTTATTTAAAATGATTCATAATCGATATCAAGCAAGTGTCGGTAAGGAGAGACTCCTAGAGTTCGAACAAGTTGACCCTCTTGCACAATAGACAGAGATTCTTTTTTTCGTCATTATTAACGGATGAGTATAAAAAGAGAAGAGCTTAATCGTTTTTTTAATCAACTTTTAGCGCCCCAAGAATTTACTGATTATGGCCCTAATGGGCTTCAAATTGAAGGTAAAGAAGAAATTAAAAAGATCACATTTTCAGTATCTGCTACGCGCTATTCAGTTGAAAAAAGTATAGAACTAAATTCAGATGCCTTGGTCGTCCACCATGGATTATTTTGGAACTTTCATGGCCCCAAAATAATAGCGGGCCCATTTGCAAAAAGAGTAAGGCCTCTTATTAAAAATGATATAAATTTATGGGGATACCACCTACCTTTAGATGCTCATCAAGAAGTAGGCAATGCAGCTTCACTAGCTAAAAAGTTAGGACTAGAGAATTTAACATCATTTGGTGATTATAAAGGTTCTCCAACCGGTGTTAGCGGACAATGGAGTACACCATTAAAAGCAAGTGATTTAAAAAAGACTTTAGAAAAAGTTCTAGGTCATAGCGTTCTTCATGCATGTTCATATGATAATCGAGAGGTTAAATCTGTTGGTATTATAACGGGTGGTGCAAATGGTGAATGGAAGCAAGCGGTCAAATACTCATTAGATGCCTATATAACAGGTGAAATGAGTGAGCATGACTGGCACGAATCCTCAGAATCAGATATACATATGTTTGCAGGCGGACACCATGCTACTGAAAGACTTGGAACATTAGCATTAATGGATGCAGTAAAGAATAAATTCAATATAGAATGTGAGTTTATAGATTCTGAAAATCCCGCATAAAGGATAAAAATGAAACTTCTTATATTATTACTTTTATCAAGTTGCTCATTATTTCTTACAAAAAAAGAGCTGCCTAAAAATGAGCTTTCAAAAATGAATTTTGCTGAAATGCAAAAATATCTAAATCAAACAGAAACAATGGCCGGTAAGACTTTCTATGTCAGCGCGACACCTTTAACAAAAAAGTTTATACAGCAAAGGGCCGAAAACCAAAACATAGTAAGTTTAAATAAAAACTTCGCTGACCTATTAAATAGAAAAACATGTTTTGAACTTGAGCTCCTCATCGACAGGCCAGGAAAAAAAGAGGCCGCTAACTTTAAAAACTGGAAAGGCTACGTCATAGATAACAAAGGCGGAATCCACTTCATTAAATGGGAGAACATCAATAATCTCATCAGCGAAGTTCCTTCTAAAAGTTATTTTGGAGACTCCGTTGCCTACTCAAGTGAAGCACTTGGCTGTACTGATAAACTCAGCATTTCAAAAGGAATGACACTTCATTTATATCTAGAAAAGCAGCTTGCTCCTTGGCCATTTTCCGAAAAAGTCAGCATTAACTGGGTTCCTTTGAACTTCAAAGAGACAAAGGAAGGGAAAGTCTTTATTGAGCCGAAAAAGAAAATCAAGAAGCAGTATCGGGGCTGGTAAGCTTTAGTTCTTTTATTTTAATTTTAAAACTTGATTGAGTATCATCACCATCCGCACTTATCCATATGCCTATACTTTCTATTTCTTTTTTAAGAGAAAATTCTCCATCTAAAACTCCAGAATTAAAACCTAGAGCTATTGTTTCAAAGAAATAATCTGAAAGAGGATGAAAACGTTCATTGTATGCAGGTTTTTGGATATAAAAAACAAAGCTATGTATTTTATTAAAACCACCATGTGACTTACCTAGGTCATTTAATTTAACAACCCAATCAGCAGCTATGGCCCGTTGGAAGAAATTAAGTTTTGTATCACCCTTTTCAATTAACCCTACTCTTAAAGGAAAATCATCGGCGCCTTTTTCTCCAGGTTGCTTATTTTGGTAATTTATAGGGCCAGTGATTTCGGCCTGAATCCTAATTTTATAAATTACTTTAGGACGATCAAATTTATAGACTAGGGCCGAAGATGAACCATTAACATTTATCTCAAGTTCGCCACCATTTATTTTTATATCGTTTGGTTTAATTTTTTTTGAATAATGAACTTCTCTAAATTCATTCCAGTTCATGGACATAAATAAAGATACACTAAATAATAAAACTAAGTGTTTGAACAACTCGCCCCTCCAAGAACACAAAACTCTGCACAAAAAGGATGGTTAAGATAAACCTTACTCTTAGATTCCATTAAATCCTTTCCTAAAACAAATCGTTCATCATAGGCCAAAAGTGTACAAGGCATAACTCTTGTATGATCATAGGCCTTAGGCTTAACGATCATTCTTTCTGATGCGCACATTTGATCTTCCGGAGACTTATTTAAAATATCCCAACAATGGACAGAAATTTCTGGTGATTCTTTTCCACTATTCATTTCAGGGAAAATGACTAACTTTTCTTCAAGATCGATCTTAACACCTATCGATTCAAAAAGCTTTTGATGCCCACTTTTGCTTTCCTCGACACTCTCCTCTTTTAAAGACCTCGAAGCAATTGAAAGGTTGAAATCATTTTCATAAAGCCACTGAACCGATGTTAACGTACCATCAAAGCTTCCTGACCCTCTTTCTAACTCGTGAACTTCAGCAGTAAAATGATCCAAAGAAACTCTTATAGAAAGAAGATCACCATATTTTTCTTTTAAATCAATTAAGGCCTTTTTATGTTTATTCAAAACTTTATAAGCATTTGTAAGGACAAGTGTTCTAAAGTTATTGCTCAGAGATAACTCAAGTAACTGAATGATCGACGGGTTTAAAAAGGGCTCCCCTCCCGTAAATCCAATCATTTCTGTACCTAGCTGGTACTTAAGTATTTCATCTATATATTTTTTTACATCTGTGACACTAATATAACTTAGCCTGTCATTTTTAGGGGAGGACTCTATATAACAGTTTTTGCATTCGAGGTTACAGAGAGAACCTGTATTAAACCAAAGAGTAGTAAGACCTTTAAGGTTAACAAATGCCCTCGGCTCCCCTTCCCTTGTAGTCTCCATTAAGTCAAACTTCATCTAACAACAACTTCCTTCAACAATTTCGTTTGTTTTATGAATATCTTGAAATGGGTTCGAAGTTCCACAACCGGGGAAAATCCCGTAATGTTTATTAAAGTCACCAATAAACTCAAAGTGTTTTTTAAATCGAGATCCCTGCAGCATTGAAAATGTATTTCCACAAACCCTGACAACCTTGCCCTTTTCGAACGTATGATCATGATCTAACGCAAAGGAGTTATCACACCCTTCTAAAGTTCCCTTGTAAACAACTGCCTGCCCGTAGTCTTCGCAATCTTTTTCAAGCTCATCCATTTTAAATAGTCTATACGTCACAGAGTAGAACTCATACTCTGAAAGCTTTTCTTGAAGCTCAACATTCTCTACAGTAATCGCACTCGCCTCAACGATTCGAGGATCCGTAAACCCTGCTTCTTTTGCAAAGTGGTAAAAGTCATTCCAATATAAGGCCCCTCCTAAACATTCACCATAGATAACCGGGTCTGAAGCAAGCTCTTTTGTAATTCTCTTATTTACGTAAACATCAGAGAAGTACATCTCTCCGCCTTGCTTTAACAAGTTATAACAATCCTTTAATACTTTAGGCTTATTTACAGAAAGATTAATAACGCAATTACTGATTATAAGATCAAGTGAATTAGAACTAATATTAAGTTCATCTAGATTTTCTATTTGTCCTTTTTTGAAGGTCACATTTGGTTTTGTATAACCAAACTTGTCCGTATGATAAGAGATATGCTTTTCTGCGACTGCCAATTGTTCATCAGTCATATCGACGCCAATAACATAACCATTTGGCCCAACGAGCTTACTGGCAAGAAAACAATCTCTACCACTACCCGACCCTAAGTCTAAAATTTTTAGCCCTTCAAGTTCATTAGGAATCGTAAGACCGCACCCATAATACTTAGACATTACCTCATCGTGTATTTGTCCTAGAATTTGTTTTATCTTATTTGGATAGCTGACTTGTGTGCAGCAGGCATTAGTTTTTAGATCTGAGCTCGTATTAAGATCTTGCCCATAATATTTTTGAACACTTTCTTGAACATTTTCCATGTTTTCTCCCTTGAATAAGGGACATCATGCCATTGAAAGCTAATAATATAACGGAGTAGTGCTTCAAAATAGAATAAACTATTATTTACTGGTTCGAGTTTTTAGGTATTCTTGAATTAACGCAGAGTTCTTATCTTTAATATTTGTAGGGCCTGAATCTTCAGACCCCATCAATATAAGAGTAAACCCCATAAAAAGAGAAATTGATAAAGCTAGTGTTAGTCTTTGAACGTTCATTAATGACCTATATTGAATTATGATTTAAATATTCGCTAAAGTTATTAATGTTAACGCTTCTGCCTAAATTTCTATTATCAAAGATCGTGTTAATTAGCCTTTCAGAACTAGGAGCACCTATTCTTCTGAAGTTATTAATTTCATTTATCGGCGTAAACTCGACATCTCTATAAAGGCTAGGTCTTTCAACACCCAAAAGTTCTCTAATGTCGTGAACTTCATTACCAAAGTTCTCGCCTGTGAAAAAGCGACTTGAAGTAACGTCAGTGCCACCACCACCATTTGTTCCACCACTTCCAAAAGTACCACTACCATCACCTCCGCCAAATGCGAAAACTGATGAGCTAAGCAATAACATATTAAGAAATATTAATTTTTTCATTATTGAACTTCCTTATTTTTCTTATTTAAATCAATGGATTTAAACCACATTGTTTCTGCAAGGTTAAGCACCATATATGGAACACCATCAACAGTACTGGCGTCCTTCATCTTCTTTTTCATTTTCATAAAAAACTCTTTTGTTTCAACAGCGATTTCAGTTGCAACACTCTCTGGGATGCTGTTCATATAACAAAAAATCCCGTTTAGTCCATCCTGAAATTCTTCAGGCTTCACGAAACCTGAAATCATATTTGGTGCTAATTTTATAAATCTATCAACAGGGATAAAGTAATTTAAGTCAGTTGGAGAATAAGAACCATCTGTCTCAAGTTTAATCCATCCATTTTTGTATAAGTTATTTATTTTTTTGACAGCGATTAGACCGTGAGCCTCAACAATATCACTTGTAATCTCTTCATCTGTTAAGCCTGCTTTTCTTGCTGACAAGTTTCCAACTACTTCCATTATTTCTTGATCCGTAGCACCTCTTTTAGTTGCAATAAGAGAATAAATTACAAATGTGTAATAATCTTCAATCTCATCATAAACACTTTTAGCTTTTGCTGAGTCATATTCATCTTTATACTTAGTATCAAAATGTGCATTTATAAATTTTTCAATATCGCCTTTATAGTAACTAGCAATATCATTTATCTTTTTTAATCCACAGTCTTTAACTAGTAGCCTTAAAACTTTGTTTGGGTCTGGTAATTTTACGTTCGTTTTGTTTGACCATCTCCATAGTGTTGTTTTAGAGATGTTCGTTTGTT
>JBMSGH010000042.1:0-6967 GCA_049415445.1 Bacteriovoracaceae bacterium | reverse complement strand
ACTCCAAAGTTTAAAACATTTTTAACTCTTTTAATCTGGTTCGGGCTCAGGCCCTTCTTCCAATCATTTAAAGCTGTCAATTATTACCTCCGATATTTGTTGTTTATTGGCCAAGGCCGTTAGTACTTTTTCATCTATAGTTTCTGGTGCAACAAGATCAATCTTAACGATCTGTTTATGGATCTGACTGCCTCCCCTATGGTTCCTAGCTTCACTTTGAAGTTCTTCTCCAAGTGAGAAATTCCTAGAGTAGACAATAGAGTAGGCCGCGGATACAAGATTTATTCCTATACCACCTGCCCTTCTATTTCCGATACAGACTTTAACATTTGGGTCATTATTAAATGCCCTGACAGCTTCTTGCTTTTCGGACCCTGTCTGATCACCTGTTATAGTTACGTACTCTAGGCCCAGATCTTTACATATCTTACCTAGTTGCTTGTAATTATATCTAAACGAACACCATAGAATTACTTTATTTTCTACACAAAGATCCGATAATAATTCTTTCGTGTATTTTAAACGAGGCACATCACCCAAAGATATTTCCTCATCATCTTCTGTCTTTATAAAACCACTAACTATTTGCTGTAGTCTCAGCGCCTTAACAACAACGGCATTGGCCACGGAAGCAGTCATCTCATCTTTCTTATCTTTAACAAAGGTAAGTAGATCACGCTCCATTTCTTTATAAGCTTTCTTCTGTTCTTTATTTAATTCAACTTGCCGTAGTTCTTTAACTAAAGGTGGTAAATCTAAACATTCACTTTTTAATACTCGGACTGCCTTTGAGTAGATCTTATTGTTAAGCTCTTCAAACTTTTCAATACGAGGAACGAACTTAGCAAAATGGCTATCACGATTAGACCAAGCCGCGTTTTCATCCTCAAAATAAATGTTTCTAAATACATAAAAGTTATCCCCTAAAGTTTCACCACCATCTAATATCCTATACTGGGCCCAAACATCAATAGGAGAATTGAGAATCGGGGTTCCTGTCATAATAAAAACATAACCACCTTTAAGCCTAATCCTATCTGCAATCTCACGTATGGCCTTAAACCTTTTAGACTTGTGGTTCTTAACGTAATGGCTTTCATCTAAAACTAAAACTTCGGGATCCCATTCCTCGACCATTGCAAGGAAATCTTTACTAAGAGTCGTTTCGTAATTCGTGATAGCAATACCATCCTTTGTCAATGAACCATTATCATCAGATAAGTTATAGAAAATACTTTTCTTTTTCTTGGAAGTACCTGATAAGACGTGGATCTTATCACGTGTTATTTTAGAATGCTTAAGTATCTCTTCTTCCCAATTATAAAGAGTAACTAAAGGTGAGAAAATAAGTGTCTTTAATAATTTAGTACTAAGACCGTACTTATCTCTTAAGATATTGATTTGACAGGCCGTCTTACCTGTACCCATCTCGGCAAAGATGGCCATATTATTTAAATTACGTGACTTCTTAAGAGTATCAAGCTGCCATCTGTATGGCTCAATTTTAAATTTCATATTGGTTCCTTAAAGTTACGTGAAAATAAAATCACGAAATAAATAATTAAGTCAAATAAATTTTTGTTGAAATATAAATTTTTCTCATTTAGCCTAGAAGTTCGCGACTAACAATACGAACTTGTGTAATTCGAACGATGCGAAAGTCCGAAAATTAACATTAACTTTTAACTTTTCTAAAAAGGAAGGATCTTAACTTATGTATCGAATTTATAAACAAAGAGAATATTTAAAGAAGAATAAAAAAACAGGGGCAGAAGAACTAATGACTCCTGTATTACTTGTAGGAGAGGGATCTTACCCTACAATAGATGAGGCCATACAAGATGCTGAGAATTTTATAAGCACATTAGATGAATCAGAAAGATATAACTTATACGTAAGCGTACATAAAACACCAGATACAGGTAAAAGAGATTTTGAAGGACAGAAACATATATTTATAGATATTGATGGGATTGATTCAAATGCAGATCACGAACAATATAAAGAAGCCATACTTAAAGCCATAGGAAAAGATTGCGTAACAATAATATCAAGCGGTAATGGGTATCACGTATTAATAGAACTAGAGAATTATATAACAGATAAAAGATATTTTAAGAGTCATAGACAATCATACCAAGACTTATGCCGAAAGATCGGGGCCGAGCTATCTAAAAATGGAGGGCTAAAAGGTGTAGCAGATCCAGCTGTATTCGCTGCTGGGAGATTAGTAAGACTACCTTATTCTAACAACGTTAAGAAAGGCAAAGCAGATAAGCCTGTTAAACTTATTTATAAAGGTAACGGTAAGCCAATTAAATTTATCACAGATATAGAAGGTGTCGGAGAATATAAAGAAGATATAACTGATACCATATCAGATAACACCCTTAAAAAAATTAAATTTAAACCAGATCCGGTAGCTATACAAAATGATTGTGGCTTTATTAAATTCTGCCGAGAAGAACCTACTCATGTAAAAGAGCCCCAGTGGTATGCCTCCCTATCCATCCTATCCAGGGCACACGGTATGGACAACGAAAGGCAATTAGGTATGGGTAGAAAATTATGCCATGATTACAGCAAGTTAGATCTAGAAAGATACGAACCTGAAAACACTGAAGCTAAAATAGAGCAAGCTCTAGCGTCTGCAGGGCCTAGGACATGTGAAAATATTTCCTCACTATTCGATGGTTGTAAAGCCTGTCCGCATCTAGTGCATTCGCCCTTAGAATTGAAAAGAGAGGAACATATTGCATCCGAAAATAACGGATTTAGGCTACCTGTTAAGGGTCGGGCCCAGAAAGGGCAAGTCGATCACCAAGATCTTATTAAAGCATTTAGAAGAGATTATAAATTTATAAACGATATACAAACTAATACTTTATACTCTTTTAACGGTGACTTCTACGAGCCTATTATATTGAATAAAGTCGAGCAGTACGCCTATAGGGCCATAAAATATCCAGTTTCTACTATTGCAGAAAGAAAGGAATTTTTACGTATGGTCTACCTAGAAGATGATAAAGAAGAAAACTTCTTCCTACAAGATGATGGTATGATCAATTTAAAAAATGGAATGTACGATCTAAAAAAGAATAAGCTACTAGATAATACTAAAGGTGATAAATTCTTCACCTATAAATTAGACTACGACTACGACCCTCAGGCCGTTAGCCCTAGGTGGGATTTGTTCCTAAAAGAAGTCACACAAAATGACCAACAAAAAGAAGATTTTTTAATGGAGTATATAGCCTATATAATGAGCGCAACATGCCCCAGTAAAGGACAGATCTCAGCTATATTACTAGGTGATGGTAGTAACGGTAAGTCTACTTTCTTGGAAGTATTAAAATCATTAATCTCATTAGAAGTTTGTGGCTTTAACCGACTAACCGATTTTAGTGACGGTGGTAAGTTAGCATCATTAAGACATAAACTAGTTAATATTGCAGAAGAAACACCTTACTATAAGTCACTTTCGGATTCGAGTGTGTTCAAAGATATAGTAGGTGGTGGAACATTAGCACCTAGAGTACCTTACGCAAAAGAGCCTTTGATATTTAAGACCCTTGCAAAAGTTATCTTTGCATGTAATGAGCTCCCTAAAAACTTTGATGCTACCCACGGATTCATTAGAAGAATGTGCGTGGTAGAATTTAATGCTAGGTTTGAAGGTAGTACAGATAATAAAAACCTGAAAGAAGAACTAATTGAGGAAAGATCTGGAATACTAAACCGAGTAATAAAGGCCTACGATAGATTAAAGAAAAATAAATTTAAGTTCACGGCCATAGATTCAAGTAAAGAAGTTATAGAAGATTATAGAAAAGAATCAGATAGGCTTTCCTTTGTCGATGAGTTTCTAAATGATGGACCGTTTACCGTAACCAATGACCCTAACGACGAAACACCCATTAAAGATATTTACGAAGCATTACTTAAACACTGCAAGCTACTAGGAATAAGAGTAAATGCCACCTATCCATCTGTATGCAAAAGGATAAAATCCCGTGTGTTAGAATGTAATATAGGTGACGATGGTAAGTATAAACAAAACCAACGCATGGTGAACGGCAAAAGAATTACTTTTATTAAAGGAATACTAGCTTCTGAAATTGGAAACGACGACTTCTAAAGCCTTCCGGCCCCTGTTAAGGGGCCTCTTGACCTAAGATCCATTTATCTAATTCTCTTTTATCGAACCTTATCAACTTTTCACCTACTCGATGGTGGGGTATTTTATCGTTCCTAACCCACCGATATAACGTGTCCTTAGATATTTTCAAGTGGTTACATGTTTCTGTAGGGTTCATCCATTCAACACATTTTGATTCTGATTCGTTACTCAATTTTCACTCCTTTTACGGCTTTTTTACTTGCCATTATAAACTAATAATAATAAAAAAATACTGAATGCAACTCCGTAGGTCTCCTTGCCTACGTGCATTTATCCTTACTTAAAGTTACACAAGTTTAGATTTCGGGGTCTACGGCTGGGCCCTGAAATTTATTACGCAACCTATTCAACCTATTCAACCTACTCAACCTACTCAACCTATTCAACCTATTCAACCTAGAAAAAAATAAAAAAAATTTTTTAGTTAATAAAATCATTTTTTAAAGACTTATTCACACCTTTTGGGGATAGCATAACGATACTATTTTTTGGGTCTAAGAATCTTAAATCGTGAGAGTCACCATCTATAATATTATTATTTTTAAATAATTTATAAACACTTGATTTATCCCTAGCTACTAATGCCACATTAAAGCCACGTTTTAATGCCTTTTTACAATCTTCTAAGTTATTGCCCGAATAACTGAAAGTTAAATGGTAATTTTTCCACCTATTCGACTTGCTTAAAAATGAATAGTTTTTTGTGTAGTCATAAAATTGTACGTCATTATGTTTTTTGAATAATTTTGTCGGAATTTCAATATCTGAAAACCCATTGATTCTTAAAGCAAGTTTTTTACCTTGCATTTTCAACTTTACTTTTTGCAAAGTAATTTCAGCATCTAGTTGTTCCCAAAAATCATCGGGCCTTTTCATAAAGTAAGCGGTCCTTTCTTTTCTAGCTTTCTTTACGCTTGGCATATTACCCATGCCCGAATTAACCAAACAATGTTTTAAGCATTCCTTGGTTGAACTCGGACACGTTTTTTTATTAGGGTAAAGTTGAACGATACCAGTATGAATACTGGTATCGAATTTATTACTTTTATCTGTTTTCGAATTTGATGTGATTAATTGCATTTTTTCATCCTTTATCCTTCTAGATCCGTTTTTTAAAATGGTAATTCATCAACATTCATCGGGTGACGATCCTTAAAATCATCATCTAAAATATCACGTAACTTATCTATCTCTTTAACACTAAAGGTATAACGTTCGTCACCAAGATTAGAATTAAAACGTAGTGTATAATTATGGTAAGGGTAATTATTACGAATTAAACTTACCCAAACTTCACCGCTTACTTCTTTATGACTAGCTATCAAATTGTCACTCTCCCAAAGATATTCCTTTCGGCCATCATCATCTATATAAAGGATTGATTCAGGGCTAGAAAAACCTTTTTCGTAAATCGGGTGATCGGGTATTTTTTCGTCAAGTTCTCGCAAATAGTCGTTATTGCCGATATAATTATAAGAAATTTGATTTTCATTGGTATTATCAGAAATTAACCTAACGTGAGGGATTAAAGTGATAATATCCCCATCATTAACATATTTATTTTTTAAATTCGTATTGTCTATAAAACTACCATTGACATAAACATCATGGGTCTTATCCTCAACCAAAAAACTTACTGCATGGTAAAGAGTCGGGCACGAATAAACGTAATAACTAAACTTATTCTTATCACTCTCCGTACTTCTTTCAGGGCCACAAATAATAATCGTAAAACTTTTTTTCTGCATTTTTTTAATCCTTTTAAATAAAAAAAGGCCCTAGAATCTAGGGCCTTAAAAGTTAAACCTAAATTTTAAACATAAGCCTAAAATATGAAACCTTTAAAAGCAACATATAAAGTTGAAAAAAGTACTATGAGTGTAAAGCAAAGCATAAAATTAATTCTTATAGTCATTACCTATCCTCACAAATTAAACGTTTATGCTCAACATAAGTATAACCATTATGCTTATACTCATAGTCATAATAACACTTAGTTTTTTTTCCACACCCTATCGCAGTAATAATTAATGCAAGTAGAAATAAATTCTTAATCATTTTAATACTCCTCTTTTTCCATTCTTAGATAATCTTCTTCTACGTTCCGACCATAATCAGGCTTTTCCTCTTCAATGGTTATTGTCTTCTTAACTAAGTCTATTGTGTAAAAGTATTCTATATCTCCATGTTGCTCTGTGGTTGGTTCTATTGCCCCAACTTTCCAATTCATGTATTCACTTCTTAGTAAATCTTGTTCTAAGTATTCTTGTCGGCCTAATACTATTAAGTGACCACACGCTTGAACTACGTTGTCTCTAATCTTGCCTGACTTAACTAAATCTAAGAATTTTTCAAGTGTTGGCATGGCCCCCTCTGGATAACCATCCGAGTGCCTGTAAAACCATAACTCGTCATACCCATCTACTACTTTAATGTTTGCTCTTGTACTCATTAATCCCCCTTGTTTCAATTCATGGTAATACCTTGTAATTAGGATCGTATTCACTTAAAGAGTCGTACTCCCACTCAATGTCACAAATATCATCGTCACTATCGAGAATCATCTGCTTCACTTTTTCTTTAGCTTCTTCTTTACTGTTAGCTTCTACTTGGATGTGTCCTTTAACTGTTGCGTTAGCTAACATTTCAACTTGAAATTTTTTCATTAATCCCCCTCTTCATTTAATATTTTATAAGTTAACTTTGCGCCATTACTTTCAACATACATGATGCCGTTTTTAAATTTTATATCTTTTGCCTTTGGATAATATAACCAAGATACTGCGC
>JBMSGH010000041.1:0-7991 GCA_049415445.1 Bacteriovoracaceae bacterium | reverse complement strand
CCAGTTTTTTTGAATTTAAATAAGTCTATTGAAAAAGCATGTGACTATATAAGTCAAGCTGCGCAAAATGGTGCTGATTTGGTTATGTTCCCAGAAGCTTATTTACCCGGCTATCCATCTTGGGTGTGGAGGTTACGACCTGGGGGAGATATGGGTATGTGTAAAGACCTCCATAGAGAGTTAGTCAATAACTCTGTAGATTTGAGAAAAGATGGGTTATCTCAAATTCAAAAGGCCGTAGAAAAAAGTAATATTACCTTGGCCATTGGTTTCCAAGAAATAAATAGTGAGTCAAGTGGTGCAACGATGTTTTGCTCATACGCTATTATTGGGCCAGATGGAAAAATTCTTAATGTACATCGAAAACTAGTACCTACAAACCCAGAGAGAATGATTTGGGGGAGAGGAGATGCTAGTGGTCTTAATGTAGTAGACACTCCTGCAGGAAGAATTGGAAGCCTTATATGTTGGGAAAATTATATGCCTCTTTCTAGGTATTCTCTTTATGCTCAAGGAGTTGAAATATACTTAGCACCAACATGGGATTGTGGAGAAGGTTGGCAGGCCACGATGAGGCATATTGCTCGAGAAGGAGGGTGTTGGGTAGCTGCTACTTCAACGGCAATTCAATGTTCAGATATACCTGATTCTGTACCTCATAAAAGCGATGTTTTTCCGGATCCTGATAATTGGCTCTCAGAAGGTGGAGCAGTTCTTTACGAACCCTTTGGGGATGCCGTAGCGGGGCCAATGATCAAAGAAAAGGATATTCTCTATTCTGAGTACGATCTATCTAAAGTGATCGATGGAAGACGATCTATGGATGTTGGCGGGCATTATTCAAGACCAGATATTTTTGAACTTAATGTGAATAAAAATAAAATGAATAATATTAATTTTAAGTAAATTAAAATTATCGAGTGAAGACAGGGCCTAGTTCACTTGATAATTTTTTATTATACTTGTAGCCATCCGTATTGAAGTGAATGAGATCTTTTGGGTCTTCAATACGATTATCAATAATATAACGGGTCATCATACCTCTTGCTTTTTTTGCAAAAAGACCAATCATTTTGTAATCACTGCCTTTTTTTTCTTTAAAAGCAGGTGTGATAATTTTGGCGTTTAATTTTTTTGAATCAATTACTTTAAAGTACTCATTACTTGCACAATTGATGAGTACTTTTTCTTTTTCGAGAAGTTTTCCTAATTGCTTAGTGATATTTTCTTGCCAGAACTCATAAAGGTTTTTGGATTTACCACAAGAGAACTTTGTACCCATCTCAAGGCGATAGGGACGTACGAGATCGAGAGGGCAAACAAGGCCGTAAAGACCTGAGAGAATACGTAGGTGGTTTTGGGCGTAAGTGATCTGCTTATTTTTCATAGTCTCGGCATCAAGGCCTACATAGGTATCACCTTTAAAGGCATACATTGCTTGTTTCGCATTTTTTAAATTAAAAGGAGTCTTAAAATCTTTATATCGCTTTATGTTTAGTTCAGTGAGTTTGTCGCTTAGTTTCATTAAGCTTGATATTGTTTTTGCATCGCACCTCTTGAGTTCCTTAATTAACTCCTCCGACTTTTTAATATCTGTTAGTTTAGTAAACTCAGATGTTGGGGCAGGGGTTTCAAAGTCTAGCTTTTTAGCGGGTGAGATTACGACAATCATGACAATACTCCTTCTAGGGAGCATAACTTATTAAAGTAAATTGGAAAAGTAATTGTAACTCTATTGCAGATTCAACCATTGTTGGATACACTGAGTCAACAGGTGTCTATATTTTCTAAATTCAAGGCTGAATTTTAAAAAATAATGATGCTGTTTTATGGCCCTGGGGTGATTAAGACTATTAAAGAATGAAAGAGCTCAAAATTCATAGTAAACAGAAGCTTATATATGCCCTTTTATGTATTTTGATATTAGGGGTGTTCTTATCCAGCTCAAGAGTTCCTGCCCTTTTAAATAAGGTAAGTGCTGATCCTTTTACAAGTATTTCTGGAATTGGTTTTAGTGCAAATGAGTTATTGCCATTGATAGATAGAGAAAACCCTCTCATCAGAAATGGTAAGTTAATAGTGAATTGGATATCTACTAACTTTATTGGCATGAGTTTTGGTCTTCTTTTTAGTGTCGCCTTTTCTCTATTCTTACAAACAGGCCTGGCTTTAAAAAAAAGGATACCTTCAATTGCATGGCCTTTGTTTGGTTCTCAAATAGGTGTTTGTGTTAATTGCGCATCACCTTTAATTTATGCTTTTAAAAAAAATAATTTAAATAGTCGATTTGCTCTGAGTGTGATTAGTAGTTCTCCAACTTTAAATGTAATCGTTCTATTTTTAGGCTTTTCTTTACTTCCATTACCCCTTTTTTCGTTGAATTTGGTATGTGTTTTAATTTACCTTTTTTTAATAATTCCGATTTTAGTACCTAAAGATGGGGGCGGAAATGATGGTTTAAGTTACGATAAAAAAGAAGAGATAAAATGGTTAGAGGCCATTTATTTATCTTTGTCGGCTTATTTTAGAGAGCTTAAAAAAACACTCATCTTGTTTCTTCCTATTATGTTTTTCGCCGCGATAGCTGGTATTTTTGTATTCGAATATTTACAAGATTTTATTTTATTAAAAAATATTTATGGTTTAGGTGCGATTTTAATATTTTCTTTTATAGGTGTTTTGATACCAACACCTTTAACTTTTGATGTTCTCCTCGTTTCAATTTTATATAATGCTGGCCTAAGTCCTGGTGTATGTGCTGCTTTGTTATTTACCCTTGGTATATTTAGCCCTATATCGGGCCTCGTGATTGGACAAAACTATGGGTATAAATTGAGCTTAAAATTAGGAGTATCAGTAATAATATTAGGCCTTCTTTCGGGGGTTGCTTATGAGTATTATTTAGAGTTGAAGTCCTTTGAGGTTAAAGAGAGTTTAAAGCATCCAATAATCTCTAAACGACTAAAGTTTTCAAACTTATCAAATACAAAATTTGAAATTTATAAAGATGAATTAAGACCATTAAATATGGATTATAAAAAGGTTTTTGAAAATTATAATACAAAAATATTTGAGTCAAGACTTTCTACCCAAGTTAATGGGAGAGATACTTTTAAAAAACATCGTCTTTTTTTTGGAAAAGATGATTTAAGAATTTCAAATAATTTAAAAATAAAAGGTGCGCTAGCAGTTTTAAATCTAGATGATGATGATAGTTACGAAATTTTTGCTATTCATGATTGGGGGATAGGGATTTATAAATATCTAAACGATACCTTTAAAAAAATTGGAAAAATAAATGTACCCCAAAGTGAAATCAATACTTTTTTTATTCCTATTGATATTAATTTAGATGGATATACTGATTTTCTAACTGGGGCAGAAAAGGACGAAAACCTAATATTTTATATCAATCAAAAGGACTATAGTTTCAAAAAAGTAAAGTCGAATATTCTAAAAGGCAATGATAATATAATATCCTACGGCCTTTTCAATGATGATTTAAATATAGATTTAGCAATATCAAAGACTAATGGTGACTTGTTTTTTTATTATGGCGATGGAAACTTAGAGTTTAATCAATATAAGGTCCCAATGAATAAAATTGGAGATGGTCTAACTCATTCAATACTCATTAGTGATTTGGACTCTGACCATAGCAACGATGTCATTGTGGGTAATGATTTACAAAACCCAGATAGATTTTTTGTTCAAAAAGGTAATGGGTTCAGGGAAAATCGTAATTTTTTAAAAGAAAATCCCGTTAATACCATGAGTGTTATTACTGCAGATTTCAATAACGATGGTCTCGAAGATCTTTTTTTTACTGATATGATTTACAAAGATAATAAACGTTTTTTCTTCCAGGATGATAAGTGTGGTGGCCTAAAAGGAGAGCCTAAATATTATTGTTATGCTTTTTATGATCTTAAAAAGGCCATAAAAGATTATGACTTAAATGGTTGTCAGAAAATGAGTAATAATGAAATGAAAAAAACATGTTTAGAGAATATGGCCATTAACTTAGCTCTGCATAAAAAAGATAAAAGGTGGAAAGGTATTTCAGTAAGTGAGACCTTAAGAAGTACTTTAGACACAGTTTTTAAAAGCTCTAAAAGACCATTTCCAAAACAGGTTTGGAAGAATGTCCTATTTTTACAAAATAAGGATGGATTTCAAGAAGTGGCCGAACGGTTTGGTGTAGATAAAACAGACTGGAGCTGGAGTACAGTAGCAGCAGATTTTAACAATGATAGCTATACAGATCTTTTTGTGACGAACGGGTCTAATTATCATTATTATGAAACTCAAAATTTATTATTTTTTAATAAAGAAGGGAAGAGGTTTATTCAAGATAATAAGTTTATTAATAGCTCAAAAGAAAATACATTCCATTCTGTCGCCCTTGATATAGATAATGATGGTGACCTTGATATTTTAGAGTCAGGTTCGTTGCAACATCTAACGGCACATATAAACACTTTCGGAAGCGAATCTGCTATTTTTAAAATTATCTTCAAAAATAAAAAAAACCTTCCCAATATAAAGTGTCTTTTTGAGGTTAAAGGGAAAAAGGTTCTTAAAGAGGTTAATATGACAGGAAGTTATATGTCCTTTAACTCAAAAGATTGTCATATGGGGCTAGGTGACGCCAATAGAGGAGTACTTTTAGAAGTACGTATTGGAAATAAAATCACTAGAAAATTAAATTTTAGCTTTGAGAAAGGAAAAACCTATAAAGTTTTTATGAATTGAAACTTATATAGTCTTGATTTTTTAGAGTCTGTGGCCGTAATTATATACGACCACAGAACAATTAAAATTATTGTATTAAGCTACAAGAAACGGCATGGGCAACTAGAAACAGAGGTTCTCCGTTAAAGCCACCAATTACGTAACTATCGCTAGATGAGAAGTTTAAATCATTCTGATTACCATACAGTCCTGGTGCAATAGTTGTTGTATGATCTGTACCTACAAATAGATGAGTTTCATCCATAACAAAACCAGCAAACATATTAAAGTCTACTGAGATACTACTTCCATCATAAACATAAACAAGGTTACCTACATGAGTCCCTTTTGAAAGGTCATTTTGTCCGGCACCAGCATAAATAGGAGCAGAGTAACTACCTGGACCGATGTTAGTAATCTCCCATCCCCATCTACTATTTGAGAGACCAAGGTCAATAAAAGTTGTATCACCTACGGCAAATGCAGTCTCACACCCACCTACTTGAGGGCCAGTTCCACCACATTCAAGAATATAAGTGGATGACATCGCCCAGTTTCCTTTCTCTACAATTCTTTCCCCTTGGGTCCAAGCAGTTTCAGCTAGAAGCTTTCCATCGCCTAGGTCTTTGAAAACGGCCGCGTGTGCAGCAAATGTAATTTCTGAGTCACATGCAGGGTTACCTATGCTTGATAAAGGAACTACTAAAGTCGCCGTATTAGTATTGATATCTTCTTGCTTATAAGGGAAGTTTCCAACCTTAGGGTTACCTTTTTTGGTTGCTGGCATATCTGCAAGGTCTCCTACATAGAGGTGTACTTCATCAATAAGAAAGTTATCGATTGTGCTAAATTTAAATTCAAGATTTTCATCAGACTTGGTAACACATACACTTCCAGCAACAATATTTTGACCAGCTATAAAGTCGTAACATGTTTCGGAAAAGGCATTACCAACAGCTAGAAAGTTGGACATAAACAATAATAGGAATAATTTCTTAAACATTATTTTCTCCTTTAATTAAGTGGGGTATAATTGTCGGCCATGTTTTTTAAAAATATGTTAAAATAAATATTAATAAATTAATATTTCAAACACATGGAATTAAATAAATATGGTTGAGCACCCTGAGATTCTTATAGTTGAAGATGAGCCTATTGTTTCAGCATTATTAGATAAGTTTTTATCTAGCGGCTATAATATTTCAATAGCTTCAACATTGAAAAAAGCGCAGGATTACTTAAATTATAAAAACTTTGATATTCTTATTCTTGATCTTAATATCTCAGGTGAGTCAGGGTTTGAATTAATAAAGTATCTAAAATCTAAAAATATCAATAAAGATAGTTTAAGTGTAATAGTCCTTACTTCAAGTGATGATATGGATAATCAAATTGAAGGGCATAATTTAGGGGTAAGTGATTATCTTATCAAGCCACCTAAAAAAGAGCTTTTAAAATCTGTTATAGAGAAGAATTTAAATAAAAAGGGAAATGTAGTCGGGGCCATAAAATATAAAGAGATTAGTTTAGATCCTAAGACATTATCTTTTTTTGTAGAAAATAATGAATCGATTGATAAGGTTACACTCAGCTCTAAGCAATATAAAATTCTTTATTATCTAATAAAGTATGCAGGTATGGTTTTAACCAGAACTCAAATTCTTGAAAATATTCATTTAGACAGCCTTAGTGTGAGTAGTCCACGCTCTATAGATGTTCATATTAATCATCTTAGAAAATCTCACTTACTTTTAGAAAAGTATATTGAAACTATTCATGGTGTTGGTTATGTGTTTAATAAAAAGGATTAAGGACTGTTAGTTTTTGATAAACTTTGCTTTAATTTTTTTTAGTGCTCTAGATACAATTTTTCGAGAGTTTACTTCTGATGTTTTAAGAATCTCTGAGATTTCGAGAAACTCCTTATCAGAATAATATCTTAGTTTTAGTGCCTCTTTTTCTTTTTCAGTTAAGGATTTTTCTGAATCGAGGTCTATAAGAGAGTTCTTTTCATCTATTTGAGGAGATAAATAATCCTCATTAAACTCTATAAATTTAACTTTTTTCTTTTTAATATCATCTAGAAGAACACTACGGGAGATTATATAAATCCATTTAATAAGAGTATATTTCTCGTCGTATAAATGCCTTGATTTATGAAACTTTAAAAATATTTTTTGAAAGATATCATCAATTAGGTTTTTATCGATAAGCCGCTTATTCAAGTAGGAATAAACATGGTTTTTATATTTGTAATAAATAACTTCAAAGGCCTTACTTTCGCCATTTTTATATAACTCCATAAGCTTTTCATCATCAAGATGTGAAAAGGGGTTGGTCATACTTTACCTTTTATAAAAACAACTTATTAGCATAAGGTTTATTAATCTGTATTTTACTTTAAAGTAACTTAAAGAACTACCAATCTTGATTGATTTACTTAAGTTTCTTTACGACAGAGCATTTGAGATAAAGAGATCCAAGTCCAGGGACTTTGCAAGAAATATCATGACCATTTATAGGTGAATCTAAAAGCTTAATATTTTTAACTTTTGTGCCGGCCTTAATAGTTTCTTTTCCTGCCTTGAGATCCTTAATAACTGTAACGTTATCACCTGTTTTTAAGACGACACCATTAGAGTCAATAAATTGTGACTCTACTTCGGGACTTGGAGCTTCATGTGTTTCAGACCATTCATGAAAGCATTCAGGGCAAACCCATAACGGCCCATCTTGGTATGCATAAGGAGAGCTACATTTTGGACATTTTTGACTTTCCATTGATGGATTGTATACAAGTTAAATGCTTTTTTAAAAGCTATAATTATTAATAGTAAGGAAATTCATATGAAGCGCTTAACAGTCATTAAACTTCATCTTTGTATGGCAGGTATATCAATAGTATTTTTATTCTTCACAGCATTTTCTGGCTCGCTGCATCTTTTGGCCGGAAGCGAATCAGAACTAGTAACGACAACGAAGAGTGTTATATTAGATCGAAGCTTAACTAAACAAGAACTTATGGATTTATTTTCTGCGGAGCTAAAAAGGATTGATCCTAATTATAATTATGAATATATCAAAGGCTCTAAGCACTCTCAGGTGAGTCGTCCAATGGTTAGAGATTATTATACAATTAGTGTCAATGAAGGCGTTGCTGTCATTAAAAAGCATGAGCCTTCTTTTATGAAAAAGTTAATGGAGCTCCACAAAGGACACGGTGCAAAAGTATCCAAGATAATATTAGGTCTATTTGG
>JBMSGH010000040.1:0-8366 GCA_049415445.1 Bacteriovoracaceae bacterium | reverse complement strand
TCATCCTCATCGTCTTTGTGATCGGGGAAGTGTTCGTTGAGGAGTGTGCCTAGCTGAGTGACGGCCTGGCAGATGGCGCTGGTGTAGTCTTTGGTTTTCATTAAAGAAATAAGATCTGTAATAACCTTTTCCCAGGTGCCTGGTTTTATTTTTTCTTCAATGCCCGTATCAGAGACAATCATCGCCTTTTTTTCAAAAGCACTTATATAGAGCATAACGCCATTTCTTTCTTTGGTTTGACTTACACCATTCATTAAAAAAGATTGATAGGCCCTTTGAGAAAACTCTTCTTCCATCTCTTGCTTTGTAATAAAAAGCTTTTTATAAAAATCTAAATAACAAAGAAGATAACCCGCTAGAATGGAAGCACTAAAGCACCAAAACATCACAGTGTGAGTTGCTTCAAAAAAGTAACAGCATAAAACACAAACAAATCCCCATAAAAGAGCACTTCTATAATAACTTCCCGGATAAGCATCACTGGCCCTAATAATAACGGGGACAATTTCACCAGAGGTCTTTTTCTCTGCTTCTATGACAGAGCGTCTTATTTTTTCTTTATCTTGATCACTAAAATTCATTACCAACTCCCACTGGCCCCTCCACCGGAAAAGCCGCCGCCTCCGCCAGAAAAACCGCCACCACCGCCACCATAGAATCCCCCCCTTCTTCCTGAGCCAGAAAGAATAAGAAGACCTAAAATAGGATTGCGTCTAAATAGAAAGATAAAAAGGATAAAAACAATAATAGGAAAAATAGAAAACTGCGTTTTACGCCTTTTTTGTATTTTAATACCACTCTGCTCCCCTAGTTTTTCAAAAACAGAGGCCACGGCAAATAAAACACCCTTATCAAATTGACCCTTTTTAAAATATGGGCCCATACCATCAAGGATTCTTCCCGCTAGTGCATCTGGGATATCTCCCTCAAGTCCTTGCCCCACTTCTAGCCTGGTTCTTCGATCACCTTTACTGATTAAAAGAAGAAGACCGTTATCTTTATCTTTGGTGCCTAGCTTCCAGGTATCAACAACCTTTATACTATAGTCCTCTAAAGATTCATCTTCTAAAGAATCAATGGTTAAGATGGCCATTTGAAAGCTTTTGGTATTTTTTAAAAGAGAGTTAAGTTTTCTCTCAAGTCCTGCATCAATTAACCCGGCCTGATCAACAACCGGGTTGGTAAGAGAAGGGACTTCTTTAGCAAAAAGACTAAAGCTTATAAGAAAAAGAAGAAAAACTCTCATTAGAGATTCACCTCAGGTGCTTTTTCCATTTCCTTAAGATTTTCCACTTCAAATTGTGGCATTTTTTCAAATTTATAAATTAAGGAGTTGGTCCAGGACTGAGGGGGAACAGTAACCAAGTTATTAAACATCTTAATGGTTTCAATATAGCGGTTTCTGGCCACGGTGATTCTATTTTCAGTTCCTTCTAATTGAACTTGTAGGTCTCTAAAGTTTTGATTGGCCTTTAGATCGGGATATCTTTCAACCACAACCATAAGTCTTCCTAAAGCGGAGCTTAGGGCCCCTTGAGCTTTTTGAAACTCTTGAACACTGCCTAGTTTTGAAGGATCCACATTTACACTTGTCGCCTTTGCTCTGGCACTGACGACTGCTTCTAGGGTTTCTTTTTCATGAGAGGCGTAGCCTTTAACAACTTTAACCAAATTAGGAATAAGATCAGCTCTTCTTTTATATTGGTTTTGAACTTCAGCAAATTTTGCTTCCACTTCATTTTTTGCAGTAGGGATACTTTGGAAACCGCATCCTACAAGACTTAAAAGCATCAATATGGTAACGATACGAGTCATGAAACCTCCTTTATAACTGCTTGCACGATACCACAAAAGCCTATAGCCTCAAACTCATTATCCTCCCTCTAACAAGGTGAAGCAATTAGGCCATGATCTCTATACTAATGCCTTTTAAAAATGAACGAAAGCATCTGCCTGAGCTTATGAAGTCCTTACTTTCTCAGAGCTATCAAGACTTTGAACTCATAGCTATTGATGATCACTCTGATGATGGTTCAAAAGAGTTTCTAGATTCATTTAATGATTTAAGAATAAGAACCTATTTAAATAAAGGTCATGGAATCATCGATGCCTTAAGACATGCCCTGCAGTACTGTAAGGGAAGCTATATTACTCGACAAGATGCTGATGATATCATGCCTTTAAAAAAGCTCGAATCTCTTAGAGATCATCTTATTAAGTTTGGGCCTAAAACGATTGTCACAGGACAGGTGAAATACTTTAGTGAGCAATCTCTTGGCGAGGGCCATAAAAAATATGAGGCCTGGTTAAATCAAGTCTGTGAAGAGTCTCATTTTAAGAAACAAATTTTTAAAGAATGCACTGTTTGTTCAAGTAATTGGATGGCCTATCTTAGTGATTTTAAAAAATGGAACTTTTTTGAAAATTTAACTTACCCAGAAGATTATCATCTGGTTTTTAAGTGGTTAGAAAATAATTTTCAAATTAAAGCGCTTAGCGAAATCACTCATCTTTGGAGGGATCATCCTCAAAGGGCCTCTAGGAATTTAGAACAATATAAAGACCAAAAATTTTATGAACTAAAACTGGACTATCTTCTTAAATTTCATGAAGGCCCTTTCATTGTCTGGGGGGCAGGGCCTAAAGGTAAAGCATTGGTGAAGCTTCTTAATAAGCGCTCTATTGCGTTTAAGTGGGTAAGTGGAAATCCTAAAAAAGTTGGAAAAAGCATATATGGACACAGTATTCATCACACCGATGAGCTCAAGAGCTTTGCCCCAAGCACTATTCTTTATTGCATTTCTCAAAAACTCTTATTGGATAGAAGCGAGCTCATAGGCCCTCATCATAATTTAGTAGATTTTATCTAAGCTCAATCCAGAAGGCTTAAAGCGTTGTTAATATCCGCCTTAAGATCATCCACATGCTCTATGCCTACACTGATTCGGATGGTGCTTTCTTTAACGCCTATTATGCTTAAGTGCTCTGGGGGAACATCACTGTGAGTCATGCGCATGGGATGCTCGACTAAAGACTCTGTTCCTCCTAAAGAGACCGCTAATCTAAAGACTTTAAAATGATCCAAGACTTTGAAGGCCTCTTTTTCTCCACCTTTAATATCAAAGGCAATAACAGCACCAAAACCTTTGCATTGTTTATCAAAGATTGTTTTTTGTGGATCTCCTTTTTCTAAAAGAGCTGGATAGGTTACCTTTTCTACATTTTTATGGGCCTTTAAAAGTTTAGCGAGCTCTATTGCATTTTTAGCTTGCCTCTCCATTCTTATACTTAGGGTCTCTAGGGATCTTAAAAGAAGCCATCCGGTAAAGGGATTGGCCATGGTGCCTAGAATGGTTCTATAGCCTCCAATCATCTCCATTAGTTTGTTTGGGCCTGTGACAACACCGGCGATAAGATCTGAGTGCCCTCCAATGAACTTCGTGGCCGAATAGATAATGAGATCGGCCCCAAAATCGGCTGGTTTTTGAAAGACAGGGCCTAGAAAAGTATTATCTACAGCAACGATGAGATCTTTATTATGTTTTTTAAGCTGGGTGACACTTTCAATATCGACAAGAACGTTACTGGGATTAGCAGGTGTTTCTAGAAAGATCATTTTGACCTTATCTTTATATTTACCAGTAAGATCTTTTTCCATTTTTTCAGCAATATTTTCATCACTGACGTAGTTAACGACTTCTATGCCAAATTTGGGGAGCATGTGGGTAAAAAAGTAATAGGTTCCTCCGTAGACGGGGGAGCTAGCAAAGATAACATCGCCTGGATTAAGAAGTGCTAATAGAGTCGTAGTGATGGCACTCATTCCGGATGAGAAGACAGCACCTTTATCGGTGCCATCCCATGCTGCAATACGTTCTTCAAATATCTGTAAATTAGGATTATTAATTCTCGAGTAAATAAGTCCGGGGTCTTCTTTTACTCCGCGCTCTTTTAGTCCGTAAGCGTATTCAAAAAAGCGTTTCCCATCTTCAGCGCTTTTAAATTCAAAGGTAGAGGTCATAAAGATGGGGACTTTAACACTGCCTTCACTTAGTGACGCATCATAACCTAAGTTTAAAGATAAGGTTTCTGGTTGGTATTTATCTCTATTTTTACTGAATTCATTTTCCCACATAGACTCCCCCCACAACATACATTTTCTCTAATCAAAAGCTTAGGTTAATACATTATTACAATAAGTTATATTATAAATTGATACTTTTTACCACACATGTGGTATTACTTCACATTGACACCACATTTGTGGTATTCTATAAGAAATCCACCACACTTGTGGTAAGTTAAAAAGGATTTTAATTTATGGTAAAAAGTGAAACCGAAAAAACATTACATGAAAAACTCTCTGACCCTAAAGCAAGCTTTACTAAAAAACTTAGACTTGCTGCAAAGGAAGGAGAACTTGAATATTGGTTAAACAGAAAAGACCCCAAAAATGAAACCATGGATGTCTTTAGAAAGTTTTTACAAAAGGCCAAGTCAATAAACCCTCAGTGGGTAGAAAGGAAAAGCGAAGCTGGACCGAATGGGTTACTTGGAGAAAAAAAATGCTTTAAATTTGAACATGAAGTTTCTTCATTTGGCGTTCGAAAAAAATATTTTGTGAAAGGATATTTTTTTAATGAAGGAGATTTAAAAGAAGTAACGATACAAAGCTTTAGAGAAATACCAAACCTAAAGCTAATGGAAACTAATAGAGGTTATAATGAATAAAGAAAGTTGTGAACACACTAGTACAAAAGTAGAAGAACACGTAAAAGAATTCCAAAAAGAGAAATTCTCCTATAACTCACAAACATGCCAAGAGTGTGGTGCTATCCTTTGGAATTCAAAAACTGAAACTCAATACAATAATTGGCTAAACTCTCTTCATTCATCAAAAAGGCATTTGTTTCAAGTTCAATTCTCTCTATCTGAAACTGCTTTACAGTGCATTGAAAATATAAATGCTCGATATCCTGGTGTCGATGAATCGCTCCTGATTAGAGCAATTGTCATTGTTTACTTGGATATCATTGATGGCATTGAAGATGTTGCAAATAAAATTGAAGCGTACACCGATACTACTGACTTTCACCATCTCACTAATGGAGCTAAAAGACCGAAAAAAATTCAATTTAAACCCAACGGCATGAGAGACCTTCTTGCATATGCAAACTTACTCGAACTTAAAGCATCCAAAGTTATCGAGGAGTCCATCTATAGAGTTCTTTTATTGAGTATCAAAGAAGACGATGAGATGAAAGAGTTTTGGAATAAAGTCATCCTCAAAAATATTGAAACAATCTTGAAAGCTGCATAACATATGCAGACTGTGAATTGGCAGCATATATGGGACACCCATCTTTGAAAAGAATTCCTATATTTAATTAAGAATATATGTAAAATTAAGTCATTATGGCAGTTTCAACAAATGAATTACAAAAAGCATTAGAGTCTTTAGAGAAGGCACTCAAGGCCCCTAAAAATGATCTTGCAAGAGATGCAACAATACTGAGGTTTGAGTTTTGTGTAGAGCTTTCTTGGAAGTGCGCCAAAAAGCATATGGGTACAGCATCTACGGCGCCTAAACAAATCGTCCGTGAAATGGCACAAAATGATATGATTACGGACGTAGAAATATGGATTGAGGCGATCAATCAAAGAAATCTATCCTCTCATACATACAATGAAGAGTTGGCAGAAAAAGTATATGAATTCGCCAAATCTTTTGCTCCTTATATCAAACAACTTCTTAATAAAATGAAATAACTCATGAGTTTTGGCCTTAAAGAAAAAGACTATCAATTTATAGTTAGGCATCTAAAAAGTGTCTTAGGAGAAAAGTCTAAAGTCTGGTGCTTTGGGTCAAGGGCCAGAGGCGACTATAGTAAATATTCAGATTTAGATTTAATGCTTGAAAAAATAGACATATCAATAATGGGAGAGCTAGAAGAGTTTTTTGTTGAAAGCGATTTACCTATAAAAGTTGATATTGTAATAAAAGAAAATTTTGCTAAGTCCTATCTCGATAGTTTTGAAAGGGATAAAATTCCCTTCTATTAAACCTTAGAAGAATCTAACCTATTAAAATTACATAGTTTATTGATATTCTTTTGCAGATTTGTGATAAGAATCGAAAGGGTAAAGTATGGAAAAAAAGAATCAAGAACTCACATACCTAAATGATGATGGTAATACTGTTTTTACCTCAAAATATCATTTAAATAGAGGAAGCTGCTGTAAAACGGGTTGTTTACACTGCCCCTATGGTTTTACTTTAAAAAACCAAGCTATCAAAATTATCGATATGCAACATAAGCATATTAAATATGCCAATGAAATAGTTCGAGATACTATGCCTGTTGAGCAAGGTGAAGTAGCATCAATGTTACTTGCAAGTGCTTTTGGTACGAAAGAAAAAATAAGAATACACCATATTACTGAAGAAAATTACAATAGGTTTTCTTTTGGTGAATTTAAAGGTGTCATTTGTGCCGTTATCGAGTTCTCCACGAAGCTATCGGAAAGTAGTTCTGGCCGAAAAGTTAAGGAGATTTATCTAAAAAAAGAGTTTCAAAACCAAGGACTTGGTAAAGAGCACATCCTATAATCCTTGCCTTTTCAAACTTGTACAACGATCGCTAATTAAGTCTGCTATTCTTTTTACGATCTTCGCACTTGGGAATTCCTTCTTAACTTCCTTAGCTAGCTCATCCTTTTTCTTAATAAGTCTCTCACTCATCCCTAAGATTCTTTTCCCCATTGTTCCAAGTTTTAAACCAAGTTCCTTATCAACCATTTCAAATTGATTCTTTCCAACTCGACTCGCATCATCTCTATCTCCTATTACAAATGAGAAGTCTTTTTTTAGTTTTGGATAAATCGCAGTACAAAGAAGGTCATAGAATGGAGCTAACTCAATTTTTCCATCAACTAAGAGAAACGAAATGTTTTTTGAATGACTATCATTATTGCCAATTAAAAGGTTAAAGCAAACCCAGTCCAAATAATCAAAAAGGGCCTTTGCTCTTTTCTCAATGGTAACATTCGATTTAATTAAATTATAATTATCTTTAAGGCCTGGGCCATTTTTTGCCTCATACTTTTGTTCACTGATAAAACCTTGGGCCTGACAAAAATCCTGTTGGTGAATACGTTTTACAGGCTTACCTATTTTTCTATCATATCTCTCCACTATAAACAGTGGATGCTTGTCATCATCTAATACTTCACACTTAGGAACGTTAAGCCCTACAAGCTTAGCGAGTTTCATGCAATAGTACTCGTTGTATACTGACTCTTTTACTCCTGAGCGATAAATAGGAACTTTCACAATATGTGTTGTAGGCCATCCATTTTGTGGAAGATAAAATTCTCCATGCTCATAAATTGAAACAAACTTATCTTGAGCTCCCGCTATAGATAAATAACCTGGGTTATGACTTGCGATGACTTCTGCAACCGATCTTTTTTCTTCTATTGCTTGAAAAATTTCTTCAATCGCAACCTTTGTTTTAAGTTCTCCTTGATTCTTTTGAAATGGAGATACTTCTTCCGAGCTAACGATAATAGCTCCAGCACAGTCACTCCCAAAGTTTTTCAATAATTCATAAGTGCCTTTAAAGTCCTGACTTTTTTCAAGAGCACTTCTTGCTTCTCCTTCAGGCAAGAGGTTTTCGAAAAATGAAAGTGTAACTTTGTTTCCAAAGCTTTCTTCACGAAGAGGCATCACAAGACTTAATTGAAATGATTCCTTATTTTTTAACCATTCGTCACAATATGTGAATGAATATATGAGTTCCTTATCTCTAGAAAGAGTTCCTACTTTTTTGTCCTCAAAAAAAATATTTAACTTATTCATTCTTCAAACTCCAAGGAAAGCTTAAATCCAAGAACTTCACTGAGTTTAAAAATAGTGGAAAGCTTAACCTCTCTATTACCAGCATTACTTTCAAATTTGCTAATTCCATTAACCGAAAGGTTGCACAGTTGGGCCAATTCGGATTGAGATATCTCTAATGCCTTTCTTCTTTCAATCAGTTTCTCCACTAAATCTTTAATATTATTAATTTGCATAAAATCTCCCTACAGGGAGATTTTACCACGATTTAAGTTATTTTCCACTATTTTCTCCCTAAAGGGAGATTTTAACTCAATATTACCTAAAACCGCACATATTCTCCCCGTAGGGAGAACTTAAAACTTCAGCTGCATTTTCCCAGTGCTTTGGCCAAAGAAAGAGGGGCATTAAATCTCTCAAGGGAGTCTGGTCCCAAACAACCAAGTTTATCAAACCCTGAAATGAGACTAATAATTTCACCACTCAGATTAGAGTTTCTATGAATCACTAAAGTGGATAAGACATC
>JBMSGH010000039.1:0-8422 GCA_049415445.1 Bacteriovoracaceae bacterium | reverse complement strand
TTATAACGGTTTCAAAAATAACAAGTGGGGCCAGTGTTGTGGGTTACAATATAAGTTTCTCTTTTTGTAATAGTTCGCCTCTCATTATGAATGGAAGAGGAATCAGTAATCTTCAAACTACGGGTATTATCATAGATGATGATGCTAATTGTGGTATTGGCAGAGTTGACTATACTTGTACATGGTTAGTCGCCAATCAATATTCAGGTGTCATAAATGGACAAGCTGTTAACCTTTATGCCCAACCATTCGATACCGTCTTTACAAAAACTCAATGTTACTAATTTAAAAGAGTGCTGGAGCATTTTTGGGGTGAAACTTTTCAAAGTATTGTTTCACTCCTCCTACCACAGCATCAGCGTAAAGTTCCTGAAAGTCACTATTGTTTATTTTCTTCCACTCACGAGGATTAGATATAAAGCCTACTTCTAGAAGAATGCCAGGTCTTTTAGAAAGAGCAAGAACATAGAATAATCCTGGCTTCACACCTCGATCTTTCATTTTAAATTTTGTCTGTATATTTTTTGCTATTTTAGAATGAACTGTATTGGCCAAGTTTTTTGAGTGTTTAACTGTTCTTTTAATAACAAGATCAAATAGAATTTTATTAATTTCCATATCTTGTTCAGAAATCCCATGGTTTTCTACTTTTTCTAATTTATTTACGGCCTGATCTTTATTGTTATCCAAATAATATGTTTCAAACCCATTGGAGAATGATTTTCTTGAAGAGTTCACATGGACAGAGACAAATAAATCCACTTTTAATTTATCGGCCATTTCGGCCCTTTCATGTAAAGAAACTGTTCTATCTATACTTCTTGTTAAGTAAGCATCAAAGTTTAACTTCTTAAGCTTCTTATAAATTAATTTACTAATTTTAAGCGCGATATCTTTTTCTTTAATGGCCCTATTTTTTACTTCTCTATTTTTCCCTAAGATTTGATATAACTTATTCGCACCTAAGTCCTCGCCGCCATGGCCAGGGTCGATAAGAATACTTCTTCCGAGTGCTCCAGCTGAATAAATAAAAAGAATGATCAACCAAACTTTCATTAATATATTTTCTCCAACTTATGTTTTGGAAAATAATAAGCAAGGATTTTTTTATAATCCCAGCCCATTTGGGCCATATCTAAAGCACCTAATTGACAAAGACCTACTCCATGACCTAGTCCCTCGCCAGTAAAGGATATTAAATTTTGTTTTTGTAAAAGATTAAAGTTATTAGAAGGGAAAAGCTTTCTTCCAAAATAACGTCTAAATAATGATTTATTTAAATTAAAATATTGATCACCATAATACATCCGAACTGTATCCTTTCTGAAATGATCAGAAGCAAAGAGGATTTTATCCGTATCATATTTCACTTTAATAAGTTTTTTCCTTTTAAGCCATTTTACAAATTTTAAAACTTGGTTTGGTTTTAATTTGTTTTTCCAAGTTTTTGTTCCATGATTATGACAAAACGGACAACTTCTTTTTTGATAACCTGCAATTTTATTTTCCCAAACTTGCTCTGGTCTAAGTGTTTTTCCTCCACATTTGGCATGAAAAAAAATCGGAACTAATAGACCTCTAGGAGTAATGAGCACCTCTCCCTCAGTATCCTTGGACGCCTTAAAAGTTCTTTTATTCGTATCAAAGAAATCTCCATTAACCTGATGCTTTTCACTATTTTCAATATCATAATGAACATTATAACCAGCTTGTTTGGATACTTGTTTAGAAATCATTTTATAAACTGCATAACTTCTCGCTGCAACAGCTTGTGCTTTGAGGGCCTCAATAGGCCAAACTTTATTCATTTCCTTTGCCAAAAGACCTGAAATATAATCTTCCATATTAATTTCATTAACGACATCACATTTATTCTTATTTTTATTGGCGAGAATATGAAGTCGACCTTTGAACTTTTGATCTTCAAATGAAATTAACCCTGTTGGTGAATTTAAAGAGGCCAAAAGAATAGGTTTTTTAGACTTTGGATATTTTTTAAAAACCTTAGAAATCTTATTACAATTAAATTTTACTCCCTTCCTTCCAGGATAATTCTTTTGTGTTGAATTAATAAATAGAACTTTTTTTAAGTCAATTCCTGAAACCAGAACTTTATCAAGGGAACTTGCTATCTTCACCTTGATTCGTGGTGATATATTCTTAAGTTTGTTTGGAGCTATAGCGCCAAAAGATATTTGGACAAATAAAAGTGTAAAAAGTAAAAGAGTCTTAACCATATGCTTACCATCCATGGTGCTAAAGTATTCTAACTTCTGGTCACATTTTTCTCAAGTACCTATTCAATATGCTCCATTACTTTTTGAAGATCTTCCCACGCTAACCTCTTCATATTTGGATTTATAGTTAGAAATTCTGGATGAAAAACAGGGACATAGCTTGTTGAAAAATCTTCACCCTCATAAGAAATCGTTTTTCTCGTAAAAACACCCCTAACCCTAGAGATTCTTTCTCTTTTGCCAGATAAAATATTAGATATTATTGAACCAAAACAAACAACTACTTTAGGTTTAAGGCGGAATAATTCTCCATGGACAAGCTCGGTCATACCTTTGCTTAGATTGTCGAAAAAATCTAAGTCATGTTGAGTTTGCTCATCAAGATTTAATACACCGTAGGCAAACTTTTCCCCCTTAATTTTCATGGCCGAGATCATTTTCTGTACTAGGAGACCATCACCACTCTCAAAAAGATCCTCTGGAGTATCCTTTGACCATGTATGAGAAAGAAATAAAATATCTACTGAATCAAGGTCTGATTTTCCAAATTGAATAATAAGTGGTCCATTCTTACGTAGAATTTTATTACTTTCGATTGGAGCAGTCAGAGAAGCTATCGGAAACTTATTTTCAACTGGTTTTTGTTTAGGAGTAGCTTTTAACAAGCTTATTTTTTTTCGAGGAGCTGGGGTCTTAGTAGGAGAAGTTTTTCCATCTTCGACCTGTATATCAAAACTAAACAAAAACTCTGGTGCCCCATGAAAAATATCACATTCAAAACTAAGGTCTTCCCTGCTTCTTAGCTCTTCAAAGTCCCTTGTATACTGGCGAAGTGTATCAAATTTATTTTGATATTCTGAGGTCATTTTTTCCCTTGAGGCAATTTCAACCAATTATGTCACATGAAGGCCACTAAACGTAAAGAGCTTTTCTCATTATCCGATTAATAACAAAACAACTTCTGTTAAGGAGCCCTGCAATGTCTTTTGATCCCGATTTTAAATTTGAAAAGTTCGAAAGTTATTATGGAGATATAACCCAAGTTAAAAAAATTATTGATGACTGTAGGCACTGTGGTGCGAAAATGGTTTTCACTCATCTCTCTGACTACAAAAACTTATTGGTTCAAGAAACAGCACGATGCCCTCAATGCGGACATGGAAAACGAAAACTCATCCACATACTAAATTAACAATAGCTCTCTAAACAATTTTAATTAATTGTGTGTTGCTTTATTTTCTTTGCTAAAGATTCACTTATTTTTAATTTACTCTTAAGCTCTTCTACTCCCATATCAGCTATTTCTTCTCGAGGGTTTTTAAAAAGATTTAATATTTTTTGTTTAGTCGCTGGCCCAACTCCTTTAATCTCATCGAGCCACGAACTAAGAAGTCTTGATTTTTCTTTTTTATGATGAAGCTTTCTCGAGAACCTGTGGGCCTCATCTCTCATAGAAGTAATAATTTTTAAAAGAGATCGATTTTTTTTCAATACATAGGGATTTACTCTTTTGGGAATTATAAGACGCTCTTCAGTCTTTAAACCTTTTTTAGTTTTGCTTTTTGCAATCCCAACAACTGGAATTTCAATGCCTGCATCTTCAAGTACGGCACAAAAAGTTCCAACCTGACCTTTGCCACCGTCAACAACAAAAACATCCGGGAGTTTTCCATGTTTAATCCTTCTTTTTAATACTTCCCTCAGCATAGCATAATCATTATTTCCTTCAGGCAGCTCTTTGAGATGATAATACCTATAACTTTCTTTTTTTGGTTTTCCATTTACAAAAACGATTTGTGAGGCGGTTGGTGATTTACCACTAAATACGGCCACATCATAACATTCAAGAATAACAGGTCTCTCTTTCAAATTTAAAAGATCCTGAAGTTTATTAAGGCCAATAAATTCGCTATCTTTATTATTGAGTCTTACCCTTTGTTGTTCACTAGCATTCTCTTGAACAAGCTCATATAGAGACTCATATCTTTTAGCAACTGGTTTAATCCGTATACTCTCTAATACATTTGTTTGAAGTTTAATTCTTTTTTGGCCTTCAGGAGTTTTATAAAAATAGTATTCTAAAGTTTCTTCAATTGATTTTCTCGTCTTTGAAGACAAGGTACTCATAATAACCTTAGGAATATCATCTTCTGTGTTTGTATAATATTGAAGTATGAATGAGCTTAATTCTTCTTCTAAAGAAAAGCTAAGATCGGATACTGGGAAATGAAAGTTTTTAGAACCTAAAAGAATTCCTTTTCTTACCATGTAAATAGCAAGGTCTATCTCTACTTCTCCTTCATAGGTCGAAATAATATCAAATGATTCCGTATCCTTTTTAAGATCAGCATTTTTTTGGATTTCACTTTCATTAAAAGATCTTAAAACGTCTATATAATCTCTGAGTTGAGCAGCCTTTTCAAATTGCTCTTTATCAGCTAGGCCATACATAAGCTGATCAAGATCCTTAAGAACTTTATTTCCCTTGCCTTTTAAAAAGCTAATCGACTTTTTTAAATCCTGTAGATATTTCTCTTCACTAATTTCACCTACACATGGAGCACTACACTGATACATCTGATAAAGAACACAAGGTACCTTTCGGGACTTAAACTCTCTTAAGCTACAATCTCTTAATCGAAAGGTTTTGGTGAGAACTCTTATGACCTCAGAAATATTACTTCCAAAAACAAATGGGCCAAATACTTCCTGATTTTTTTTCCTTTTAAATCTTCGAACATACTTTAATTTGGGAAAGGGCTCTTCATAATCAATGAGGACGTAAGGGTAAGTTTTATCATCCCTCATTTGAATATTATATTTGGGGCCATGTTTTTTAATTAAATTATTTTCTAAGATGAAGGCCTCTGACTCAGATGCCGCCAAAATAAAATCGAAGTCTTTTATATGAGAAACCAGAATTTGTGTCTTAGGTGTTTTTTCAGAGTTATTGAAGTAACACATCACCCTATTTTTTAAATTTAGGGCCTTACCCACATATATGACATCACCCCTCTTATCTTTCATAAGATAGCAGCCTGGTGATTGGGGTAATGAACGGGCCTTTTGTTTTAAGTCCATGATTTCTATACTATCTCTTTAAAAATCTTTTTCCTATGCTCCCCGCCTTTACTTTGCTTAACGCAAGATTTAGCATAGTGTCAAAAGGGGTCTCATAATGAGTGAAAGTCTAAGTGCAGGAAAAGAAGTTTTATCATATTGTAATAGTTGTAAGGCTTCTCTTGCTCATATCATAGAAGTTATGAAAGGAAGTGTCCCCCACAAAGTTAAATGTAAGACTTGTAAAAAAACACATGTATATAAGGATCCTGCCAAAGTTAATACGACAAAAACGCGGGCAAAAAGAGTAACGAAAAAGAAAAAAACTAATATTCTAAGCTGGAATGAGGCAGTTGCCAAAGCAAATACACCTGCTAAAACCTACTCCCCAAAAGAAAAGTTTCTAGAAGGTGATCTCATTGATCATCCCACCTTTGGAAAAGGCGTCGTTGAAAAAAATCTAGATAGCACCAAAATTATTGTACTCTTTGAAAACGATCTTAAGACTTTAGTTCACGGCCTATAATCTCATCACTAAAAATAGCTGTACCGATTTAAAGATTTAGGGACAATTACTAAATGCGCTCTGTTTGAAAATTATTTTATTTTTGCTAGCCTCGCACAAAAAATAACACTAAGCGAGGCAATTTATGAAAATTATTATTACTTTGTTATGTCTTCTCTCTGTTGCTCAAGCAGGTGAGCTAAGTCTAGGCTGGAAGACTTATAAAGGACAAAAAGACCGCATTTTCTTAGATGAATATGGCAGAGAAGTCGTTCTAAGAGGATGGAGTACAACTAATCAAGCAAAATACATTAATCCTTATGGTCAACTCCCATTTAAGGATCTAGAGCATGCTAGAAAAGAACTACTTAACCTCAAAAAAATCACAGGCTCAAACATAGTACGATGGCTATTTGTATGGGATGCAATTGAGCCTGAAATGGATAAACTGAATACTGAGTATTTAGATAAGCACCTTGCCATGATAAAAGAAGCAATCAAACTTGATATGCAAATTATCATAGATTTCCATCAAGACTTATTCTCTCGTTTTATCAATCCTGTTGGAGACGGGGCCCCTAAATGGGTTGTCGATGGTATGGATCTACCAGGAAAAGGGTGTGGAAAAATAATTGGTAATAAAGTATGCAAGGCAATCTGGGGAGCAAATTACATTTTTAATAAAGATGTAAAAATAGCACTAAAGAAGTTTTGGAAGAACGAAAATGTAAGAACTTCTAAAGGTATGATTCCAGTTCAAAACCTATTCAATAGTTTTGCTTCACGATTTTTAACATATATTAAAAATAATCTTACCACTGAAGAGTTTAAATACATTATTGGAGCTGAACCTTTTAATGAACCTCACTATGGGGGGGCCGCCAAAAGATGGGTAACAAAAAAATGGGTTAATAATGAACTTTGGCCTTTTTATAAAAGGTTTAGGGCCCTTATGGACGATATCGGTTGGTCACATAAAATGATTCTTGCCGAACCTCATGTCATGTGGGCCTCCGTTAATGCGTGGCCATTGTCTTATCCTACCGGATTAGGTCACCTAAAAGATATTCCAAAAGGTAACTGGGTTTTTTCTCCCCATATTTACGAAGAGACAAGAGAAGTTGCTAACTTAAAGAAACCAAAAAGTGGTATTTTTTTTGATGAATACGGCCAAGCAAGAAAAGAAGCTCGTCGTTTAGGAATGCCCACGCTTGTTACTGAATATGGTTTTTTTCCCATAGGAAAAGGTAAACTTCAAAAACGATCAAAAGATTATCATAGAATGAAAAAAGCTTACTATCAGGCCATGGAAATGACTATTCCTCACAATAAAACAAAATGGGCCAACTTCTATGCTCCACAAGTTCATGGCACTGAATATGCTTGGGAAAACTTTCCTGATACAACAGATCCAAGAAGACTTATGTGGGGGGCCGTTGGCCATGATGAAAAGTCGAGGGCCTATCCAAGAGCGACTCAAGGTCACCTTATAAACTTTTTTTACAATGACGGATTAAGATCAAGTTACGATCAAAAACTATTAGATTGGGTTGGCTTAAGACCAGTTCCCAATGGTAAGGTTTATTTTTCAACTAAGAAGTATATTTTTATGGTTTGGAAAAATCATGGCGTGAATGCCCCTACGGAAATATACCTTCCACGTACTCTTAACCTTAAGAAATCATATATCCTAACTGATGATAATGTTGCAAAGCTATCCTATGCTAACAGAAAAATGCCAGGTCTTTCTTTGAGTAAAGATGTTGGAATGGTTAGAGAAGATATGGGTGGTAACGTTTTAACTTTAGAAAATGACTCTTTAGGATACCACTTCGCTCTTATTGTAGAGTATGGTGAAAAAGATGACTTCAATAAAAGTGAAATTTTAAATCTTCAGAGACAAATCGCTGAGAGTATCAAAGAAGAAAGAAGTATTCTTTATTTCACGGAAAAGTTAAGAGTTGAAAAACCATAAATTAGAATCAAAAAAAAGGGCCTCTAAAGGCCCTTTTTATTTTAAGTTGTATTTTTTTTATTTCTTAAAAACCAAACCCCGCATTCAAGTAGAGTCCACCACCAAATCCACCTCCGCCTGAGGAAGTAACTCCTGGCATGGAGTACGCGCCACCATAACCATAGCCTCCTCCTGCACCGTAGAGGTTTTGAGCAGCATCTTGATAGTTTTGATATAAGGCCTGATTGGCCATAAGGTTACCTTGCATATTTCCTTGGGCACGACCTGCAGCTGCTTGGCTTTGCTGCCAATTGGCCTGTTGTTGGGCCATTTGTTGTTGGTATTGCTGATTATTAAACTGATTATGACCACCAGTATTTCCCCAGTAACCATTCATTCCGCCGCCACCAAAACCAAGTCCAAGTCCACCATTGTATATTCCAGGGCCTCCATATGGGTTGAACCCACCATAGTAACCCATTCCACCACCAGGAAGACCAAGGCCTCCGCCTGGTAGACCAGCTCCACCCATTGCTCCAAATCCACCGATTCCACCTCCTGGGCCACCTCCGCCTAGAAGACTAAGGCCACCAATAGAGCCACCCATGCCACCCATTCCTGGATAACCCATGCCGCCTCCGCCTCCACCTAGAAGACTAACGCCAC
>JBMSGH010000038.1:0-12246 GCA_049415445.1 Bacteriovoracaceae bacterium | reverse complement strand
TCAAAATTAATCTTAAATAAAACATAATATCCTATCCTATCACTGGTCTTAAAAAACAAAGACTCTTTTTTAATAAACAAAATATCGATACAATGGTTTTTTCGGAGCTTAGGTTTTTATGTTTAAGTTTTATTATCTAAGATGAATGCGTCTTTATAAAAGCTTTATAGGAAATAAATAATCAATCTTTACTTTTTAAGCACTATACTCCCTGACGTTATTTGAAGTGAACTATATTTTAAACTACTCACACCTCTCATTTTAAGTTCGCTATAGAGGTATTATGTACAATTATCATTTTTGTGCAACTAGCTAGCGCTTAGTTATTACCCTTATTTCATTTGCTATTGATCTCTCGTGTTTTAATATCTTGCAAGAGGTTAAAAATTGAAATTTTGGTATGCCATCTCTTTATATTCTCTTTGTATTCTTAATTCATTGCTTGCAAATGAATTCTCTTTGAAAAAGTCAGAACAGGATTTTGAGTTTGTTAATTTTAATGACAGAAAAATTCTTTTTATAGGTGAATACCATCACAAAAATATTCATTTAACCAAGCTAATAGATCTACTCAATAATGAAGTCCTCAAAGTAGATGTCATTTTTTTTGAATATCTACTAGAAGGTCAATCCCTAGAAAGATTCAAAGATTTAGAGGATATTCAAAATCATCTCATAAAAAGAAAGTACGTCTGGAGCCCAGAACGAGCAAGACAGATTCTAAAACTTAAGAAAACGAGTTCTGAGTTTAATGTTTCTATTCTAGGAATTGACAAGGAAGATCCAAAAATCCCTCCACGACCTGTTTTCTTATGGAGAATAAGTCAAGAACTTCATAAATCATGGATAAACACAGTCTTAGAGAAAAGTTACCCTGACCAGACTATTATAGTCTATGGCGGCAAGTACCATGGCAAACTATTAAGAAAGAATGGAATCATTGGTCTCAAGTCCTACATATGGAACCAAAAAAAAGAAAAGTATAAAAAACTTACTGATCCTGAAGCTATCAGAGAAGTTGTTCAAGAGTTAATGTAGTATCAAATGGTTATCTGGAAACACATTACAAATACAATATATTTTTTACCTAATAATTACTTTTTTCTTAACTTTCATATTAGTTCCCCCTTAAATATATCTAAACTCACTATTTATACTTATCTAAAAAGGAGATAAAAATGAAAAAATTATTATTATTAATTGCTGTTTTAGGGCTCGTATCTTGTGCTGGTCCTAAGGGTACTGATGGAGCTAATGGTGCTGATGGTGCTGATGCTTTTAATGCAACAGAACTAGCTGTTTCTATTATCAATTCTAGTCCAAAGGCTTCCTTAATTAAGAAATACATAAGTACTTCAACTTCTGTAAATGATGTTCTATCTAGCCCATCAAACCCTAACACATTTATCTGGAAAGATGAGTTCACTGATAAATTCTATTATGTTGATATGACAGGTTTTACAGGCACATTAAGTAGTGAGGATGTAATGTCATTTGTTGTAACAAATGGTGTTGAAGTAATTCAAGGTCTATTTTATTATACCGTCGGTGGGAACACAGGAACATTATCTAACTTTAGATATGAAGATTTAAATGGAAACTATTACTATAGTGAAGCTAACGACAGTACAAAAGATTTAGAATCTTTTGGATCTAACATTGAATCTGTAGAAGTAAATGAATTAAAAGAAAATCTAGTTAATTATGGGCTTTCTGCTGAAAGATCTGAAAGAGTTTCTAGCCTTTTAACTTCTTATAGAAAAGTCCAAAACAAAAGAGGTCTTAATAAAAGAGAAAGAGACTATTTCACAAAAGAACTCTTAGGACTCTCTTTTGATGAAGCTTCTCAGACACTTGTTAATGAAGGTATGGACTCTCTAATAGACAGTGCATCTGAAGTTAATAATGCTGATCCTGAAGCTATCAGAGAAATTGTTGAAGAGTTAATATAATTTCAATTAAATGAAGATGAGGACCATATGGTCCTCATTCTAATTTTGATTCTTGCCTTGAAGCCACTAAAGTCATAAACTCATTTCGTGAATAAAAAAGCACTTATAACAGGCATCACTGGTCAAGACGGATCTTATTTAGCTGAGCTCTTACTGAGTAAAGGATATGAAGTTCATGGGCTTGTCAGAAGAGTATCTCGCTGTAGTGAGTATCTAAGTCCTTGTGAAATTCATGGAGGTGATGTTCTTGATATGGGCAGTGTCTATAGTATCATTGAGCAAGTCAGACCTGATGAGTGTTATCACTTAGCAGCAATAAGTCATGTTGGATACAGCTTTAATGATGAGTTCACTACCATGAACTGCAATGGTGGTGGAACCCAATACATACTTGCAGCATTAAGAAGATTTGCCCCAAAGTGTCGCTTTTATTTTGCTGGCTCTAGTGAGATGTTTGGAAAAGTAGAGCACTCTCCCCAAAATGAAAAAACAAGATTTCACCCTAGATCCCCTTACGGCATTTCAAAAACTATGGGGTATTATTTAACACAAAACTATAGAGAAGCTTACGGCATGTTTGCCTGTAGTGGTATTCTCTTTAATCATGAATCACCAAGAAGAGCAGATACTTTTGTCTCTCAAAAAATAGTCAAAGCGGCGGTTGAGATTGCACAAGGGAAAAAAGAAATCCTTAAGCTCGGTAATCTTGATGCTCAAAGAGACTGGGGCTATGCCAAAGAATATGTTGAAGGTATGTGGATGATGCTTCAACAAAGTGAACCAAGTGATTATGTTCTCGCAACAGGACAAATGCATAGTGTTCGAGAGTTTTGTGAAATGGCATTTAGAGAAGTTCATATAGAAATCGAATGGAGTGATAATACAGGAATAAATAAAAAAACAGGAAAAGTACTTATTAAAACAGACCCTACTTTTTATCGACCTGCTGAAGTTGAGAAACTCTGTGGAGATGCAACCAAAGCACAACAGCAGCTTGGCTGGAGAGCAAAGACTGATCTCCAAAAGCTATGTCAATTGATGGTTAAGGAAAATAAATAATGTTTATTTATTTCTTTTTTAGTCTTGAACATATTTTTTAATTGACTAAAATAGAAAATAAAAAGGTATAAAATGAAAAGAGTGACAAAAGTAATTATTTCTATCGCCTTATTTGTTTCTTTTTCACAAAATAGTTATGCGTTTAACCCTTTTAAGTTTCGTATACCAGGTATTAAAGTAAAGGTTGACCTGACAATGAATAGTGAGGGTATGAAAGCTGTGAAAAGAGAAATTGCTTGGATGAGATCTCCAACAGTTGGTGAGCTGATTAAGAAAGAGGCTAAACAAAAAAGGAAAGAAAGAGAAAGAATGCAAAAAGGCAGATATAGATAAAGTCTTGTAAGGATAGTTTTTTATGAATCAATTTTTAATATTAAGTATTTTAATTTTTACGCCAGTACTATCTTGGGCCGGCTTAGGGTCCTGCGTTAGTAAGGGGTATTGTATTCAAACGAAGGGGAATGCTACCCACTTAAGAATCCAACAAAAAAAATGTGAGATGGTGAAGGGTTATTGGGTTAATAAAACATGTCCTATAATATCCCGAAAGGGCGAAAGTGTACCAATCCTCTACTCCTGTGAAACGATACTAGAAAATGGCTCCCATAGCGTAATTGCCTTCTATGATGAAGTCTATTATCCCAATATTGCAAAATCAATATGCGCTGAGAATGGATATTCTAAAAAATAAATAGCTGTATTCTTTATTTAAAGATCAATAAATAGTATATAAGTTTTAAATTTAAACTAGAGGTACCTTTATGAAGTTTATTCAATGGCCAATTATATTATTATTTTTATTTTCTTGCTCTTCTCACACTATTAAAAAAAATGACCTTCATGAAGACGTGATTATTGCTGGGAAGCTAAAAGGATCTCAATATAGGGACATCTATTTCTCAGGGCAGCCTAAAAATACCGATTATAAAAAACTTTCTGAAAATGGTTTTAAGACCGTCATCAACCTCAGGTCAAAAGATGAGTACAAAGAAGAAGTAGAACAATGGCTTGTTGAAAAAAAATATAAGATGAACTACTACAATATTGCCTTTGAAAAAAACATGGAACTCAATGATTCATTTATTGATAATGTAACCAGTGCTGTCAAAAAACATCGAAAAGAAGGAAAAACCCTCATTCACTGTAGTACCGGAAACAGAGTGGGAGCTTGGTTAGCAGCGCATTTTCATAAAGACCACAAAATGAGTAAAGAGGAATCCCTAGAGACAGCAAAAAAAATGGGGCTCACAAAAGAAAAAGCAATAAAAAAAGTTGAGCACTACTTTTTAAAATAACATCATTTTAACGACCCATGCTATAATCGACACATGAAAAATATTATTTTTATTTATGTGTTGATTTTTAGTTTTAGTTCCTACGGTTTTGATTGGCGTAATTGTCAAAAAGAAAGGCCTCTTAATCAAAATGATCAGGAAAAACTTCAGAACCTACAGGAAAAGATTGTAGAAAAACTGCCTCAAAATAGAACCTTTTATCACTGGGCAAGTTGGAGCGGGTTCAATGGACTTCAAGACAAAGTTGCCCAGCTCAATAGCAAAGAGTTTCAAAAAAACTGTCGGGTTAAACTTTCTTGGAGCCTAAGTAGACCTTATTTATCAGGGCATGGCCTTTACATGGCCGCTAACCCATATAGCTCCTCTCAATTTGCCTACGATGAGAAAGGTTATCTTTTTGAAATCACCGTTTCGCAAGGTGCTCCCTATTTAGACATTTTTACAATGCCTGAGCCTAGATATTTAAGTGATCTATACAAATACCCCGTTAATGCCATCATCTCCACACGAAATGGTAATGTTAATGAGAATGACGGTTGGTGGATAAATAAATTAACAGCGCAAAACAGCTACCAAGTCAAGGCCGTAAATATATTTAATTTAGATAATAATACCTTTGCTCACATTCTTTTTTCATTAGCTGGTAGAGACTTTGAAACTGGAAACCCTTACCTTATCGAAGGAGGGCATGATTTTGTTTTTCCACGTGTAAAAAAACAATGGGATCAATTTATTTCACAACAAGCTAATCAAATGAAAGATGGACAAGTTCAGTTTGCAGGATTTGGTTTATGTGCTCTTAAAGAAAATGGAAAGATTTTTTTAACTCTACTTTCTGAATGTATTAAAGTTTTTGAAAATGAACTCGTTGCCGATGTTAAGAACATACCTAAAGGGAGTGACATTCTTACCTTTTCTCATAAAGGACTTATTGTTGCCGGTGGTAGAGCTCCTGAGAATTTAAAGTCATACCCACAATCTACTAAACAGCTTCTTTATGTCATTCAAAAAACAGATGGAAAGCCTGTCTTGCTTGACGGATTAGCACCCTTTAGTAAATCTTTAAAAGAATCTATTATTGCATCTGCAGCTAACATAAAAAAGATGAATGCAATGTTTAATGAAAAAAGAGATCTTAAAACTCTTGAGATGGCCGAAAAACTTCAAAGGTAACACGAGAATATTTAAATTAAAGAGAAGTCTTAATACCTCCGATTGGTAAGTCTAAATAAGTTGGAGGTATAATAATGTACTATTTTATATTAATTTTTTCACTGATCACTTTTAATGCCTACGCTGGAAAAAACCTTAAGGGTAATGGTTTTCCTAGCGGAGAACATTTTAACCTCAACTTACTTGGTAAAAAAGAAGGCTTTAAATGCCCTGAAGCCGAATTTGATGAATATGGAAATCAGGTTTATGGCAATGTTATTTTCTTCCCAAGAGAAAAAGATAATAAACCTATCACTGTTTTAATGGAGTCTGGAAAAAAAGGACCTAAAAATGCTCCTAATACAAGTTCACTAGAAGTTACAGATTGGTGTACGGAGTCTTTTTCTCAAAACGGGGCCTCTTTAAGACTTCCTCAAAACGATAAAGGTTACAGAGTGTATGCTAGAATTACGGGTAAACCATCCGGTGATACATCGCTCTCTTTGTCTAGTGAATTGGCCTACGTCGAAGATGAAAGTGGAAACGATCTTCTCTATCTTGGCCTTGTTGATTCACAAGGAGTTTTTTCTTCTACAGGTGAAGAACTCATTAGAGATGACTCTACTAAAAAAGGAAAAGGGGTTCAAAAGGCCACAGACCTTACTGGATTATTTGAGTACTCAGGAAATGCCTGTTATCTCCAGGAAGACTCGGACCTTTATTGTATTGATGAACAAAATCAAAATACTTGTTCAGCTCTAGATCTATGTTGTATTGATCGTGAACTTGATGGAATTTATGATCGTTGTGATGCTCTATCAGGAGTTGGCGTTGATCTTAATCTGGATGGAGTACTTGAATGTCCTGTAGCAGATCAAGATGGTCACACTTACTTTTCAGAACAAGCTCAATGTAAAACTTATGATAATGAGTGGGTGTTTAATATTGGAGATTTTGTAGGGCTTCTTTGGAATATTGATAATAACGGATCTTATAATGTTCAGATTAGGTTTTATCCCAATAAGTAGAAAAAATAATAAGGGGTCTCAAATGAGACCCCATTTTTTTAATTACACTTAGTCTCGAAATTATTGCAATCATGTTTAATGAGAGCACCATCATCATAAACAACATCACATTTTCTTACGATAGTGAAGTTTTCAGCATTACCTGCTGAGATAAACCTTAGGTTTGTTTTATAGCTATAAGCATATCTTCCTGATTGAAAGCCTCTCGTTCTTCTGTTTTTACTATTGTATTTCATATTATATTTATCACCACTCGTTTTACCTATAAGAGTACCTTTATAGTTATTGTGATAATTATACTGATAACCATTATTATTTCTTACACACTTCCAAGTATAGGTTCTTTTATAAGAACCTTTCATATACTCCCCAGTACATGAATTATAATAATTGTTAAGGGTTATAGTTCTTTCTGTCTTATTCGTTCCTTGACATGGATTTGCATAAGCGGAAAAAGTAAAAAAAGAGGCCACTAAAATAGAAATTAAATACTTCATAAATTCTCCTAGTTAAAAGTAATCAATAACTTGTAGACTCAAAGTTTTTAAAATTCAATACATATAAAGTAGATCTTAATCATGTTTGACACTGAGCTCTACGCTTGATAATACACGCCCTAACAAAAGGAGAATCAATGAAATCATTATTATTACTACTTGCTCTTACATTAAGCTCTACCAGTTATGCTATTAACTGTCGTAGTGTAGAAATCTTAGGAAATGCCGGAAGCGCTTACATCCTTAACGAGGTTAATCAAGAAATTGCTGGTTTTACACAAAAACTAACCAAAAGAAAAACTCTCGTCATCAAAAAAGCAGACTCTGTTTCTTTTAATGGCTGTAATGCTGAAATGAAAATTCTTGTTTCTGTAAAAAGAAAAATAAGAAGAAACGCTGATGGTTATATTCTATTAACAGCTACAGTAAATGAATTTAATGGTAGAAAAGTCTGTCTTTCTAACGCTAAGGTTAAAAGAGTAAGACTTTCTCATACTGCAACGCTTGGAGAAGCTGTTTACAAGCTTGTTGCTAACAAAGCTCTTCCAAATCAAACTTGTTTTAATCTTTAAAACATAAGGGGCCTTTTCATAAGGCCCCTATTTCAAATAGATAATTTTTATAATAAGCTCCTCCCATGAATATAATAAAATTTATAATTACATCCCTATTTGTCCTTAGTTTTTCTTTGAATGCCAAAGAATCCTCTATTGTAAAGCATGTCATCTTTATCGGAATAGACGGACTAGGAAGTCATAACTTAAGACACCCCTCTTTAAAGGGGCAAACTCCCCATATAGATTTATTAAAAAGTAGATCCCTTTGGAGTGAAAATGCTCAAATTGATGAGCGTAACTTCTCAGGCCCAAACTGGGGAGCGATGCAAACAGGCTCTAGTTCAGAAGTCCATGGAGTTAAGACTAATAACTGTGAAAACGGAAATAAGATTCCTACTATCTTTGATCAAATTAAAGAAAATAATAACTCCTTAAAAACAGCAATTGTTTATGAGTGGAAACCGGTAACATGCTATGCGATCAGAGATGATGCCTTTGATAAAAAAAGAAGAAGTATTATTAGCTCTTCAAGGGTAGGAAAAAATGCTGCTCGACTAATTAGATGGCATAGGCCCAATTTTCTCTTTATTGATTTTGATAAAGTTGACCATGCTGGTCATCGTCACAACGGAAATTCTAAACAGTACGTTAAGGCCGTTAAAAGAATTGATAAAGAGGTTGGTCGAATTCTTCGTGCAGTTCAAAAAGCAGGAATCGAAAATGACACCGCTATTATTTTATCTGCTGACCACGGCCATGACTTTACTGGGGGAAGGCATTCAAGCAATAAACACCCTGTACCTCTCTACATTAATCTACCTGGGTCTAAAGGCCTCAATATTGATAAGTTTAGCTATACTGTTAGAAATGCCCATGTGGCGCCGATTGTAGCACACCTACTAGGTATTCCTTCTTCTATAGAGTGGGAATACAATTGGGAGTTTGAGCTCTACAAGCACCTTCTCAACTAATTAGTTTGAATACTTCTGCTGAATTTCGGCAATTTTCCCAGTCTTACGAACAAGGTGAATGGCATGATCGATTTTCTTTACGATATCCATTTTCTTAGCATCATTCCATTTATCAGAGTAACCAACAAAGCCTCTCTCTCTAGAAATAATGGCCCTTTCTTTTATCGACTTTGCTAATTCCTTAGTCACTTTTTTGGCCTTTACCAAGTTTTTTAGGGCCCAAAAAATACTAATTCTATCGTTCATATAACAATCTGCACGTTTTTTAGATAACATAATTAAACCAGAATCTATGGAATCAACTTCTAGATCAATTATTTTTTTCTTTTTAATTAACTTTAACCAGACATCCCCACCAGTAGAAAATCCTCTATTTCTTCCTACTGTTAAACCTATAAAGTCATTTGGCCACTGATCTAAGTTTTTTAGCTTTTTTGTATCGTTACATACAACAACGACTTCTTCTTCTAGAATTGCCAAAGAATATGGCCATATATAGGCCCTTTCAACTGCTCTAAAATAAGGAGGAAATAATCCTGTTATTTTTCCTTTCTTTAAAAGCTTCAGACCTCTTTTCCATGGAACTGGTTTTAGTTGAAGTTTGTAATCTGGTAGTAATTTAAAGGCCTCTTTAAGTATTTCAGGATAAATTCCTACTAATTTTTGATTTTCATCAAGGTAACTATACGGAGGATAACTATTATCACCATAAAGAGTTATTTCTTGTTTTTTCTCTTTTGCGAAACCACCACAAGTAATAAAGCTCGTAATAATTAACAGTTTTAAAAATTTCATCTAACTATCTCCAGATTAATAACTTGTATTATATTATATTTATAAATAAATATCTTGCTGAAAATAGTTCCTAAGCTAGACTGATTGTATCAAGAAAAGGTGGCCCTAAGGCCACCCGTTTTTTTATTTTTTCTCAATCCAAAATAGAGCTGGATTTGTCTTTTTGATTTCTTTAAATGAACATTCAACGAGGGTTGAAGTACCATTAGTAACATGAGCTGAGCTTGAATAAGTCGCTGAGTTTGTCAGTTCATCCCACCCACTTAGAACATAAAACTTCTTAGTAGAGTCGTTATAACCATTGAAAACGACGTAATGCCATCCACCTGACTTTGAGTCTTTTCCAGTTAGACAGCCAGGTATATTATGAAGAAGAACAATAACTGGGTTCTTTTTCTTTAGTTGAGTTTTTAATTTTGAAAGCCTGTAATCCCAAGTTCTAAAAGGTGCGGCCTTGGCCCTATTAACCACAAGTTTGGCCAATCGTCCTCTTTTATTATTGGCCCTATCAACTGATGTCTTTAATCCTTTTACCAGTTTGTCAGGCATCGTATAACTTTGATTATATTTTTTCCCATCATCTGCTGTACTTTTTGCTGGGGCCTTTCTTGTACCACTTTCTTTATAAAACCTACGAATCGTCTTATAAGGATGGTCTGTTCCATCAAAGTCGTCCTGGGAATGCATTATTGAGTAATTCCTTTCCGTTTCCCAATAGCCCATTGTCATAGCAGCGGCCACAGGTCCACAGCCTTCAAATCTTTTTCCATTGCCATTAGGATGAGGGTTAGTAATAACTTTTTGTTCCATAGGCTTAACAAAGCGTACATAGCTGCTTGCGGCCTTAACTTGGAAGGTCATAAGAATAAGTGATAGAGGTAGTAAATATTTCATAAGTTCTCCTTTACCAAACTCATAATACAAGGCCCCATGAAAAATCAAATTTATCAACAATTTTTGGCGTTTTTTCTCATTTTGGTGCCAAAATGACCATAATATTTATAGGGTTTGTTTGCAAAACAAGGATTTTTGCTTATTTATGCCCAATGAAAACATTTCTCATTTTTCTCTCTTTCATTAACACCGCTTACTGCTTTGAGCTTCGCTTTATGAACCCTGAGTGTAGTGTTGTAAAAATAGAGAGAGACCTTTTCATTGATTGTGTCGTCTCTGTTTTTGGAAGCAGTGAAAAGGTTTATATCAAAGAAAACGAGATTGAAGGTGTTGCTACCGGTGATTTTTTAGAACAACTCATTAGCCCCATCAGTGGAGGATTAAATCTATACCACTCACCTTATCCCACAGCTCTGCCTATCCATAATCTTAAAGATAGGATTATGACTATTATTAATCTTGATCTCCCCTTCAAAGAAGGAAGCGTTGAATGGATTATTCCTGTCGAAATACTAGATAAAAAAAATCGCCTCATTTACAAAACAGAGGTCCAACAAAAGTATTTAATTATAGATCATGAACTGCATATTTATAAAGGTAAGTCGCTTCTTTATAAAACAAATTTATTGAATTATTAGAGTTTCTATTCTTTTCTAAACTATATTCCTTTAATCGAATATTTTTTCCCCACTGTATTCTGTGGTATCATTTTATAAAATAACATTGGATCTTCATGAAACTTATATCATTATTAATTTCGCTTACATTTGTTATGGTTGCAGAAGCACAATATAAAAATTGCTACTTAGATGTTGAGAAAAACTTTAGTCATATTAATAGTCAACCCAATGCAGTTAATAAGTTAAGGCCTAATAAGTATTTTGGTATTACTGAATACAAATTGGCCGCAACTAATAAATTTGGAATAGATAATCATTTCCAAGGACTAAGCCAGATTAATAATGGTTATGTTATCTCTGGTGCAGATTATAAAAAGCGTGTAGGACATATATTTGTTCTTCAAGCTAATGGTGTTGTTCAAAAGGCCCAAGTAGGAACTCGCGCCAATTGGCATATCGGAGGGATACAGGCCAGTGGAAATATTGTTGCCATTTCTTTAGAGCCCTATAAAGTCGAATCAGAGCAGAAATACTCGATCCTTCAATTATGGGATTTTAGTAATATACAATCACCAACGCTCATTAAAAACTCTCAAATTACAAATATACCGGCCTATACACCTGCTGCCGGTATTGTAAGATTAGGAAATGGACAGTATTTAATAGGTCAATTATCCCATCGTTTTGAACTCTATCTTAGTAACTCTGCAAACCTTAACCAAGGAATTAATCCAAGGCCAATCCCTTCAACTCAAGATAAAATATCGGCAACCTCCTTTTCTCTTATCCGACAATGTGATGGAAAGATCTATCTTGTCACTTTTGACAATGAAGAAGGTAAAATTCCTGTTCCTATCACAAAAGGAAAAAACTTTGCCACTCTATATGAAGTTGCACATGAAGGCCGTATCGGAAAAGGTGGTCTTCATATCAAAAAGCTAAATAGAAGATTTTTTAAATGTAATAGAAAGTGTTCATTTAGAGCAGCTGGTTCTATAAAAAACCTTGGTAACGGAAGCTTTTCTATTATCTCTACTAAAATGTTTCGTAAGTATGTAACTGGCCAGCTTTACGTGGCCGAGTTCTCACCTATAATGCGTTAAAGCCAGCGGCGAACTTTTTTACAATACTGCTGGTACTGCTGCTTGAATTTATCATTGAGATATTTTTCTTCTTTTCTAATAACACAATAATGAAGAAGGAAATAAAATGGAATTAAGCTCAAAAGCACCCAAAGCGAGTTCATAAAAAATGATAGCGAAAATCCTAAAAAGAAGAACCCTAGATATATGGGGTTTCTAGAAAACCTTAACATACCCCAAGTGATTAGCGTTTTAGACTCCCTCCATGGCTCTAAATGAGTTTTGGCCTTTAAAAACTGAAAACAACAGCCCAATATTAGAATTAGAGCTATGATCAGATTAAT
>JBMSGH010000037.1:0-14037 GCA_049415445.1 Bacteriovoracaceae bacterium | reverse complement strand
AATGGAACTTCTTGGCAAAAAATTAATAATACCGGAAATGTTGTTTCCTTTAATGGCAGAAAAGGCGCCATCGTGCCTTTGGCAAATGATTATACGTGGGCGCAAATTGATAAATCTGTTTCATCCTTAAATGACATAGCAGATGTTGATTACACCAACCTTCCCTCTGATGGAAAAATTCTCATTTACAATGGTGTTAATGGAAAATGGGAACCACAACCATTTGCACTTAACAATATAACTTCAAATGAGATTGCTGATGGAACAATTAAAAACTCCGATGTCTCAACCACTGCCGCGATAGCAATGAGTAAAATTAACGGACTCCTGCCTGCCCTAGATACAAAAGTGAATACAACTGGTGGAAGCATATCAGGAAGTCTTAACTTAGGAGCTGGTGCAAATATCAATATGGCCGTTAATGCAACTGTTGATGGAGTAGACATTGATGCACTTAATACGACAGTGACAGGGTTAAGTACCTCTAAGCAAGATAATATTATTTTCCCGAATGATACAAATAAATATTTAAGTGGTGATGGAACATTTCAAAACATTAGTAACCTTACTTTAACTACAACACTAACAGGTGTTGATTTAGTAGCGGCCAGCACAACTATAAATGTGACAGATTCAATTTTAGATGCCTTTGGAAAAGTACAAAACCAAATTAATTCAATTACAGGTGGCTCTACAACGTCCGTTCAAAAGTCTGGCGATATTATGACTGGAAACCTCGACTTACAAAATAATACATTAAGTGCAGGTACCATTAATGTTGCAGAAAATATCTCTGTTAACCTTCTTGGAAATTTTGGTGGAGGTATTAATATCAACGGATCTGCCGCCAGTATAGCTGCAAACGGTGACCTCTCTGCGAAAAATGCAGATTTCGATGGAAATACGACTTCAAACATTCATACAACAAATACATTATTAAAGTTAAAAGATAACGATGGTGCAGATCACTTTATTGAACTAAAGGCCCCTGCAAGCTTAGCTGCAGGATACACAATTACCTTTCCTAATGTAGCACCAACAACAGATCAAATTATGAAATATGATGGTGCTAATTACACATGGATACCTGTACCGACGCCAACTGCTGGAACTGTTACAAGTTTAACTACAGGAGTTGGACTTCTTGGAGGTACTATTACCACATCTGGTACAATTGATATCGATGTGGGAGCTGGTCCAAATCAAATTGTTCAATTAGATGGAAGTGGAATTCTTCCGGCCCTTGATGGCTCAGCACTAACAAACTTAAATCTGGCTAGCATCTCTGGCCTAGGCTCTATTGCTACCCAAGATTCTTCTGCGATTAATATTACCGGTGGCACAATTGATAGTATAACACTGTCAAACTCTACGGCCGCACTAAACTCTGCCACCATTAGTAGTGGCTCAATCGAAAATACAACTATTGGGCTAGCAACCCCTCTGGCCGCAAATTTTACTTCTGTCGGTGCCGGCACACCAGGATCAGGAGCATTTACGTCACTTACAGCAAATTCAATTGATAATACACCCATAGGGGCCTCAACACCTAGCACAGGTGCTTTTTCATCTATTGATATCGATGCGGGTACAATTGATAATGTATCTCTAGGTTCAAATACGGTTATAAGTTACTTAGGACTTGATAATATTATTTTAGATAGCTCTACAATATCAACTTTGGCGTTGGACTCTGACCTTATTATATCGCCTAATGGTTTAGGGAAAGTAGGTCTTGGAACAGCATCCCCCACTTCGAAATTGTCAATAAGAGAAGAAGGAGCTGCAACTAGTAGTGTTTCCTCCGTACTTGATCTTACATACGAAACAAGTGGAACTGCTTCAAGTGGTATTGGAACAGGTATAACTTTTAAAAGTGAAGATGATAGTGGAAGCGTTGAAGATATTGGTGCTATAGAGTTTGAAATGACAGATACCGGAAATGGTACTGAGACATCGAAAATAAACTTTATGGCCAGATCATTAGGAAGTGCATTGACGAATGTGTTTAGTGTAAAAGGTAATGGTGAAATTGAAGCGAATGGAAACATTTTACTAAAGACAATATCGGATAATTCGAATGCCACTGCGATACATGTTGAAAAGACTCCCTCTGATGGAAATATAAGGTTTGATACATCTAGTACAGAAAGAATGATGATAGCAAGCTCAGGCTTTGTGGGTATTGGTACAGATGCCCCCTCTTCCCTATTAAGTCTAAAAGGAAATGATGAGGTCTTCAGGCTTGAAGGCTCAACAAATGCTCATCTTGGTTTTTATCAAGTCGCCACGAGAAAGGCCTATATAGGTCATGAAACGGCCAATGATAATTTTTTAACTATTAAAGCTGAAAACTCAAGCGTGGCCAACGAAGGTGATATTTATCTTCAACCTGACCTAGGAGCTCATGTTGGTATAAAAACGAATGACCCGATTACTCCTTTAGAAGTAATGGAAGATGATAATAATGATAGTAATGTGACAAATATATTAACACTCACCCATATGTCATCAACACCTGCTAACGGTATTGGTGCTGCCGTTGCCTTTAGAAGTGAGAATAATAATGGAGCACCTTCAATTAGCACAACTCTCTCTTCTACTTTGACCGATATCACTAATGGGTTTGAAGATGGAAACTTCTTTATCAGTAATTTAAAAGATGGAACTCTAACAGAGCGTTTTAATATCGACGCTGATGGAAACACGACGGTCAAAGGTGGAGACCTAAGTATTGAGGCCAATAAAGAGCTTAGACTTTTGGATAATACTGGAGGGGAATATGTCGGCCTAAAGTCACCAGAACCACTTGGTTCATCCTATACATTAACCCTTCCAACAACTGTAGGTACTGCTGGACAAATATTAAGTAGTGATGGCGCCGGAAACACCTCTTGGGTAGATGACCCTGTTGGTGCATTAACACCTCTAGATAGTAATATTATCGTCGGTGATGGATCCGGCTGGGTTGCCGAAACAGGAGATACGGCAAGAACGAGCCTTGGTTTAGGATCAGCAGATGCTGTAACTTTTTCCACAGTATCATTAGATAATGGTACCTCTACCTCAATTGCCAATGATGGCGTTACATTTACCGATGGAGAATCCTTTTATGTTCGAAATCAATCAAATGTCGGTGCAGAACTGGTATCAGGAACCACATCATGGGCCGCTTTATCAGATGAACGCCTAAAAAGAGATATTGCTTATGTTCCAAACTCCATTGAAAAATTATCAAAGATAAGAGGTGTATATTTTAATTATCTTAATGACGAATATGAAGATCAACAACGAGTTGGTGTTATAGCTCAAGAAGTTCATGAAGTCCTTCCAGAGGCCGTAAATGAAGGCAAAGATGGTTATCTCAAAGTAAAACTAAGTGAGATTATACCCTTATTAATCAATGCAACTAATGAGCAACAAAATCAGTTAATTAAAAATAATGAAATGTATGAACTCATGCGAGGATCCTTTAAAAAAGAAATCGTGGGTCTTACTAACCGTATTAAAGTTCTAGAAAAAGAAAATGCAATGTTAAAGTCCTATCTATGCTCTAAGGACCCAAATGCCCCCTTTTGCAATTAATCATAATCTTCTAAAATAAAATTATGGAAATGTTTTGCCTACGAGCATTTAAAGCAGCTTTGCTTCTTTTACCTCTCATTTGTTCATTTAATACATTTGACTTTATCGTAGCACGCCCTGAAGTCATGAAGATGGTGATCTCAATACCATTCTTTTTAATTCTTATACTTTTTTATAATGGCCGCCGATCCTTAGATTTAAACAGTAAAACATTTTTCTCAATCACTCTTTTTTTGTTCTTTGCCGGAATAAGTGTTTTATGGAGTCATAATAAATATTGGTACCTTCTTCATATTATTCCCTTACTTAGCTCTTTTTTGGCCTCGGTTATTATTTATAAATATATAAAAAACCTGGAAGAGTTTTTTTGGTTATTTGTCATATCCGGGGCACTAGTTTCATTAGTCGGTATGGTGATCAGTTATTTTGAGTTTGAAATATTTAATAACCTTAACGAATATGGTTCTACATTTGGTAATAAAAACGCTGCTGGTCAGTTTGTCGTTTTAACAATACCCATGGCCCTAGGCCTTTATATTAAAAAAAATAAGATCACTCCCCTCATTTTTTTGGCCATCTCTTTGTCTTTTTTATTGTTCTCTCAATCAAGGCAAATCTGGTTTTCTTTAATTATCATGAGCTTTTCAGCTATTGCCATATTAATTAAGTTTAAAAAATTTAATTTTAGAAAAATTAAAATTATTCCTATACTCGTATTTTTAACGTTTACTTCTGTAATTGGAGTCACGCTTAGTAATCCAAAGTATTCTGGTTGGAAAAACATTAAAAATAGAGTCCACCTTGCTGTTAAACAGTTCTCAAACCCAATAGGAAGCTCTGGACAAGGTAGCAACGAAAGAGTCTCTCATTGGGTAAACACACTGTTAATGATTAAAAGTGCGCCCCTACATGGTGTAGGTCTAGGAAACTGGTATATTCAATACCCCAAATACCATTCAACATTAATTGATGATGGCCACACCTATTCTGCTTCAATGAAACTCAAAAACCTTCATAATGATCATTTAGAAATCTTTGCTACCCTCGGCCTTATCGGATTCGTTCTATGGTTATATATGTTTTACGGTTTCTTTAAACTAGGTTTTAGTATCATCCACAAAGACTTTACCTTGATACTATCGGCACTTCTCTCAATCGTCGCCTATTTAAGTTACTCATCTTTCTCCTTTCCCTATAAGTTGTACATGCCTTTATTAGTTATTTTTTCTCTGGCCCTTATTTTTCAATCTTATATAAAACAAACACCGGCCTCCCCACTACCAAAACATAATAAACTAGCAGTCCTTGTCGTTTTAATAATAAGTATTAGTTTAGGCCATCAAAGGATTAACTTTAGTCATAACTATTTTAAGGCCCAAGCATTATCAAAATCACTCAAAAGAAAAGATGTGAACAAAGATATCGTTACAGAAAATATGATGAAATATGCTCAAAAAGCATTAAATTATAATCAAATGGACATAAATGCGGCGATCATACTTTCAAGTGGACAATTTCATTTTAAGAAAAACAAAGAGGCCTATAATCTATTAAAACCTTATGTGAATAATTACCCCTATCATGAATCCTTACTTCATAACCTTGGTTTTCTCGCCTTTCATAATAGAGATTATCAAAATACGATAAAGTATTGGGAGGAAGTATTAAAGTACCAAAAATCACCTTCCTATCAAAATAAAATTAAATCAAACTTAAAAAAACTAAAAGAAAAACTCAATAAGGGAAGGTAAAATGATTCTTATATTAAGTATGTTTATCAACTATACGCTAGCAAACGATATCGATTTTTCCTTTAAAACAAGCTTTAATAAAAAGGAAATAGATCTCAGTTACGTTCGTAAAATAGATGCCCAAGTTGAAATTAAAACAGACTTTCCTTCATTTGATGGAAGAGGTGTACTTGATATGAGTGCACTTAATTTTAGTGTAAGAGTTTTTCTCTCGCCCACTGGCTCCACTTCAGCAAGCTTAGAGGCCGCCCCGAGGCTTTACTATAGTGGTGATGATATTTGTGAGGTTGAAATTAATAATATTGATTTTAGGTTTCAAAGGTTTCAAAGTCGACTCCCAAACTCTTGGGATAAATCAATTCTTAAGGCCTTACAAAAGATTGATCAAATTGACCCAGATATAAAAAAGCCATTAATCGTAGACTATATTAATAAAAAATTAAGAGAGTCCATCTCCGATTACTGTTTCGGCCCTTTTATGTAGGATGGAGCGAGCTGCCAGATAGGATAAAAAGAAGCAAAGTAAAGTTATGATAACGATAGGCCCTAAAGTTCTTAAAGGGCCAACATCCCAAACACCATCAAATAGGTAATCCGATAACACATAACCAACTATTAAAGATAGACAGACACCAAGAGTGCTTCCTAAAAACCCGATCATTCCAAACTCAGTTAAAATCATCTTTTTTAACTCATTATTACTAACACCTAAGATTTTTAAATGTAGTATATCCTTTTGTCTTTTTTTGAGCTGATGCTGTGTAATTGAAAAAAGCACCATTATACCTGCCAAAAATGTCATAAACGCCATAGATTTCAATGCCAAGGCCATTTGTGAGAGAAATGAGGTAATCCTCTGTACCAATTGAGAAATATCAACGACTGAAATATTAGGAAAACGTTCAAATAAAAGCTCTTGTAAATGGTTTCTTTTTTCATTTTCAAGTGAGGGAATGGCCCCTAAATATGTTTTAGGGGCATCTTCTAAAACCCCTGGTTGAAACTGAATAAAGAAATTGGGCAAAAAGGAAGTCCAGCGTACAGATCTTAAAGACACAACCTTTCCTTTTATCGGCATATGAAAAATTTCAAAATCTACTTCGTCTCCAATTTTTAGGCCCATCCTTTTTGCATATCTTTTTTCCAAAGATATTTCAGCAATACCTTCCTTAAAAACGCCATTAAAAGCTCTACCCTTGATAATCTTTTCACTTTTATCTAAGTCAGATCTATAACTTAAATTAACAGTCCTATTTCTAAACCTTCGTGATCTCTGTTCTTCTCTTGTATCCATAAAAGAAGGAGTCTCATCTTTTTTATTAAATAATACATTATTTACTTTTGTGATCTTTCCTCTCACCATTGGTGATAAAGTTAAGATACTCGTTTTTTGATCAGCAATAAAAGCTCTTAATTCATCAACCTGCTCTGATTGAACATCAAATAAGAAAAGACTAGGAAGTTCACTCTTATTTTTGGTCTGTAACTCTCCTTGTAGGCCATGCTCCAACTGGGGAATAAGCACAACAAGAAGTGCACCCATTAAAAGGGAAACTAAAATAAGAGAGCTCATCTTCTTAAACCGTACGAAATACTTTAAACCAAGGTTAATAAATAATTTTTTAAATTTCAGATGCTCTAATTTAGATATACAAAAATAAGAAGCAGGGTAAAAAATCGATAAGATCAGGGCAAAACCAACAAAGAAAGCACTCCCAATAATAAGGGAGTGAGAAAAATATATACTAAGTGAATAGCAAAAAATAAGAAAAGGGATAAAAGTCCATAAATGCTTTATTTGTGTAATTTGCACTTTACCAGAAGACTCCTGAAATAAACTATCTGGTCTATATCTCAATAGAGGGTATAAAAGAGGGAAACTAAGTAGAGGCGTCCCTATAAGGCCCATAAGAGCGGCCAATATAACGCCACGATAATTTATCCATGTGCTAGGCACGATAGTAAAAAGCTCTTCTAACTGTTTACCAAGGATGAGAAAGAGGCCTCCTCCAAGAATAACAGATATTATCACCCCTAATGTCGCAAGAAAGAGTAAATGGTAATAATAAAGCTTAAATATATCTTTTCCCTTCATTCCCAAGCAAAAATAGATTCCCATATCCTTTTGCTTAGATGAAAGAAAGTTACTATACAAATAAAACAACCCAAGAGAAGAAAGAAAAATTGCCACGAGCGAAACTAATCCTAAAAAATCATTAAGATAATTAATTACTCGACCAATATTTTCACCTGCTTCTGACGCCGTCCGAAGCTTTATTCCTGTCCCTTTTATTTTATTATTCCATTTATTCTTAATTTGCTTAACTCTACTTTCAGGCAAAGTAGAGCTAAACGTGTATTTCAAAGTTTTTGTACTTCCTTTTTGAATCAACTCACTTTGATTTAACCCAATCTTGCTCATATAAATTCTAGGGGCCATGGCAGCAGTTTGAAAGATTTGCCCAGCATCTGATTTAATAAAGCCAGCGATTTGATATTCTGATTTACCAATCTTTAAATAATCACCTTTATCTACACCTAATTGAAGTTTTAGTTCAGGGTATACAAAGATTGTGCGTCCTTGATTAAAAACATCATCGACAAAAGGCCATAGCCTTCCATCTTCAAACTCAATATTTCCATAAAATGGAAAATCATAAGATAATGTTTTAATTTGAACTAATCTTGGAACCTTCTTACCTTTAACCATACTAAATAGGGTTATTTCCTCAACAACCTTATCAGCATTTAAGTCCTCTTTAATGCCATTAATAATATTAGAATTAATATTAAGACGAGAAGAAACAGAAAAATCCCCTCCAAGAAGAACCCGTGATTTTGACTCTACCAGTCCTGAAAATGCTCCTTTAAAGTTTTCAACGAAAATAGGGCCTAATAGGCCAACGACAATATTGAAAACAAAAAGTGCTACAAACCTTTTCTGATTTTTAATTTCATACCATGCGTATTTAGCCAGAGTATTCACTAAGTACACCCTTCTCTAAATATAAAATATGATCACATCTATGTGCGAGATCTTTATTATGAGTTACCAGAACCATTCCTTTGGACTTTGTCACATTAAATAGAATATCCATAACATGAGTTCCAGTTTCTGAATCAAGACTACCACTCGGTTCGTCAGCTAAAATCAACTCTGGATTCATAACCAAAGAGCGGGCGATGGCCACTCTTTGTTGCTCTCCCCCACTAAGTTGATAAGGGAAATGTTCTGAACGATCCTTAAGTCCAACTTGTTCAAGAACTTTCATCGCCTTTTGTATTGGATTTGCAATTTTATTTATCTCTAAACTGAGAGTAACATTTTCAAGTGCCGTCAGGTGTGCCAACAAATGGTACTGTTGAAAAATAATTCCAATCTTCGAAGCTCTAAGTTGAGTAAGATCATCTTCATTTTTTTTAGATAAAGACTCTCCAAGAAAACTAATGTCGCCAGAGTCAGGGCCAACAAGCCCACTTAATATTGCTAAGAGGGTTGACTTACCACTTCCACTTTTACCTAAAATGGCCAAACTTTTACCATCATCAAGCTTAAAACTAACATCTTTAAGAACTTGTATCGCTCTCTGGGCCTGTTGGTAATTTTTTTTAATATTCTTAACTTCTAAAATCATATTAAGGGCCTTAGATATCTAAGCACTGTGTCTTTCATTTTTTCATGTCCCTTCTCATTAGGGTGGATACCATCTTCTAGGTTGTACTCTGGTTCAGCTGCAACACCTTTAAGAAGAAAGGGAATAAGCTCGACCTTTTTATCTTTGGCCAATTTCTCAAACATATTTTTAAATTCTTTTGTATAGTCCGCGCCATAATTAGGAGGAAGCATCATTCCTGCTAAGATCACTTTAATCTTATTTTCTTTGGCCATATCAATAATTTTCTCTAAATTAATTTTAGATTTTTCTAAGTCGATACCTCGAAGTCCATCATTGGCCCCTAAGGCCAAGACAAGAACTTCTGGTTTAGATTTAAGAAACCATCTTAATCTTGATAGACCGCTCGCTGTGGTACTGCCACTCACGCTACCATTAATAATAGAAACCTTTTCACCTAATTCATTTTGTATGAGTGAGGGATAAGATTTTTCAGAATCAATCCCATACCCTTCAGTTAAAGAGTCACCGATAAATAGAATTGTTTTTGCTTGAAGAGAGGTCGCAACAAAGAGCATCATTAATAATAACTTCATAGCGTCATATTATAAGATTTTATTAAGAATTAGAAGAAATATAATGCACCCATTAGAGACGTAATTACTTATTATTTTTGAATTTATAATTGTAATTTATTCCATTGGGAGTAATCGCCTTTAGACATAAATTATACTTTAGTCTTTGGTGTAAGAGCTCCCCAAGGGTTAAATCTGCTTGGCTCAGACCATTTCTATAAAATGTCCATTTATTGCCTTTTTTTATGCCTATTTCTAAAGAAGGGTGTGTATGAATTAGGTGCACTGTTTTTATAGCTATATTTTGTTTTTTTACTCGTAATTCGATTTTCTTTATTTCTCGAATAATTTCTAAAATTTGAGGACCTCTTGCAATTGTTTTATGAATGATATCACTTTCAATAACTGATCCAACACTAGTCTCAACTTTTAACTTAAAAACTTCGTGTGGCATAAACCACCCCATTCCCTGATTGAGCAGTTCCTGGTCCTCTTGGTTATTTTGTTTGATATGTTGAAGAACATTTCTTCGAAAATAAAGTTGGCCATTTTTAAAGATATAATTTGTGCCACCAAAATAAAGTAGATCAACATAAGTAAGATGTTTAAACTCGCCATCAGGAAAAACATTTGTCTTATTCTTAAGACAAAATATTTTCCATAAAGACTTATGTGGTTTGGGACCTAGCCATTTATATTTATGAATTGAAGGGGTAATAAAGGGTATAAAAAAGGATAGCGCCAACATACCAACTTATCGGTTGGAGCTCTATTACAATTATGCTTTTATAGTATAAGGAATATTTTACCTAGAAGTTAATTGATAACCTAAAGATATGCTGAGTAGAGTCAATTTCATCACCGTCTTCTTTACGTCTATCTATTTTAGAGAACCTATAAGTTGCCGAAAAGTTATCCCACTTTTTAAAAACATAACTAAAATCTAAATTCCATGTTATCTCTTTATTATAATTAATAGTCTCTGTTTCATTTGAATAACTTCCATAGGTAAAAGTTAAAAAAGTACTTAAATTCTTAATAAACACGAGGTGATTTGATGTTGAAAAAATCGTTTGTGTCGAGCTCTCATCTGAGATTGGATCGTCATAAAGGTTGTATGTTAGGCTAAAAGTAGGAGTAATGTAGAGGTTCTTCCAAAAAGGATTAAAGCTAGCATTTACTCCTTTAACCATAGATGTTTTACCGCCTTTTTTCAGTGTCAGATTGACCGGGAATCTAAGACTTAGTGTCCCCAATTTCATCGTCCTTACAAATTCTGGTGAAAACTCATGGACATCACTATCTGTTCTAAAACCACCTTGACGAGATTCCTTGTCAAGAAAACGCGTAAATGAATACCCCATTTTAAAGATTAACCTATGTGTAGTATCCCATTTCAAAGTACTACCCAAAGTTAAAAACCTATTCTCTAAAAAGTATTTTCTCTCATCATTTACAGTCTGCTCAGTAGCATCTATAAAAAAGACATAAGAAAAATTATCTATTTTTTCAGAGCTATAAAAATAGTTAAAATTTTTGGTAAAAAACAGGGCATCTTCAGAAACATAAATACCCTTGAGATTCTCAAAATCCTCTCTTTCCTCGTCACTTAAAAGATTTGCATTACTATCATATGTATAACCAAGACTTAATGTAACAATTTTATAAACAGTACTTAAGGCATCCAAATAAGAGTTGGCATATTCTTTAAGAGAAGATGAAACACTTGGGTTTAAATAAAGACCCTTAAGGAAAATGGCCCCTGAATCTGTATGACCTTCTCTAATAAGAGCATCAGCAAGCATAAAGTTTATATTCTGTATCTCCGTAGATCTGTCATCTTCGGAATCTGCTTGTTCTTGCTCATATAGTTCTTTGGCGGTCGATAGATTGTTTATGGCCTCTCCATATTTTTTTAAACGACTATTAAGTGAACCCAAAAAAAAGTTAGAGTCACTTTTTTGAAACTCGTAATAATTGGTAATTGTGAAATATTTTTTGGCATTTAAAAGAAGCTGTTTAGAGAACTTTTGCGAAAACAGCCCTTTTTCTTCAACATCAAAATAAACCTGCCCTAAGGTATAATAAATTGCCAAGGCCCCTTCACTTGGTCTATTGATCGTTTCAAATTCTTTTTCCACAGAGGACACATTTGCTGCTCTTAGAAGCCTCTTTCCACCCTTCGGGTGTAGCTTTTTAATGACGTAGTGATAAACCCTAAAGGCCTTGGCCACTCTTCTTTGATCGAGATAATAATTGGCCAAAAATAAATATGAATCTAAATGGAAATATTTCTGAGATAAGTTTTTCCCAACTAAATATAAAGCGAAGCGTTCCTTACCTTGGCTTAAGGCAAGCTCTGCTTTTGCCAATCTAAGCTCCTGTAGCCCCCTAATATCATCACCTTCTGGGGATGCATAAACACAAAAAGAAACAAGAAATAGAAGGATATAAACAAATTTCATTTATCTAATGATAACAGGGACTTAGATTCTCCACCAATAAATGCCTTTTTTATATGACAATTTTACTAAGACTTAAACACTAACACACCGAAACTACATTAAGTTACCCACCTAATTTGAGCGGGTATATAATCGAATTACCTCGAGATTAAATTAGAGGATAGAGTTATGAGAAAGTTACTAACATCATTTTTGACCTTTACCTTCATCTTCTCCTTTGTTGGAATTGGCGTCATTGCTCAAGATAAGGGTAATAAGATAGGTACTATTGTTAGTCTTCGCGGTAAAGTCGTTCGAATTAATAAAGTTCTTCAAAGAAAAGAGTTTCTGACAGTGGGAAGTATTATATTTGAAAATGATATCGTAGGTTCTGGTAAAAAAAGTTTCGTTAAGATTCTCATGAAAGATGATACTCTCTTTCAACTAGGACCTAAGTCTAAATTCGCATTTGAAAAATTTAACTATCAATCTAAAAAGAAAAGAAAGGCCGTCTACAACCTCATTATTGGTAAGCTAAGAAGTCTTTTCACCAATAAGGCGGAGGATGGGGATGATCTCGAACTTAATACACCTAATGCCGCGATGGCCGTTCGAGGAACAGAAATATTAAGTGATGTTTATAGTAAGGAAGGTCGGTATAGAACAGACATAGCCCTGTTATCTGGAAAACTTGATATCAAAACCCAAAGTAAAGAGGTCGTGAACTTAAAACCAGGTTTTATTCTTGAGACGGGCGACTATTTAAAAAACAAAACAGCAAAAACAAATGCATACATACTTAAAAGGATTCCTTCTAAGTGGTATACTCAGCTTCAAAACCCTCACCAAAGAAATGGGAAAGTCTTTCTTCACGATGCCAGAAAATCTCATTACAAAATGCTCAAGAAAAGAAGAAAAGGCACCAAGTTATAATCTCTAGCACAAAGTATTATTCTCCTTTAAAATAAAGTTATGACTAGCATATGCCTCGTCGATGATGACGAAAATGTAAGAGAAGTATTTTCAATGTTCATTGAAGAAAATTACCCTGATGTAATGATCACTGAATGCGGTAATGGATATGAAGCGTTAGAAAAAATCCAACAACAAAAATTTGACCTTCTTATTTCAGACCTCAAAATGCCTGACATGGACGGCGAAGAGCTTATTAGTAGACTCGACCAGTACCCAGATACAAGACCACTAAACGTACTTATCCTTACTGGTTTTCTTGGTGAAATAGGTGAAAATATCGCCAAGCACAAAAGCATCTCTTTTCTCACAAAACCATTTAAAGAAAATGTTTTTAAGGCCTATATTCGTAAAAACTTAAAGCTCATTGATAAAGCGACCATTGATGAGGCCAAACAAAAAAAGATGGCCGAAGAATTAAAACAAAATCAGGCAAAGGTACAGCAGTCTGGTTTAAACTTCATAGAACCCTTTATTGATGTAACAATCGGCTTTCTTAGCTCAATATCTCACTCAAATATTGAGAAGAAAACTATCTATATAAAAAAAGAAAATGAGCCATCAAAAGTCTCATTTACCGGTCAAATAGTAACCAGCATGGGAATTCGTTCTAGTCACCTTGAAGGAAGCCTTGGCCTTATCTTTAAAAAAGATACATTTTTAGAAATTAATAATCATTTTAATAATCAAAAAGAGTCTGATTTAAATCAAACAAATGCTCACTTTCTTGGGCAGATCATAAAAAAAATAATGAAAGAGACTTCAAAGATTTTAGAAAAAAGAAACTTTAGTATAAACTATGAAGGCCCTTTTCAAGTCGTATATGGTGAAGAACTAACAATACATCATTTCCAGAAAGGTCCGGTTCTTGTTACTGAATTCAATTCAAGTTATGGGCCATTCGCTATGGAACTGCTCATTAAAGGTAAATAATTCTAAGACCCTTTAAATAATTTTATTTGCATACTTATTAACAGTATGAAAAAATTCTTAAAATTTATAAATAAATAGGAGTTTTAAGGATGAAAAAAACAATCAAGGCCGTTTGCTTGTCATCGGCACTATTATCTACCGGTGCATTTGCTGGTCACAACCT
>JBMSGH010000036.1:0-15137 GCA_049415445.1 Bacteriovoracaceae bacterium | reverse complement strand
CTAATTTTTATTTATAATTCATTATAACATTCTATAAATTAAAGAATAATTTTTTATTATGAAAATATTTCTTGAGTTTTTTTTTTCAACTAATCGATAATTGAAATATCTTACAAGGAGTCCACAATGAAAATTATTCTTCTTGGATTTTTACTTTGCACTTTTCTCTCTCCTAAATCATTTGCAGGACCAGGATACATTAATATGCCAAAGGGACAACCCGGATATAATGCTATTCAAGCAGGAGGCGGTTCATGGTCTCCGCAATCACCATGTTACAATGATAATAGATGTCCATCACCAAAGAAAATGTGTAAATGTACTTCAGCAGCAAGCTATCGTTGTGTTGATCAACCTATTCAATGTTGTCCCGATGGAACAATGTGTGTGAGGAAAAAGTGCGTACATACTCAGGGTGGCCGGTATAGCTGTAGATAATTTTTTAAACATCCTCGCCCAATATCAAGTAGGCCTTGATTCTTCTAAAAATAAAAGAAGAGGCGAAATCTCAAGGGAAAAAATACTAATCCCTATAAAGGGATAAACAAAGATAAGCCTTTTTGAATGAAGAAAGTCTTGAAACCCGACTTAAAAGCTCAAAGAAGAAATTTTTAATAAATAAAGGGTTTAAATTATTCAGATCAGTTCACACTAAAATATTCCGAAAATTGTTTTTGCAACATCAATAAGTCTTTTATTAATGCTGACTGACCCGGCACTTAGGTAACACTTTGTACCGGATACATAGGTAACACTTCTTTAAATCATGGATAATTGACCTGACCTGACCCCAAAGTTAGGTCCAACTAAAACCCAACAATCTCTGCATTCCTATCTACCTCATATCTAGGTAATATGGCCAGTGGAACTGGTGCCCTATAACCCAAAGAACTGTGAGGTCTTACAGTGTTATACTCCCTTCGCCAGTTTTCTAAAATTACTTTAGCTTCATTCAATGTATAAAATATTTCGCCATTTAAAAGTTCATCTCGAAGTCTTCCATTAAAGGATTCAATATAACCATTTTCCCAAGGGCCTCCTGGTTCTATAAATAAAGTTTTTACCTCTAGCTTTTTAAGCCAAGTTCTTAATTTTTCTGCAATAAATTCTGGGCCATTATCTGAGCGAATAAATTTAGGTGGCCCATGAACTAAAAAAAGATTGGCCAGCGTTTCTAAAACATTAAAAGAATTAATTTTTCTTTTAACTTTTATACTAAGACACTCCCTCGTAAATTCATCCATAATATTGAGCATGCGATAACTTCTTCCATCATGAGTGCGATGATGAACAAAATCATATGACCAAACATGGTTTTTAAACATAGGTCTGTGTCTAATACAAGATCCGTCATTCAACCATAGTCTTGCTCGCTTAGGTTGTTTCTGAGGGACTTTAAGCCCTTCTTGACGCCAAATTCTTTGCACCCTTTTATGATTAACACCCCATCCTTCTCGATTTAAAAGAGCTGTAATCCTTCTATAACCATATCGTCCGTACTCTGAAGCAAGAGTTATAATTCTTTGAGTTAAAACTCTCTCATTAGGCCTAACTTTTTTTTGATAGCGCTGAGTGGATCTATTTTGGCCAATAACTACACATGCTCTTCTCTCCGATATCGAAAGATTTGTTGCCACATGTTTTACGGCCTTTCTTTTCCTCTCAGCGCTTAGAAGTTTCCCTTGTTAACTTCCTTTAAAATATCTAAGTCTATAGATAGGTCAGCTACAATTTTTTTGAGTCGTTTGTTTTCTTTTTCTAGTTCTTTTAGTTTTTTAACCTGATCAAACTGCATACCCCCGAACTCTTTTTTCCATCGATAGTAAGTATGTTTGTTTACTTCTAGTGCTTTAAGAATTTGATCTAAAGTTTTACCTTCAGCAGACATGATTTCTGACTTTCTTAGTTTGGCAATAATTTGCTCCATTGTGTGGTGTTTTGTACCCATTTTTACTCCTTTTTTAAGGAGATTGTAGCATTTTTGTTGGACTTTATTTTGGGGTTCAGATCAGTAGGCCATTAGAGGCTTCATTTAGCTACGGACCTAATGGAGAAAGATTCTCAGATATAAAGAAAAAAGTGGGCCTTGGTACTTATATTCTCTTAGAAGGTGGGGTCAATGTGGTCGCTGGTTCGTCCAGCTTATGGAATGGTCGGAGCGAGAGGATTTGAACCTCCGACCCCTATCCCCCCAGAATAGTGCGCTACCCCTGCGCTACGCTCCGATTCATCACTTAGAATATAAAGCTTATAATTGAGATTGGACTAAAAGTCTATAAATCATAAAAATGCGAGATGTCTAAATAGTAAAGATATTAACTATTTACGATAGTGAGGCTTATGGGGAGCTTTATTAGATACGGCCACACTAACTTTAAGGGTTCTGCCATCAACAATCTTGCCATTAAGTTCTTTAACGGCCTTTAGAGCTTCATCTTTTTGGGACATTTTTACAAACGCTATTCCCTTACTTTTATGTCCTTTTGGCCCGGGAACGATATGGATATGTTGGATATAACCAAACTTTTTAAAAAGTCCTAATATACCATTTTCATCTTTTTTATAAGACATATTACCAATGTAAACGGTAGTAGGAGTATTGGGTCTTTTCGCTTTTTCTTTCATAATCTGGTGAAACTAGCATGGGAGTTGACTCAAGGCCATTTTAAAAAATAGTAGGTTATTTTTACATTCTAGGCCATCAAATCTCAATCAAACCTATAGCTTGGTTATCTCTAACTAAATTCTATTTAAAGGCCCTCAATTTACAAGAAATATCATTTAAAAACATTCCCGATTAAAGAGATCTGGTTTTAAATACGATACCTTATCGATTGAAAAGATTAGGGAATTTATGAACTTTAATTACGATAAAGTTAAAAAACGCGTCGAAGAGGAAAACCATTGGTCAACGTATAGTGATATGTTCATGGTTCTTTCCCTCGTTTTTCTTTTTCTTTATGTTATCACAGCTTCAAGAGTTGGTACTATTAACACCCAAGTAGTTAAAAAAGACGAAGAAACTAAAAAATTAAGTGAAAAAACTCAACAGCAAATCAATGACCTAAAACAAAAGCTCACCCAGACTGAACAGCGATTAAAAGAGTACCAGACGATCACATTGGATTATGTGGATAAAGAGGCAAGTGATAGAGAGAAACAAGAATACGATAAACTTCTAACTAAAATGCAAGACCTAACGGCCCAGCAGCAAGATAAAGGTAAACAGATACGTAAAAAAATTAAAGACCTTCACCAGAGACTACAAGAAACTTTAAGCAAAGAAAAAGATATTAATCAATATCAAAACACTCTAAAGCATATCATCTCAAAAAATGCAGTTCTCAAGTCCACTGTTTTGGATAAAGACCATAATTTAAAAATTTCACAATTCTCTTTAGAAGAAAGTAGAAAAAAAATCACTAACAATATTGGTAAAATTAACAAGCTTACAGCTGAGCTTCAAAGTGAAAAGCTATTAAAACAAAAAAGAATTAAGCAGTGGAACTCAGAAAAAAGTTTATATAAGAAGCGAATTTCTCAGATTAAAAATAATTATAATGAAAAGATTGTTAGTTTAGAGCAAAAAAATAAAATAAATGAGCTAAAACTTACAGATAAAATCCAAAATATTAATAAATCCTTTGCTCAAGTTAAGGCCAGCTTAAATCGAAATAAAAGAAACCTACACAAAACTCAAAAGCAGCTTCAATTTGAAAAAGAAATCACAAGTAAGTTGAAAAAAGAATATCAGCAGCAAATAACAACTGCTAAAGCAAGATATGCTAAAAAGAATAAAGAAATCCAGTCACTCAAGCAAACTTACCTACAGGAAAAGAAAGGTCTTATTTCTCAAAAACTGAAGGAACAAAACAAGGCCAAAGAAAGTTATCGAAGAAAAATGGCCAGTATAGATCAATCCTATGCTCAAAAAATAGAACAAATAAAATCAGAAATGGGACAAATGGAAAAGTCTTATCTTGATAAACTGAGTAAGGCCTCCCCTATCACCGCTGAAAGAATGAAAATTGCCAAGGCCATGGGCGGAGCTTTTAATACGAACGGTATTTCGGCCTCTGTTAATAGAGAATCTGGTGATGTCATTATTGACTTTGGACTCTCCTATTTTGATACAGATAAATGGTATCTCAAGAAAGGCATGAAAAAGAAAATCAAAAAATTAATACCCCTTTATGCCAAAACACTATTTGAAGCCTCAGATAAAGTCTCAAGTGTCGAGATCATTGGTTTTTCCTCTCCTACTTATAAAGGACGTTTTGTTGATCCTCACAGCATTAATGAAAAATATAGAGAGGCCATTAATTATAATCTGGATTTAAGTTATAAGAGGGCCCGTTCAATTTTTAGTTATATTTTTAATAAGAAATACATGAATTTTGAATATCAGAAAAAGCTTCTTCCCTACGTAAAAGTATCTGGGAGAAGTTATTTTTCCGAAGAAGTAAGATTTAAGCCTAAAAAAGGTAAAAGAAGACTTCCTTCGACGGCGGAATGTGAAAAGTACGGATGTTTATCATCTCAAAAAGTAATTATTAAGTACTACCTTAAAGAGTAGGATATTTTTATGGAAAAAAGCAGTTTTTTCGAATTTTACATTAAAGTGGTTGGATTCCTTTCAGACAATCTTGTCCTTGGACTTATTGTGCTGTTTGCATTTGCCGCATTCACCAGAGTTCTCATTCATATGATGGTCAGAAGGCAAATGTGGTTTATCAATGAATTTCAAAAAAGAGTTCGTTTATTTTTAGGCACAACAGGTGATAAAGAATCTACAAATGAAGATAGCTTTTTCTCAATGCTTAAATATAATCTAGAAAAGACATACTTTGAACTCTTTCGATTAAGAGAAAAATTTCATCGAAGAACATTTGATAAACTTTTTATCATCTGGGATAAAATGTTTTTTATTCAAAAGGGGGCCGCAGAGTTTATTGTCGACTTCCTTCACCAAGTCAGGTTTCTTAAACAAGACCGAAGTGAACCCCAGTTTATAGATAAAACGAAGGCCTCATTTAATAATAATAAAACATTTGGAAAACTTTTTGGTTTTTTACCTGTTACATTTTTTGATGATACCCTTCATAAGCTTCCAAGTATTTTTGTCATTGGGGGTATATTTGGAACATTTTTGGGAATCATGCATGCTTTACCGGAGTTATCTCGTATTGATATAGCTAACCCGGAAGAAAGTAGAAAAATAATGAATCAGTTTCTGCTCAATATTTCATTTGCAATGAACACTTCTATTGTAGGTATTATATTTTCTGTCTGTATGAGTTTTTTAAATTCAACTCTTTCACCAGATAATATGTACTATCATATGGTTAATGACTTTTCGAGTTCAGTAGATATTCTTTGGAATAAAAGTCGTAACAATAACCTCACTCCAACAGAAGTTGATCTTTTTGAGTCGGCCTTACCGATAAAAGTAAAAGGACGATTCTTAGATATACCCGCAGAAAAAATATTAAAATCTTCAACGACTAAGTTTGAAGTTATGCGTGATCAACACATCGAAGAAGAGCAAGAACTCGATGAAGAAGAAGAGAGCGAACAAGATAAATCCGCTTAGGTCATATTATGAGTATTCTTACCAATAGCAAGATTCTTATTATCGACGATAATCCAGACATTATCGAATATCTTTCTATGGTTATTGAGGATAATATATCAGCGAGCATTTATGAGGCCCAAGATGGAAAAACAGGAATGGATATTATTCAAAAGTATCCTATCGACTTAGTTATAAGTGACTTAAACATGCCTGAAATGAATGGGTTTCAAATTGCCGAAGCAATCAATAAAGATTTCCCCAATATTTTATGCATGCTCATTACAGGTAATATTGATATGGAAGCCTATAGAGAGGCCATTAAATATAAGGTTTATGACTTTGTCGAAAAACCTTTTAACGATGAAAACCTACTTCTGAGAATAAAAAATGCTCTTGAGTCCATTACTGACCGAAAGGTAACTCAAATGCTTGCCCGCGAGGCGATTATTCAAGTCTACGGGTTCGAAAATCCCAATGATTTTGATGAGCTTAGCCAAGAAGAACAGCAAAGTTTAAGAACCCGAGTTATTGCAATGGTTTCTCAATCCTATGAGAGAGGAAAATGAAATTAATAATCATGTTAATACTTCCTTTATCTCTTTTCGCGGCAGAGTCACCTCAAACATGGCTTTGTACTCATAAACACAATAAATTTGTTCGCAAAGTTGAGTTGATTGAGCATGAAGATAACTCTTGTGAGGTTATTTATAGTAAACCTTATGAAAATGAAGAACCCAAAATTATTTTCTACGCCAAAAACACACCGCATTTTTGTAAAGAAAAGAACACCGATTTTCTTGAAAGAAGAATGCAAGAAGAATTAGGATGGCGATGTGATGTCATGAAAGACAAACTTATCTACGGCCAATAAAAGCTACGACTCGCCACAGCTAGAAATCTATTTTACCTAAATAAAAAGCCTTAATTATCTAAATCATTTAAGGTACAATAACTTTGTCTATTACATTTTTCTTAGGAGCCAAATTCCATGACGACAACTACTTTAAAGAGGTATTTAGGTAGCTCTATTACGAAAAAGCAATTGATGGCCATTACTGGACTCTCTCTTTGTCTTTTTCTTCTTGGGCACTTAATTGGAAACTGTCTAATTTATGTAGGGCCAGAAGCTTTCAACACTTATGGTCATACGCTTATTACTAATCCACTTATTTATGTTGCTGAAGCAGGACTAGCTGCCATGTTTCTCATACATATTGTTTTGGCCATCAAGCTTACAATGGAAAACAAGGCGGCCAGACCTGTAAATTACTATATGAAAAAAAGTAGTGGTAGAGGTGAGACATTTGCATCTAACACTATGCCTTACACAGGTCTTATCATACTCATATTCCTTGTACTGCACCTTCTACATTTTAAATTCGGTCCCAACTACACTGTTGTTCATAGCGGAGTAGAAATGAGAGACCTTTATAGAATGGTCGTTGAATACTTCTCTCATATCGGCAATGTCGTTTGGTATATTTTTGCTATGGTTGCCTTAGGGATACACGTTAGTCATGGTTTTTGGTCAGCTTTTCAATCATTTGGAATTAACCACCAAAAATATAACTGCACCTTAAAATGTGTTTCTAAACTTTATGCAGTGTTCATCACTATTGGATTCGCTGCCCTACCTATTTATTGTTATCTACAAGGAGCTAATTAATATGACGGTCAAAAAACTAGATGGAAAGGTACCTAAAGGACCTGTTCAAGAGAAATGGAACCAATATAAATTTGATCTCAAACTCGTTAATCCGGCCAATAAAAGAAAATATAAAGTTCTTGTTGTAGGTACTGGCCTTGCTGGAGCAAGTGCTTCGGCAACATTAAGTGAGCTTGGCTACCAAGTTGAGGCCTTTTGTATTCAAGACAGTGCGAGAAGGGCCCACTCCATTGCTGCTCAAGGTGGTGTTAACGCGGCTAAAAACTATCCTAACGATGGTGATAGTGTCTGGAGGCTTTTTTACGATACGGTAAAAGGTGGCGATTATCGTGCAAGAGAGGCCAATGTTTATCGACTGGCCCAAGTTTCAAACAATATTATTGACCAGTGTGTTGCTCAGGGTGTCCCTTTTGCTCGTGAGTACGGTGGATATCTGGCCAACAGATCTTTTGGTGGTGCTCAGGTTTCTAGAACCTTCTATGCCAGGGGACAAACAGGACAACAACTTCTTCTCGGTGCCTTTTCGGCCATGATGAAGGAAGTTCATAAAAAGAAGATTAATATCCACGTTAGAAAAGAAATGGTTGAGCTTGTTCTTATTGATGGCAAGGCCAGAGGAATCATTACCAGAGATATCGTCACTGGAAAATTCGAAAGATGGTGGGGTGACGCTGTTGTATTGGCCACTGGTGGATATGGTAATGCTTACTTTCTCTCTACTAATGCTATGGCCTCAAATTGCTCGGCCGCTTTTAGGGCCTATCGTAAAGGCGCCTACTTTGCTAACCCATGTTTTACTCAAATCCACCCAACATGTATTCCTGTACATGGGACTTATCAATCTAAACTAACTCTGATGAGTGAATCCCTTAGAAATGATGGGCGTGTTTGGGTACCAAAAAACAAAGGTGATGACAGGGCCCCTAATGATATTCCTGAAAATGAAAGAGATTATTATCTAGAAAGAATTTATCCTTCTTTTGGTAACCTCGTTCCAAGGGATGTGGCCTCAAGAAATGCCAAAACTCAATGTGATGATGGCAAAGGTGTTGGAACAACTAAATTGGCCGTATATCTCGACTTTAGAGATGCCATTAACCGTGATGGTAAAGATGTCATCGAGGCCAAGTACGGTAACCTTTTTGAGATGTATGAAAAAATCACAGATGAGAATCCTTACGAAGTACCCATGAAGATCTATCCGGCCGTTCACTATACAATGGGTGGCCTATGGGTTGATTATAACCTCATGAGTAATATTGAAGGACTCTTTGTTCTTGGAGAAGCTAACTTCTCTGATCATGGTGCCAATAGACTTGGGGCATCTGCTCTTATGCAAGGGCTTGCCGATGGTTATTTTGTTATCCCTTATACTATTGGTGGATACTTTGCCAGCAACAAGTTTGATAACGTAGATACCAATCATCCATCTTTTGTTGACTCAGAGAAAAAATCTGCAGAGTTTTTTGATAAGCTCATTAAGATTAACGGCTCAAAGCCTGCTGATTATTTCCACAAAAAACTTGGTCAAGTGATGTGGGATTATGTGGGTATGTCACGAAATGAACAAGGGCTTAAAAAGGCCATTGAAGAAATTAAAGGCATTAGAGCTGAGTTTTATTCTGATCTTAAAGTACCTGGTGAAAATAATTCTCTTAATACTGAACTTGAAAAGGCCGGTCGAATTGCTGACTTTCTTGAAATTGGTGAATTAATGGCCAGAGATGCTCTTGAAAGAAGAGAGTCTTGTGGTGGTCACTTTAGAGAAGAGAGCCAGACACCAGAAAACGAGGCCCTTCGTGATGATGAAAACTTTGCCCACGTCGCTGCTTGGGAATACCAAGGTGCGGATGAAGTTCCTTTACGTCATATTGAAGAACTTGAATTTGAAAATGTTAAACTTAGCCAGAGAAGTTATAAATAGGAGAAAAAAATGGGAAACAATAATCAGACCATGTCTCTAAAGTTGAAAATTTGGAGGCAACCAAATGCCCAGTCTGCTGGACAAATGGAAGATTACTCAATTGATGGCGTCTCTCCTGATATGTCTTTTCTGGAGATGATTGACGTTCTTAATGAAAAGCTTGTTCGTGAAGGTAAAGATGCCGTCGCTTTTGATCATGACTGCCGTGAAGGTATTTGTGGAATGTGTTCTCTTATGATCAATGGTCAGGCACATGGACCTGAAAATATGACAACAACCTGTCAGCTTCATATGAGAAAGTTTAAAGACGGTGATACGGTTGTTATCGAACCTTTTAGGGCCAAGCCATTTCCAGTTCTTAAAGACCTTATGGTTGACCGATCTGCTTTCGATACAATTCAGGCCGCAGGTGGATTTATTGATGTCAATACGGGTAATGCTCAAGATGCTAACTCGACTCCAATAGCAAAAGAAAATGCTGACCTGGCCATGGATGCTGCTGCCTGTATTGGTTGTGCTGCTTGTGTAGCAAGTTGTAAAAATGCATCGGCCATGCTTTTTGTCTCGGCCAAAGTAAGTCAATATGATCTGCTTCCACAAGGACAACCTGAAACAGATAAAAGAGTTGTAAGTATGGTTCATACAATGGATGAACTAGGCTTTGGAAACTGTACGAACACTAAAGAGTGTGAGGCACAATGTCCTAAAGGTATTAAAATTACCAATATTGCTCGAATGAATCGAAACTTTCTCGGAGCATCTGTTAAAAGTAATTACTAAACATAAGGCCTCTTAACGAGGCCTTTTTTTTATTTAAAATTAACTTCCTATGAAAAAATTAACTCAAAGACATTCTACTCTTCATGCTTTTGTGGCCGGAACATTTTTTTTATTTCTTGCCGTCGCCTTTGGGGCCTTTGGCGCCCATGGACTAGAATCTCGATTAAGTGAAAAATTACTAAAAACTTTTACCACTGGTGTTACCTACCAGTATTACCATGCCTTTGGTCTTCTTATACTCGGACTAATTCAACTTCATTTAGGAGAAGTTCTACGTCTGGCCCTATCGATTTATCTATTTATGATAGGAATTCTTTTATTTAGCTTTAATTGCTACCTCTACGCGCTAACAGAGGTAAAGACTTTCGCTCTTATTGTTCCACTTGGTGGGCTTTGCTTTTTAGTGGGTTGGTTGTTGGCCTTTATCAAACTTGCCAACTTAAAAAGAAGAATGAATTAATTTTTTTCGATTTCAAACTCGTCTAAAAGATTTTGAAGCTCAATATCATCAAGTTTCATCTCTGAGGCCGTGCTTCTTGAGAGTCCTTCAACTTTTTTTCTCTCATCTCGGCTTCTTTGAATAACCTCTTCGGCCTGAATGAGTGAGCTTTGTTCAACAATCTCTGGTTTTAAAGAAGAATCCCCTATTTCTGTGGCATGGCCAAATTTTGAAATAATTAAGATTGTTAAGAAAAATAAAACCAAAACATGTCTAGAAACCATTTCCAAATCCTTTGGAAGAGTAGCGTTGCTGTTAGGTATTATATCCTATTTCGGCGTTGAATGGGAGCCAGGCAAATTTTAAACTCTTTTTTTCTTAGGCCCAAAAACCCATTTATGTTGTTGGCCGATGACACGAAATGGAGCATTTGCGAGTTCATTCCAATTAAGAATGTCTTGAAATCTTTTTTCAGGAAATTCTTCTGCAAAATTATAGGCCGGAGTAAGAATCCAAGGAACCTGAGGATCAAGGGTCTTTTTCTTTTCAAGACAATCAATAAAATCATCATGGGATTCTATGACTGATTTGATCTGGTATTTGCCTTGATACTGGGCCACAAGCCTTTCTATTAAGGCCATTGATGTTTTAACCCCCGTAGAAGGAGTTTTATAATCAAAAGAAATAAAATCAATAAGATCAAAAAGCTCATCAACAACTCTTGTTCCTGATGCCTCTATATTAACGTAATATCCTCTCTGCTTAAGTGCTTTGGCCAGAGAAATAACGCCGTCTAAGTTCTTAGGATGAAGAGGGTCTCCTCCTGTTATAGAAACTCTTTTAAGGTCAAACTTTTTGATTTCTTCTAAGACGCTATCTAAGTGCCAGAACTCACCTTCATCGAAACTCCATGTATCCATAGAGTCGCAATTCAGGCAACCCACACGGCAGCCCTGAAAGCGTACGAAGATCTGAGGTGTCCCAATATGGACTCCTTCACCCTCTGTCGCCTTATAGATAGAGTTGATTAATAAATTCTCCAAGTTTCCCTCATGTGATTCAGCCAGCAACCTACCATAAGTTGGTGTTTTAGCGTAAGAAAGAGTATAGAGAATGTAGTTTTTTACCTTATATCTAACCAAATATTGGATACTTATGGACTTCAAAGCTAAATATGATGAGATAATGCAGGACCTCAAGGCCGGAAAAAGGCCTTATTTTAAGCTCTCTAAGGAGCAATTTACTGAACTCAAACAATATTATCAAAAGGCCCAAGAGCAAAAAGATGATAACAATGTCCATCACGTTCACCTGATTCTCGACTCTGTAAGCTCCTACACTCCGTTATTTGATGAACTACTTTATGAGTACATGGAGCTTGAGGATAGGCCTGAGAAGCTCATATTTTGCCTTGGTGCCATTCAAAAACAAATTATTGATCGTTGCTCTAAAGAAGGTGAAAGACCAGCCTCTGCTTTATTTAGTCTGCTTCGTAAATTGCTCCTTCACAAAGATGCTGAAGTTTTAGAGTGGGCGTTAAGAGTTATTGAGGGCCTAGGCCCCATGAGTTATTCTTTAAAAGATGATATTCTTAAAGCGAAACCTTCTATATTAGGAGTTTTTAATACACATAAAAAAGCATCGCGTGAGATTATCAATGTTATCATTAAGAATTGGCAGGCCTATGGCCTAAAAGTCTAAAGCTAAGGAGTTCAAGGATGAACAAAAAAGATTTCGACCCCAATAGTCTGCATCAAAAAATTAAAAACTATATCAATCACAGTTATGACGACTCTGATAGTAAGGCCATCTTTGCAGAGACGCCTGAACAGATCGTTAAAGTACAGCTACGTCCCAAAGAGGATATGCAAAGAGGTTTATTTAAGCCAGACCCATTGATACCTGGTGGCCATATAGCTCATCCTGTTACTATTCGTGCCGTACGAAAAGATATCTTTCTTGCTGGCGAAGATTTTATTGAGTTAGAAGTTCTTTATACATGTTGGAGTTGTAAAAAAGAGTTGGACCTTCAATTCTGGCATTTTTGTCCTTATTGTGAAGCTTCTTTTCCAAAAAACTTAGAAATTATTGGAAATAAGGCGCATTATTAATAATGCACCCCTTTGTTTGTAATATATTGTAAGAGTTTTATGACGGGTCAAATATTTACGAACGAATTCTATCTTCTGTAAATTGCCATTCTAAATTTGTTTATCAAAAGGAAGTGATTATGTTAGCAGATCTGGTCCAAGAGCAAAAAACTGATTCACAAGAACGTGTTACTAATTTTCTTTCTAAAAATAACATCCCTAGTAATAGAGAAAATAAATACCTATCTAATGAAAAACTTTATTTTCTTTTGGATAAAATCCTCAATGAAAGAGAGCTTATTCTTAATAAAAAAAGAGATGAGTCGGCATTTTTTCTTGATAAAAATGAACTTGCTGATCCCGTTGATGAAGCCTCTGTAAATGTACAAACCTCTCAGGAATTGCGCTTTAGAAATAGAGAAATATTTTATCTTAAAAAGCTTGATAAAAGCCTCGCTAAAATCACAAAAGGTATCTATGGCCTTTGCCAAGATTGTAATGAGGAAATTAACTTTGAAAGGCTTAAAGCAAGACCTACAGCAGAGCTATGTATCTGTTGTAAAGAAGAATCTGAATTAGGTGAGAAGACTTCCATTTTTGGTAACAAGTCTAAATCTCTTGGACAAACCTTTAATACTAACTTGAATTAAGGCCATTCCAAAAGACGATAGTCACCGATGGGGTGATAGAGGTTTTCTGCCTCAACAACTTTTAAATAAGGAATATCCATATCTTGGATTTCCTTTTTTAAAAGAAAAACTTCGTAGGCATAATCTTTTTGGAAACTCACTTTAAATATTTTTTGAGATAAAGCTGAGTACTCTAAAACTTTATCAGAAAGCCCACTCTGCTCTAGTCCTTCTTTAACTTCATCACTACTCATTGGTTTTGCGTAAATAAAAAGAAGTGTTCCTGCTCGGACTCCATCACAAAACCCTGCTCGCTCAGGATCAAGTGGTCCGATGTCTTTAATTTTAAATTGCCCATTATTATGGCCCACCCAAATGCATACTCCTCTATCATGTTGTTGAAGATTAAAAACAAGAGAGGATCCATAGGCGCCACAGTGAAGATAAACAGCTTTTTGTTCAAGTCCATCTATACCAGAGATTTTCTGAGCAGACTGATTTAGCTCTTCAACAAAATGAAGAGGAATTCGTGAGGCCTTTCCATCGTTAAAGGAGGCCAGAAGAAACTCTTTATCATTAAAAGTGTAGAGGCAAGACTGCTGAGAAAGAGATTGAAACATGACTGAATTGGCCATTAGGTTTGTCTGTGTGAGTAAAAGGAGCAAAAAGATTAATTTTTTCATAATTCTTTTATCGGAATTCGTTTCATAAACTCAAAGCTTTCCTATACCCAACTAATGTGGCACATTATTTAAATGGAAAATATTGTAGAACAAGTGGTTAAAGATTTTTATCAAAAGGCCATCAATGACTTTATGATTGGCCATCACTTTAGAAAGATCGCAGAATTTAAACCTTCCGGCCCTCTTGAGACACCTATCGAGGCCTTTTCAAATCATATACCTCGTATTGTAGAGTTCTGGAAAACTCAATTACTAGGCCATAAATCTGAAGAGAAATTTAATCTCATTAGTGCTCATGAGTATCTTATGATTAAAAAGGGCGAGCTTGGCCGTTGGGTTGTTTTATTTAAAGAGGTTTTAAAAGATTACAGACAAAAGTATCCAGAGCATGTTGATTTTTTTAATTCTTGGGAAGAGAAAATCACTCATTTTCAAAATAAGTTTTTAAACTCTACTCAACTTTTTGGGCGTTAAAGCATTTTTGGGCAAAGTCTTCAAGAACAGGTTCTCCGACCACATCATCAAAGACCCAATTGTGATGAACAAGGCCTTTAATTTCTCTTGCCATATTCATGGCCTGGGCCTCAGATTTAAACTCTATGAGTAAAAAATCAACCAATCTGACTTTGATTCTGTAACATTGAACAAGACCTGGTACAGAACCATAGCCTCCACATTTGGGATCATCACCTAGCATTTCTTTATTAAGTAGATAGAATAGCCCGATTTCATCGACTTCTTCTTGGGGAGCACCTTTTGCAATGGCCTCTTGTTTTAAGAAGTTAACAAACTTTTGCATCATCTCTTCTTTAGAAACAATGACATCCTCTTTGGAGCAGCTGCATCCTCCGAGGATTAAAAGTAGTGCCACCAAGATTGATGGCACTTTAAAAAACTTAGAAGAATACTCTAAAATTTGCATGATAAATATTTGATAGCTTAATGCCATCACTTTCAGACTTGATTGGCGCCTTAAGTCCAAGATCTAGATGCATAATCCATAGTTTTAGCATTGGACTAAAAGTGAAGTATTCTTGATCAACCATACCTCTTGCTCTGATTCCCAGTCTATCTCCCCATACGAAGAAAGAAAGATCGGCACCAGCGTAGATCCCATCAGCGAAGTCATATTGGCTTCTTTTATGAACACCTGCAAATGGATCTAGGTAGAATCCAACAAACTCCATATGATAAGAAGCGTGTAGTCTGATAAGAGGATCGATCTTATAGATAAGCTCTCCCCCTTTATCTTTGTTATCTGAAAGAGTCGCAATCTTAAGGTCTTGAACTTCCCCAGAGATTTTCCAATCATCCACATCGTATTGGTATTTGAAATCAAGAGTAAGTCCAA
>JBMSGH010000035.1:0-16213 GCA_049415445.1 Bacteriovoracaceae bacterium | reverse complement strand
AAAAACGGCCTTAACATCAACCGTTTGAACAATGAGTGCACGCTCCTTTGGGGAACATTCACCTGTAAAGCTGAGCTCTCTGTTAAGAGGTAGGTAACTATTGTTAGCTGGAGTATTGATTACGAGAGTGCCCGGCACGGGAGGGGGAATGGTTTCTTCAGCAGTTTTGGATGCATTAATCTCTTCGCCATCAAGGTTAATTTTTCCTTTTTCAGGAGGCGCAATACAGGAGGCCAAAACCAGCATAATGGCCAACCACATCCCAAAATGTGAAATTATTCCTCTGCCCAACTAATTCTCCCCAAAACCCTAAAGCCTATATCTAGTTTACGTAGATCAGCTAAATTATTTTGGCCTAACTTATAAGTTATTGATTCCAAACAGCTTTTCGGAGATCCTTTAGGATAGTTAAATTAAAATTTGGCAATAATTTGGGCCTTTTTGGGCAATTTTAAGAAGTAAAACTTGCACGCTATTAAACAATTTATGTTTAACTTAAAATAAGTAAATATGGTCAGTTTACTTAAATGCACTAAATGTTTGATAATATTATATTGCCTCTGTTGGGCCTCTCAAGCTCACACTCAAGCACAGAGCATTTCAACCGCTTTTTATTACACAACTAAACAAAATAGAAGTCTATTAGATATTCTTAGTGAAGGCCTAAGAGTTCCAAAATCATTCCTAAAAAATGAGGGAAGAACAATTGTTAATAATATTAAGAACTGGAACCCTCATATTAAAAACTGGGATCCTGTTGCTACAGACCAAAAAATTTATTTAGAGTTTCCGAAAAAGTATAGTTTTTTACTCAGAAGTGAGAACAAAAAGCTTAAAAAAAGCGTAGTGCAAAAAAAGAGGGTGGTCAAAAGGTCTGTTGCTACTCAAAAAGAAGAAGAACCAGTAAAAAAAGAAGTGAAGGTTGAAGAACCTGTCGTGGAAATTAAAGATGAATCACACTCTGATATTGGTTTTATGGAGATGTTCTTTTCTGCTCAAACAGGCTCTTATGAAGATGAAACTCCTGGTGGCTCTAGAATTGATACTGAAAGAGGGGCCCTTGGTGTTGGTACTCACGTCGTTTTAAAGTGGAAACCCGAGCATAAAAATTTTGTGTATGGGGATCTGGCCTATAACCAAAGTGGATCAGTCACAGTCGGAGAGAGTAATACTTCTTTTAGTACACCAAATACCTGGTTAGTGGGGGCCGGACTTCATATGCCAGAGCTTTTATTTGATTGGGACTTTGAGATAGGTTTAGAGAGAAAGGAAATTTCATATTTAAGTTGGGATAAGCAAAATATAAACATAACAAAGGTGAATGCAGCAAACTTTTTATTTGGCCTCAAGGGAACATTTTATAATTTAAAGCTAAGAGGTGTCATTCCCTATATATTATTTGATAATGAGGCCCAAATAAATATGAGCTATGTAAAAAGTTTTATAGGAAGTGGTAAGCTTGATAGTAATGATTATTCTCCTACGCTTTCATTGAGTGGATACCGCTTTGGAATTAGGCAAGGGATATGGAAAAGGTTCTTTATTGAGGGCGGTTACGAAACGAATATCGTTAATGAGGAAAAAACAGATACCAATACAACAGAAACGGTACTTTTATTTAATATTGGCTCGGTACTGGATATCTAAAGACTCAGTTTGTTCATATAACTTTGAAACCTTCTCATAACAAAAAGATGAAATGGGGCCTGAGTATATATGTAGATAAACCAGGGAAGTGAAGGAACAAATTCATGAATGGCCACAATAAAGTATTTGCCACAAGTCGTTTCCCTAAATTCTAGCCTTGCTCTGCCAGGACTCTTGGAGGCCAAGAACCCACCAGTGATATAAAACAACTGCCGATCTTGTGAGCTTCGCTGCTCAGAAAAAGTCAGCTCTAGTATTGGTATATTTAATAGAGGTACTACAAATTGTGTGATTCCCTTTTGGGGGAAACGAACTTTGATAAGCTTAATTAACCTAAAAAAACCGGGAAGCCATTTGATATATTCTTTTGCTACCCATAAAGCACTTTTGCCTTTTGGTCTATCTAACCTTTGAATGCTTCTAACGTCCTTTTTCTTTAAGTTTTGACCCCAAAATTGAAACTTTGGTCTGTGTACTTTATGACCTCGAGCATAGCGCAGATCATCTTCATGTAAGCTTTTATCTAAAGACTCTTCAAAGCTTATAGGTGGATGATTTGCTATTTTAAGCTGATGACCAGGATTTGGTGTCATTTCATGTTTTAATGAGTTTATAAGGGGGTAGACTAGATTTCTTGGTGTTGCAGTAATAGTGGATACCCAAAGTTTAGAGAGGCCAGGAGTAAAAAAAGGAAAGTTAATAAAACGTCTTTTAAGCCCAAGGTGCTTGGCCGTCCTAGCTAGAATATCCCTATAGCTAAGACAAGTTGCCCCTGCTAAATCATAAAAGTTATTAAAATATTCTTTTTTACCTAAAACTTCTTCAAAAGCATAAACAACATCACCTACCCAAACAGGATTGGATTTAGTTGCACACCAATGGGGACAAATCATTGCGGGGAGTCTTTCCACTAGCTTTAATACAATATTAAACGAGGAACCTTGCCGGCCTAAAATGATAGCGGCCCTTAGTGATGTTACAGGAGTACCATAAGAGGCCAATGTTTCTTCTGTCTCCAATCGACTCTCTAGATGAGGAGAAAGGGTGTCCTTTTGGGGAATGATACCACCAAGATAAACAATATGCTGTATATTTGCCTTTTTAGCGGCCCGTGCAAAATTATCGGAAAGAATAAGGTCCATGTCCATAAAGTTGGCCTGCATAAGTTTTGAGCTTGGAAGCATAGAGTGAACCAAGTAAAAAGCATAGTCCATGCCCTCTAAGGCCTTTTCACAATCGAGCATTGAAAACAGATCACATTGAACTATTTTAATTCTATCTTTATTTTCCCTATCTTCTTTGGTGAAGTCTTTTACTTGGTCTTCATCTTCCATAAGACTACGGGTAAGAGCGTAAACTTCAAAATCTGGTTTTTGGCAGAAGTATTCAATTAGTTGACGGCCTACAAAACCAAAGGCCCCTGCGATTGCTATTTTCTTTGTCATAATTACTTATTATAGAATAAATTATATATAATGTAGTCTATTAATTTTATGTCGAGGATATTTCTTATGAAACAATATATATTGTTTATATCACTTCTGGGGCTTTTTTCTTGTACCAGTGTAACTCCAAACAAAAACCCTTTGGGTAAAAAGTTTCCAAGTATAAAAGGAACATCTCTCACAAGTAAAGAGGTTCTTATTCCAGAGGATTTCAAAGGAAGAAAAACTCTTATTTTACTTGGATATAAAATGGATGCCCAGTTTGATATAGATCGTTGGCTGCTAGGGCTAACACAATTAAAAGTTTCAATTCCTATCTATGAACTTCCTACAATAAAAGGGATGATTCCACGTATGATTTCTTCAAAAATTGATCAAGGAATGAGAGATGGTATACCAAAAGAGGACTGGGTGAGTGTCATTACTATTTATAAGGATAGTGACATCGTAATAGACTTCACGGGTAATGAACGGCCTTTAAACGCAAGAGTGGCCCTTATTGATGAAAATGGAAAAGTCGTTTACTTTCATGATAGAGGGTATTCGGCGAAGCACTTACTTGAATTAGTTAAAAAAATTAAATAAATATATTTGTTATTCTTTTTTGTATGTCGGATAGCTCAATAGTGTTAATCTGAAATAAAGAAGTGGAGGAGCTCGTGCCGACAAAGAGAATTGTTGCTATTTTGAGTGATATTGAGATGAGCACAGGGGATCAGTATGATGATTTTCCACATACTCAATTCCTATGTGATTTTATTTCAAGGTTTAATGATTCACCTTATCTTGATGTGGAAGTGGATTTGGTTTTTAATGGTGATACATTTGATTTTTTAAAAATTCCAATTGAGCAACAAACACCACATTTAATTGATGATGAAATCGCTCTTAAAAAATTAAAGGCCGTCCATAATGCTCATCACCTCTTTTTTGCAGCAATAGATACTTTCTTAAGTCATGGGCAACGCTCAAGAAGAGTACATTTTATTGCTGGCAATCACGACCCTGAAGTTCTTTTCCCCAAAGTACAGAGCGAAATTGTTTCACTCTGCGGTGGAAGTGGACAAATCTTTTTTCCTGGGCTTCAGTTGAAAATAGGGGACTTACATATAGAGCACGGAAATCAACATGACTCTCTTTTTAAATTTGACCCTCAAAACACCTTTATCAATCACCAAGGAAAAAAGTATTTGAACTTACCTTGGGCAACAGTGACTTTATTAAATGTGATGATGCCACATAGGTCTGACTTTTATGAGCTTGATCGAATAAAACCAAGAGAATTAAGCCTTGAAATGATACCCAACCTTAAGGAATTTATCCTTTCTACCTTATGGAGTTATTGGACAAAAGATTTTCTTAAGGATTATATGAGAACGAATGATCCTCTAAAAAAAATTAGCTGGGGAATGTTAAAAGAAACAATGAGAAGAAGTGTCTTTTTTAATCCTGATGTAGAAATTAATCGTTTTTTCTATGATCAAATTGTTCATCATGAAGATGTTAAAGTTTATGTCATCGGTCATATGCATAACCCCTTTATCAGAAGCTATGGTAATAGAAAGGTGATCCAGTCCGGGTGTTTTAGAGATGAGTTTATGCTTGAAAGTGATAGAGAAAGCTTTACTCCTATTCCAAAAACCTATGTTGAAGTAGAGCTTATGAATAACCTTGTGACTAAGAGTAATCTTATAGAAATTACACCACCTGAAGAAAGTTATAAACGTATTCCAAAAGGACTTCAGAGTTATATTGAAGTTATAGATAAAAAGCTTGGTACAGCTGAACAAAGGCTAAAAGATAAATTAGAAATTGAGGCGCAGGAAGAAAAAGAAGAGAAAGATCCGGTAGACTAAAGAGTTGAAAACTTAAATTGAATAAATAATAATAAAGTATGTATAAATACTTATTTGTTTTTCTTTGGACATTAAACCTTTTTGCTCAGAATAATCTTACAGCTCAACCCAACCGCTTTAAACGTGACTTAAGTAAACTAGATGTTGATATCTATTTCGCTCCCCTAAAATTCCAGACGCTTTATAATCTGAGAGATCTAACTTACGGTTTTAAAATCACTAACTTTAAAGACTCGAAAAAAAACTTAAAGTATGAAGTTTATTTAGATTATGAGTTTAATGGCTCTAAAGTATATGACCCATTTTCTAATCAAGAAGTAACTTTAGGGAATCAGAAAAGTGAGCTTTTATTTGATATTAACAAATTCTATAAAAACTGGAGCTACTTTTTAATGGCCAGATTTAATAGAAGTCGCTACGGAGAGATACATCCCATAAAAAGACGAATAGGATGGGGTTTTTTAGGCATTAAGTATGACTTCTATGAGTCAAAAAGAGTGTCTGATTTAAGCCTTAGCTATATTCCTTTGTTTGAAAATGAAGTTAATGAAGTTTTAATTGATGGTAGAGTTAATGAAGGTCATGTAGATCAACTTCGACATTCCTTTCGATTAAGATTTAAGGTAAATCTAACAAAAAATATATCTTTAACAGAGCAGTTTTTTTATAGACCACTCTATAATTATCAAGACAATAAACACGACTTTAAAGATAACCTTCTTGAAAATGTCCTTAAAATTGATTACAAGGCCACAGACAGATTAAAATTAAGTACGAAGGGTACTTATACTTATGATATAAGACAAAAAAGACTTTATGGTTTTAAACCTAATAATTTTGAACTTGAGTTTTTTGTCGATTATAAACTGCGCCTTGAATTTTTAGAGGATTGGAAAAAATCTGTTCGTGATACGATTAGGAAGCCATTTAAAGAATAGGTCTATAATCTTTATTAATGAAGTAGCTTAATAATTTTAAGATAAAGCGTTCTTTGCGAGATAACTTTTCTGCTCCGTCATTTAGTTTTAAAAAATAAGCGAATAAAGAGTCGAACCCTTGAAAAAGATTTAAACTAAACCTTCTAAAAAAAACACTACCAGAAATTAAAAGTGAGGCCCTTGTAAGAAGCTCATATAAAGAGATATAATCAAAGACTTTGTTTTTATAGTTGTTCTTTGATTGAATATGTTCTCCTAAAAGCTTGGCCTGCTTAAAAGCAAGGCTCAGTCCTTCTCCGGTTATGCCATCTAAAAAGTACAAATCATCTCCAGCGAAAATGAATCTATCTTTTTGAATACAAGATGACTTGGTATCAAATGGGCCATAAGAATAAACTTTATCTCTCATTCTTGCCTTGGAGAATTGAGATAAATGAGGAAAGAAGGTACTTAAGGCCTTAAAGTAAAAATCTTGTCCACGTAATTTAAGTTTTGTGTCATCCCATAAGATAGTCAGTTGAGTTTTGTCGGCAGCTATAGGAGTAATATAGGCCTCAATATGATGACCCCAGTGAAGCTCTACCATCTTATTTTCCCATGCGAAATCAAAGTAGGCGTGCGCACCTATTCTTTTTCTATTTTGATTTATTGGTGAGCTACATTTTAGTTTAGATTTAATCCTTCCTCTGATTCCTTCACATAAGATAATGTGATCGTGATCAAGTTGATGAATGTCTTCGATCTTGGTATTGGATTTTAGGTTTATATTTTTGAAATCTTGACACCTTAAAAAAAGGGCCTCACTTAGTTTGGAACGAGAGATGGCCACACCTTTTTTATTATTTTCAAATTTGGCCCCCGCCTCCAGATAACCAAACTGATGGTATTCTATTCCCTCAAACTCTCTTAAATCCTTCTTATCAAGATATTTAATGACACCCAGATCTTTAAGGATTTGGTAACCACTAGGCATGATGCCTTCGCCACACACCTTATAAACAGGCCAGCTTTTTTTTTCATACACATCAACCAAAAAACCTCTTGATGCCAATTCAATAGCGCAGCTCAACCCACTTGGGCCACCACCAACTATCCCAATACGCTTTTCCATTTACCTTTTAATACCTTTGCTAAAAGATTAAATCTGTTAGCTTCTTTGTAATCTTTAATATCAGATTTCAACCAAAGCTCCTTGGCCTTTGATCTTTGTAATTTACCACTACTTGTTTTGGGAAGGCTGCCTGATGAGTAAAATTCGATTTTATATGGTTTTATACCAATTGATTTAAAGATGATGCCTTCAACTTGTTTGGTGAAGTTGTGCTCATAAGATGTATTTTTAGCGAGCTCACATAATATAATAAGCTTCTCAATGGCATTATCATCAAGTATGCCAAAGGCCATAACTTGTCCTTTTCGGATAAAGCTTAAGTCATTTAATTGCGACTCAATATAATGAGCATCAATATTTTTGCCATTGATTATTATTAAATCTTTAATCCTTCCCCAGAGATAGAGCTCTCCTTTATGAAGAAAACCTTGGTCTCCCGTTCTCATAAAGTCGCCATAGTTGAAATGACCTATGTTGTGTCTAGGGTGATAGAGACCAGGACTAATTGACTCACCTCGGATGCACACTTCTCCAAGTACTCCTTCTTTTTGATCTTCACCCTTATCGTTCTTTATTATTAATTTCATTTTTCCTATTGGGCTTCCGAGGGCCGCTAATGGAATTCCACTTTTATCAACCACTGCTTTTTGATTTGAGATAAGCTCATTCTTATTAAAATAGCTAAATTGCGGGCCTTTCAAATGGGGAGAAAATGAAACTCCTAGTGTCGCTTCGGCCATACCATAAACAGGCATAATGGATAATGGATTAAGTTTTGCTTCACCAAACCACTCGATAAAATTATTTACTGTTTGGTAAGATACATTTTCCGCACCACTTAAAATGACCTCAAGGCAAGATAAGTCGAAATTTAATAATTGTTCTTTTTTTATTCTTCTTTGACATAAATCAAAGGCGAAATTTGGGGCAAGAGTAAAGTTGACTCGGTATTTATGTATAACCTCAAACCATAATAAGGGATTGGCCAAAAACACCTCAGGTCTTAGAAGATAAAAATTTCCTTTTTTGCGTAAACTACATATCATGGCACCGACGAGCCCCATATCATGATACAAGGGCAACCAGCTTGCACAAGCATGTTTTTCTTTTTTGGTAAGAGTAAAGCTATCTAATATGTCTTTAGAATTGATGAGAACGTTTTTTTGAGTGATGATAATGGGCCTTGGGTTCCCTGTCGTGCCTGAGCTAAATTGAATAAAGGCAATATCATTTGGCCCTCTTTCTACGGGGGCCCCTAAGGATGTGTCTCTTTTTATGTTTTTAATTTCGATAAGTTTAAGGTGAGAGACGCCTTTGTGTCCCAGGCAATATATAGGGTCTTGGGAAACAATATACTGAGCTGACAAAGAGTTACATAGAGATCGTGTTCTCTGTTCCCACAAATCGAGTGCTCCTAGTTTCATTGGTGGGTAAATCGCTGTAGGTATGGCACCAAAATAGATACAACCCCAGAATGCAACGAGAAAATCATAATTATTGGGCAGCATAATAACAACAGGTTCATCTTTTTTTACATTTAACTTCTTGAGGTGCTCGGCAAAATATAGAGCATCTTCGTGGAGCGTTTTATAGCTTACATATTTATTTTGATGAATGCTTTTATCAAAGAGTGTTACTCCAATATCACTGCGCTTTTGAAGTCGAGATAATATTTCGGATACTTGCTTCATTGATTGGTCTTGGCCAGGGTAATTAATTGGATAAAATCATTTATTGTTTCTGGCCTAGGTTCAAAAAGAGTCTCATCTAGAATGATCTTATGTTTGTTTTCAATTGAGCTAATAAGAGTAAGTAAAGCAATGCTATCGAGCTCAAGCTCTTGTATTTTGGTCTCATACTTTATGGGGGTCTCAATAAAACAATCTTGTTTCAATATTTGCGCTATATCTTCAAATAATTGATCCATTTTAAAATAACCCTGGTAAAAAACGTCTTTTGGTATGCATGTTTTCAGTATATTTATTATAAGAATTAAGGGCCTTCTCTTCTGCTTTGATTCTTACTTTTAAGATAAAGGCATTAAGAATGCTAAAAACGATCGCCACTTCATAAAGTCCCCATATCAGAGGTAGAGCTGCTATTTCTAAGACAACACCAAGATAGTTAGGGTGTCGAATGAACTTATAGATCCCTTTACGAACAGGGGTAAAACCAGGAAGGATGATGATGTTTGCAGTCCAACGGTTGGCCAAACCAAGCATGGCCAAAAACCTCAATATTTGCCCCATAAAAAATAAAGTAAAAGCGTAGTAGGGAACTAAATCAGGGCCACTATAGTAAACACCTCCTAAAAAACAGGAGCATAACCAAAGTATATGAATAAGCTTCATGTAGATAAAATGCCCTTGACCAAACTCGATACCGCCCTGTCTGAGAAGTGCCTTATTATTTTTATTGGAAATATAGAGTTCAATAAGTCTTTGAACACCTATAATAAGGACAAAAGCTAAATATAGAGTTTTTAATTCACCCATTGATAGAGTCCTATTTCACTACAAAAAGCAGGTCCAAGCGCGGCCATAATTCCATACTCATGATCAAATTTTTCACTTTCCATTGTTCTTTTAGCGATATCGAGAACACTGACAGAACTCATATTGCCTTTTTGGGCCAGAGAGTTCCAAGAATGTTTAAGAGAGCCTTCTTCTAGTCCTAGCGCTTGTTCCATGGCAAATAAGACTTTTGGTCCACCTGGGTGTGCCATAAAAAAGTTTAAGTCTTCTTTCAATAATTCATTACTATTTAATATACTTTCTAAATCCTTTGGAAGTTTTTCAGAACAAATTTTAGGAACATCCTGTCCAAGAATAATTTTTAGTCCTGTGTTTTTGATATCCCACCCCATAGTGTTTTCGGTATTAGGGTAAAATGAGCTAAGCCCATCGATCCATTTAAGCTTTGATTCTTGGGCCAATTTATGATCTTTACCGACACATAAAACAGCAGCAGCACCATCTCCAAATAAACCCGAAGAAATTATATTGGCCATACTTAAGTCTTCGAGTTGTAGCGTGAGAGAACAGAGCTCAACAGTAAAAAAGACAACCGCTTCAGAAGGATGACCCTCTAAATAATCCATGACTCGGTTAATACCAGCAACACCGGCCAGGCAACCAAGACCTAATAAAGGTACTCTTTTGGTATGGGGAGAAAAATCAATACGGTTCATAAGTCTTGCTTCTAGAGATGGAATACTAAAACCAGTGACTGTATTACTCATGAGTACAGAAACTTCATTTGGCTTTATTTGGGCCTTTTCTAAAAGGTTACCCACTGCTTCTGTACTAAGATCGAGGGCCTTTTCTATGAAAACTTTATTTTTTTTCTCCATATCAAGAAGGTTGAAATACTCTTTAGGCTCTAACGCTAAATGTCTTCCTTGAACAAGAACATTTTTATGAATTGCTTTAACTCTATCAAGGTTAAATACTTTCTCTTTCCAGTAGGTGCTAAGATGGTTAATGAGCTCTTGTTGCTCATAATAGTTTTTTGGAAAAGACGTTTCAATGGAATGAATTAATGACATGACACATTACATATCCTTATTTTTACTGTTTGACTAATCTTTAAATTATAGAAAAAATTTGGACATACTTGATAAGGAGATCAGTAATGGAACTATTGAAGGGCCTAAAAATTAACGAAAAAAAATATGAATTATATCAAGATGAAGTCGAGGAGTTTGTGAAAAAATTCCTGCTTAAGTATCCGAACTTTAACATGGGCCAAAAGGCCCTAGAGGATCAGCTCGCAAGAGAGTTTAAGGAAACTTTCCCTGAACTCATTCGGCAATGATTAAAGTACTGTCTTTTGGTGACAGTGTGACACCAAATTTAGGTATTATTTCAAAAAGTATTATTAACTTTGACTGTTAGCAAAAATCCAAATAGATAGTGATATAGAACACATCATCATTAGGAGAAATAATGAGAAACATACTATTTATTACTTTAATTTTTGCTTCTTTTTCAACCCAAGCGGCCAACGTTAGAAAAATTAAGAACTGTGGAAACGCAGCAGAAAGAACAATTGAACAGGCCCTAGATTTCCTCGATAATAATATAAATACAATTATCAATAGAACAGGTGATCTTAAAAAGGGTGAGAAAAAAAAGCTTAAGAAAAAATTATCCAAACTAAACTATAAATGTATGGATCATAAAAGAGTTTGTAGAGTTAAGCCTGATAGAGGTGGAAAAGACAGACATCTTTTTAATCAGGCCGTTGTTATTTGTTACAACAATATTAGAACAATCCTTGAAGATGATGCTTTTTGTACATTAGCTGATGTTCTCATTCATGAAACAGGACACTCAGCAGGTGTTAAAAAGGATTCAGGCCATAATAATGGGCCAAACAATGACCGAGTTTACAGATTAGGTTTTGCAGCAGCAGATCTTTGCCGTGAGTTAGGGCTAGACAGGTCTATTCCTAGAAACACAAACGATTAGAGTCAATTATCATTAGGGAGGTGATTTAAGCCTCCCGCTTTTTTTGTCGATAGTTAATAGAGATGAAAAGAATAATAATAATTGATGATGAAATTGATTTATTTCCATTAATCAAAATAAAATTTAAAAAAGAAATTAATAAAAAAGAAATTAAAATTAATTTTTTTGACTCCGCTTTAGAAGCTCTCTCTTTTTACAAGGAAAACCCTGAAGTTGAATTTGAGTTAATTATATCTGAAGTGACCATGCCAGATTACTCAGGTCTTACATTGTTTGATGATATAAAAAATATAAATGCAGATCAAAAGTTTTATATTTGTGGTGCTGAAAACGATATTGTCGAGGCGAGATGGGTTTTAGGAGAAAAGGTCAATGGATATATTACCAAGCCATTAGATTTTTCTTATCTTGCAGAATTATTTTTAGGCAGAATCTTTTGAGATTTTTTCAACAAAGTTTTTATCATAAAACTCTTTTGCAATTTTTGAGCTTTTTGATGAGAGGTTGACCATATTAATTAACCGATCATTAATTTCCCAATGAAATTCATTTTTATAACTAAATAATGATTCTAAGGCCTCTTTATGAACTTGAGGGTTATCCAAGAGATATTTTTGCGAGATAAGCTTAGGTAAAATAGCAAACCCTTTGGCCTTTACTTCCCAAAAAGCTTTTACCAAAGACTGCCATGCCATTTTGGAGATCCGATCATTTTTTTGTATATATCTATCCCATAAGGGAAAAGCATGAGTTTCTAGAAAGTTTATTCCGTATTGTTCATCTTCATAGGAATAAAAGACGACTATTCTTCCAATGTCATAAAGAATCGTTTCAGTTCCTCTAACAAACCCTTCTTCCATAGAGAGGTCGGCATATCGAATAAGTCTCTCACAGGCCAACTCTCGGGACTTTGGATTAGAAAAAAGAAGCTCTATTGCCAATCTGTAATGATAACTAACGGCCTGAAAGCGATCTAAGTTTTTTGTCTGAATACTATTACGTAGCATTGTATTGAGCGCCATCACGTGAAGCTCGAGAATATCATCTTTTTCTCTAAGAGTGCATTCATCGATTGTTTCTAAGAACTTTTCACAGACATAGGCCACTATTTCATTTTGTGATTTATTGATATTAATAACAAGCCTTATCATTTTTCCTAAAATATAAAACTCAGGCCAATTTTTTCTTTTCTCTAAAAGAAACTTTCCCTCTTCTGATAAACCTGGAATAAATTGAGGGTTATTAATTCTCCAGTTAAACTTTTCACTGCCTTGTAGTTGTATAAACTGTGATAGAACTTCGTGGGCCATATCAATTATTGATATTGTAAGCTGCTTATCATCTTTTTTGGTGGCGGTGGAGGCCACATTCATTAAGGTATCAAAATTAGAAAAGATATGCTTCTCAAGGTCTAATTGAATCGTCTTTTCAGAATGCAATCGATTGATATCTTTTAAAATATTATTTTTAATTTCAGGTAAAAAGAACTTTGGATCAATGAAGTGAAACAAATAATAAAGGTAAGGTAATATGAGTGCTGTGGTAATAAATGTTATAAATAGAGTCATTGTCATGAAGGTGCTGTGCCATACGTGTCCTTCATTAAATAAAGAAGTAGCGATTAAAAGAAGTTGACCCAAAACAATAATGCCTAGGCCTGTTGCTGCAATCGGATGTTTTAGAAATAACTCGGTAATTTTGGGAGTATAGGTTGTGGAGGTTAGGGATATAATAAAAACCATGGCACCGATTAAGGCACCAAAAAAACCTGTTATTGCTCTACTTGCGGCCGCTACTCCTAAATAATTTACTCCTATCGTTTCACCCCAATACCATAAGAAAAATGCCATAATTGTCGCAAAAAAGAGTGAAGCGCCAAATAACCAAAAAAATTTATTGTTAAGACTTTTAATTTGACGATCCATGGGACAATGATCGGCATAATTACTGAATTTAATTAGTCGGAAATATTGAGTCAACGGCAATTTAGAAAATTTCTACCTATTAAAAACAATTTTCTGAATTAGTTTACAATAAGAATTATTGAATTATAGAGGATTGATATGAGCACTGAAGAACAAAGTTTTTACTTACAGGCCCTTAACTCTAATTTTGCTACGATTGAATTTGATCCAACAGGTAAAATAATAGGTGCAAATCAAAACTTTTTGGATGCCATGGGATATACTCTTCAAGAGGTTCAGGGAAAGCATCATAGAATTTTTTGTGACCCTGCCTATACTCAAACAGATGAATACTCTCAATTCTGGAGAGATTTGGGCGAAGGAAAGTCTTTTACTAACGAATATGCTCGTCTAAACAAAAATAATGATGTGGTTTGGATTCAAGCTACTTATAACGCCCTTAAGAATGAAAAAGGTGAGGTAACTAAAATAATTAAAATAGCACAAGTTATTACGGATCGAAAGTTAAAGGTAGCAGAGCAAGAAGCTAAGTTAGATGCGATAAATAAATCCATGGGGGCCATCGAATTTAATATGGATGGTACTGTTATCACAGCGAATGAAAATTTTTTAAATGTGATTGATTATTCATTGGATGAGGTTAAAGGTATTCATCATAGAAAATTTGTAAGTGATGAGTTGGCAAATTCTGAAGAATATAAAAACTTTTGGCAAGACTTGAATAATGGTATGTTTAAGACAGGAGTCTTTGAAAGAGTTGCAAAAGATGGACATAAGGTTTTTATTCAAGCTACCTACAATCCTGTAAATAACTTGAAAGGGCAACCATTTAAGGTCGTGAAGTTTGCAAGTGATATCACAGAAAATAAATTTATGGATGCAGAATACCACAGTAAGTTAGATGCAGCAGGAAAGCTTATCGGTATGATTGAGTTTAATATGGATGGAACCGTGATAACAGCTAATGATAACTTCCTTTCGGTATTAGGTTATTCTCTAGATGAAGTAAAAGGTGTACATCATAGTCAGTTCGTCACAACAGAATACTCTAAAAGCGCTGAATACAAAAACTTTTGGGCCAGTTTGAATAGGGGAGAGTTTTTAAATGGTGAGTTTTTTAGAATCGGAAAAGGAGGTAAGGAGACTTGGATATCAGCTTCTTACAACCCTATATTTAACTTTGAAGGAATACCTTATAAAGTGGTTAAGTTTGCGACAGATATTACTCAGGCCAAAAAGGACGAGATAGAAGTTGCAAGATTTACCAATATGGTTAAAAAGTCTAATATAGCTATTTTATATGCTACTCCTGATGGAATACTAACTTATTTTAATGAATCTGCAGAAAAATTACTTACTGATTTGGAGTCACACCTTCCAGCTCCTAAAAATGAATTGGTTGGCCAATCGATTGACTGGTTTCATAAAGATCCAAATAAGGTTCGAAAGATCATAGCAGACCCATCTAATTTACCACATCAAGCCTTAATTAGTATAGGGGATGAAAAACTATCTTTATTAATCTCGGCCGTATTAGATCAAAATGATATGTATATGGGAGCAATGGTTAATGTTTCGGTCGTTACAGATAAGTTTGGACTTGTAAAAGAATTAACTGGAAATAGTGAGGCCATGACAAAACAAGCAGATACTCTTTTAGCTACGGCCAATAATCTATCAGCTGCAGCAGAAGAAACATCTGCTCAGGCAAATACAGCAAGTAGTGCTAGTGAAGAAATAAATATGGGGATGCAATCAGTAGCGACAAATATGGAAGAAATGTTAAATGCGATAAAGGAGATTACTAAGGTCACTAATAGTGCTTCAGATAAATCGAGTGAGGCCATGAAGTTAGCTACAAACACTAACCAAATTATTACTAAACTTGGTGATAGCAGTATGGATATTGGTAATGTTATTAAAGTTATTTCTTCAATTGCACAACAGACGAATCTTTTGGCCCTCAACGCTACAATTGAGGCCGCTCGAGCAGGGGAAGCAGGTAAAGGATTTGCTGTCGTTGCTAATGAGGTAAAAGAGTTAGCAAAACAAACGGCCCGTGCGACGAATGAGATTACTCAGAAAATTGAAAATATCCAAACGGATTCTAGGTCAGCTGTATCAGCTATTGGTGATATTAGTGAAGTCGTTAAACAGTTAAATGTTTTTGCCGGAAATGTAGCGGCATCAGTTGAAGAGCAAGCTGCTACAACAAGTGAGGTCGTGAGAATTGTTAGTGAGTCTGCAGAAGGCGTTAATCAAATTACAGAAAATATAACACAAGTTTCTAATGCAGCGGAAGGTACTGGTCGTGATGCTATGGCAACTCAAACATCTGCAAAAGAACTAGGTGATATAGTTAACAAGCTAAAAAAACAAATAGAGAAAATTGATCTTTTTTAAAACTTAAAAATATGCAAACAAAAAAAAGGCCACAAATCAAAGCAGAAGATTTTTGTTCTATTTATTTAACACACCCTAATCTTGAACAGGCCAAAGAGCTGTCTAAAATATTGGTTCAGGAGAATTTAATAGGGTGCTCAAATATTATTCCTAAAGTTAACTCAATTTATATCTGGGAAAATGAGCTTTGCGAAGACGAAGAGGTTATTCTTTTTTTGAAAACTAAGCTTGAACTATTTGATAAATGTAAGCAAAAAATCCTATCATTACACCCCTATGATAATCCAGCTATTATTGCCTTACCTTTTAAAAATGGACATGTTGAATACTTAGATTGGCTAACAAAGCAAACGATTTAAACATTATTTTGAAGTCAGAGTAAAAACACCGCCCCAATCACTTGGAGGTGGTGTTTC
>JBMSGH010000034.1:0-18746 GCA_049415445.1 Bacteriovoracaceae bacterium | reverse complement strand
TAGTTGCCTCGGGGAAAATTCATAGGCAAATGAAGAATGTGCTTCTAACTTAATTTTTTTCAGAGCAGACGTATTTGATATTCCAAGTTGCTTTATACTCTTTAGGACCTAGTTTTTCATGCTCACATTCACCAAATTTCGTCTTGTTCCAGTTAAACTTTAGGCCCTTTGAAACACATACCTTTTCTGCTTTTCTTTGCCCACGGCCTCTACTTGAGCTACAGGCCTCCCCAACAGAAGAAGCTTTATGGCTAAACTCAAGAGTATCTGAGTACATCGAGAACCCATTAGTTGAGTACAATAGACAGACTATCATAAATAATGTTCTTATAATCACCTCATTTATTAATTTATTTGAAATATTATAGCCTTAAATGAAAATCTAAAAGCTCTTTTGTTGCGTTTTATCCATGCCAGATTTATAATTTAGTGAGTCAAGGTAACTGTTTCCATGGATGGGGGAGGTTAAATGGATATACTTGAAAGACTACTTTCAGATACATTAGCGGTGGTAACGAATTCGACCGGAGATATCCTTTTGATTTCAATAATATTAACAACTTTTGTGTTGGTTATATTTATGGGAATTTGGGCCCACAATAGAAGAAAGTTTCAAAACCTTTCTCACCAGATTCCAGCAAGTGTCGTTAAAAACTATTTAGATACGATTATTCAAAACTCTACTTCCCTTAAAGATTCTTTATTTAGAGGTGGTGGCCTAGAAATAGGGCAGGGTATTCCCTCTGTAAAACCAGTACAAGATCTAAGCTCAGGTGGAGTTGATAGCTCTTTACTTCAAGAACAATTGAATCAAAAGTTGGCGGAGATTTCTTCTATTAAAGGTCAGCTATCAGAAAAAGATCAGGCCATTATTGACCTTGAGAAAAAGTTGCAGGAGGCACAGGCCTTGGCCTCGTCGGGCGATTCAGGTGAACAAATCCAAGCTTTAACAAGTGAGAAGGATCAACTGGCCTCTGAACTAAAAGCTGCTCAAGATGCTTTGGCAGCAGCTTCAGAAGCAGGTGGTGACGATAGTGAGATAAAAGGTCAATTAGAATCTGTGACGAAAGAAAGAGATGACCTTCAAGATAGGCTTGGAGAGTATGCCATTATTGAAGAAGACTTAGCAGACCTTAAAAGGTTACAAAAGGAAAACAAAGAGCTTAAGGATCAACTCGCAGGTGGCGGGGCAGCACCAGCGGCAGAGCCAGAAGCCGAGCCAGTGGCCGAGGAAGAACCTAAGGAAAATGTTGAAGAGGCCGTAGCTGCTGCGATAGAGGAGTCTGAGGCCCCAGCAGAAGAAACAGCAGAGGCCGCTGCAGAAGAGCCTGCTAAAAAAGAGGAAGGCGGTGAAGAAAAATCGGCTGAAGAGCTCTTAAGTGAATTTGAAAAGATGCTAGGCTAATCGAATATGAAATTCCTTCTGTTATTTTTTTTATTTTCCTCCACTTGCTATGGAAGTCTTTTAAACCAATTTAAAAAAGATTATACGAATCAGCCTCAAAAGTTTGAGCAGTTAAAAAAGAACACTCTTGAACTTAAAGGTAAGGCGATTGGAACTCTTCTTAGTGTTATTAAATCTTCAGATTATCCAGATAAAAATAGATGGGCCGCAATGTTTCTTATTGGTAGAATCATGGGGTCCAAGTCGAAACCATTACTTGTTAAATATCTTGAACACCCGAACTGGGTTTTAAGATTATCTTCACTTAAGACACTTTTATCACTTAGTGCAAATGAATATGGACAAGAGTATGCTGGACTACTTAAGGATAAATCTCTTTTGGTGAGATCTCAGGCCCTTGATAATATCCTTCATTTCAAATTGAATAAGTTTGCTCCTCATGTATGGAAAATGCTCTTTGATTCCCAAAATTATTATCAGTCTAAGACAAAAGGAAATGTCAGAGGGCATATAATTAAGGAAGTCGTAAAGGCCGTAGGTGATTTGAAGTATGAAAATGCTAAAAGCTCTCTTCTGAAGCTGGCGGTTGCAGATAAGTATAGTGATATCTTTCCTGAGATCGAATACTCTTTAGAAAAGATTACAGGTCAAAAAAGTCCTCATGGTTCTATTTCGAAAAGAAGAACGTTCTGGAGAAGCTACTCTAGAGACTAGCCTTATTCATTTTTCCTTCAATACGCTTGAGCTTATTATCGATTAAAATATTACGTTCAACTCTGTAGAGAATTGTTTTTTCCAGAATTCCGTCCGTACGGATAACTTTCCACCCTTGAAGAAAGTCTTTTTCAACCATTTGTCTTTTAAATAAGGTAACCTGAGTAACTTCTCTTCGTCCCCTAAATCCCTTCACAACATTAATGACAAGCTTAAACTTAGCGGCCTTAACTGAATTTTTTCCACCAAAACTATCCTCAAAATTGAGCTGAGAGGTATTATCGATCCATCTCGTTTTAATAACACCACTGGCCTGATCTTGGAGTGCCAAGTCATACTTTTGCATAACTTGTAAAACCGATTGCCAAGTTTGGGTGAAATCTGCCTTAAATACCTGAGAGGGCATCTCATATTCATTGGCGATATTCTGAAACTCCTGATATGAGGAGCATGATGTCAGAGTTAAAATCATTGATAATAATAAGACTTTCATAGTCATAGTTTAGCCTAGTTCTTCTTATTTAAACAACCAAAGCTTGAGAAAGAATTTTTCCAATGTTAAAAACAAGTTATGAATGATTTTTACTGTGTAGCACAAGAAGTTCTTACCCTCGCCTCTGACTCTATTAAAAAAGCGGCCCGGAGACTAGATAATGAAACTGTCATGAAAGTTGTTGATCAACTAGACTCACTCAAGCAAAGAGGTGGAAATCTTATATTTTGTGGTGTTGGGAAATCGGGACTGCTAGGAGAGAGTTTATCGGCTACTTTTGCTTCACTAGGTTTAAAATCTTTTTTCTTACACCCAATTGAGGCCTTACATGGCGACCTTGGCCGTGTTGGCAGCGAGGATTGTGTTGTTCTTCTTTCTAAAAGTGGTAACACAGAAGAAGTTCTCAAGCTTATTGGACATCTTCCTGTGAGTGAGGCCCAACTCATCGGATTAGTTGGTAACATCAATTCACCAATTGCTAAAAAATGTGGACTTGTTTTAGATTGCTCTGTTTCTAAGGAAGCCTGTTTAAATGATCAGGCACCGACAACAAGCTCTACTCTAACACTGGCCATGGGACATATGATGGCCATTGTCTTTCAAAAGATGGTGGGACTTTCACGTGAGGGATTTGCTTCAAACCACCCAGGTGGAATGCTAGGTAAAAGCCTAAAAATGAAGGTTAAAGATCTTATGGTCGCTAGAGAACAATGTCCTACTCTTAATCAGGATAAAACTCTATATGAGGCCATCTTTGAAATGAGCAAGTCCCCACTTGGTGGTCTGGCCATTATGGATGGTGAAGATTTTAAGGGAATGATAGTTGAAGGAGATATTAGAAGAACCTTTGTTTCCGAAGGTGAAATGGCCATTAAAACTCCTTTAAAAAATATAATGAATAAAAATCCTATTTCTGTTGCCCCTCATGATTCGGCCTTAATGGCGCTTAAAGTGATGGAAAATAGAAATAGACCTCTTAATATTGTTCCTGTTATCGAAAAGGGAAGTTTTGTGGGGTTTATTAGATTACATGACCTACTTAAAGAAGGCTTTACGACCTCTTCAGTAGCTTCCCAACCAAGCCAATCAATATAACTAAAATTGTGAGCGATAGAAACCCAAGTTTTTGATAAATAGTTTTTGGGGAGTTATAAGTTATCAATTCATGATCCAGGTTTTCCTGCGAGTAAATTCCCGTTCTTCTGCTTTCAGATCCATCGGGGTAAATCACAGAGCTTATTCCTGTATTAGTCATTCTGACAACTGCGAGATCGAGCTCAACTGCTCTCCACTTAGATAAAAGAAGGTGGTGATATGGTTCAGAAGTGTCACCGTACCAGGAGTCGTTGGTAAGATTGATGATGAATTGAGGCTTTTGTTTAACATTGTTTAAAAAATTGAGAACAAAACGAGGAAAAAGAATTTCATAGCAAATAAGATTTATAAAAGGGATATCTTTTCTTGTTTTAAAAAGGGGATAGCGCTCTCCTTTAGCAAAAAAGGAAATATTTGTTAGATATCTACTGAGTGATTCGTTAAGGGCGCCAAAGGGAAGACCTTCACCAAATGGTATGAGCTTAATTTTGTGATAATAATCTTTAAGCACTCCCTGATCATCTAGAAAAAAGCCCGTATTATACTCAGATTCAAATTGAGAAAACATTTTGGCCTTTGAGTTTCTATCATATCCCCCAAAAAAGATTTCGGCCCCTGTAAGCTCAGAGACTCTTTTTATAACTCTAGGAAGTAGATGAGGTGCTTTTTCAAGCATGGAAGAACTAAGCAGTCTAGGGTAACTGGTTTCTGGCCAAATGATAAGATCTAGAGGTTTATCAGATTTTTTAGTACTGAGTTTATAATATCTTTTATCAACTACCTGCCGTGATACAACTCCACCTTTTTCACTATCAACTTTGAGAAAGTTTCCAATATTGGCCTGTACCATTCTTATCTGTGTGGTCTGAGAGTTTTTAGCTGAAGGTTTTATTGGCAAGGAAAAGCTCAGAATAAGAACAATTGCTAAATTAGCAAAGCTGGCCCAATGAAGCTTTTTTTGGGTAAACCATTGAAGCAGGCCAAGGGCCGCCCAATAGCTGGTAAATGAGTAAATTGAATAGCCAAAGATTTGAGCAAGCTTTAAATGAGACCCAAGTTGTATCCAGCTATGTCCAATATGAGCAGGAAACTGTTGAGGGGTAAAGTAATCAAAGCAAGTTAGGATGAAGGCCAATAAATAAAGTGGGATGGGGGACTTGATATTTTTTTTAAGGAAATAATATAAAATAAAAAATATAAGATATTGAGGAAGAGCTATGAGAGTGAAAAGGGAACCAACAAGATAGTTTAAAGGAAAGGCGATGTTTCCAAACTCTTGCATTGTATAAGGTATCCAATAATAACCAAATAAATAGATAGAAAAAGAGAAAGCAAAGAAACACAAAATTTCCTTACCAAAATGATACTGCTTTTTTTGATTAAAAACTTGGAATTGGGACATGAAAAGGGCCATTCCCAAAATGGGCATAAGGAAAAAAGAAGGCGCCCAGGTAAGGGGAAAACCGAATGCGTATATAAACCCTGCGAGCAGGCATAATAAAATTGATTTCACTATGCGTATATTATTCTCTTTATTGAAGATTGCCAATCATGTAGCATAAATAATGATGGAAACTCAAAACACAGCATTAAGGCCAATTCTCAAAGATGTTCGTATCGTGCCTAAACAATGTCCTGAGTGTCACTCCTATTATGTTGATAATAAAAAATGTGAGGATTGTGGACTAGATTTCTCAAAACGACATATCCTCACCCCTGATGATGAAAAGAGCTATTATAATCTGATGAATGAGTACTTTTTTGAAAAAAGGCGCTTTCAGATTTTTAATATTTTATTAATCCCAGAATCAAGATTTAAAGAATTTATTAAACTCCATAAAAAACTGAGCTGGCGTTTAAAAGATATTTTAAACTTTTTAGAAAACTCTTATAGGCTTACTAAAAAAGAACGTTTTCTTTTGGTTCAAGAAGCAAGGCAAATTATCGCTGAAAAACTGTCTTGTTCTAAGCTTCAAAAGTCATTCTCCAAAGAGTTAGAGCTGTTTAAAAATACTTATAATGGACCCAAAACAAGAGATTGTTTTGAGTCCGTTCATTTAGTTTCAAATTCTAAGAGTTTTGATAAGAAGTGGCTTCTTCTTATTGTTATAGCTTTCTTAATACTAGGGATGAGAAGCAATCTTTTGGATGGCCCTCTTTTCTCTCGTATATTCTTTGGCCTCTAAAAGAGCATTAAAAGCATCTAAACGGCCACCAGATTTACATAAGCTTAAAAACTGGGTCTCTTTCTTGGCCGAACTAATAATGATCTTTTTAATCTCTTGGGCCTTAAGTCCAGGGAAATTAGATTTTATTAAACTTGCAACACCAGTTACAAAGGCAGTGGCCTGGCTTGTGCCAGATAAATAACCAGCTCTTTTATTGGGAACACTTGATTTAATTTCATGACCCGGGGCCATGATATCGATTGTAGTTCTTCCGTAATTGGATGAGCGAAAAAGAGCAAGATCTTTTGTGTAAGCACCTACAGAGATAACATTACTTAAACCATAGCTGGCCGGGTAATAGCTATTTCCAGGCACATCAAGATTACTTCGATTATTCCCTGCCGCTGCAATAATAAGGATTCCTCTATCTCTGGCCTTTCTTAGAACCTTTAGCTCTCTTGCTGATGCCTGAGGGCCGCCACCAGAGTAATTGATAATAGGGATATTATTATTCACAGCATACTCAAGTGCTTCTATTGTGGCCTGAAGGTTGTCTTGGCCACTGGCCTGAGCACGGTAATACTTTATGGGAAGGATCTTAACACCTGAGTTTATACTTTTCACAATACCCGTTACATGAGTTCCATGACCATTCACATCCATTGGCCTTTTATGAGAGTCTTCAAATTCTTTTTTAGAAAAGTCTAACCCATAATTAGAGGCCGTTGCTCTACCATCTAAGGTAATAATATTCTTTTGTAAAAATGGGTGGGTGTTATCAATTCCAGTATCTATAATAGCAACGATAGGCTCTTTTACTTTTCGATAAACTTTCAAGGCATTTAATAGGTTTATTGGACCTATACCCCAACTTGAGTAAGGGGTTTGGATTTGCTCTTGATTGAGAAATTGATTTGATTGAGCTCTTGCCTCTTTAAGTTCGAGGTATTGAGCAACAGTGAGTTCTTGGCCCAGTACAACTGAGCTTAATAAAATTAAAGCTAGAACTCCCATAAAAAGTTTCATGTCTAAATTCCTAATTTTTCCTTTCACATCATCCTTCCTGGTTGATAGGCATTTCTACCTTAAAACCGTAGTTCGGTCCAAGGCTTGCTTATAATAAAGCAATACCTGTGCCAGTTAAGCCAACGTGAAATTGAGGGCTTAGACCCCAAAGGGCCAAGAAGGGCCCACCAAAATTTAGTCAATTCTGATTAAAAATGTACAATATGAGCCGATAAGGACATTGTGAAAGATTTCTTTTCAGTACTTAATGGATACCTTCTTCTAAGCCTATCCCTAGTCTTATTGGCGGCCTATGACCTTTTTTCTAACTATCCTGTTCTTCAAAATAGAGGGGATGCCAATGTTGAGCTTGTTGTAAGGCTCGATGATTTAGGAGTCAAAGAGTATAAAAGAATAATGGCCTCGGAACCTAAACCTAAAAAAGAGGTACCCAAACCTAAAGAGGTTGTAAAAAAAGAGGCACCTAAACAACAAGAAGGCCTTGAACCAGAGATTGATATCTCTATGGTTATGACCCACGCTCTTAATTCGATCAAATGGGGACAAGGTTTGAATAAAGAGAGCTTCTTTGGAAGTTTACGTTTTATAGGAGATGGCCTTCTCGATATAAATCTTAAGTTAAACCCATCTACAGGCCAAGAGGTAAATATTAATATTCCCTTTACCCCAGTTAGTGAGGTCGGAAACTTTATGGCCGAAATTGATGAGCAATTAACGGCCGGTCTATTTATTAGGGCACGTGATAATCAATGGCATTTAAGGTTCGCAACAGGTCCACTCATCGGTAGTGTTTTTTATTTCACTCCAGAGTCGGATATGAGTTTTGAAGAGATTGATAGTTATGCCGAAAAAGATGATTATGAAAAATCATTTGAAGTCCTTCAAAATGAGGCAATAGAGCAGAGGCAAAGGGCCTTAGAAGAGCAGGAGATGAATATAATTCCTCCACCTGAGATTACTTCTCGTCTTAACGATTACCCCGATACTGAAGACTTAAGTGAAATTCAAACAAATGAAGTTGCTCAAAGTATTTCTACTAATGGAAATACCCTGAGCGAAATGTCTATGAATGAATATGCAGAAGAAACTGGTTATGAGTTTTAAAGCCAATTGCAATTAACAAACGCCACAGCACTTACAAAAGGATCATAAACGTTAGTAAAGACGTTTATTTTACCAAAGTGACCAGGCATAATTACATGACCATTCATATAGCTAAAAAGTGGTATTCCACTTGCCGTAAGTCCTTTGGCCTGACCAGTACAGATAATCGCTCTAGGAAATACATTATGAACAGTAGCAATAGCTTGAAGCTGATTCCACCATACATGAGCATTTACAGTGAAGGCCTTAACAGGCTTGATAGTGGCCGCTAGAAAACCTAGAGCAAAAACAATGCAAATGAGCTTATTTTTCATGACTTCTCCCTTAAATGTAAAATCTAAGGGAGTATAGGAATTTGTCCTAAGTAATCAAGGGAGATAGTAGAATTTATAAGGATATTCTAAGCGACTCTTGAGAATTTGTTATTTTCACGCTCTTTATCTTCGGCATGAACAATACAAAGAGTTGCCCAAGGCTGATTTTCTAGCCTCTTGGCCTTAATAGGCTCATCACACTCCTCACAGGCCCCATAATTTCCATTTTCGATTCTTTGGAGTGCCTCTTCAATATTGCGGAGTTTATTAAGCTCTCTTTCCTTCATGCTAAAAGATATTTCTTGGTTAATGACACATGTAGCAATGTCACCATCTTCGGCCAAGTCTTCTGAAGCAATAGTAAGGCCTTCTTGGGACTTTAAGATCCCGCCATTAAGTATGCCGGCCTTCATTTTGAGGAGAAGATTTTTGTATTTTTCTAGTTCTGTCTTCTTCATGATGGTTCCTTAACAAAAGTTAATACTCCATTTTATCCCTGTTAGTGTGCTCCGCACAATAGAAAAATATTGCCCTTTTCATTTCATCCTCTATTAAATATAGGTATTTAGAATACTGAATAAAGGATGAAAATTATGAGTAATAAAGAAATAGCTGCTGCCGTAGGCCATATTCCCTCAGGTCTATTTATAGTCTGTGCCCAGTCTGAAGATGGTCAAAAAGATGGATACCTTGCCAGTTGGGTTCAGCAAGTTTCATTTAACCCTCTACTTGTTGCCTTGGCCGTTAACCCAGATCGACCAGGTTATGAAACCATCAAATCAGGTAGGGCCTTTACTGTTAATGTTGTTGGTGAACAGGAAACATCATTTTTAAGACACTTTTGGAAAGGTTACGCTCCTGGACAAGGTCCTTTTGGTGAAATTAATCATGAAGTTTCTGAAAATGGTGGGATTTTAATTAAAGATGCTCTTTCAACAATTGAGTGTACCTTTAAAGAGTCTATTAAGCCTGGAGACCATGAAATTGTCATAGCAGAAGTTATTCAAAGTTATGTACATCATGATTCCAAATCTAAAGTTCACCTTAGAAAGAATGGACTAGATTATTAATCTTGCTTGAGGTCTCGCCAGCTTTTGCCGGCCCTATTTTTATAGGTAAGCTGCCACTTTTTGACGGCATTTAGATGCTCTCTATAAGTAGAAGTAAAGATATGGGTTCCATCATTTTTACTTACAAAATAGAGGTAATTATGTTGTGAAGGGTAAAGGACGGCCCTGATGGCCTCAAGGCCAGGGTTCGATATTGGCCCAAGTGGTAGCCCGTTTATTCTATATGTATTGTATGGGGTCTTTTGAAGAAGGTGCTTCTTTCTAAGATTCCCATTAAAGTTTTCATAGATTCCATAAATAGTCGTAGGGTCAGATTGAAGCCTCATTTTCTTACGTATTCTATTAAGAAATACACCGGCAATATCAGGCCTTTCTTCTTTGGCCCCTGTTTCTTTTTCAACAATAGAGGCCAAAATAATTAAAGAATGAAAATCAAAAGGGGAAGAGCTTAGATCAAGCCCTTTAGTTTTTTTCTTAAAGGTATGTACCATAGTTGAGATGACGTCTGTGGCCAGAGAGTTTTTAGAAAGCATATATGTTTCAGGGTAGAGATAGCCCTCAAATGTTTTACCCTCAATCCCCATTGAAGCAACTAAATTAGAATTTTTAGCGGCCTTTATAAAATCATCGTAAGTAAGTATTTTGTTACTTTCTAAAATCTTACCGATTTCGTAGATATTTTTACCTTCAGGAATTGTCACTTTAGTCGTAATGGATTTGCCGGATATGAGTAAATCAAGGACTTCTTGCATAGTCATACCTGATTTAATTTCGTAATCACCTTGCTTAAACTTTTCTAGTAAATCTTTAAATTGACTATAGCGATGAAAAATTTTAGCGCTAGGTATGAGGCCTTTGGACTTTAACTTTGCATTAATCCTTGAGAACCCTTCACCTTTATTAATAGTGAAAATGGTCGTGGGCCCATCATAAGTCCAATAATTAATCTGGTAATAAACTCTAACACCGGCCAAAGCAAAGGCAAGTAAAGGGGCAAAGACAAAAAATATTAAGATTTTATTTTTCATTTTTTAAGGATACTTCGATCTGTTATAGTGCGCAAATGAACTCCTCTAAGATGATGGAGGCAGCTACCGCGTCAATTTGTTTAGGGTCAATTTTGAAGTTATAACGAGGAGAGTTGAGCATCCTTTGTTCCGCTTCTTTGGTGCTCAAAGTCTCTTCCTGATAAGTTATTTCCATATCGGGTAGGTTTTTGCTCAAATCTTTACCAAACTTTTCAACAATTTTACTCATTTTCGTTTCTTTCCCATCTAAAAACTTAGGAAGACCGATGACTATCAGTTCAATATTCTCAAGGGACACTATTTTGAGGATCTCTGAAATATCAGACTTTCTATCTTGCGAAATAACCCTTCCATAAGGTGTCGGAAATGGGTCATTACCTGGGCAGAAGGTAGCAAGCCCAATAACCTTTGTTCCAAAGTCTATTCCAAGGATGTTTTTTGAAAGGAATTTTTTAAAGTTTTCAAATTGAGATAAATGCACATGCATCTTTATCGGTTTTTATGAGGTTAAACAACTGAAAACTTACAGTAAAAGGTGCTTGACAAGATGATCGCAAAAGCTGATATTTACTGCGTAAACAGGCTTTCCAACCAGCATCACCAATATTTAGTTCCATACAATTAAAAATGATGTTTTAGTTAGGAGAATAATCAATATTTATCACTTTTGTTCCGGGTTAACTGCAACCGTGGAACCAAATCCAACATAAAATTTTCTTTAGGAGACTATTTTAATGCATCTAAATGATTTAAGAGAAAAAGGTATCGAAGAATTAACTGAACTTGCTACCGAAATGAAAATTGAAAACCCAGGTTCAATGAGAAGGCACGAGCTTATTTTTGCAATTCTCAAGTCCAAGGCCGAAATCGGGGAAGAAATTTACGGTGGTGGTGTTTTAGAAATCCTACCAGATGGTTTCGGCTTTTTAAGATCACCTGGTTATAACTACCTTCCTGGTGCCGATGATATATATGTTAGCCCAAGCCAAATTAGAAAATTTGGTCTTAGAAAAGGGGATACAACAGAAGGTCAAATTAGACCTCCAAAAGATGGGGAAAGATATTTTGCCTTACTTAAGGTTAACTCCATCAATAAGCAGACTTCTCAAGAACATAAAAAAACAGTTCTTTTTGAAAACTTAACCCCTCTTTACCCTAATAAAAAAATCGATCTAGAGTTCAAAGATAAAAAATTCTCAACCAGAATTATTGATCTTTTTGTTCCTCAGGGATTTGGGCAAAGGTGTTTGATCGTTGCTCCACCTAAAGCTGGTAAAACAGAACTTTTAAAAGAGATGGCCAATGCTATAACATCTAATCATAAAGATGCTGTTTTGATTGTTCTTCTGATTGATGAAAGACCAGAAGAAGTTACAGATATGAAAAGAAGTGTTGATGCAGAAGTTGTATCTTCAACCTTTGATGAACCGGCCAACAGACACGTACAAGTGGCCGAGATGGTTTTAGAAAAAGCAAAGAGGCTTGTTGAAGCTAAAAGAGACGTTGTTATCCTTCTTGATTCAATCACAAGACTGGCCAGAGCATATAACACTGTTGTTCCTCCATCAGGAAAAATTCTATCAGGTGGTGTTGATTCAAATGCTCTTCATAGACCAAAAAGATTTTTTGGAGCAGCAAGAAATATTGAAAAAGGTGGTTCTTTAACAATTATCGCTACTGCACTAATTGATACAGGTTCAAGAATGGACGAAGTTATTTTTGAGGAATTTAAGGGTACAGGTAACTCTGAGATTCAACTTGATAGAAAACTTCTTGAAAAGAGAATTTTCCCATGTCTTGACATCAACAAATCTTCAACAAGAAAAGAAGATCTTCTTATGAATGATACTGACCTACAAAGAATGTATGTTCTAAGAAAAGTTCTTCACCCCATGAATACGGTTGATTCTATGGAGTTTATGCTCTCTAGAATTACAAAAACCAAATCAAATAATGAGTTCATGGAATCAATGAACGGTTAATTATATGGGAATGTTTGATAAGCTTGAAGCTGTTGTAAGAAGGTATGAGACGCTAACAGAAAAATTAGCTGATCCTAGCCTTTATGATCGCCAATCTGAGTTTAAAAAGATTTCAAGCGAACGCTCCTCAATAGAGGACGTGGTTCAAGCTTATCAAGAATATAAAAAGATTAAGGACGAACTTACTCAGGCTAAAGATGTTCTCAAAAATGAAAAAGATGAGGACATGAGAGACATGGCCAAGGAAGAAATTTCCGAAATTGAGTCAAGACTTCCAAATATTGAAAGCGAACTTAAAATACTTCTTCTTCCCAAAGACCCCCTTGATGACAAAAACGTTATGGTTGAAATTAGGGCCGGTGCAGGTGGAGATGAGGCCTCTATTTTTGTGGGGGATGTTCTTAGAATGTATCAAAACTATTGCTCAAGCCTTGGCTTTAAAACTGAGGTCGTCTCTTTGAGTGGTGGTGATGAGGGAATTAAAGAAGTTATTATTAGTGTATCAGGCGATAAAGTGTATTCAAAATTGAAGTTTGAATCCGGAGTTCACCGCGTTCAAAGAGTACCAAAAACAGAGAGTCAGGGGAGAGTCCATACTTCTACCATTACTGTTGCTGTTATGCCTGAAGTTGATGATGTTGAGTTTGAGCTGAATATGAATGAAGTGCGTGTTGATGTGTATCGTTCAGGTGGAGCTGGTGGTCAGTCAGTAAATACAACAGACTCTGCCGTAAGAGTTACCCATATCCCCACAGGTATTCAAGTGGCCAACCAGGATCAAAAGTCACAGCTTAAAAACAAAGAAAAGGCCTTAAAAATTTTAAGAAACCGAATTTACGATAAAATGGTTCAAGAGGCCCAGTCATCTGAAGCTGAAGAAAGAAGATCTCTTATTGGACGTGGAGATCGTTCAGAGAGAATACGAACTTATAATTACCCACAAGGAAGAGTAACTGATCATAGGATAGGTCTTACACTATATAATCTTGATCGAATTGTAGCAGGCGAATTAGCGGCCGTTACAGATGCTTTAATAGCTCACAATCAAGCTGAGCTTCTTAAAGGTCAGGATGAGTAATTCATGGAAAGCTACGCATCTTTGGCCAAAAAGTTCTATGACAATGAAAAAGAATTTCTTTTAGAAAATTACCCCGGTTTAACGTTACATCGTCTTAAAAGAGAGCTTGAAGAATACTCTCATGGGTTTCTTGATCAAGACGAGTTTTTTAAGTCGCCCTTTCTTGAAGGAGAAACTTCTCCCTCAATATCATTTCTAGAAAAAGTTAAAAAGGCCGTTCCTTTGGAATATATTCAAGGCCACTGCTATTTTTATAACTCTCGCTACTATGTCACTCCAGATGTACTTATTCCAAGAAGTGAAACAGAAACCTTGGTCGAAATGGCCATCTTATATCTTAAAAAAAGATCTCATAAGGGAAAACTGAACCTTCTTGATTGTTGTACAGGCTCAGGAGTTGTGGCGCTATCGATTCTTTCAGAGTGTGACTTTTCACTTAACGTTGTCGCTACAGATATCGATAGTAAAGCTTTAGAAGTTGCCCAAAGAAACTATTATCTTCATCAATTTTCTATTCACCCTGAAAGTCGTTGTTCTTTTAAACAAATGGATAAATTAGACGGTGATTTAGAACAGCAAGATCTGATTGTTGCTAATCCGCCTTATATTAAAGCGAAAGAGGATATTGATGGAGTTCACTCCCAAACACTAAAATATGAACCCAAACTGGCCTTGTTTATTGAAGATGATGAATATGAAAAATGGTATGAAACCTTTTTTCATCAAGCGCACCAAAAATTAAAGAACCAAGGCTCACTTTTAATGGAAGGTCATGAAAATCACCTCCAAGCTCTTAAAGCACTTGCCCTTAAATGTGGTTTCAATGAGGCCCATGTCCTTAAGGACTTAACTGGGGCAGAGCGCTTTTTAAGCCTAACGAAGGAATAATAATGGATAAGCTTTTTATAGATGGGCCAGCAAAGCTTAATGGAAGTGTAAGAGTCTCTAGGGCCAAAAATGCTTATTTACCCATTATTGCCGGAGTACTATTAAACCCCAATAAAACAACTCTTATAAACCTTCCCGAGCTTAGAGATATTATTACCATTAATAAACTTTTATCCAATCTTGGAGTGGAAATAAATATAGAAGGTAATAAAACCATTTATGATACTTCTGAATTTAATGGGCATGAGGCCACCTATGATCTAGTAAAAACGATGAGGGCCTCAATATTGGTGCTAGGCCCACTTCTTGCGCGTTTTAAAAAGGCCAAGGTCTCTCTACCAGGTGGCTGCGCTATCGGTGCTAGACCAATTGATATTCATCTTGAAAACCTAAAGAAAATGGGGGCCAAGATTGAATTAGAAAGTGGATATGTTTACGCCACAACAGAGGGACTTAAAGGGGCCAAATGTGTTCTGCCTTTTCCCAGTGTTGGTGCTACAGAAAACCTTATGATGGCCGCCGTTGGAGCAGAGGGAACAACCATTATCGAGAATGCCGCCCTTGAGCCTGAGATTGAGGACCTAGGTAACTTTTTGATTAAAATGGGAGCTCAAATAAAAGGACTGAACTCTTCGACCATTACAATAATAGGACGTCCACTTAGTGAGCTTAAGGAACTTGAATACGAGGCCATTGGAGATAGAATCGAGGCCTTAACTTATATAATGGGCGCTTTAATTACCAATAGTGAGATTGAGATCACAGGCTTTGTTCCTTCTCATCTTGATGCTGTTATTGAAACTCTTAAAAAAATGAATGCACAATTTGAGGTCTCAGATAATGGGATTAAAGTTCTTCGCTCCGAGCTTAAAGGTATCTCAGTCGAAACAGCACCTTATCCCGGTTTTCCTACTGATGGTCAGGCCCAGTTGATGGCCCTTTGTACTAAGGTTCAGGGAACATCTGTTATAACGGAAAAAATATTTGAAAATAGATTTATGCACGTTCCTGAGCTTAAAAGACTTGGCGCAAAAATAGAGTTGAAAGGAAACACTGCTATTATTACGGGCGTTGAGAAACTTGAACAGGCCCCTATTATGTGCACAGACCTTCGTGCATCTGCAGCATTAATATTGGCCGCCCTAGCATGCGAGGGAAAAACTGAGATTCAACGTGTCTACCACCTTGATCGCGGTTATGAAAAAATAGATGATAAGCTTAAGGGTTTAGGCGTTTCTATTTCTAGAGTAAATGAGTGAGGAAAAATGACTGATTGTTTATTTTGTAAAGTTTTTAAAAAAGAAATTGATGCAGAAATAATATATGAAGATGGTAACGTTATTGGTTTTAAAGATATAAACCCACAGGCCAAAACCCATTTACTTTTTATCCATAAAACTCATTCTGAAAATATAAATCAAATGGTTAGATTAAGTTCTTCTCAACTCAACCAAGTTTTTAGTGCTATTGAAAAATATACTAATGAAAATGGTATAGAGGATAATGGCTTTAGACTCGTGACAAATGTAGGGGCAAGTGCAGGACAATCTGTCTTTCATACACATATACATCTTCTGTCTGGTGAGAACTTAGGTAAATTTGGCGCTTAGTTTAACTCTATATTAAGGCCATTAAATAAAGACTTTAAAAGCCCTTTTTGAATAGCAGTAAATTGTGTGATCTCAGCAAGGATAATAACAGGACTGTGTAGGACATTCAGACCGGCCATCAGTTTACCTTTTTCAAGATCAATATCAATCACCTGAAATTCTTCTGTTAAAGAGTCTTTAAGGTTATTCAGGATAAAGATATCTTCTTCTCCGGCATCTTCTGGATTAGGTCGTTTGTCACCCTCAACCTTGATGGGGATAAGTTGATTTTTTTTACCTTCATTTTCCTGGATGTTGTTAAAGATAATTTTGAGGTTTTCAGCGGCAAGGTTATTTTTAAGAATAAACCATAGCTCTTCAAAAAGTGTGATTCTACTGTCTTTTCCTAAAAGACGTAAATTTGTAATGACAGCAAAAAGTTCTTCAAGAAGAAATAAGTTATTTTCAAGGGACCACTTAAATTTAGTTTTATCAAGGATGGTTTTACCTTGCTGATAAGTAAGCTTTTCAAAGTTCTCTGTATGAAGCTCATACTCCTTGGCCTCTCTCAAAGGAATAAGCTTATTAAAACTATTTAATTCCTCCATCACTTGACCGTTGTAGAGATCCTGGGGAATGTAAAGCGCGCTCAATTTTTCTTGCTCAAGATCATCTGTATTTACGATCTTTGCCATTGGCATATCTTGACCAAATGATTTGATAATTGCTTGATGTTGAGATTTTAAAAATCCTATTGAGAATTCCATTCAGATCCCTTTTGAGTATTTTGATATGTTATATCAAAAAACCTCTCGAATGGACAATCTGAAAATGGAATAAAATTCAGTAGCTTAGAAACTTTTTTTATTTCAGCTAAAATGAGCTTATGGATCTAAAAAAAGCTTTCATTTGCATTATTATGTTGCTTCATTCGATGACTCTTTTTGGTCAAGATGAGCGCTACTTTAGGGACTTATTTTCGGGTGAGTTAACCAAAGATAAATTCCAAGAAAAGAAAACCTATAAATGGGAAGTAGAAACACCATTTTATGATATCGATTTAGATGGGGATAAATGGCCTGAGAGCTTTGTTTACTCAAAAAAAGATGGCGAGGATTGGGTTAATATTTATGACAAACATAAATCTCTTATATTTTCAGAGCGAGTTGCTTCAAAAGGTTCTGACTCTGGGGTTTATAAAATCAGTTTTCATAAACTTGGGCCTAAGTATAAAGTTCTACTTATTTATTTTAATGAGGGCCACACACATTATTTAAATTATCTCTCAACGGCCCGACTATATTTTTTAACAATTGATAACAATAATTTAAAAACAATGGCACTTAAAAGAGGACCACAAATTTGGCGGGAACAAGAAAAAAGATATAGAACATATGGCCTAAGAAAATATGAGGTTGGACTTAAAGATTTGGACAAAGATGGAGAGAGAGATATTATTGTTAAATTTAATAAGATTTCAAGAGTTTATTTATATCGTGGAAAAGGTCATTGGGTTCATCCTTAAATAGTAGGCAGTTTCTCAATAAAATTTATTTAATATTTCATTAAATTTTGAATCATTCACTTATCCTTTTAAAATAGAGATTTAGAAGAGGATTTAGAATCCGAAAAGTAAAGGTCTATGTATTATATAAAGTGGCTTAAAAAGCAAATAAATCATTTAGTTCAATACATTGTTTGTATTCAATTAATGATATACCAACCCTTGTTTATTAATAATGCAAATGCCGCATATGAGTTTTCTGACCTTAAGGAAAAGTGTTTAGAGGACGATTCTAAAAGATGGGATTCAAGTTTAAATAGATGTTTTAACAAAGAAGAATATGAAGACTTAAAAGATGGTTTTGCTGAGTGTGCAGAAATCACTGATTATAAAGAAAGAAAAACATGCCTGGATAAAAATGCTTCTCATTTCGTTGGAGACTTAGAGACGGGTAATGAGGATGAAATTGTCGCTCTTCAAAAGTCAGCTGAAGCATTAGGCTATACACAGATGATTATTGAGCTTCTTGCCAAGGAAGGAGAAAAAACAGACTGCTGGTCTGGGAAAGTTAATGCAGCAGGGGGACTAGTAGGTCTTGGTGTTGATGTTTATTTAACTTTTTTTGTAGAAGATGAACTTCATGAACTTCAAGATCGTTATAGTTTAGAACAAACGGCAAAGAGAATGGATGATATTGGTAGCTATAAGGCCCAACTTGAAGCTTTTAACTACCTTCAAAGAGAACAAGAACTATTAGCAGAAATAGATCATAAAAAAACGATTGCCTATGGGGTGATGACGGGTGTTTATGGTTTGGCCTTTATTTTGGCCATTTATGAAATGACACCTTGGGGGGCCGCAGGAGCTTGTAAGATATATACAGCTAGTAAAGATAGTTTTGATGATTTAGCAAAAGCTAGAGAGAACGTAAGAAAGCAAAGGGCAGACGGAGTAAAGGCCAGTACGGCGGATGGTAGCAAGCGAGTTGCAGGAGACAAAAAAGGCTCCAAGTGGGACAAGGCCAAAGAAGTCAAAACCAAAAAATCAGTGGTGGACTCTTTTGATGGTGGGAAAAGTAACTTAGATGCAGCACCTAAAACATCATCAGGTGCTAGTTCTGCTGTTAGCTCAGGATGGAATAAGGCCAAAGAAGTTAAAACAAAAAACACTGTCGTAAACTCTTTTGATGGTGGCTCTAACCCTCTTGATAAAACACCTCCAAAAGGATCATCTTCGGGAGCACCTGACTCACCAACAGGTAAGACATCTGGTTCTTCAGATACACCAG
>JBMSGH010000033.1:0-19748 GCA_049415445.1 Bacteriovoracaceae bacterium | reverse complement strand
TTAAAGAGCTAAAAAAAACTCCAAAGGTGAGCATATCTACTGTGTATGGTGAGAACTCGAGGCCTAAATAGTTATCTAATAAGTACTTTATATAGGAATGAGGTAAAGAACTTTCTCCTAGTTGAATTTTAATTTTGTAGTGCCAATCCGTTAATGCACAATACCCCCAACCATAAAATGCACCTAACCCAAACCAGCATAAAAAAGTAAGGCCTAGACAAATAAGATTTATTCTTCGGGTTTTTTTAAAAATCCATCCCAGTGAATTCAAAGCAATAATAAAAAGATGAGCAAAAGTAAAAAAATAATCTAAAAACTGAATCATTCTTTAAAAGCTTCCTGTTTATTGGATAATTTTTAGTTTTTCTTCTAGGTATTCGTCATAAGTCGTGTAATCATCAGCAATTAGTTTTGACTCTATTTCAATAATTCTGTTGGCAATAGTTTGAACAAATTCATGATCATGAGAAGTGAACAAAATAGTTCCTTTATAATTTATCAAACCATCATTTACAGCTGTGATACTTTCAAGGTCTAAGTGTGAAGTTGGGCCATCCAATACAAGAAGGTTAGCTCCAGATAGCATCATCTTGGCCAACATACATCGAACTTTTTCGCCACCAGAAAGGACATTTGTTTTCTTAAAAGATTCTTCTCCTGAAAAAAGCATCTTTCCAAGAAAACCTCTTAAAAATGATTCGTGCTTATCTTCAGAGTACTGCCTTAGCCAGTTGATTATATCGAGTTCTCCACTATTAAAATAACTTGAGTTATCACTTGGAAAGTATGACTTCGTAATTGTTACTCCCCAAGTAAACGAACCTGAATCTGGCTCCATTTCCCCCATTAAAATTTTAAACAAAGTAGTTTTAGCTAAATCACTGCTTCCAAGAAAAACAACTTTATCACCTTTGTTAATAGTGAAGCTAACATCATCTAGGAGTTTAACTCCATCTATCGTTTTACTGATTCCTTCTACTTTAAGGATATCTTTTCCGGCCTCTCGATTTGGTTTGAAATGAACAAAAGGATATTTACGGGTTGATACAGGTAAATCATTTAACTCTAATTTATCAAGCTGTTTTTGTCTTGAAGTCGCCTGCTTTGATTTAGATGCATTAGCACTAAATCTTTGAATAAAGGCCTTTAATTCTTTTGCCTTATCTTCTGCCTTTTTATTTTCATTACTTCTTAACTGCATTGCTAGCTGAGAAGATTTTCTCCAAAAGTCATAATTACCTGCATAATTATTTATTTTTTTATAATCTATATCTGCTATATGCGTACAAACTCTATTTAAAAAATGTCGATCGTGAGAAACGACGATGACAGTATTTTTAAAATCTAGCAAGAAGTTCTCAAGCCATTGAATAGAAGCTATATCAAGATGGTTAGTGGGCTCATCTAAAAGTAAAATATCTGGGTTTCCAAAAGTTGCCTGAGCTAAAAGAACTTTAACTTTTTCGGAACCATTTAATTCCTTCATCTTTTTATCTAAGTACTCGGCCCCTAAACCAAGTCCTGATAAAAGAATCCCTGCTTCTGACTCCGCTTCCCAGCCATTAAGCTCTGCAAACTCTGCCTCAAGCTCAGAGGCCCTAATCCCATCTTCATCACTAAAGTCTTCTTTAGAATACAGAGCATCTTTTTCCGTCATTATTTTATAAAGTTTTTCATTACCCATTAAGATGGTTTTTAAAACCTGAACTTCTTCATAAGCATAATGATCCTGCTTAAGTATAGATAATCTCTGGCCTGGAGCAATAGTAACATTTCCGGTCTGGGCCTCTAACTCCCCAGAAAGGATCTTAACAAAGGTTGATTTACCTGCTCCGTTAGCACCAATAAGTCCATAACAGTTTCCTGGTGTAAACTTAATATTTACGTCTTCGAACAGCTTTTGAGCTCCATAGCTCATACTTAAATTTGATGTGGTTATCATAAGTGCCCCAAATTTTAAAAATATCTATCCTTTGGGTATACCTATTTGATTGAAATTAGGCCATTTTTTTAAAAATTGGGTAAAAATCACCGTAAATCTTTTCAAACATATTTAATTAGATGATAGTACATGAATTATGACTACTGAATCCATCAAAAAGCTTATTGACCTTGGCCTTCGTATTGAGGAGTTATGGGAAAAACAAGGCCCTGATGAACAAAGCTTTTCTAAAATATGCCTAAAAGAATTAAGTCATTTTAATTTTTCATATGCCTTAGATATATTTGAAAAAGATTTGTCTCAATGGTTGCTAGGCCCAGCTCTGCCAAAGCAGCTCAATGTCTATAATTCTTTTGGTCAGCCTCCAATAACAATATTTAATAACGGGAATTTTGTTATTGATATTTATATATGGAGAGATGTTGATACCTCTATACATAGTCATTCTTTTTCAGGTGCCTTCAAAGTATTATATGGTCGATCATTACATGAACAGTTTTCAATTGAAACACAACATACATATGCAAATGATGTCCTCGGTACAAATATTGAATTAAATAGCTTTGATCTTGTCGGGCCCTCCCAAACGATAGAAATCCTTAGGGGGAACCAATTTATCCATCGCCTAATCCATTTAGATAATCCAACTATTACCTTATGTGCTCGGACTATTAATGATGAAGATAAGGCCCAGTGGCATCATTTTAGGAATGGGCTAGCAATTCAAAAAAAAGCACTTGAAGAAAAGGTCATTAAAGGGCTTTACTATTTTCAATACTTATTTAGCAAAAATAATACTTCGGCATTAGAGTTCTTAAATCATTTAATTGAGAGCTGGGATATTTCAACAACTTTAAATCTTTATGAACAATTAACCATCGATAGCATGGGAATTGAACCTGATGCCATTGAGCACTTTTTCAATGCTGTACTAAAAAGATATCAAGATCAAAAATGGTTTAAAACCTATGAAGACTTCTATCATATGATGGAGCAAAATATTGAACTTCAAGGTGATGGAGCTGATACCAGGTTCTTAGAGCATGCTATAAATAATCATTATTCTTTAAAAGAGGCCCAGACTATACTCGCAAGGATTCAAAATAGGCCTCTAAACCCATCAGAGTTAGAGTTTTTATCAACTACTTTACACTAAACTCTCTTAACTCTGTTGAAGAGATTTTTTGTACCTCATCATTTGCACACTCTGCACCTTTATGATTTTGATGTCCAAACTCAAAACCATTACTAATGAAGACAGCTTCTTCATCCCACTCTTCGAGTCTTCCAACCCATTTTTTCCCATTTACTAGTTCTATTTCAACCCAAGTTCCAATTAATTTACTATCCACATTTCTGCCTTTTTAAACATGTCATTAGATTTAAAACGCTTTTAAAATAAACATAGGAGTAGACAATTAGGCAAACTCTTTTAGCTTTGAAGTTCTTCTAATTTTTCATAAACGACAAGAAGACTTCCTTCAAGCTCTTCCTTTTTTTTACTCATAGCATCTAATTTATCTATAGACTCATTATCATAATCAAATTTACTAATAACTTCTTCTAGAACTGCAATATCACCTTCAAGTTTTTCGGCCTTAAACTCAAGATCTTTTATTTCTTTTTTATTGATAGTTTTCTTTTTTTCTTCTTTAACAGGAACTGGTTTTGGTTCAAAATCTTTCTCGTCCTGATTGATTTGTTTTTCCATGGCAACGGCTTCAAGGTATTCTTCAACTTGCCCATATCCACCATTAAAAGCTTCAACCTTATGATCCTCTAAAACCCAGACTTTATTTGTAATATTGGCCATAAATGCACGGTCGTGACTTATAATGATAAGGCTGCCTTTAAATTCATTGAGCTTTTGTTCTAAAATCTGAAGAGTCTCTAAATCAAGATCATTTGTAGGCTCATCAAATATCCATAAATCACCGGCCCTGGTAAAGTTAATTGCCATCTGCAACCTATTTCTTTCACCACCAGAAAAAGTTTTTAATGGCCTATGAATATTATCTTTATTGAATAAAAAGCTCTCGAACCATGAGCTAACATGTGTTCGTCTCCCATCAGGCAGGTTGATAAAGTCATCTCCCTCGCCTAACAGCTCAAAGGGAGTCATTTCTGGATCAAGCTCTTCTCTTTTTTGGGTAAAGATTTGAGTTAAAAGATCATCGGCCCTTTTGACAGAGCCTAAATGTGGTTCAATTACACCTGCAATTAATTTAACAAGTGTAGATTTCCCTACTCCGTTGGCCCCTAATAGCCCGATCTTATCTCCCTTATTTACTGTAAGAGAAATATTTTCAAAGAGGGCCTTCTCACCGTAGGTCATCCCTACGTTTTTAAGTTCGGATAAAACCTTTGATTTTCTTCCGCTATGTGAAACTGATAACTCTAGCTTTCTTTTGGCCTGAGATTTTATTTTTCCTACTTTATCTTTTAATTCAAGATAATTATCAACACGACTTTTACTTCGACAGCCTCTGGCCTTAATCCCTTGTCTCATCCATTCCGTTTCACGTCGAAGTCCATTTTTTAATCTTGCTAATAGGGCCTGTCTGGCCTTTTCTTCTTCAACTAAAAATTCTAAATAATCCTGATAACTTCCTTCAAAACTTTTAATTTTTCCATCTTTAATATGGACAATTTTTTTAGCGAGCTTTGATAAAAGATATCTATCGTGGGAGATAATCATAAAAGCATTTTTTGAATTATTGATTTCAACTTCAAGCTTTTTGATAGACTCCATATCAAGATGGTTCGTCGGCTCATCCCAAAGAACTAAATGAGCTGGTGAGGAAAGCCCTAAAGAAAGTAGTATTTTCTTTTGCTCTCCTCCACTAAGTGTTCTTACTTTGAGATCAAAGTTATTTATTCCGAAGTATTTTAAGAATGACTCATAAGAAGCAAAAAGGTCCCAACCAAAAGAGTTTTCCATTTCCTCCATAAGTGTCTTTTGCTTATGTAAGGCCACATCAATTTCTTTTGGATCAGAAAGAGTTCCTAGCTGGTGATTAATTTGATCAAGTTCAGTTTGAAGCCTTTCAAGGGTAGGATAAAACCTGTAGATGAAGTTTTTAATTGTAACTTGATCATCATCTTCAAGAGGAAGCTCTTGAGGCACAAGAAATACGGTGTATTTAATAGAATCATCTTTAAGTCCTTTTGCTTTATCAAAAATAAAAGGTACTTCTCGCGTATCTGGAACGACCTCTCCAGTTAAAATTTTAAATAAAGATGATTTGCCATGGCCATTGAGGCCTAAGAGCCCGATTCGATCGTCATGGTGTAGTGATAATGATGCATCCTTAAATAGTTCTTTATTACCATAGGTTAAATTTAGATTTCTAAGTGTACAAAGAATACTCATAATATTTCCCAACTATATTGTGCGCATCAATATAACAAGGATTTTACCCTATTACATTTAAAAATAAGGGCCGAATAATATCCAATACTTATGTAGATTAAGGCCCTATAAAACTATTTTTTTCTAATGATCCCAAAAAAGGGAAGAGTAACAATCGGAACAGAAGTAAAAACAACAACGAGTACCGCTCCCGCAGGAAGATCAAATTTATAACTTAAAAGCATCCCTAAAGCACATAATATGATCCCTATACCCCACCCAACAAGTAGCTGCTTTCCTATCGTATCAGAAATTTGCATACTCAATAATGCAGGCACGACAAGAAAGGAAAATACTAACAAGATTCCCGCGACACCGACTGAGGAAGTTATCACAATTCCAAAAAGAGCATAGAATAAAAAATCCCAAAAAACTCCTTGGTTATTTTGATTTTGTTCAAGTGTAGACTTCAAAATCTCTTTTCTAAAGATATAGTGAATTACGGCCACAACACCATATATAATGGCCGTTTTTAAAACTTCTTCCCATGTTACCCATAGAATTTTACCGATCAATATTTCTTTAATGTGCTCAGCTCCATGGGCCATCATATTAATCACAAGAATGACTAAAGAAGATGCAAAAGCATAAACAAGTGCTATTAAAACTTCTTGAGATACATATTTCTCAAATTTCTTTCCCCAGGCAAAATAAAGAGCTGCTAAGAAAGTAAATCCAAGAGATATAAAATATGAGCTTGTTGTATGATGCTCATAATGAAATAAGAGTGCGACGGAGCTCCCTAAACTTGCTACTTGGGCCAAAGATAAATCGACAAAAATAACACCTCTTCTAAGGACATGAAGTCCTAGATAACAGTGAATTCCGACTAAAACTAAGCACATAAAAAAAGCGGGTAATAGAAAGGTCAAAGCTTCCATTTAATCTCCAATCCTTGAGACAAGATACTCATAAAGAGAAAAAATATCCTGAATTCCCTTTTTACCAGAAACAGCGACAGGAACGAGCTCAATTTGAACATCAGGTACTTCTTTTTTTACTCTCTTTGCCACAGTCTCATCAAAGTAGTTCTCTACAATAATCTTTTTTATTTTCTGACTCTTTAATTTATCAATAACACCCAAAATATGAGAAGCGGTTGGTGGAATACCAGGCTTAGGCTCTAAAACATCAACGTTAACTATTTCAAAGTCTTCATAAAAATAAGTTAAAGTCTTATGATAAGAAATTACTTTAAACCCTTTTGGGATTTTGGCCTTCCACTCTTTAATAAGACTCCTCATTTTCTCTTCGAAATTATTAGCATTTTTTTCATAGACCTCTTTATTTGCTAGATCTAAATCTGATAATTTTGAAGAGATGGCCTTGGCAACTTCAATTGATTTGTGAGGACTGAGCATAAAATGAGGATTTCCCTCAGGATGAACATCTCCTTTTGATCTTGATATATTTTCATCATCTACTTCCAAAAGATTAACAACTTGCGAAGCTATTAAATGTCCTGGTTGCCCCTCCCGTATATTAGGGTTTCTACTCCCTCTTATAACCAAAGGAAGCCAGCCGACTTCTAACCCTGCTCCAATACTAATGAGAAGATCGGCCTTTGAAAGTTTAAAAGTATAACTAGGCTTGGCCTCTAAATAGTGTGGATCTTGAATTCCCTTGCACAAGCTCTCAACGTCTACTTTATCACCACCAATTTGGCGAACAATGTCCGCCAAGTTAGTAGTTGTTGTAAGTACATTAATCGTTGAGTGGGCCGTTAGTGAAAATCCTAAAATTAATAATAAAAACAGAAACTTCATTAAGGCCCCTTTTTTAGTACACGTGGGCCGGATGGGCGCCTATGCTAATATTCAACTGAAGAGAAATTCGATTTTCTGGTTTATCAGCGCCATCATGAATACTATCATATTGTGCTCTAACAGAAGAAAACTCAGTTGGAATAAAGGCCAAAAGGGCCGTATAGGAATTTACATCTTTTTTCTGCTCATCTTTTCCTAGACCAAGAAACTCATACTGAGCTTGAGCATACCATCTTTGGGCCATCTGATATCTTACAAAAGAAGTTATTCCACCATTTTTATCATGGTCTTCCCCACTTTTGTCATTCTTATGGATAAACTCAGTTGACCACATAAATGAAGAAGACTTCCCATCCTTTATCGGTCTCCATTTAAATGTAAGATCTGTTCCGTATAGGCTTGTTTTATCTTCAGAAGAACTGTCATGGGAGTGGTTAGAAAAACTAAGCCCTGAAATTCCCCATTCTAAAGTCAAATCATCACTTAGGTCCCAAAGGTTCTTCCATTTTAAAACATAGGCCATTGAGTGATGAGAGTCACCAAATAAATCCTCATTCGTTGGCTGTAGTGCTTGAACAGAAACTTCACTAAACCAAGACGTTGGGGCCAAAAAAGATACTCCTAAACCAACTTCGGCCAAGCCTTCTTCACCAAACATGTCTTCTTGAACTTTTCCTCTATAAATAAAAGGCAGCGCATGTGAGTGAGTAGCATTGTATTTTCCAAAATTTGCATAGAACTTTCCTAGTTTTATAGTGAAGTTTGGTATTGAAATTGTCTCAACAAAAACTTCTTCAGGCTCTATTTTAAAATCATGGGAATGCTCTTCTTCGCTACCTTCCTCTTCTTCGCTATGCTCTTGATGAAGAGCAATTGTGGCCTCGGCCCTAAAATAAGCATCCACATCAGAACTAAATTGAAGTTCAATTTCCTGAAGAGAAAAACCATCATTTTCTATATCTCTCGAGCCATTTCGATATAAGGTAAGTGCATTTAAACCTATCGCTGGATTAAATTTATTTCCTCGAGACATTTGTGACAGTGATTGTGCGTTAACTGATAGTGATCCTAATAATATCATTGTAATTAAAATATTTTTCATTATTTCCTCGTTATTTAAATTGTTAAAAAAGTTATGTTTCGTTAACTCATTAAAGGAGGGCCGCGGACTAAGTTTGACTTATACGTTGACCTCTCGAGAATGATATCAACGTTTATAAAGAGCTTACAATCAATTTCTAATGGTTCTAAAAGTACTAAATAAGTGCGTGGTGGAGGTATTAAACCTTTATTTAGCTTTCCAGAAAAAATACAAGATGAGCATTGTTCTGCTAGATCTTGATCACCTACATGGTCATGACTCGACGCTCCCAAAGCTAAAAAGCTAAAAACACAAATAAATATAAAGTTCAGTGGAATCTTCACATTAAATTCCTACCAATAACTTAAGGAGTTGTCATTTCTCGCTTTTTATTAGTGATGTTTAAGCTTAAGAAGAAGGCCTAAATAGCTGTAGAAATTACATTATTTTAAGTAATCACTAATCACAGCACCAAATAAGGCAGGAAAACCAATAATAATAACCCTTTTTAAGGCCACATAAGGTTCGGCTTGAACAGGAAACTTATCAATTAACAAAAGGATTAAAACTATACTACTTATTGTAATGACATAAGTCGCTAAAACTCTTTTTATAAACTCGAAAATATGACCTTTAAGCTTATATCGATAAAAGTTAAAATAAATAAAAAGTATTACGGTTATTACTGAAACAGCACCTAACCCATACACATTAGTTCTTTTTAACTCTTCACTTAACTTCCATACTTCTTCAGTAAAACAAAGTGGGGCAGCAACCAAAAATGCGCCAACAAAAATTTGTAAGATATCTCTTGGTCTAAATTCAACCATCAAAGGGTTTATAACTTGGGAAAGTGGTTTACCTGATGAATCAAAGAAGGTCACAACTTCTTTTAAATATCCATTTATGCGTTTTATTTCTGTCTCAAATTTAGAACTCATAAAGTTATTATATACTGATATTTATATAAGTTGCTATAGATATTACTATATCAATTAGACAGCACTATTTTAAAACTCTTCATATTCTTCATGCCCGGGTATCATTTGAGGATTAGGTTCTATTATATTTACACCCAAATGAAGTACCCGAGTTCCAGCATCACAATTAGGACGAACGTTTTTACCAATTACTATACCAGAGCGATCTGCCTGTATTTGTTCCTTAACATTTCCAAATACATCATACACTTTGGCGATAACTTGCCCCTCTTTAACTTCATCGGCTAGATTTGGTAAAACGTCAACAATCCCTCCTTTTTTAGAAAAAATCCAATAGGATTGATCACAAACAATAGCATTTGTTACTAAGTTTTTAACTTTACCTTTAAGCATTCCCAAATACCTCAAAGTATTCATGATTCCTTCTAGTGTTTCATCAATTAAAGGATGTTGAAAAGTATTAGGGTTACCTATTTCAATAGTTAAGGTAGGTATACCATTATCATTGGCCCATGAGCGTAAAGTTCCACCTTCATCGTATTTTTTAACTATAATCTGAGGGTTTTGTAGATAAGCTAATTTTCTTGTTTCCTCATTTTCTATATCTGCTCTCAAATACAAACTATTAACTCTTCCATGACTAGCAGTATGTAGATCAAGTAAATAATCAAATTTACTAACAATTTTAGTCACAAAGTGATGAGCATAAATATCACTGGTTTTACCTTGTGGTTTACCTGGCATTATTCTGTTTAAATCAATATTATCGGAGAAGTACCTTTGATTCATCAGATAGCCAGGAACATTACTAATTGGTGACAATACAAGAGTCCCTTTTAATTTGCTAGGATCAACTTCTTCAATCAATTTAAAAATAGTTGAAATACCATTTAACTCATTACCATGTATTGCTGCTGTCAGACCGAATATCGGACCATTTTCAATTCCTCGAATTATAACAAGTGGTACTCTCCATGGGACACCAAGAGAATTATCAGATAAGTGGATTTGAAGTCTATGAATCGTCCCTTTTTTAAGAGCATTTATTTTCAAATCATCTTTCGTTTTAATCGTTAATATATTACTCACTTCAATACCCTTTATGAATAGATTTCTTTAATAAGAGACTCATCATTATCAAGCGAGGCAAACAGCTTTTGTCTAAACAGACCTTTTTTATTCAACAAAGTTTGGGCCATTTTATCAATAGCGATAATTGTTAAAACAGTTTGAATATAGGCTTCAATAAGATCATCTGTCCCTAATCCCAATGCATTAAAGTCCTTTCTATCCATTAGCATTAATCTCGAAGTATCCGAATCCCATTGGTTTTCATCGACTTTTACTGAAAGGTTCGTCCCTAAAACTGCCCAGCTATCATCAGGGATCTTGTTACTTAAAGGTGTTCGCGCTCTTCTCGCGTAAATAGCACATGGGAAAAGGCCCTCTGGTGATGAATAAACCATCATTCTTAAGTCTGCGATAAAAATATTCCCCTTCTTATTTGGAATTGTCCCAATATGAAAATATCTACCGTGCTCAGTTGTTGAGCTCCAATCATAATGACCTATTAAACTCTGTACTATAAATTGATCATATGAATGCTCCATTTCCATAAAAGCCTGAAGCTCTCTATTATTGGTAATAGTAAATACTCCCTGGCCTGCATTTGAATAAGGGACCTTTATTACTGCTTTTCCACCAAATTTTTGAACCCATAGTGGTATTTCAAGTTTACTAACATCTTTAATAGTTTCAGGCATATTAATTTTCAGGCCAGATTTTGCAATCTCAGAATTATATATTTCATATGCTTTGTTTGCTAACAACTTGTTTCTTCCTCCAGAAAGACAAACAAGTGTAGAATTAAATATAAATGTTTTTGAAGTGACTGGTATCCTATTCCAAGGTTTTTGAGTTACATACCGAAAAGCTGCACGAATATTTACTTTTGTCCCATTAGAAGTTGTCAAAACCATCACACCATTTTCAAAATGAATATATTGATCTTGATTATTAAAATGAGGAATTAGATAGACATCTTCACCTGTTAAATCTGCTATAGTTGAAGCATATCCAGAAGTTTCCATATAATTTTTATCATAGATTACGGCCAATGCTCCTTTGGGAAGACGCTTCTTTTTAAGAGCTGGTAAAAAAGAGTTCTCTATTAAATATCTATAACCTCTATGATCATCCGAGTCTGTTCTTGGTGGCATCGATTTTTGCCCTGAAGGGCAAGAGTTTGTTTCGAGCACAACCATTCTTCGGTTTCCCATTTCAGTTGTGACATAAAATAAATCTGCCCCTCCCCAAAAAAAATGCTTACATTGATATTTCAGAACTCCTCTTAAAAAATCAGCATCTACTTGAGGATTTAAGTGAATATATCTATTTAACACTCTTTCCTGGTCCAAATTCATAAAATGTCCAACCATGGCATGCAATTGAGAGTTAAGGGCCTTTGGATAAAAGTGTTTCTCTGGTTCAAAGTGATCTGGTCTTATTATTTCCACATTTTTTTTCATCATTCTCCCAAATCAAAGTTGGTCTTTTAATAGTTTATAACCAAGACCTTTATAAGAATTTTTAATAATACCCCATACAGATGTTTGTAGTTCTTTCAACTCACCTAGGATAATAACATTATTATTTTGGCAAAACCGCTTTTGTGCAACCTCAGGAACTATAGTAAAAGCAAGTCCTTTTGATGTCACTATTTCTAAAAAATCGACATCGTCAGCTTCGCCAATAATTTTTGGAGATAAGTTGTTTTTCGTAAAAAAAAGGTCTATCTCATATTTCAAAAAAGATTCATTTGTGTAATTAAAAAATGGTAAATTATTTAGGCTCTCAGGAAACCCCTTTTTATACTTTTGAAATTTCTTGTGCGCTACTGCGAAGGTCTTATTAACTCCGACCCTATAGGCCCTCATAGAGTTCGATAAATCGTCTTTCGTATCTGTAAAAACCATATCAATATTTCCCTCTTCCAACTCTGCGAGAAGTAAATGCCTTTGGTTTTCCTTAATATTAATTGATATCTCACTTTGATTAAATAGCGGTGTAATGGAATCATATAAAAAATAGTGAGACATAAACTGAGTTATTCCAATATCCATGCTTTTTTTGGGCAGTTTAATTTTATTTCTAAGTCTAAATGTTAACTCATTTGCATAATCAAAGACTTTCTCCGCATAATCCAAGGCCAACCTACCTTCTTTTGTGAGGATCATGCTCCTGTTTCTCCTTTCAAAGAGTTTACTTTCTAGAAACTCCTCTAAAAGTTTTATTTGGTCACTAATTGTTGGCTGTGAAACATGTAGTTTCTCAGAGGTGGCCTTAATTGAGCCTTCTTTTGATACAATATAAAAATAAAACAAATGGTTAAAATTAAGTCTATCCATTAATAAAACCTTCCCTGAGTTTCAGTTAGTTTTTTCCTAACCTTTTTTAAAAATAAAACGATTTTTCCTAATTTGCAATATGATAGATAATCCTAGTTGGAACCCCCCAAATAGGAAGATTTACAGGGGTACGTGAGATTGAAGTATATGAGAAAACTAAATCTAAAATGTAAAAACTCGTTTTTAACAATGCCTTTATTATAGGAGGGTCTATGAGATTTAAAAACAATTTTGGTAGTCACCTTATAGGTAAAACCAAAAAAACATGTTTCCTTGCCATGATTTTAATGCTTTGCGCATTTAACATTAATGCTCAGGAGGAAGGTGCTATCACAGAAGAGGATTCATCAGCTGTAGTTCTAGATGAAGAAAGTTCTGAGGCTGCGGAGGGTTCTACTTCAACGGTTATCCCAGAAGAAGAAAACGCAACCAATCAACAGCCTGCTACAGAAGAAGAGTCTGTAGATGATATGGCCTCTTGGGACGATTAGCCATATATATTTGAAGGGGGTATACACCCCCTTCACAACATTAGAATTAAATCCCCAAGCGAGTAATTTGTAATCTTTTATCACTACCTGGCATACTCTTGGCCCTAAACTTAAGAATTCCTTGGTTATTCCCGGCCCGCTTCATATATAGCTTAAGCATTTTTACTTTAGCCTGATGGTCTGAAACTCCAACATCAAGTGCCGGCTCTAAGTTTATAATCTTTTTAGATCTAGCATTAAAAGACATTTTTCCAATAAATGGAGCTTTTCTTATAACTAAAGAAGAGAGTTCGTTGGTGTTTAAAGGACGATCAGTCCATGCGCAACTACCTTCAGGCATATTGGAGTAAGGGTAATCCGCCTTTACAGGAGATTTTGAGAAACCAAAGACAATATCAAAGTCCTCTATTGTATAAGTCCCACTATTGCTAGGAAATTGCCATGTGATATTTACTAACCTACCACCTTTACAAATAAGGACATAGTCTGCGGCCTTAGCAATATTGATAGTTAAAGTGACCAAAAATAAAATACTAAATAAGAAACTTTTCATAAAATACCCTCAATTCGTGTTCATTAGGTCATCTCTTACCATCCAAGTAACCACGCCACAAATTAAAAGGCTTATGCCTCAATTAAAAGGGAAATAATTCATTCTTTAGATCAGATTCTTACATAGCTTCAACTACTTACAAAAACCTGGGTCTGGATTGTTTTTAGAAGAATCATACTCGTAATCTGGGTGTGTAACACCTGTTACAGTAGTATTATAGCAACCAGCACTAGCATTTCTTAATTGAAATGTAATAACACCATTTGACTCCGTTTGACCCGAGCCAGACCCTATAAAACTGCCTGCTCTATATAAATCAATTGAAACTGTCGCTCCTACAACTGGTGTAGAAGACTGATCCATAACTTCAATTGAGACGAGTAAATTTTTATCACCACCTCTACCACCTGAAAGGGCATAACTAACAGATTCAACATGCATAATTGAAATTGCAGTACTGGTCTTATTAAAAGAAAGACTATTACTTCCTAAGAGACTTCTTGAATCAGTTACAGAAACACTCAAACTATGGTCTCCATCACTTAAACCCGTTATATCTAAATTGGCCTTATAAGTTCCACTTGTTGAATCTTCCGTAAAAAGAAGGTTCGTACTATTTGAGTCTAGCTGAGAACTAAAGGCACTGGAATCTAATCCCGATATCGGATTTAAACTTTCATCTCTTGGCATAGCTGTAATAACAGCGACACTATCTCCTTGAGTAGTATTGTAGGAACTTTTATTAGAAGATAAACCTAAGATTACACTAGGTTCTGGTGGCCCCATTGGGTCAATGGCCTCCGCATTTAATAGCGGTTCAGCAAAAGAATCTTTATCTCCAAAAAAACCATTTGGACCACTTTGTTGGTACCCCATACTTATAAGTGCATTTTTAACATTTAAAACATCATTGCCATCGAGTGGCTTTCCGTTTTTTGCAATATACAGTGCCGCAGCTCCAGCGACATGAGGAGCTGCCATGGAAGTCCCATCCATAGTACTATAAACACCTCCTTTATAAGTAGAATATATATCTACTCCTGGAGCTGCAATATCCACATCCTCACCGTAGTTACTAAAGCTGGCAAGCGTATCATCATCACCTCTATCGTTAGAGCCGCCTTGTCCTCCTGGAAGTCCATCAATATCATTTAAAGCACTAACAGTTATAACTTCATCATAGGCAGCAGGAGTATGGTTTTTTGAATCATCATTTTCATTCCCAGCAGCAACAACATAGACGACCCCTGCGGATACTGAATTACATATTGCTTCATGCATAGGATCATTATTAGTTAACCCACAGTTTCCATCATCAGAACCACTTCCTCCTAAACTCATATTGGCCACTTCAATTTGAGATGCGTTTTGAGTTACATAATCTATTCCTTTAATGATATCTGAAGTCCAACCACTTCCCTTATTATCTAGAACTCTAACGCCCCAAATTCTAGCTCCGGGAGCAACACCTACAACACCATTATTATCATCAATTGCACCTATTGTTCCGGCCACATGAGTACCATGCCCATTACCATCATTTGCTGATTTTCCTTTAGCGAAATTTACACTTCTAAAAATATTTAAATCTGGATGGTCTAAATCAACTCCTGAGTCAATAACCGCTACATCAACATCTACATTACCCCCATCATTTCCAATCGCCGCCAATGAATTTTTATGAGCATTAATTCTTTGGATTCCTGTTGGTAATGTTTGAGAGTAGGCCTTAATCGGCTTATCGTTGATAATATATCTAACTCTTTTATCCTTTTTAATAACGGACAAAGCATTTTCAGGTAATGAAATAGCAAAACCTTTTATGGCCTTCCTATATATATGTCCTCGAGTACCCTTAAATTTTCTTGCAAATTCTCTTTGTATATTTCTTGAAGACTCTGTTACGCCATTTTTTAAGACAACAATTCGTCTTTTGGTTTCCTTGATGTCAATTAACTGACCTGCGTTTTCTACAGAGGCCATCGAACGCTTAAACCTTCCTTCAGTAATAGAAGAACATCCTGTTAAAATCAAAACCAGTACTAAAGAAAAAACTTTCATAAGAAAAACCTTTTTAATATTTTGATTATCCATAATAGCAGAATTTTACATTTTCATGAAGAAAAAGAAGTTAAACTAGAAATATTTGATGACCATGTATCCTTAAAAATAAATTAAAATTATTTTAAGTTTTAGTAGGGTTTGAACCTAAATTTTTTCCATAGAGATTTACGAACAGACGGTTTTTTCTTAACTGCATTTAATGCTTTTTGATAAGTAACAATATCCTTATCTTCAACTGACTTGTTAATTGCATACCAAAGCTCACCTTCTTTAAGAGTGTATACTGCAGGGTATTCATCCACATCAAAGCCTAATTTTTTTGCCTCATATGTAGCAACAGATTGTTCGTAGGCCATAAAATCAGCTTTTTTCTTGCCTTTTTTGTCACGAATTAATTTTAACATTTGCTCAATAGATGCCACTCTAATTAGATTCTTTTCTGGAATGCCAAGCTTTTTTAAAAGATTCTCACCGATATCATCTCTTATTACGGCATATTTATATTTTATCAAATCCTCTTTTTTAAGCTCTTCAAATGTATCATAACCAATAATAGAAATAGTTGTTTTTGAAATAGGGCCTATCCATTTAAATAAATTTTCTCGATCCTTTGTTCTTGTAGTAGAAAAAATAGAATTTAATTTACCTTTTTTCTGTGCCTTTCTATAACCTCTTGCCCAAGGTACAATTTTAATGTCCTTTTTTGTTTTTTTAGATCCTAAGTGAACAAGAGTAGCACTCAAAAGTTCAACTGCTATACCATCAGGAGTTCCATCTTTATCCAAGAAGTTATAAGGAGGATAAACCTCAGAATACCAATTCAGCTCCTGGAAAGAGCTCGCTCCAAATACTAAAGAAGGGAATATAAAAGAACATAATAAAAACAATTTCATAAAAAGCCTTTTTATTTATAAAGACAATATCAATTATAGGACACAAGATGAAAAATATCTATGGAATAAAATATGAACAAGACCTCCATATTGATTTGATAAAGACATGAAAAAATAGGAAAGCAATTAAACTATTTTAATCGAGAATAGGTTCTAACTTTTCATGATAAAAAAGAAAAACCGATGTTAATTTGTAATCTCTAGTTCTTCAATTGCATTTGTAAGATGTTCAGAATAATCATCAAAGGTCGCTATATGAAACATACCATCACCTTGATTAACAAGAGGAAGCAATGAACTTCCTATGAGGATCCCTTCATGTTCAGCATATATTACTGTTTCTTCCTGACCGAACGGGTCAGAAATTGTTGCCAACACATCTCCGATTTTAATTAAATCACCTATTCTTTTTTTGGTATTAAAGGCCCCACTTCGAGGTGCTCTAACCCAATGACTTGATTTAGCAGTAAAAATTTTATTCTCTTCAGGTTTTTTCTTAAAGCTTGGTTTTGATTTTATCATTCCGATACTTTTCATAACAGAGAAACATCCCCTTAGGCCCACCCTTATTATATTTTCTTCGAACCTTAGAGCTTGTCCCCCTTCAAAAAGCAGCATTGATACATTTTTTTTCCTAGCAGCTTCTCGTAAGGACCCATCACGCAGTTTTGAGTTAATAATAACAGGAACACCAAACCCTTCAGCTAATATTTTAGTATTTTCATCATCTAAACACGCGCGAATTTGAGGAAGATTAGTTCGATGTATAGACCCAGTATGTAAGTCAATTCCATGACTGCAATTAGAAACAACTTCTGTCATAAAGATTTTGGCAAGTCTTCCGGCTAAGGAACCTTTAGAGTTGCCGGGAAAAGACCTATTTAAATCTCTTCGATCCGGAAGGTAGCGAGATTTATTATTAAAACCAAATACATTTACTACAGGTATGGCTATAAGTGTTCCACATAGGTTCTTGATCTTGACTCTCTTGAGAATTCTGCGAATTATTTCAGTGCCATTTATTTCATCCCCATGTATTGCTGCACTAATAAAAAGAACTGGACCTTTGGAATTACCTCGAACAACCTCTATAGGTATGTTTAACTTTGTATAATCATAAAGTGCTGCTGATTCTACGAGTACTTTTTTCCTTTGACCTCTAAGAACCTTTTCTTTCCCAATAACTAATACTTTGGGATCAATTTCTTTAATTTTCTTTTTCATTTGTAGCAACTTCTTTAGTTTTTAGTTTTTTCAATCTAGGCTTTCTTCTCTTGCGTGTTTTTTCTGGTATTAAATCTTTCATTGACTCAATCTTTCCGAAACATAAAAGCTTGTCTCCTGCCATAAGCACTCTGTCCCCTTTGGGGTTTGGTATTACCTTGCCATCTCTATGAAGAGATAAAGAATTGATATCTTTTTCACGTAACCCAGACTCTGATATTGAATGGCCAATGTATTCGGAACCACTTGGTATAACCACTTCAGCAACACCATACCCCTTGCTGACTGTTAGTTTTTCCCTTAAATCTATTTCAGGATAATCCACTCTTGATGCGATAAAATCTATAAAACTTCCTGCAACATCTAGTTTAGTACAACCTTCTATTCCCTCAAGTCCAGGTGATGAATTTATTTCCATAATTTGCGGCCCATCTTTTCCTTCAAGAATATCAACCCCCGCTATTCCAAGCCCAAGAATTCTAGCTGCTCTAATAGCAATGTCTTTATAACTATCATCCAGCTGCACCACTTCTGACTTTCCACCCCGGTGAACATTACTCCTGAACTCTTGCCCTTGAGCAGTCCTTCTCATTGAAGCAACGACCTCATCTCCTACAACAATGGCCCTAATATCCCTTCCTCTGCTTTCAGCTACAAATTTCTGTATCAAAACGTTCTGCTTTTGGCTTTGGAGAAGTTCTACTATTGATATAGCTGACTCAAGAGTATGTGCTAGTAAAACACCGATCCCTTGAGTTCCTTCTAATAATTTTATGATAATAGGAACTCCACCAACTCTTTCAATTGCGGGTAGGACATCCTTTTTATCTTTTACAAAAGCTGTTGGAGGAATACCGACATTATGTTTGCTAAGGATTTGAAAACTTCTAAGCTTATCTCTAGAGTTTAAAATGCTATCTGCTGTATTTGGAGTATACACATCCATTTGTTGAAACTGCCGAACAACAGCTGTCCCAAAATAAGTAATGGAAGAGCCTACTCTAGGCAAAATTGCATCATAATGACTTATTCTCCTACGGTTATAAAATAAATCTGGTGATAGCTCTTCAAGATCAAGAGCAAACTTATATGTATTTAAAACATTAACTTTATGATTTCTCTTTTTTGCAGCTTCAACCAATCTTTTTGTACTATAAGACTTTAAGTCTTTTGATAAAATTCCTAATCTCACTTCTTAATACCCTTTTTTTTTAATTGACTTCTAGAATAATAACTTTGAATCAATTTGATTTTTTCAATATATATTAGATTCTACTTACCTTTCCTTAAAAAAAATGCTCGAATTCCTGTATTTAAAATCTTAGATACATTTTTATGGAAGTCAATATGAGAAAACAAACCTCTCTAATTCTTATGTAAACTTAAATTTTTTATTTTTCTAAAGTACACCAATCAACTTTTTATGTATTTCCCCTCAAACTGCCTCGTGGCAATTTTTACCAAAGCTATAACTCTGCGATATCCATATCTACCGTATTCACCATCTCGCAAAACTACAAAACATCCTTCTTTAAAGTTACTAATTTACCCTCGGATCATTTCTGGTCTATAAGTACCAAGCTCACCATAAGCAGTTTTAACTACTTTAACAATCTCATCAATATCACTTGAATCAGCATTTCTAATTTCAATGATTTTTTTAGTCCTCATAAGTCTAGAATATCTCATTTTTGTTGTCATTAGCTCAACCTCAAATGTATATAATCAATTGAAATAACTTTATTGGAGAAAAATGTTATGGAAGCTGGTCCCATCACAAACTTTATTGAAAAGAACTTTTTGCATTTTAATAGTGCTGCTCTTGTTGACGCTTCTAATAGTTATATTACCCATTTAGAGAAAAATGGAAAAATGATGATTACCCTAGCTGGGGCCATGAGTACCGCCGAAATTGGAATCTCCCTTGCCGAAATGATTCGAAATGACAAGGTCCATATTATTAGTTGTACAGGA
>JBMSGH010000032.1:0-21346 GCA_049415445.1 Bacteriovoracaceae bacterium | reverse complement strand
CCGAGCAAAATAAAAAATAAAGATGAAATGAAAGATATGACCAGTGATGATATGGTCAGTAATTACGATAATGTTAAAAAAGATGCAGATATTCCTGATGCTGATAAACAAAAATTCCAAGATGATGCTGTTGATGAGTTTTCAAACAGATCGAGTTATCAGGCTGATATTACCAAAAGAAAAAATCCATCTGACATGTCACTCGAAGAATTGGAGTTTGAGAAATCCTCATTGCATGTAGATGCTGACAAAAAAAGATTTACAAATGCAGATGATTTGGCGGCCTATAACAGTAGGATGAATGAAATTGATTTGTACTATGCTAAGGCCAAAACAGTTCAAGGATTAAAAAACTTTGGGAATAAGGTCATCCAACAGGGTGGTAAGGTTATAAAAGGTTTAAGAGTACCTGGTAAGATTTTAAACACTATCGATAATCAAGAAGACAAAACGAATGATGTTGAAGAGCGGAATAAAAATGATGACCAAAGTTACCTAAACAAGGATTTACAGTTTTATAAAAGTATCTCCAAGATAATAACGGACCCTAACTTGCTTAAAGCACCAAGAGAAGAAAAGTTAGAAGATGTGCTTTTACTGGATCAAGAATGGAGGGATCTACTTAGCGGAAAAATTCAATCTCCTTCAATAAATAAATATCAAGATATGGTAGACTCAGGTCTATTTGATATAAAAAATATAGACCCTTTAGTTAATGCTCTTCAACATATCTTTAAGAGTTATCGTAAAAATACAGAGTTTGTGGCCAACCTAGTATTCCCAAAGGCCATGGCAGACTCAATAAGTACGGGGGGCGAGGATTTAGAGTTTGATAAAGATGATGGTACAGGAACTGATGGTAAAAAGCATGTGTGGGATAAAAAAGAAGGTGCTGATGACTCGGCCTATGATGCTTTAAAAGATGAGCGTAATAAAGATAAGGGAAAACAGGCAGGAATAATGATTGGTGCGGGAGCAGCTTCTGTTGCCGGAGGAATAGGTCTTAGTTATGCACTTAATTATATTAAAAGCCCTGCCTTTCAACACTTTCGTCAGTTTTTTACAACTTCACCAGGTGTCTCAGTTTTAGCAGGAATGGGAACCTTAGTAGCGGGTCTTAATTTAGGTTTTGTCGTAGAAGATAAAAAGCTTTTAGAGAAAAATATCGAAAAAATCAAAAAGATTAAAAAGAATTTTGAAAGTGTGATGGAAGGTCGCTGTGTAGACAAAGGCGATAGAGAGGATATGTCAAAACCAAAATGTTTTTGTTATACCCCTTCTGGGAAAAGAAATCCTAAAAGAACGAAGTCAATGACATGTAAGAGGTATTGGGCCGCCTTTGATTCATCAATATTTAAAGAAGCAAAAGATTACTCTGAAGGAAAGGGAAAACAGAGAAGAGGTTGTGTTGCTTTTGATGGACAAATAGATCCTATGTGTAAATGCAGAGATTATAAGAATCCAAAAGGACAAGGTAATGCTTGTTACAAAATGAAAATAGATATGTCTCAAATAGGACCCATAGGAAAGGCACTTCCTTTAGGAACTTTAGGTTCATCGGTTAATTCAATAACTTCAGACCCTGGCTCTTTGGGTTATCTCAATTATTCTGAGATATCTCGTTCTGCAGCGGCCGTTAGAGAAGCAGGTAAGCAATGGCTAAAAAAGTTTAACGACAGGCAAAGAAAGTTAGGTAGAGGACCACTAGATATTTCACCTGAAACATTAGGTAAGCTTGCAACTGATATGAAAAATAAGATGCCTGAGCTTAAAATGATTCGTGATAGGGCAGATATTCCATCAAAGATTTATTATAATCGTCCAGACAAAGTAAGCTCTGATGCTAAGAAGTCTAAAAAAATTAAAAAAGACAGCGAAATACTTGCTTATAAAAATCTTAAAAAAGAGGCCAAAGAAGAGGTGATAAAAGAGAAGAAGCAAGAAGAAGAGGTATGGAACTTTGAGAAGATGACTGGTAATCAAGAGCAAGAAGATATGATGGATGAGTTTAAAAAGGATGAATATTTATACTCTAAGTCTGATGGGGAACAGGTTGTTAAAAAAGAAAGTGTGAGTATTTTTACAGTTATTTCACAACGGTATATCAAATCTGGATTAAAGCTGCTTTTCCAAGGCCCAAAAAATTAACCAGCTTTTTTAAAGTCTTCTTCTGATTGTTTTGAATTTCTATAATCATCCAAAGAAATAGGCGCTTCAAGAGGAGCTTTTTCTTCAAAAAGAATTTCCATTTCATTTTCTTTTTCTAAATTCTTAACACTACTTAGTATGGAAAAAGAAATGGCCGCAGGAGCGATCATTAAAAATAAAATTGTGATGGCAAGAGGAACTCGTCCACTTTTTTGACTTAGGTTTTTAAGAAGAACTTCAAGGTTAATAAATTCATTCTCTTCTTTTTTAAAGTCAAAACCTTTGGCCTGTGAGGGGGCCACAGCAGTTTCTTGTTCATTTACGATAGTTAGAATTGGCTCAACGGCCGGTGCTCTTGATTGGGCGTAGGAGTTAAAGCAAATAAATAGAGTGAATACGATAATGATGTTTCTCATAATAATCCCTTTCGGTACTGAGATTTGAAATTAAAGCTCAAGGCCCGAAATGCCCTATGCTATTATAGTACGGAAATGTTTTACCTTCTAGGCCTACTATTTTTTCCTACGAGAATTTAATGAGTTATGAATTTTGTGGGGGCAGTTTGCTACCAAGGAGAATAGGCATAGGTAAATTTATTGGATTGAAGTGGCGATTCCGGCAGGACTCGAACCTGCGACCTACGGATTAGAAATCCGTTGCTCTATCCAGCTGAGCTACGGAACCGCAATGATTTCAATAATTTAGCTAAAAGATATGCTAAAAGATCTGGTGAGAATCTATTCTCCTTTAAAGTACCTGTCAAGAGATAAGAAATAATTCTGTAGGGCCCAAGTAAAATGGCCTATTCGTTAGGAGATGCCTATATTGTGATTAATGCCAATTATAAAGAAGGCCCCTAAGAGTTTTGAAGAGTTATCTGAGTTGATACATAGCGAGAAAAAGATCCTCGCACTATCTTCTCAGACAGGTACAGTTATACCCTATGAAAAAATAGAGTCCTTTATGGGCGATGATGAGTTGTCAGTTATTGAGCTTGGTCTATTACCTAAAAATATGTCATTGGATCAAAATCATCTAACTGTTTCGGCCTCTGTAACTTGGAGTGAAGCAAGAGCATTTCTACGCTCTAAAAATAGAGAGCTTATGTGTTCTCCGACAGAGGAGTTAGCTTGCATTTGCGCTGGTGCGGCCACTTCAGCGACAGGGGAAAGAAGCTTTGGTTTTGGCCCCTTTAGAGATCAAATTATTTCATTAAAGTATATGGATTATAATGGGGTGGTTCATCAGCTAGATGGACGGAGGTCTTTAGAGCTTGAAGGGTTATTGGAATATCAAGCTGACTTTCAAAAGTATGATCAATTTAAAAATGCTCCTTTTCCTAAACTTCAAAATGAATGTGATGTGATGATTGGAATGGAAGGTCAGTTGGGGGTAATCACTGAGCTTGTTATGGACACAGTTGCCTATGAGCCGTTAAGTTATTTTGTTCTTCCTGTTCAAAGGTGGGAGAAGGATGAATCTGAGCTATTAGAAGTTTTTGAAAAAGTTCAATCATGGAGAGATGCTATTACTGCTTGTGAGCTTCTTGATTGGAATTCAATAAAGAACTTTAAGCAAAGACCTTTTCAAGATAAGGATATTATTTGCTTTGAGGTGAAGAGCTCTTTACTTGAGAAGGTTGTAGAAGGTCTTTTTTCAAACTTTGAGCTTGATAATATTTTAGAACTTCCTGAAAAGTCTTATCATGAGCTTCGTAAGGGAGTCCCAAGGGCAGTGGCCGAATATATAGCAAAGAATGATTTGATTAAAAGAGGGACTGATATTCAGGTTCGAAAAGAGGATTTTAAAGGCCTTTTAGAACAATACAAAAAGGCCACAAAAATTGGTATAGAATACCTTCTTTTTGGTCATTTTGGGGATGCTCATCTTCACTTTAATTTTCTTCCCACCAAAGAACAAATGTCAGATTGTGAAGAGTTTTTAAATCAGCTCTATGAGAAGATGAGTCATACACCATGCTCTCCTTTTGCTGAGCATGGTATAGGTATTATTAAACAAAAATTTATAAGGCCATATATAGGAAAAAACCAGCTATCTATGTTTAAAAAGTTAAAGCAGGTTTATGATCCTCATAATAAGTTTTTTCCTTATGGCCTTTTACAATTGGGTAATGAATTATGATTAGAGCTCGTGTCTATAAATCCTCTAAGAGGCAATTTGAATGTAAAATTATTGAAACTGGTGAGTTTGTTAAGGCCCAGGCCTTAGGCAATTTACTCAAAGGTAAAGACACAATCGTTGTCGGTGACTATGTTCAACTAAAGCTTGATGAACAAAATAAAAATTATGAGATACATGAAGTTGAACAGAGAAATAATGAGATTTACCGCTTATCTATAAGAGAGCAGAAGAAAAAAATTACGGCCTCTAATGTGGATTACCTTGTTGTGGTAAGCTCTGTGACCAAGCCGGCCTTTAAGCAAGGTATTATTGACCGCTTCCTTGTACGGGCCCATCAATGGCAGATCGTACCCTTGCTTATTTTTAATAAGATGGACCAGTTTAATGATGAGCTTGATGTTAAGTTTGAAAGTGATAGATTAAAGTCCCTAGGCGTTGATTGTTTTGAGGTTTCAAGTAAAGACAAGGATTATGAAAAGAAAATTTTAGAGCTAGGTATAGAAGATATTAAAAAGAAGATTAAGGGAAAGACGGCCTTATTCTTAGGTCAATCTGGAGTGGGTAAAAGTTCCCTTATTACTGCGATATCAGGACATACCTATGAACTAAGAACTCAAGAGGTTAATAAATCAGGTAAAGGTTCTCATACAACGACTTGGTCTGAGATTATTGATTGTGGAGAGTTTGCGCTTTTAGATTCTCCTGGAATTAGATCATTTTCCATTGAGGATATTATGGGCGAAGAGCTCATCAGCTTGTTCCCAGACGTCGAGGAACTAGCTGTTCAGTGTCAGTTTAGAAACTGTGAGCACAATGAAAACTCTAAAGGTTGTTATTTTAATAAGTTAGATGAAGATGAGTATGAAACGAAGCTTATTCATTCGAGATTAGAGTCCTTTATAAGAATGAAAGAAGAGATTGATTCCCGCCCTGACTGGGATAAGAAATTTTAGTTAAGTGGTAAAAATTTCCCCTTATTATTAAAACCTACCTGTTAATTCCTAAGACTTTTTTAGTACCCGATATTTAAGTTGCCATTTATTTAATAAAGAGGGGCTTATGAGTAAGGTCTTAGATTTTGTAGAAAAGAGAAGTCAAAATATTGAAGAAAAAAGACAAGGTTTTGAAAGAATCTTATTTAGAAATATTTTAGGAACATATACGCTTTTGGATAATGAAGGAACCATATATCCAGTTAAATTGATAGATGTCTCACGCTCTGGGTGTATGTTTGAAATCCCTTGGAATCATAAAAAAGATAAGCGGTATGAGAAAGAAGAGGAGATTAAGATGAGGATGTATTTCTCTGAAAAATCTTTTATTCCGGTTCTTGTGAAAATTAAATATAGCATGGAAAAAATTGAAGGTGGTGGAAAGGCCTTTATGAGATATGGCTGTGAATTTGATAAGTCATTAACATCATTTAAGGCGCTGGAGTCATTTATCGATTTTCTCTATAATTTCGCTGAATATTCTACAGTTGATCATAATGAAATAAAGAGTTATTTCGTTTAATACGTCGCATAAATCTTTAAGAACTATCCATTAAATGGTAGAGCTAGGGCATGAAAGTTGCCATTCTAGGTCAAGGGCCATCAGTTTTAGAAACCGCCCTGAAGATCCATCAATTAGGTGGAAGTTTTAAGATTTTTTCTGAGAAAGATCCCTTCGAGGATTGGAAGCATCTCTTTCAGTTTTTTCCTGAATTAGAACTTCAAGATTGGAATAAAGTAAGCTCTGAATACGGAAGAACATTTGTTAATCTTGATAATAATAAATGTTGTCCTGAAAGCTATTTTCATAACTACTTTATGCCGATTTGGAATCAAGAGTTTATTCAACAAAACCTTATTAAGGCCAAAGTTAAAAGAATCTCAAAGCGCTTTTTAGATAAATATGAGCAAATTCCAAACCGCTCCAGAGTGCTTGATCTCTTTAGAGTGGTCTATGATAAAACTCCTAATAAAGAATCTTTAAATGAATTGGGCGTCTACGATAAATTTGATCAAGGTCTCATTGAACACCTTGAACAGAATTATGAAAATTATGAAGACTTTGATTTTATTGTTGATGCTTCTGAGAACCTCAACGCTAAAGCTTTTAGTGGTCTTGGTGGAGAGTATGCCCTTAATGAAAGTAACCTTGGGGCCACTGAGGGGTTATTTTATGGTGCTGAAGATTTAGGCGAGTTTTTAGAAAAAGCGAAAGAGGCCCAAAATATTATCATTCTTGGTGATGATGTGTTTTCGGTTTTAGCTTTAAAAGAAATGAAAGACTATCTTCATTCAAAAAATATTACTCTTTTACGTCCTTCAAAAGGAAGTTATCCCTTAGCGCTTAAAGATACTTATAAAGAAGTGCTAAGAACTAATGAGGATCATTATAAGAAAAAACTAGAAACTTATCATAAAGAGCTAGAACAATATGAGCAGCTAGAAGATTATGAAAAGGTAAAAGTCAAAAGACCTAATCTTCCGGAAAGAAATATTCAAATAGTTGAAGACCATACAATCGTTTCCATGGATAGACTCTATGATCACCCAGGAAATCTTTTTGTCAGCACTGAAAGGGCCGACTTTCAAGGGGGAGAGGAGTCTAAGACTATTACTGCTCAAGTGGTTGGAGTCTTTAAGAAAAAAAGAGTGCTTCATCCATTTTATTCACACCTTCAATGTGATTTTTCAACAAATGTAATTCACCCCGAGCCAGGTTTTTATACCTTAGGGCAAGGTCTTGAAGTCTTTGAAATGAGTCATCTTTTAAATGAGGTTGATATCATGCTTGAGGATTGGGCCAAGTTCTTTTCAAAACGAGAGGATTAAGTGAAAAATATAATTTACGTCTTTCTTATTACCTTTGTTGGCTGCTCATTTAATAACGGGTCTATTGGTAATGGGAAAAGAAACCTTGATGAATATCTTGAATTGTCAGAGACACATTCTTATTTTTTATCGGATATTCCTAAATGGGCGCATGTCGTAGAAAGTGCGGCCTGCTCAAAATCTTCATTAAAATATATTAATCTCGAAAAGCTTATGAATAGCTTCTCTTTTGATTATCATAAGGCCTTACAGTTTCAAGTCCTGTTCAACAAAGAATACAACAAAATTAAAAAAGAAGTTGGCATAAAGTCTCTTCCTATAAAAAATGAGGAAGAACTTTTTTATAATGTCCTTAATAAAATTCAGTCTAACTTCTTAACTCTTAAGATACCGGCCTTTGAGAGACTCCATTTGGTATGGGTGGATCCTTATAAAAAGAACCCTAAAAAAATTGAGAGGCTTCTCAATGGAAAAGAAATGGAGATGGCGCCACCTGTTTTAGTTTCCTTATGCCTTAATCAAAATGAAATGAGACAGTTTCAGAGTAAAATAAATTTTACTGATGTAAATATGGTAAATGTTTCTTCAGAGCTTTTTACCATATTTCATCCTAATGGACATCCTGCTTCTTATTTTCATATGCACTTTGATCATTTTTTAAAAAATAAAGAACTTGTTTTCTATATCCCCAAAGGATTCTTTTTACCTGCAGAGTTCAAGGGAAAGTTTAAAATTAAATATTACTAGAAGGAGATATCATGTTTGGATCTAAGTATAAAAAATCAGAACATAAAGAAGACCTAACAAAAGTTGGCTTCAAGTTTAAGACAAACCTTGGTGAGTTTAGTGGTGAGCTATTTGTTGAGCAATGCCCAGAAACTGTATGGAACTTCATTAACTTAGCTGAGGGAAGACAGGAAACTGTCAAAGAAGGCCCCTATTATGATGGCCTAGTTTTTCACAGAATTATTGATAACTTTATGATTCAAGGTGGATGTCCTGAAGGTAGTGGTATGGGAGGCCCAGGTTATAAATTTGATGATGAATGTAGAAATGATCTGGCCCATGATCACCCAGGAATTCTTTCAATGGCCAATGCTGGCCCAGGAACAAATGGGTCTCAGTTTTTTATCACTCTTGTACCAACCCCTCATCTTGATGGACGTCATACGGTATTTGGTAAAGTAACTGAGGGACTTGATATTGTTCAAAAAATTGGAAAAGTTCAAACCGCAATGATGGATAGACCTGTTGAAGATGTGGTTATTGAAAAAGTTGAAATTATAAGAGATTAAATGGCCCCGGGCCTAACCTCTTGTACAAGGAGTTGAATAAACTCATTTCCTCTGAAATGATTAACTCCAAGATAAAAGAAAAGGCTGAGGGAGTCGCCTTGCTTTTGATAACGAACAAGCTCTTGTGGGGATAAATGTCCCCACTTACCCACATAATTAAAACTGATTCCTTGAAACTTTTTAGGCAGATCTGGGTGAGAAAAGTTCCACCTGACATGTTTTTCTTTAAGAATTGAAAACGAATCAAGCTTCATTCCTGATAGCTTAAATAAAGGCTTCTCATTAAGATTACCAAAGGGCTCACATTTTTGAAGGTCCCGCACAAGTGGAGCGCCAATATCTGAAGGACGAATCTCTAAGTCATAGGTTTGAGTTCGAGTTCTCTCAATTTCAGGGATAGCTTTTAAGCTTTGATTCATTCGTTTTTTAAACTCTTCAAGATTCTCTTTTGGTATGGAGAGTCCCGCAGCGGCCTTATGGCCACCAAACTTAATATAAAGGTCTTTATGCTCATTAAGAAGATCAAAAATATTTAATTCACCTGCACTTCTTGCACTCGCTTTAATAACACCCTCTTGCTCAGCATCGGTAAATACAATGGCCGGCACTTTAAATGTTTCAACCAAGCGAGAGGCCACAATACCGACAACACCTTCATGCCAATGGGGTTCATAAACGATAGATATAGCAAAGTCTTCTTCTTCAACTTCTTGAAGTATTTTCTGTTCTGCTTCGTTATAAACTTCTGAAGTGATAAACTTTCGTTCACGATTGCAGTGTTCAAGATGTGAGTAGAGTTCAAAGGCCTTTTGCCCATCATCAGCAATTAATAATCTAAGGGCCATTTCAGGATGATCTAAGCGCCCCTTTGAGTTAATAAGAGGGCCAACATGAAAGCCTAACTTTTCACTTGGGATGGGCCTTTGTCTTTCTTCAGGCGTGAAAAAAGTTTTTAGGCCAGTAAATTGAGTATTTTTAATTTGAGATAATCCATGACGGACAAGCTTTAAATTAATTGAATTAAGAGGAACTAAGTCACAAATAGTTCCCACTGCTACAAATTGAAGCAGTGGATAGAGGCTTGGGCATTGCTTGTTTTGTGCAATCAGATCATTTCTGACTTGAAGGCAAGTTACAAAGGCGACAGCAACACCACTGAGCATTCGAAGAGGGGAGTCAGTAGGTTCGTCTCTTCTATTAGGGTTGACTATGGCGAGGGCCTTGGGCATCTGTTCAAGGGCATCCGTATGATGATCGGTAATAATTAAATCAAGCCCTAACTCAACAGCACGATCAGCGGCCTCTGAGTTTGTGATACCACAGTCCACAGTAATAAGAACTTTAATGCCATCGTCGAAGGCCTTATCAATGGCCGGAGGGTGGATACCATAGCCTTCTTTAAAACGACTTGGTTGAATGAGCTCAACCTCAACACCTATGAATTGAAAAAAATAATAAAACAGGGCACAAGATGTTGTTCCATCTACGTCATAGTCTCCATAGATTCCAATTTTTTCGTTATTCTCAATAGCAGCTAAGATGCGCTCAGATGCTTTTTTAAGGCCTTTAAGCTCTGTAAGAAGAGGAAGAGACTTAAGGTCCCATGAAAGAAACTCTTTGAGCTTTTCCGCCGTATCAAGCCCTCTTTTTTTGAGCAGTTCAAGAACAACGGGGTGAAAAGACTGGGAGGAGGTAGATGTGTTTAATTCCATAGAATTAAAACTATCATGAACGCTCGTTCAAGAACCTACCTCTTGCACCATTAAATTTGCGTTATTTTACCAGAGGACCTGGATGCCTTTAACCAAAAGCTCTTCGCTTAGTTCTTCGGCCTCTTGAAACTGGTCATAGAATTCAAGTGAGTTTTTAGCGGTGATTTTATTGTGATAATTAGTGGGAAGAAATGACTTTTTACATTGTCCACATTTTTGAACCTCTGTTCGTGATTCCATAACGTGTCCACAGCTGTGACATTTTTTAATAACTGTTCTGTTTCTTGACGATGTAATTACCGACCTCATGCGATGTTCCTCTTTCTCTAGGTTTTGGCCTCCAATTGCCTCATCGCGGTCACTCCATGACCTTCCATTTAGTATCGGCCCAAACGGAAGATCACATGAGGAAAAATTTTCCGCCCTATAGCGGAGTAGTATAGTCTGTTAATTAAACTTTGCTTGAAGGTTTTTATTAATAGCTTCAAGAAAGTCTTGAGTGTTCATGTAGTGAGATTCATTAAGATCTTTTCCATGAATACAAAGAGCAAGGTCTTTAGTCATACTTCCAGACTCAACTGTTTCAATACAAACTTTTTCTAGAGTCTGACAAAAGTCGATAAGTTTTTGGTTTCCGTCAAGTTTACCTCTAAAAGCAAGTCCTCTTGTCCATGCAAAAATAGAGGCAATTGGGTTAGTAGAGGTAGGCTTACCTTGTTGGTGCATTCTAAAGTGTCTTGTAACAGTTCCATGGGCCGCTTCTGCTTCCATCGTTTTTCCATCTGGAGTTACGAGTGTTGAAGTCATAAGGCCTAGAGAACCAAAACCTTGAGCAACAGTGTCTGACTGAACATCACCATCATAGTTTTTACAGGCCCAAACAAAGGCACCATTCCACTTAAGAGCAGCAGCAACCATATCATCGATAAGTCTGTGTTCATAAGTGATTCCAAGGGCCTCAAATTTATTCTTATAATCTTTGTCATAGATTTCTTGAAAGATATCTTTGAATCGACCGTCATACTTTTTAAGAATTGTATTTTTAGTTGAAAGATAGAGAGGCCATTTTTTATTCATCGCTTGATTGAAACAAGCGTGAGCAAAACCAGCAATAGACTCATCAGTATTATACATACCCATGGCCACACCGGCCCCATCGAAATTATAAATTTCATAAGACTGTCCTTCAGAACCATCTTCTGGAGTGAAGGTCATAGTAAGTTTACCTGGTTTATCAACTAGAAAATCAGTTGCTTTATATTGATCACCAAAAGCATGTCTTCCGATACAAATAGGCTTAGTCCAATTTGGCACAAGTCGAGGTACATTTTCACAGATAATAGGCTCTCTAAAAACGGTTCCACCTAAAATATTTCTAATCGTTCCGTTAGGTGATCTGTACATTTTAGTAAGATTAAACTCTTCAACTCTTCCTTCATCTGGAGTGATGGTGGCGCACTTAATACCAACACCATATTCTTTAATGGCGTGGGCAGCATCAACAGTAATTTGGTCTTTCGTTTTTTCTCTACTTTCCATTCCAAGATCAAAGTATTTAAGGTCTAAATCAAGATAAGGAAGAAGTAGCTTATCTTTAATGAAGGCCCAGATAATACGGGTCATTTCATCACCATCAATTTCTACAACAGGGTTGGCAACTTTGATCTTTTCCATAGTTAATCCTTTTTATAATCTTTTTTATTGGTCGGTATAGCGAGTTGAGAGCACCTCGTCGATATGCAACGCTCAGTAATATTTAATGCTTAATGTTATCAAAGACCAGGAAAGGATTCAACAAACTTTATTTCAATATCTGGAAAAGAATCGACAAACTTTACAGTGAAGTCTGGAAAGCTCTCAACAAACTGCCACCGCCCACAAGAGTCCGCAAAGGAGCTCACTTTCTTAACCTTAAGATCTGCAAATGAGCTGACAACTTTAACCTCAATATCAGCAAAGCTTTGAACCACTTTAACCTTCCCATAAAGCTTAAGGCCTCTATAGGTACAGTCAGAATCAACCTCAGAGGCCATAACAGAGAAACTAAACAGTGAGAGTAATAAAAGTATTTTCATTAAGTCGCCTCGCGTAAATAGGTCGTTCACTCCTTAAGCTTTATCAAATCTATTACTCATTGAACACGCTCCCATAAATAAGAGTGTTGATATACTAGCTCTTCAGGTTATGATTAAAGCTCAATGGGTTATATTAAATTAAAAAAGCTTGCTCATCCTTCATCCATGCGAAAACTCGCCATGGGCATGTGGAAAACGGCCAAAGATCCCTCTATTTACTCCTTTGTCGAAATTGATATGACCAAGGCCTTATCAAAGATTGAGGACTACGAAAAAAAACATAATATCAAAATAACCCCGACCTCTCTTGTGGCCAAGGCCATATGCCACTGCCTCAAAAAAAGACCTGAACTCAACGCTCTTATTAGAAATAACCGAGTTTATCTCCGAGAGCATATAGATCTTTTCTTCCAAGTGAATATGCCTGGTAAAGAAGGATCCGAAATTGAAGGGGCCGATTTGGGAGGAACTCAGATCTTTGAGGCCGAAAGCCTTAAACTTTTTGAAATCGCAAAAACACTTCAGGCCAAGGCCAGTAAAGTTAAAAAAAGAGAAGACGAAGAACTTCGTAAAAATCAAGGCCTTGTTAAATGGATCCCTTGGTCATTAGTCGGTCTGTTTTTAGATCTTAGCTCATGGATCGTTTATGGCCTTAATATTCCTTTTCCTGGCCTTCCCCGTGATCCCTTTGGTTCAGTTATGATTACCTCGGTGGGATCTATGGGAGTTGATAAGGCCCTAGCACCACTTGTTCCCTTTTCAAGAACACCAGCTGTTGTTGTCGTGGGAGAGATTAAGAAAAAGGCCTGGGTTATTGATGATCAAGTGCAAGCTCGTCCTATTATGACCATAGGAGTGACCCTTGATCATCGGGTTATTGATGGAGTCCATGGCGCCAATCTTGGCCAAGAGTTTCAGCTTTGCTTTGAAAATCCAGAACTTTTATTTGATTAATTATTTATGATAAGGATGCCCCGTCAGTAGGGTATGAGCGCGATAGAGTTGTTCCATTAAAACAATTCTGGCCAATTGATGAGCAAAGGTCAGTTTACTTAAAGAAAGCTCAGCATGAGCAGACTTAATTATTTCCTCTCCATGTCCGGCGGCCCCACCAAAGACCAGAAAAATATGGCCTTGTTTTTTATTTAAAAACTCAGCAAAGGCAGGGCTATCAAAATGCTGTCCTCTTTCAGATAAAAGAATGATTGTGGGAGAGTTATCTTTAGAGCGGATAATTTCAAGAACCTTTTTGGCCTCTTTATCCTTATCTTCCGAATAAGCTTTGGATTCAATGATTTCAATTTTAAATGAATTGATTCTTTTGAGGTAATCGTTTTCAATTTTTCTTAGGCCGTCATCTTTAAGTTTACCTACTGAGATGATAGTCAATTTATTCATTAGAAATAACTTTCACCAGATTCATTATTACCAGACTCATCGGAACCACTGAAATAATACTCTTGAGGAATCTCGACTTGTTTACAGTCACCCCAAAGCTGATCAAGAGCATAGTTATCACGACTAACGTCTAAAAAGATGTGAACAATGATATCGCCATGATCAAGAAGAACCCAATCGGCCCCATCTTTTCCTTCAATCGACTTTGAAGGATAACCAAGTCTTTTTAATTGAAATGAAATTTCCTCAGCAGCGGCATTGGCCTGAACCGAGTTACTCATAGACCCTATGACAAAGTAATCGGCCAAAGAAGACTTTTCAGACATGTCATAGATCTTAAGGTTAGAACCTTTAAGGTTACCCATTACCCATGCACTGGCCATGGCAATATTAAGAGGGAACTCAAATTGCTCTGAGTCTATAATTTTGTCGATTTCAATATTGTTATATGCGTTACTCATAATTTAACCTTATTTTGATAAGCTTTTATGCATAACCTGGATTAATTTGTCTATGTTTCGGCCAGACACCGATGAGATAACCAGGACATTTTTATCTAATTGCTGCTCAAAATAGCTTTTATAACCTTCGATTTCCTCTTCCGTCATAGCATCTACTTTGGTTAAGCAAACAATCTCTCTTTTTAATAATAAATTAGGATCAAACCTTTCAAGCTCCGTTTTAATCGTGACGTAATCTTCAAAGGCCTCATATGGCTCAACGCACATGGAGCAGTCGACTAAATGAACAAAGGACTTTGTTCTTTCAATATGCTTTAAAAACTTAATTCCAAGCCCTTTACCTTCACTCGCATCTTCAATAAGACCAGGTATATCGGCAACGACAAAGCTGACTTCTTCGTCGACAGAGACGACTCCAAGATTAGGCTCTAGGGTAGTAAAGGGATAGTCTGCGATCTTTGGTTTGGCGGCAGATATTCGAGAAATAAGAGTACTTTTACCAGCATTGGGAAGACCAATCAGAGCGATATCTGCGATCAGTTTAAGCTCGAGATCAACCTCAAACTCCTCCCCATCTTTTCCATCAGTGGCCTTTCGAGGGGTTTGGTTTGTGCTGGTTTTAAAATAGGCATTACCTAGGCCACCTCGTCCACCTTTGGCCAAGGTAATGGTTTGTCCTTCTTCGGCCAGATCATAGAGGATCTCGTCATTATATTTAATGAGCGTACCTACTGGAACACGAATAATAAGGTCTTCACCATTGGCGCCATGTCTTTGACTACCAGCGCCGTTACCACCATCTTCGGCCCTAAAGACCTTTTTCCCTCTAAAATGAACGAGGGTATTAAGATTAGTATCTGCTTGGAAGATGACGTTTCCACCATCTCCACCATCACCGCCATCTGGCCCGCCTTCGGGGACAAATTTTTCTCTACGAAAGCCTACGCAGCCATGGCCACCTCTTCCCGAAATAACAGTAATTTTTACTTCATCGACAAACTTCATAAGGCTTCTTTTTAATACGGATTGTTAGGTTTGCAAAAGACATAAAAAAAGGGGTGTTATAATTACACCCCTTATTGAGAAATATAATTTATTAAAAAATTAGATAACAGAAACGATTTGCTTTTTCTTGTTGTACCAAGAGAACTTAACATTCCCATCTTTTAGTGCAAAAAGAGTAAAATCTTTTCCTGTACCAACTCCTGGTCCAGCATGAAACTTAGAACCAGCTTGTCTTACAATAATATTTCCAGTGATAACATTCTCACCACCGAATTTTTTAACTCCGTACATATTTGGGTTGGAGTCTCTACCGTTACTTGTGGAACCTGCCGCTTTTTTATGTGCCATTTTCTAGTCTCCTACTACTTTAGAAATCTTTGGGCGTTTTTTGATTTAGCATCAATTTTTTCACTGTTTCCCTGACCGTCAACGATCTCAGTAATGAGTAGGGAAGTATAGTGAGTTCTATGCCCTCTTTTCTTTTGATATTGTCCAGGTCTTCTCTTGAAAACAATTATCTTTCTAGATTTATCTTGTTTTACCACTTTAGCGCTGATTTTAGCACCGCTAACAACTGGCTTTCCAACAACTGGATTTTTTCCACCAACAAAAAGAACAGAATCAAAACTTACGTCTGAACCTGTTTCGTCAGTTAGTTTATCAACGTCGATAACATCACCAGCTCTTACGAGGTATTGATGTCCTTTAATTTCTACTACACCGTACATGCGTATTCTCCTTAGAATGACAAATTTAGGGGCCCATTTCTGCGGACTTTTCACCCTAAAATTTGGTCTATGAAACGTGATTTTTAGGACTTTTGCCGGCTTTTGTCAACAACAGCTAGGCAAAAAGCTCTTCTTTTCAGGGGTCTCGTCAACTTTTGAACGCTCTGTCCCGAAATGCCCTTTAGGAGGAGTCATGAGCACATTACAGTTCAGAAAAGAGTTAGGCTATCCCATTTACCTTAAGATTGATGAGGAGCAGTTCTACCCTGAGATTCTTAGTCATTTAGAGCACTTGGGTTTCACTCCATTAGATAATGAGGATGATCTGAAGTTTAGAAGTGATCTATTAACGACTCCTAATGCTCGTATTCTTCATATTAGGGAAGCTTCAAATATTGTTGCGCGTCAGATTGACGAGGCCCTCGATAGTGACCGTTTTGGGAAAGAGTCTCTCGTCGCCCAAGACGGATATAAAGTATACCGCTTTGCCAGACAGGCCATGATGGTCTTTTCTTATGCTGCACTAGATTGGGAAATGGCCTGTTTTAGTGACTTTGGTCAAAATCAGGCCGATATCACCGATTTTAATATTATTATAAATAGATACCTCTCCTACGCTCTGGCCCCAATTGGAGTGATAGGCTTTTGGGGAAGTCTTAAAACAAATGAGCTTTTTCTTTCCAAAAAAGATGAATCCATCGGGGAAGTTATCTATTTTGACGTTTATAAAAAAGTGATCATCGATGGAGAAAAAATTCAAAAGTTTAAACCTCGATTAAATATCGTTAAATTCGATCACTACTCTAAAAGAGAAAAACAAATGAGATCAAAAGAAGAGCTTCTCACCCTTTTGACATTAAATACTTCTTATATGGACCTAGGCAACAATACCGCCGTCAGACAGATCCTAAGAACCCTTCTTCAATTCGTTCAAGGAGTCATTAGGCCAACAGATGTTAAAACAAACCAGGCCGTCGCTTAAACTTGTCACTAGATAATTCTTCATACAAAATGCCTAAATGAATGCAGATATTATTGATCCCATCATTTTTAATTTAGGCCCCCTTCAAATCCGTTGGTATGGATTGATGTACGTCATCGGCTTTGGTATCGCTACGCTTTTACTTAGAAAGTTAGTGGACCAAGGATTTCTTCATATCCTCAAAAAAGAAGTAGATAACTTTATCACGTACAACATTGTAGGAATTTTCTTAGGAGCAAGACTCTTCTACGTCTTTATATACAATTGGGATTATTACAAAAATAATTTTGGAGAAATATTGGCCGTCTGGAAAGGAGGGCTCTCTTATCATGGTGCTATAACAGGTATGATTGTGGCCCTTTATCTTTTTGCTAAGAAAAATAAAATCTCCTTTCTTCAAGTCCTTGACTCTGCTGTACTCGCTGGATCAATTGGAGTCTTTTTTGGACGAGTAGGTAACTTTATTAATGGTGAGCTCTACGGAAGAATTACAGACGTTCCATGGGGCATGGTCTTTAAAGAAGGTGGCCCTTACCCAAGACATCCATCCCAATTATATGAGGCCTTTGGAGAAGGTGTTCTGGTCTTTATTGTTTTATGGTTAATTAAACCTAAGCTAAAGCATCATGGACTTCTTTTTTCTATTTATTTTGTTTTATACGGCGTGGCCAGATTTAGCGTTGAGTACTTTAGAGAAGCTGATTCTCAGCTTGGTTACTATTTTGGTAACACCATGACGATGGGACAAATTCTTTGTGTCGGTATGATTCTTTTTGGAGTGAGCTCTTTTGTTTTTTGTAATAAAAAAGCAGATCCGATTATTTATAAGAAGAGTTAAATTTTATAAATAAGCTATTTTGTTCATCTTCAGCTTTAAAGACAGCATAAAAGACGGGAAAGCAGGTGATGGTGCATGAAGCACTGTAGATATGTTTAAATCCATCTTTATTATTCCAAATATACACGGCGGAGTTTTCTTTTTTAAAGTATTTGTCTTGTTTGCCAATTTTATTGATGAGGGATTGGTGAAAGACGTCGTGAAGAAAATAGGTAGGAAGTTTTGCGTAATACCCAGAAACTTTCTCATTTTCGTAGCGGACAAAAATAGGAAAAAGGAATTTCTGGTGTTCAATACCATAGCGGCGGATCCCTTCTTCAATATCTTCACCATTTTTATATTTTTCTTCGATGGCCTGTTTGGTTGATCCAGGTTTAAAAAGCTCAAGTTGATTCAGTTCAAAGTCAAAGTTTGGTGGGGTGACTTCCGCGTAAAGATTAAGGGCGATTAAAAGCAATAAGTAGTGCATAGTGTTGATTATAGCCTTTTTAGAGAAAATTCCAAATTAGGCAATCAACTCCATTTACACTTGTACTAGGCCGTTGATAGAATCTCTCTTAGACCTCATAACTAAAGGTGTCTAAATATGATTAGAATCATTGGGTTAACCTTAGTCCTTGCTTCTTGTTCTACGACAAAAATGTTCACTAAAAACCAAAACGAAGAACAAGTTCAAAAAGAATCAAAAGAAGTTCAACACCTTATACAAACCAATAAAGGTGTCTCTGAAATTATTGGAAGCTCAGATATTGATGCCAACGGTAAATCAAAGCAAAAAAGCTACTATCTATTTGGGGCCGAACACCTCAATCTTGATAATTACTATTTTGACATCCCCGTTGTTTACAACGATCAAGTTAAAAAATGGCTCAACTATTTTTTAAATAGGGGAAGAGGCTTTTTCGAGCGTTATTCTCAAAGGGCCGGTCGCTATGCACCTTTGCTGTCTGAAATTTTGGCCGAGTACGGTCTTCCAAGAGATCTTATCTTTTTGGCCATGGCCGAAAGTGGCTTTCAAAATAACGCTAAGTCTTGGGCCAAGGCCGTAGGTCCCTGGCAGTTTATGCCTTATACAGGTAAAAGGTTTGGCCTTCATATTGATTGGTACACCGATGAAAGAAGAGATCCCATTAAAGCAACCATTGCTGCGGCCAAATACCTTAAAAGGCTTTATCAAGATTTTGAATCATGGGAGCTTGCCGCGGCCGCTTATAATGCCGGTGAAGGAAAAATATCCAGGGCCATTTCTCGTTATAAAACAGAAAACTTTTGGCGCCTTACCCATGGACGTTATCTTAAGCGGGAGACCAAAAATTATGTTCCTAAAATTATGGCCCTTGCTATCATAGGAAAAAACCTTCGCTCCTTTGGCTTTGGTGATATTGACTTCCATGAGCCCTTAGACTTTGAAGAAATTCAGATCGCTGGGGGAACTGATCTTATTGAGTTAGCTAAGGAGCTTGAGCTTGAATATAAAGAAGTCAGAAGGCTTAACCCTGAGGTTATGCGCTGGTTTGTTTCTCCAAAAGTGGAAAAATATTATTTAAGAGTTCCTAAAGGGTTTAAACAAAAGTTTACTCAATGTTGTGTTCAAAAAGACTTAAAAGCAGCGGCCTTTCAAAGCTACCATATCCGCGGACGAAGAGCGACTCTTAGAGATGTGGCCAGAAAGTTTAAGTTAAAGTCTTATGTCTTAGAAGATCTTAATGGTATGGGAGCACATAATGTTCTAAAAAAAGGAAAGGGCGTTGTCCTTCCCTTTCGTTTAGGGCAAAGTAAGCGCGATAGAATGTATGCGGATCTTTATGAAAAACCTCGTAAGAGTGTTGTCCGTAGACGTAAGTATCGGTCTCGTATTAAACTGGCCCAAAGAAGAGGGGAGTTGATACGAAAACCAACGGCCTATTATACGGTTAAAAAAGGTGATACTTTGTGGGATGTTTCTCGAAAAACAGGAACCAGCTTAGACACTCTTATCCGTAGTAATCTTTCAGTGGTTAAAAATAGGATGATTAGGGCCGGAGATAAATTAGTTATAAAATAGGAAGATATATGTCTTTTAGTGCTCTTAGAGGTTTAAAGAAAAAAGAAGAAAAAACAAGCAATAGAATCTTTAAAGATACTATTGTAGTTGGCGATGATATTTTTTCATTAGCTCTTTTTTATCAACTCAAAACTAAATTTGGGGCGGATAAAGTTTTTCTTTTATCAGAAAGAGATTTAGATGATTCTTCTTTAATTCTTGATGGCCCTTCAACTTTAAGAGGAGAGGCGAATATCTCTCTTTTTAAAACTTATTTTCCTGAGATGACTAAAAATATCAATTCAGGAGCAGAGTTTTTTAAAGATTTGAAATTTAAAAAATTTGATGGCCGATCAAAATCGGAAAAACTTTTATGGGGTGAAGAGTTTTTCACCCAAGATCATTTAGAGATTAATGAGACAGAGGTTTTTCCTTATCTTAAAGATCCTAAGTTTTTAGAAGAGCTTAACTCTTGTCACCTTAAAAATAGATTAACGCAAATTCATTCTTACTCAGAAGATGATGCAAATTGGGAGCTTCACTGCTCAAGCGGAGAGTCTTACTGCGTTGAAAACCTTTACTGGGGATTAGGGCCAAAAGAATTTCTTAATCTTTATTCAGATAAGGCAGAGCTTTCAAATGAATTTATTCAGTTTTGTGATGGCGCAGGGACACATCTTTCATTAATCATTAAATTTATTTTTGAAAAACCTATTACAGATAAAGAAGAAACAATTTTTATCCCTCTAAGTTATACCCATGAGTGGGGACACTTTGTTGGAGAGTTTAAAAGTGGTTCTCTTCAAAGCGCTCAATTTTTGGCCTTTGTAGATAAAGATCATACTTCTGAAGAAGAAGTTTCAAAAAAAATAAGAATTTTGAAAAAAAATTTAGAAAAAATTTTTCCAGAGTTTAAGGGTTCTTCCTATAAAGAATACGTATGTCTTACCCCTAAATCGCCTTGCCAAAATATTGACGACTCTTGTTTTCCTAAAGAAGAGTTTAGTTCAAAGGGTCTTTTCTTTTTCGGGGTAAACGCTCCTTTACAGGAAGAAAAAATCAAAACGGATAACTTCGCATATGATGCTTCTAACGTCTCGCACTTCATGCGCGGCTTCGTTACTCATCAAGAAATTCTAAAGAGTATTTTAATCAGTTAATTCATTTCTCCTTATAAATCTAGCATTTAACTAATTGACAAATTTTCACACTTACTAAAAACTATTAGGTAAGTTTTAAATTTTTATAAATCCAATTATGGAAATAAAAGTAATTTTACCTTATTAAGGAGAAACAAAATGAAAAAAAGCGTACTAATTGCCACAGGTTTAGCAGTACTTTCCACAAGTGCCTATGCCACAAAAGCTAGAATGTCAGCTCTAGGACAAGACAATGCTCTTGGTTCTTACTACATGGGTGACACAAGAAATGTTTTCAGAAACCCAGCTGATCTTAACCACACAAAAAACTACATGGTAGCTGAGTGGGGTGATAACGGTACAAGTACCACTCCAAATGCTGAAGGTGGATTTTTTAGAGAAATGGGTGCTTTCAACTACGGTGTTTATCTAGGTTCTGATAATGGTCATGACTACTCAGAGAGAATTTCAACGAGTGCTGGTTTCGCTGGAAGTTCAAACTGGAAAGGTAGCACTGGATTTCTAGTACCAGATAATTCTCTTGACCTTTTCTTAGCTGGAGATATGGGAGTTCAGTG
>JBMSGH010000031.1:0-26072 GCA_049415445.1 Bacteriovoracaceae bacterium | reverse complement strand
TTTGGCATTAAGAGAGTTTGGTTACGCCTATGTAAAAGTGACTCCTAATAGGGTCAGTATATCCTACTACGCTTCTGCTGATGGAACTGCGGCCAATAATAAGTTAGTTCGGGTCATGAGTTATAACCTAAGTGACTTTAATTGACTTGGTGCATCTTTTGAGAATTCAGTAGTTTAATCCTTTTTAGTTAAGAATGTAAGATGTTTTAAGAATTCTTGCCGTGTATAATATCTAGACACCGTCCTTAGCATGATGTTAGAAAGCCATATCTTTTTAAACAAAGGGAAAACAATGGAAAACTCAAGACTTATCAAAAGGTATGCGAACAGAAAACTTTATGACACAAAGCAAAGCTGCTACGTAACACTAGAAGAAATTGCTGCTGTAATCAGAGAAGGAAACGATGTAACTGTTATCGACAATAAAACGAAAGAAGATATCACTTACAGAACCTTGATCCAACTTCTGCATGTTCTAGAAACAAAGCATGCTCACAATGGTATGGTTAAAGATCTAAACAGAGTTATTAGAGGTCAAGAAGGAACCTTTAGTGGCTTTATCAGAGAACTTGAAGGTGTTGAATACGTTCCACCAGTTAAAGAAGTTCCTGCTGCTGTTGTAGCTTCTGAATCTCAAGAAGCTGAAAATACCAATACTGTTTCTTTTAATTAATATACTAAGGGGATGAGCTACTCATCCCCTTTTTATCGACCAAAAAAGTCACCCTTAAATTCCTACCGTTTAAATTAGCAATACGTTAAATTATAAGTATGTTTATTTTATTAGCATTACTTATTAGTTTAACTCACGCCGATGCCATTTTAGATAGAATCAAAAATGATAAACACCCTTGGGTTGAGGTTCGTAAAAGCCAAGGCATCGTCGTTTACTCTAAGGACTTAACGGAAAGTGATTTATTTGCTTTTAAGGCAAAGGGTGTCCTTAAGGGGCCAATTGAAAGTTATCTTGATTTGATCAGGAGAGTTTCAGAACATAAAAGGTGGTCACCTAGTCTCATCGATAAGTACGTTGTTGAAAAACGTAGTGAAATAGAAGTTATCACAAGAGATGTTCACTTTCTCCCCTGGCCGCTCACTAATCGTGACCTTATTGTACATAACAAGCTCTATTTAGATCATGAAGAGGGTTATCTTGTTGTAGGGGCCCATTCTATTGAACATGAAGAATATCCCATTAAGGAAGATTTTGTACGCGCCAGACTAAGTGTTGGCGCCATCTTTCTAAGACCTAAGAGTAAAGACAAAACAGAGGTCAAGCTTATTATTCATATAGACCCCAAGGGCTCTGTTCCCCATTGGATCATCAATGAAATTCAAAAAAATTGGCCATTAAAGTACTTAAAAGGCCTTGAAAAGCAAGTAGCTAAGCACTCTCCTAAAAGCTTAGGATCCAAAGTTCAAATGATGCTCGATCAGCTAAGAAGGAAATATAATGGCAGATGAAGAGATCCAAGAAGTTGATGAGGCCGTAGAGGTTGAAGAAGTACAGGCCAAAAAGAACTTTATTTTAATCATCATAACTCTAATAAACTTTACCGTTTTGATCGTTTTATTTGTGAGGCAAATAGGACTTAATGACAAATTACTCGAGTTTCAAAAAGAGCACCTCATTTCTCGAGGTGTGCAAATATCAACAGAAACAAGCGCCAAGCAATTGTTTGAGTTAAAACCAATGAGTATTAACCTTGCGGAATGGGATGGGCCAAGAAGGTATCTTAAGATAACCCCTCGATTTGAAATCGATGCCAAAAACATAGAAGAACTTGAGGCCAAAAAAAGTATCATTAGGGATGTCATCATACAGATAGCCAATAAAAAGAACCCAGATGATCTTCTATCCGATGGTGGTGTAGAAAAAATTAAGTCCGAAATGGTGGAAGGGATTAATAAGGTACTTTCACAAAGTAAAATTATACGCGTTTATTTTATTGATTATCGCGTAAACTAGGCTTGAGTAAAATTCCCTGCCCGATTAAAATAGAATTACCACACAATTATTAAAAACGATTTTAAGGAGGCGATCATGGAAGATTCCAAATTGAAAATTGAAAAAGAGATTGAAGAGTTAAAGAAAAAACTGACCGGTAATCTATGGGAGGACATGGAAGTTAAGGGGAAAATTCATAATATGGAAATGAAACTTAATGACATTAAACCTATAGATTCGACTATTGAATGTATTGGATGTGGAAGTTAGCACAATATATAACTTATAATAGGAGATTAATCTATGACAGCAACAGAACGTACTTTACCAAATGAGCTATCGACTTCTTTTCTTAATGCTCTATCACACCTGAAATCACATGTGGGTTACAATTCCAATGATGATTCTTTTTTTCTTCAAGGGGATAACAAATCTATCGTAGATTATGACTACGTAGAAAACCTATTCACAGATGAGCTAACTAAAACGGACCTTCACTACGATATGGTTGGTGATGAGGAGTTTCAAAGGCTGCTGGACTTTGGAATAAAGGCCCTTGATGGAACGACACCAGAAGTGGAGAAGTCCATGAAAAAAGTTGATGTGAAGGCCTCTGAAGAGGAATATGAAGAGGAATATGAAGAGGATGAAGAGTATGAAGAAGAAGAGGAAGAGGGAGATGAGTCCCCTGAAGATATCCACTTTGATTTTATCTCAGAAATTATAGAAGAAGCTAGGGCCAATCCAGATGATACGGATGAAGACTATTTGATGGTACGTATTAAAAATGGTCTTAAGATGAAGAACCTAGAAATTAATTTCATTAATTAGTAAATTTTTTCAAAAAGGGGAGGCCTTTACTCCCCTATTTTTTATCCATCAGATGCTGCTCAAGAAATAAATAAATCATTGCTTCTATTTCCGCCAATTGAGTGGCATCTGTACTTCCTGCATGGCCACCAACTCTGTTTTCATAATACAGGTTCTTTTTAAAGTAATGATCACATAGGGCCGACATTTTTCGAGCGTGACCGGGATGAACTCTGTCATCTTTAGAGCTTGTGATGAAGAAAATTGGTGGATATTCCTTATTCTCATCCATGTTGTGATAGGGAGAGTTTTGCCTTAGATAGTTTTCAATATCAGGTAAAGAAGGATCACCATACTCACCGATCCAGCTCGCCCCTGGAGGTAAGCTCGTATATCTTAGCATATCTAGAAGTGGGACTTGGCAGATAACAGCACCAATATCATTTGGGAACTTGGTGTACATACTACCCATAAGTAGGCCACCATTGCTTCCGCCCCTTATGCCTATCTTAGAGGCCTTCGTAATCCCTCTTGATACCATATCATTGGCGACAGAGACAAAGTCTTCGACACGTCTATGTCTTTCTTTTCCAATCGTCGTGCTATGCCAGTTAGGCCCAAACTCGGAGCCTCCTCTAATATTGGCAAGAGCGTAGAGACCACCTTTTTCAAGCCAGCCTTTGCCAAGCGTGGCCGAGTAAGAGGGAGTCATAGAAATTTGGAAGCCTCCATAACCATATTGAAGAACAGGAGCGTCGCCTTTTTCTATGGCCTCTTTTTTACCAACGAGAAAATAATTAACACTCGTTCCATCTAAAGAGTTAGCGCTAAGTTGGTGAATGACCATACCTTTGGAGTTAAATTGGGGTTTAAGGGTTTTAGACTCCGTGGCCACATCCCCTTGTACTTTATAGAGCGTTCTAGGGGTGATGAAGTTCTCAAAACTACATAAAACATTATCACAGCTTGGGTCCGCATCTATATAATTAATGGAGCCATTTTTTGGAATATTAACAGCGGATAAATGCCAACCGAAATCCTGGTAACTACAGAAATAAAGCTCAGAGGTTACATTGTGAAGAAGGTGTATATAGATACCTTCTCGAGAGGATAAGACCTCCATTACCGACTGATGCCCATCAGGAAACATGATAATTTCTATGGTATTTAATATCTCTTCGCTGTCTAAATCTTCCACTGGGATAGAGATAAGGCAGCCTTTTGGGAATACTCTATTGAGTACTTTCCAGTCTTCTTGTAGATAGAAAATAAAGAGACCTTTATAGACGGTCTTTAGGTCTGATTTTTCGGGAATAGGAAACTTGGTAAGCTTATTTTCGCCCTCATAAAGGAAGTATTCATAATCGTAGAATGTTTTAGACCTTTGAATGATACTGTATCTCGTATCTTCATCTTCTAGGTCAAACGTCCAAACACCAACATCAGATTCCTGCCCTTGATAGACATAAGGAGAGTTTTTAAGATCATCTCCTCTTTTTATAGACTTAATTCCTTTAGCATAACCACTAAGGGTCGTACCGAAATTATCACCAAAATCGCCTCCATAGAGAACTTCATCTTCGTTTACCCAAGTGATGCTAAATTTATTTTCAGCAAAGGTGAAAGATTTGGACTTAAGAAAGCTCTTTTTTTCAAGATTATATTCTCTAACAACGCCTTTATCTGTTCCACCATCACTAAGAAAAACAAGGATATTCTTCGACTCTTCTAAACTTAGGTGACCTTGAAAAACCCAGTCTTTGTTCTCTTCTAAGGAGAGTTTGTCTATATCAAGAATAGTTTCCCATTTGGGGGTTGATTTGAGGTACTCATCAAAAGAGCATCGGCGTAAGAGTCCTTTTTTATTTTTTTTATCAGTCCAGAAATCGTAGGCATGGTCATTTTGAAGATACGGTAGAGGTATTCTATCGTCGTTCTGCAAAATACTCTCAAACTCTTTTTTTAGTGTCTTAAATGAGCCAGACTGGTGTTTCCAGTTTTCAGTTTCTTTGTTTTTGTTTTCTACCCAATTTAAGGCCTTTTCACCTTCAACATCCTCAAGCCACAAAAAATTGTCCATAAATAAATCTCTATTTAAATAACTTTAACCATTCTTGAAGAACTGCTAATTTTTCATGGGTAAGAGCAACAGCTCCATTAGATTTATCCCCACCAAAGACATGGACACCTGTTAGTGTGACATAGTCATTATTGAGCTCGGGCATTTGTATACCTGAGCCACTCATTCCCCCATAGGTATCGCATTTATGTCTTATGATGCCTTTATCGACTTCTTCAACCGGGCACTCAACCTGCCACATGGTCCCTCTGGGTTTATCACCTGGGTAACCCATGATCTTAATCTGAGAAAGGTTTTTTGTTTCTCTTATGGCGGCCCATCCTAATTTTTCACCTATTGGTTCACTTAAAATGACCATGGCCATATCGTAAGCAAAGCCTTCACCTTCGATGAATTTTTTTAGAGTAATGACATGTTCCCACTGAATAGTACCAAAGGGCGAGTTTTCTTTATCTATTCTTCCTGGTTTAAAGATAAACCGAGATTTAAACGACTTTTTCTTAAAAGAATAAACACAGTGACCTGCGGTTAAGATATGTCTTGGGCCTATAAGAGTACCAGTACAGACGTTTCTGAAGTGACCTACAATTCGAGATGGATAATTTAAGTGGCCAGTTGCCAGGGTTCTTTCGTATTCACCAAGAACACTTTTATTAGGTAGACTTCCCCTATATCCATGAGTTTGGATGTTTCCTTCAGAATCAATCCTTGAGAACTCATATTCTTCGATTGTTTTATCTTTATTGTATATGACAAAGTCTAGTGCATAGCAAAAGCAAGGTATGAAAGCGAGTAAAAGCAGTAACTTATTCATATATCCCCCTGTTCTTTAATATGGAGGAAATACTAACAGTATTATGAGGGAAAAATCTAGTCTTCGTATATCAAATACACCTGCATTGCACCATATTCATTGGTCACTTTCAGGGACTTATGAACTTCACCATAGTCATATGTGTAAATGGATGGTGAATCTTGGCAACCAAAAACGAGCGGTTGATTGTTATTGGAATAGTCTAAGGATTGGCCGATTTTTTCGAAAAGCTTAATTAACATAGGTGTAATTGCCTTAAGAAGACAAGCAGGAGTATTTGCAGGGTCAGAGTTATTTGGGGTGACACCAAGCTGAATTTGTGTGGCGAGTGTTTTTTCAAAGCTAAAAACAAATGAAATCTTATTTCCTGCAATAAAAGTAGGAAAAACGGCAAAGTAATCGGCTGAAAAAAACTGGTTTTTCTTTTTAACTTTTACTTCTTCGCTACTTGGAGATGACTTTGTCATAACTTTAAGTAATAGCTCACTAGGCTCGATAAGGTTTTCGACTATTGATTTTAAAAGTTCTTTTTCATTAATTAATTTTGCATTTTCATCATGGATCTCAAGATTTTTCTTAAAAATTTCCTCAATATAATCCTTGTCGATAGGTTTTTCTTTAATTTCAACTCTTTCAAGAAAAGCAACCTCTGAGTCAAAGTCAGCGAGGTTTCCCGTTATAATAAGAAAGGGAAAGTTTCTATATTTAGGTATGTTTCGAACTTTTTTTATCAGTTCTATGCCGTTGGTTTTTGGCATATTTAGATCAGTAATGGCCATGAAATAGTCCATGTAGCCAAATGTTTTAAATGCATCGTATCCATTTTCAGCAACGACAACGTTTAATCCCAGCTTTTTACCGACAAGATTAAATAAATCTAGTATTGCTTCGTCGTCATCTACAATTAAAACGTTTTTTGATTCCATACATTTATATTAACACCGAAGTAAAAAAGATTAAATAAAGTCATCAAACTCCATAATTGACTTTTTTGAATCGGTTGATCCTTCATTGGCCTTAAACTTAAGTCTTTGCATGATTAAAGCGTACTGCGTAGGATCTTTTTCTTTGATTATTTCCAAATCTTCTGGGCAAAATTGCTCCCAATATTTTTTATCTCTTTCCATAAATGTTTATCCTTTTTTGGTTTTGGTCTGATCCTTTTCAAATTGCACTTATTAAAAAACAAAACCCATAGGAATATACGAATCTTTATTTTCTAATAAATTGTACTCCTACCTTATAAAGACCTCGACCTTCTTCCCCCTCCATCTCTCTAACACCTCTCACAAGACCTATCACATCTTGGCTAAAGGGAGTCTTGTCGATACTTAACACCTCCAACCGTTCTTCCAGCTCGAACTCCGCAGGATCCTCAAGAATAAAAGACATTCCTCCAGAAGACACGTCATAGAGCTCAAACTTCAACACAGGATGCCTTACGCCTTTCTGTTCGCTGTAACGCCTCATAGAGACGATTTGACCGGAGCGTGCCGTAACACGAGGCGCCTCTCTTTTACCCATATGAACTGCTTCATTTTCTTTTTCCACCAACTGAAGCTTTTCGACAAAGTCTCCTTTAATAACTTTCATGCTAACAGGAAGTTTAATAACAAGAGAATTCTCATTAAGCATAATAGGAGTATCAGCAAAGGCCAGTGTTCTATGCTCTGAAAACACAAAATAAGTTCCACTACTTGTAAATCTAAAACCACCTGTGTTGGTCGGCCGTAATTCAATCGTGTTCTTTATTTGGTCGACCTTTTTTATGGTGCAGAGATGAACGGGCCTTTTCCCATCTTCTCCAAGCTCTTTTTGCCAAACCCATAGTCTTTCCTTTTTTAGCTGGATTTCCATGAGGATTCGAATTATTTCCATATCATCTGTAATTGATTGATCAGACATAAACCTTACCTTTTATTGTAATTCATGTTAATTTTATCAAGAGAGGTTATTATGAGTGGGTTTTTAGAAAAATTTTCCTTTTTTAATAAGAAAGAGTTAAAGAATACACACAATGGCCCAGAGCTTCACTTGCAAAGAATGAAACGTATACAGAAGCTTCTTGGCAATATTACAGTTAAAGAGCTCAAAGTTGTTGAAGATAAGTTTGAATCACTAGGGCACAAGTTCGGTTACCCTTTATGGGAAGTTTCCCGTTTATTTGAGTGGTTATATAAGAACTTATCCATACAAACGACTGACACACTTTACCTTCAACTTGAAAAATCAATTAAAACGGCCAAAACTTTAGGCCGATCTAACCTTAATCTCAAAAAAACAGACCTAGAAGGCGTAGTTTCTTTCTAAAGAAGGTGTTTTTTTGCAATATTAAGCATTCTTCTTAAGGGCTCCGCTGCCCCCCAAACCAATTGATCACCAACAGTAAAGGCGGTTATGAGGTGAGAATCGTGCTTTACCTTTTTAATTCTCCCGATATTAATATCCAGTTTACCACTTACAGCTATAGGGTTTAAAAAAGATCTACTTTCTTCAGCAGTATTGGGTATAACATGAAGCCATTCATTTCCTTGACTGAGAATTTCTTCAACCTCACTGGCCTGAAGTTCACTTTTAGTCTTAATTAAAAGAGCTTGCGCATGCGCCCTTAATGTAGGCACTCGTACACAAAGCCCATCTACAGGAAAGGACTTTTCCCCAAGGATTCTTGCACTTTCACTGCCGGCCTTCCATTCCTCGCGCGTCTCACCATCAAATAAAGGCTCATCAATAAAGGGGATAAGAGAAAATGCCAAAGGTGCATCAAAGGTCAATTCTTCTTTGAGAAGTAACTTTTCACTCAAATGGCGCTCATTATCAAGAGCAGAGTCTACTAAATTGAATTCACTCATTAAATCTTGAGTTTCTTTAATAAGGCCATTAATTCCTTCAGCTCCGGCACCACTGGCGGCCTGATAACTCATACTATTTACCCACTCAATTTCACCTTTTTCTATAAGTCCCTGAAGAGCTAATAACAGCAAAGAAACAGTGCAGTTTCCGCCGCAAAACTTTTTTATTCCGCTCTCTAGGGCCTTTTGAATTGCATCAGAATTTAGAGGATCAAGGATTATTAGAGCATCATCATCCATTCTAAATGCGCTAGAAGCATCAATCCAAATACCTTTAAACCCTTTTTCTAAGATTTGAGGGTAAATTTCTTTTGAGTAATCTCCGCCTTTTAAACAAATTAAAATATCTTGTGAACAAAGAGAGTCTAATTCAAACGCGCCCTTTACTTCATTTTCAGCAGGGCCTTCTATCTTTGGGGCCTGATTACCTTGGTCACCTTCACCAAAAAAAGTGGTGTGAATATCAGAAAAATCTTTTTCATGACTCATTCTACTTAGTAAAACTTGTCCAACCATTCCTCTATAACCAATTATGCCACAATTTAACATCTGATAATCTCCTGATTAATCGTCCTTTATCTTGTTATGAATTAAAAATTATTTATGGTAAAGATATTTAAAGGAATATTATGACACAGGAATATACGAACATAAAATGTGGTTTACTTGGAGCTGGTAAAACAGGGTCATATGTCATCCAAAACTCTCCCTTTAAAATAGAAGTCTTTGACACTAAAAACCCTCCCACTGAGCAAAGTTTAAAAAAGTGTCAGATACTCATCAGCTTTTTACCTCCAAAGGCCTTTTTAGAATATATGGAGTTACTTAAATCTACTCCAATCCCTTTAGTATGTGGCACTACAGGCATCCAATGGCCTACAGATCTTTCTGAAAAAGTCCACTCTCCATGGGTCTTAGCAAGTAACTTTTCTTTAGGAATGGCGCTTATACGTAAGGCCATATCTTCACTATCTTTTCTTGATAAAGTTATTGAAGATGTCGAGTTTTCAATTGAAGAAACCCATCACAAAAATAAAGTCGATAACCCTAGTGGGACAGCACTGACCTGGGCCAACTGGTTAGGTAAGGAAAAAACAAGTGTTATTGGTCACAGAGTAGATGATCAGGTGGGGACACATGAGCTAAAAATAAAGACACCTTTTGAAGAAATCAATCTCACCCACAAATCTCTTTCCAGGGCCCTTTTTGCACAAGGCGCCCTTTACGCTGCAAAATATTTATTGAATAATACGCTCAAACCCGGTGTTTACGACTTTCATGACATCGTTGAAAAGGAACTATTATGATGACACGCCTTTGGACGGCCTTAATTACTCCCTTTAAAGAAAATGGTGAACTTGATATTGAGTCCCTAAATAATCTTATTGAAGAACAAAAAAAGGCGCAAAATGGAGTTCTTATCCTTGGAAGCACAGGTGAAGGGCTCAATATAGAGCACTCAACCAAAAAACAAATTCTTCAGGCGGCCCTCCAAATTAAAGGAGATGCACAGTATATGGTTGGCCTTCCAGGTCATCAAATAGATGAAACACTTGAGTGGATTGATTACTGTAATACACTTAATCTTGATAGTTACTTAGCACCTGTTCCCCTCTACGCCAAACCTGGCCCAAAAGGACAAACAGCATGGTTTAAAAAAGTTCTAGATCGCTCTAACAAACCAGTTGTCCTCTATAATGTACCAAGTAGAACAGGCACCTCTCTAAGTTATGAAACTGTTAAAGAGCTTGTTAATCACCCAAACTTTAAGGCCATTAAAGAGGCCAGCGGAAGTACAGAGTGCTTTTCCCAGTACGAAGAGATTACAACAACACAAATGCTATTTTGTGGCGATGATGGGCTTATGCCGGAATTTTCTAAACTTGGTGCTTACGGCCTGATATCTGTCGCTTCAAATGTATGGCCATATGCGACTGATGCCTACGTTAATGCTTGTATAAATGAAGATTTAACAGAAGAAGAAATAAGTCTTTGGAAAAATGCTTCTAACACCTTATTTCTTGCATCAAACCCTGTGCCAGCAAAGATTTTACTTCATAAAAACCTGAAAATTTCATCACCACTTCTTAGACTTCCTCTTTCTCATGAAGAAGAGTTTAACAAAGAGCAACTTTTTGAAGCGGATAAAGAAATAAATAATTGGTTCAAAGTTAAAGGAAATTAAGATGAACTGGGAACAAGCACTTGATGAATTAGAAAAAGGTACATTACGTTCAGCAAATTATATTGATGGTGAGTGGGTTGCCAATAAAGAAGTAAAAAAGAAAATTCTCGAGGCCTTTAAGGCGGGGGAACTTAAAACCTTTGATGGTGGCTTTGTTGATAAACACAACTTAGGCCCTCAAAGCTTTACTCCAGACAGAGCAGTACGCCTTGTTCCAGGGGGATCGAGTGTAAGAAGAGGCAGTTACGTGGCAAAAGGAGTTATTATAATGCCACCTGCTTATATCAATGTTGGGGCCTATGTTGATGAGGGAACCATGGTTGATAGTAATGCCTTAGTTGGTTCTTGTGCTCAAATTGGTAAAAATGTGCATCTCTCTGCTGGTGTACAAATAGGTGGTGTCCTTGAGCCTATTGGTGAAAGACCAGTTGTAATAGAAGATAACGCTTTTATTGGTGCAGGAGCGGTTATTGTGGAAGGGATTATTGTTGGTAAAGGCGCGGTTGTGGCCCCAGGTGTAATTCTCTCTAAAAGTTTACCCGTTTTCGATTTAGTTAATAATAAAGTCTTAGATAAAGGCTCAAAAATACCCGATGGAGCTGTTGTTGTTCCAGGGACTCGCCATATTGGTGATAAATCTCCTTGGGCAAAGGAGCAAGGTCTTTCACTTCAATGTCCTGTAATTATTAAATACAGGGATGAAAAAAGTGACCAAAGCTTAGAGCTAGAAAGTTTACTACGCTAATTTTTCCTAATTACGCCCCTTAGAGACACTAAAGTTTAATACGACTTCTGTTAGTACGATAGGCCTTTATGGCCAAAACTAAAAAACAAGTATTTGAAATAGATCCTGAATACCTTGAAAACTTTTCTTCTAAGCATACAAGAATATCTTACGAAACAGATCTTACACAATTCTTTGAATATATAACGGAAAGAGATTCCAAAATTAAAGATTATAAACAAATCCAACGTATTCATGTGATTCGCTTTAGGAACTATTTAGTTGAGATGGGTGGTAAAAATGGCAATCCGGCCGCTCCTAAAACAGTATCACGTAAACTTGCCTCGGTATCGAGCTACTTTGATTACCTAGTAGAGAGAAACTATACCAAGTTTAATCCCTGTACTTCGGTAAAAAGGCCCCGACGAGAAGTTGTTTCTCCCACGAATGCCTTAAATGCAAAACAAGTAAAAGAACTCTTCAGTGCCATTGATGAAACAAATGCTTCAGGTATTCTCCATATGGCCTTACTAACCACATTTTTTACAACAGGACTTCGTAAAAGCGAAATACTACTTTTAAAAAGACGTAATTTTAAAAAAGTTGGAAAATTTTGGATTCTTGAATACAAAGGAAAAGGCGGAAAATTAGGCCAGAAGATCTTACACCCTTTAGCAGTCGAGAAAGTTAAAAACTATATTGATTTTATGGAATCAATAGAACGTAAGCATCACAAGGAAGATTGGCTATTTCAACCCACAAAAAACCCCGCTAATCCAAAAGAGACCAACAAACCTCTTAATCCCAAAACAATTAACGAAATTCTTGACAACTATGCTTTAAAAATAGGGCTTGGAATGAAAATTTGCCCCCATAGTGCCAGAGCAACTTTTATTAGTGAGCTACTTGAGCGAGGGGTTGATATTTACTCCATCGCTCAAGAAGTTAACCATAGTTCTGTTACGACAACACAGGAATATGACAAAAGAAAGAAAAAGTGGGAAGATTCTCCTATCCACAAACTCAAATTCAATTAGGTCAATTTATGAGACTCCTAAAAATTTCTCTGATTCTCTTCGGCCCTCTAGCTGTACAATACTTTTTTACTGCTCAATCTAATTTTACTTATTCACTCTTTGTAACTGCACTTCTGCTTTGGTTTACAGAAATTATTCCTCTTGCTGTAACGGGACTGCTCATACCTACTATCGCTGTTATTCTTGGACTTGTGGACTCTAAGACATCATTTAGTGCCTTTGGAAACCAAATTATTTTTCTCTTTATAGGTAGCTTTATTTTAGCAAAAGCGTTTGCTTATCATAAACTAGATCATCGCATAGCTTACTTCATCCTTTCTCAGAAATTGGCCACACGCTCCCTTTACCACCTTCAATTTTTCATCTCACTTATCTGTTGGATTCTTTCTATGTGGATATCAAATACGGCCTCTACCGCCCTGATGGCGCCATTATGTATTGGAATGGCCTCAAGCTTAAAAGAAAGATTTGAACAAGAAAATGATTATAAAAACTTTATGAAGTCACTACTCTTTTTATGTGCCTTTAGTTCCAGTATTGGAGGGATGGCAACTCCAGTTGGATCTCCTCCAAATGTTCTGGCCATGGAGTTTTTGGCGCAAAAATCAATTCATCTTACCTTTTTCGACTGGATGATAATGGGCCTTCCCATCTCCTTTGTCATGTTAATCTTACTCAATCTTTTGATGCTCAAACTATATCCTTTAACTAAAGTTAAGGTATCTGGTTTAAGAGAGTTTGCCCTTGAAAAGAAAAAACAACTAGGGCCGCTAACAACTGGTCAAAAGCAGGTCATGTTTTGTTTTATGTTGGCACTTACTCTGTGGATTGGCCCTGGTATTTTAAAGTTGTTTGATAGCACCATGGCCTACTCTTCCTTTCTTTCTTCACATTTACCCATTGGTGTCGTCGCCTTAGTTGCATCGGCAACACTCTTTCTTCTTCCACTCAACAACGAAACGAACATGGACTGGGAAAAGGCCAAGGACATTGATTGGGGGACTATATTATTATTTGGAGGAGGGCTTTCACTAGGAACAATATTAAATAAAACAGGCACGGCCAATATTATCGGTGATGTTGTCTTCCAAAGTATACAAGCAGAGTACTTACTACTTTTAATTGTAACCGTTGCGTTTGGAGTAATAATGAGTGAATTTAGTTCAAATACTGCTAGTGCTTCGATCATCATACCTTTGGTACTTGGAGGAATATCCGCACTTACACCCTCACAGACAACTTCCATCATAGTTGCCACTGCATTTGGGGCGAGTTTCGGTTTTATGCTACCAGTCTCTACACCACCCAATGCCATCATCTATGGAACAAGAAAACTGAAGCTCAAAGAGATGATTAAAACTGGTCTTTTGTTTGATGTTCTGGGACTTCTAACAATCTTTTTGTTAGTGGGTCTTCTCTATCCTCTGTTTTAAAAAATAATATAAACCAAAAATTAATGGCAACTCCATTTAGAGAAGTAATTCTAACTTATTGATTTCACAAGCTTTTTCTCCCTACTCAATTCCTGACTTACAATATCAACTATAAACGGTTTTACTTTAGAATAGGAAAATAGTGCCGATCAGAAGTTGAAGTTAAATGTGGAGTTATTAAAAAAAATGGGCGTTAAAGCTAAAAGCTATTTTATATTTTTAGTAATATTAGTATTACAAAGTTGCGTTCCTGTTCCTACAGTTCAAAAGCAGGAGGCCCTTGGTGCTAAAAGTCCTACTGGGCCAACAGAGATAAAGCTCGCTAACCCTACTGAAAATTCGGCCAATCCACGTATCAAAGTTCTCGGTAACTTTCTTATTGGTCAAACTGTTACTCTCCACATGGACTCTCGCTGCCAAAGTCGAATGGGTAGTGCTAAAGTTACTAATAATAGAGAAGTCATTATTACTTCGTCCACACTTGATGTTGATAAAGAAGTTACATTCTATGCAGATATCACAAGCCGAACAGGTGAGAAGTCTTCTTGTTCAGATGCCTCACTAGGCTACGAGTTCTCAAGTGGGGTTAGTCGGCCACTTGTTACGATTAATAATGCGAGTGGGTCTAATCCAAGGCCAGAGGTTATTATAACCAATGCTTTACCTAATGCCACAATAACTATTTATCGCGATCCCAGTTGTCTTATTCAAGTAGGTGAGATCTTAAACGCAAGTAATCCTCAGGTCTCAACCCTTATAGATCCATTAACAGCTGATGGTGTCTACCAATTCTATGCAAGACAAGAAACCCCTGAAGGTATTTCGGCCTGCTCGAGACCTTCACCGGAGTATACTTTAGATACTAAAATTCCAAGCATTACTATGCTTACACCTATTATTTCTAAAGAGGTTACTCCTTCTGTTGTTTTAAAAGGTCTTGTACCTCAAACCCTTATTCAACTATATGCCGACCCCATAGGTAACACTCCATGCAGTACAAAGGTAGCAGAAAAGTCGAGTGTGGGTACAGAAATTGAACTGATATCAAGTCCACTTCTTCAAGAGGGTGTTTATCGTTTTCACGCTAAACAGCTCTTCGCTAATGGACTTGTCAGTCCCTGCTCAAATATCTTTGCAGCCTATCAGCTCAATACTGTGCCTGGGCCAGTTTCTCTACAGACACCAAGTCCGTATTTTTCAACAAAACCGGTTCTTAAAATTGATAATGTGCTCCCGCAAAAATCTCTAAAAATATACACATCACCTTTATGCACGAGTGATAGTTTAGTGATGGATGTCATTCCTACAACAAACTCCATTACTCGTGAATTATCAAACTCTCTAGGTTCAGATGGTGTATATACCTTTTATTCTTCACAAAGAATATCAGATGCTCCGCTGTATGACTCCCCTTGCTCACCTACCAATGTTACTTATGTACTTAACACAACGGGAAAAAGTATTCAGCTCAATGTTGTTTCACCTGCAAATAAAAAAGATATTAATTTGCGTATCAGTGGGATTGATCCATTAGCAACACAAGTACGAGTTTATCAATCGGGTATCTGTGATCCGGCCAAAAGGATTAGCACCATTACACAGGACTTCTCAACAACAAAAACGATTAGTGTACCCATCGATCTTGCAGCAATTCAGGGATTAATTGGTAGTGACACTGATATAGAGGATGGCTCCTACGTATTTACCTACGATATGGTTATAGGAGGCTTTGTCCAACCTTGTAGTGGTCCTTCCGTTTTTGCAACTTATGAATATGACACTAGGCCACAAGACTTTGAACTCCTTGTTCCTAATGATGGGCCAGAAATATTTCCACGCATGAGATTGAAAAATATATTAACAGGTTCTACTGTTGAAATTTTTAATAACCAAAGTTGCTCTGGTGCCCCTGTAGCGACTATTGCCCCGACAGCGAGTGAAGTCATCGATGTCACTATTGGTGCTGCGGCTAATGAATTTACCACAAACTATTATTCTGCAAGACAAATTCTTCAGACGGCCACATTTGGCTATGCTAATGAACCAAGCTGTAGTGTAACTTCCTTACCGTATAATTTTAATAGTCAACCCACTTCGGTTATTTTTAGTGATGAAAGTGCTGGCTCAAATCCATTTCCTAATATTGAAGTACAAGGAGTATCAAGCGCAGCAAGTATTAGGGCCTATTTAGGAGCTAACTGTATTCAAGGAAATGAGATTAACTCTTCTGGTATCGTCAATGGCGGTGTAGCGAAATTGATATTATTAGAACCTTTAAATCAGGAAGGAAATAATGTCATCTCAGTAAGACCATATTACTCCCAATCTAATTACTTTGGTAAATGTGTCCAGCAACCTGCTAGCTATAACCTTAATACTAAACTAGAGTCTATTACCCTTGCTTCTGGTCAGCCAGATACTGGGCCAAACACAAGGCCAAGTTTTTTAGTAAAGGGTGCAAGAGTTGGATCTCGTATTACACTCCACAATACCCCAGATTGTAGCAGTGAAGTTTTAGGAAGTATTAGAGCAGGCGCTACATTATCTGAAGTAAGAGTCGATAGTTTACCAGGAGAAGGCACTCACACTATTTTTGCGAGACAGGAGATTATAAATTCTGCTGGAACAATTTATAAATCACCATGTACTGAGACGGGTGCAAACTACACACTGGACTCAAAACCATCAAATATTGAGTTGATCACATCACCTTCGGAAATAGATCTCACACCAACAGTACGAGTTAAAGGAGTTACCCCTGGGTCAGTTGTAACTCTTTATGAAGGTGATAACTGTGCTAATCTTCTTGCTTCAGGACAATCACTTACAGATGAAATTACATTAACTGTCGACCCTGCTCGTGCACTCAACGCTGAAAAGACCTACTTTTTTAGAGCGAGACAGACGTATAATGGTGTCACCTCAAACTGTAGTGAAGATTCGACCTCCTACACGCTATCTACCACTCCAACACAAATGAGTATTGCTAACGGATTAGTCGATCCTATCACCAATATAGGCAGTGAAATAAACCCTGTTGTCAACGTTAAGGGGATTAAACCTGGTGCTACAGTTCTTTTATATAAAGACTCATCCTGTTCTTTGCTGGTAGGAAGTCAGTCTTCCCTATCAGACTCCGTTGATATCGTTGCCAACGCTAGCTTGGCACTTCCCAATGATAGATCCTATATATTTTATGCCAAACAAAGTTTTGAAGGATATGTTTCTCCTTGCAGCAGTACGATAAATGTAAAAGCGACCTACACCCTAAAAACAGTACCTCGTGTTGATGACTCAGGCTCAAGTATAGAGGTTACAGATCCTTTTAGACCTCGTTTTAATGTTCTTGATACAATTGATAATTTTAGTGTGGCCTTATTTTCAGACCCATTATGCAACAATCAAATCTCATCAACAACGACAGCACTACCGGGGACCACAAGCGTTCAAATATCTCCAAATGTGTTCATAACTGAAGGTACATATGCAATTTATGCTAAACAATGGAAAGATTCATTTGAAAGCCCTTGCAGCTTCTCAAGTGTGAACTACACCTTAGACTATACTCCTCGCATATTTTTAGCGGATGAGTCTAAAAATAATGATACATTACCAAAAAATAAATTTGCAAATTCTACTGTAAAATTAAAGCTATCAAACTTAGTGGTCCAAGCTAATATTAGCTTCTACTCAGATCCTTTTTGCTCAGAGCCTATAGCAGCTCATCAGGACATCTTCGTATCAAACACAGAGCTTGATTATGAAATAACCGTTAGTTCTGAGGGTAATTACTCCTTTTACGTAAGACAAGACCATCCTAGCTTAGTTGGACAGAACTCTAATTGCTCAGAGTCTTCAGAGGTTTATGTTTATGATAGAAGACCGGTAATACAATCTTTTGGAAGTAACACGATAGGCACTGTTTTACCTGAAATCACTGTCACTAATATAGATCCAACGGCCACCAATGTTGAGCTTTATTTAGACCCTAATTGTACAGGAACAAGATATGGAGTGTCCCCTTCGACTAGTATTAATACAGTAGACATACTATTTTCTAATACTATTCCACAAACAATTATCAATGGCCAAAATGGACAGTTTGTTGTCTATGCCAGACATACATACCCTAATAGTCAAGTAAGTGATTGCGGTGATGGTGAGGCCTTTATTTTAGACCTAAAAGTTAATCCAAGCTTTGCAGGTAGTACAGATAGCCTTACACCAAGTATCACTGTAACTCCGTCGGCAACAAACTCGATTTTTACAAGTAGTGATTTTATTACACTTCACTCCGATGACCCCCTTTGTGAAGGAAATTTAATTGGTGAAGGCAGTGTTATCGCTAGATCAAATGGTATCCAAGATACGACCATAATGACTTTACAGATACCTACTCCACTCACCAAGGGAGAAAGATATACTTTTTACGCTAAAAGAGTTCAAAATGGTATTGTCTCTAAATGTAGTATCCAAACGGCCGTATACGATGTCGGCTTTAGACCTACAAGTTTAACAATGCAAGATAATGATGGGATTTATCAAAACAACCTTATAAGCTTCTCAGTAAGACCTCGAGTTAAAGTAGAAGGTCTTATAAGTGGTGGTAAAGTTAACATTTATAAAAGCTCTAGTAGCTCTAACTGTGGGATCAAAGTCGCGGAATCAGTCTCAATTGGAACTGAAGTCGAGTTACTCCTACCGGCCTTGACTGAAGATCAAGAAACGGTATCCTACTACGCCAACCAAATACACCCTAATGGCAAATCATCCAATTGCTCCCTTGCCAACCTCATTTATAGGTTAGATTTAAGGCCCAAAAACTTTCAAATAATTGCACCCGTTAATACTGTTGGGCCAGATTATGAAGGAAGACTGACCAAGCCTATCATCCAGGTCGGAGGCCCAAACTCTATTTCTAATCTCAATTATGGATCAAATATTATTTTATATTTAGATAACGACTGCACAATACCTATGGGAAGTGCTGTTGTGCCTGTCGCAGGTCAAAGAAGAATTGATGTTATATCAAATGAGTTATTAAAAGATGGTGTCTACTTTTATTCGGCCAAACAAATTGCAAGTGGTGTAGAAAGTCTATGCTCTGGAACAAATACTTCCTTCAGACAAAAATACACCTTAAACTCTTCTCCGACTAAAATTAAACTTTTAACACTCTCTACGGTTGATAATGGTAATGCACGCTTAACACCATCATTTCTAGTTGAAGGAGTCTCCCCTAACTCACTCGTAAAACTCTATAAACCAGAGTTAGGAACACCAACTGCTAGTAAATGTTCGGACATATATGAAAGAGGGTCAACTATAGCTCTTGATGAAACGGCCAGAGTGCAGGCCCTTCCAGGTCTAGATAATGTAGCATCGACACATCAATTTTACGCTAAGAAAATTGATAATGCTGGACAAGGAACAGAGTCTGGTTGTAGTGCTGTCTTCGCTGAATACAACTTAGACCCACTCTCTAAAGGTTGGGAATATAGTGAGGTTGTTCGACCAACTAATGGCGAAGACCTAGACTTTTTTGGTTCCTCAATAGATTTAAAAGGCAATACAATGGTAGTGGCCAAACCAGGTGATGCCGGAGGAAAAGGCAGCGTAACAACATTTACTTACAATGGTACAAACTGGAGTAACCCCAAATCACTACCATTACCAGAAACCATCTCTTCTGGAGATCGTTTCGGAACAAGTGTTTCACTATTGCTGGCCCCCGGTCAAACTGTCCTAAGCAGTGGTGCTCTGTTGGCCGTTGGTGTTCCCCATTATCAAGGAAAAGGTGCTGTCTACATCTACTCTTATGATGGAGTCGAGTGGAAACTTAAAACATTTCAAAACTTTTTTAGTGATATTAGTGGTTCAAATGGAGACGAATACGGTCACACTTTAGTTTTAAACTCTAGAGGTCTTCTTGTTGGTGTCCCTAAAGCGCAAAACGGAGAAGGAAGAATCTATTTTTATACTCTCAATACATCAACACTTCAATTTTCAGCGGCCACGATTATTTCTTCTGTCGCCAGTTCCCCCAATTATAATTTTGGCGCAGCTGTTGCCATGAGTAATGATTATGCCGTTATTGGAGAGCCTGGTAATGAAAGGGCGTATATTTATGATTTGAATGATTTAAATAGCGTTATCATTTTAAATGAGCCGGTAATCAATGGTGGAAACCTTTTTGGTCATTCTGTATCGATAGATGCTAATACGGCCGTTGTTGGTGCTCCTCGTTCAAACAACAGCAAAGGAAGTATTTACGTGTTCTCAGGTTCAAACTTCTCAAACAGAGAACAAAAAACATTATCGCTACTATCGGCTGGTGATGGTTTTGGATGGAGTGTTTCAAATCAAGGAACAACAATTGTTGTAGGGGCACCATTTACAAACAACAGTAAAGGAGCTTCCTATATTTTATTTGGATCCGATTATCAAAAGTTTCAAACTGCACGAGATTTTGTTACAGAAGATTCCAATGACAGTGACGGAGATGAATTTGGATCCTTCGTTAAAATTAACTTTCCCTGGCTAAGTATTGCTGCACCAAAAGATGGTGGAGCTGATGAAGTTGGATCTGTCCACCTTTTTAGAGACCTCGAATAATTTATTTTTTTGATTCAGGTTACCATAGAAATTTTTTAGACTATTTTTTGCCGCGTAAAAAACTTTATTATTCGTAAAGCGCTCTTAAAAAGCATTTCAGAAATTGACACTGTTGTTTGTAATAAAGCGCAAGTGCACATAGCTAGAAATATATTTTTTTTTCACTAACAAATTAATTGAGATATGTTATCTTTTGAATGAATTTATCTATTGATTCATTATAATTTTTGAGGTCTTATTTTAAGTCTCAAATTTTTAAATAAATAATAAACGAAAGGAGCTCCATTGGATCCGATTCTTACTCCAAGTGATGAACGTTTTGTCGTATTCCCAATAAAATACCATAATATTTGGGAACAATATAAGAATCATGTTGCTGTTTTCTGGACAGCAGAAGAGTTAGACTTTGCTCCTGATATGGCAGACTGGGATAAACTAAATAAGGACGAAAAGCATTTCATATCTCATATACTTGCATTTTTTGCAGCGAGTGATGGTATCGTAAATGAAAACCTCGCTATGCGTTTCTATAACGAAGTGCAAATTCCTGAAGCACGTTGTTTTTATGGGTTTCAAATCGCAATGGAAAACATACATAGTGAAACCTATTCATTAATGATCGATACCTATATAAAAGATCCTAAGGAAAAAGATAAACTATTCAATGCAGTCCAAAATCTGCCATGTGTTTCAAAGAAGGCCAATTGGGCCATGAAGTGGATTCAATCTAACGCATCCTTCGCAGAAAGACTTGTTGCATTTGCTGCAGTAGAAGGAATCTTTTTCTCTGGAAGTTTTTGTTCTATTTTTTGGTTGAAGAAAAGAGGGCTGATGCAATCCGGGTTAGGAACTAGTAATGAATTCATCGCTAGAGATGAGGGGTTGCATTGTGAGTTTGCCTGTCTCCTTCATGAGACTCTAAAGCCAGAAAACAGAATCACAGAATCTAGGGCGCAAGAACTTATCACTGAAGCAGTTGAAATAGAAAAAGAATTTATTAGTGAGGCGCTTCCTGTCAGTCTTATTGGAATGAATGCCGACTTAATGAAACAATATATCGAATTCGTAGCAGACTTTTGGCTTGATCGCTTAGGGTTCAAAAAGCAATATGGTACTAAGAACCCATTTGATTTTATGGGCCTTCTCTCTCTTGAAGGAAAAACAAACTTTTTTGAAAAAAGAGTGAGTGAATACCAGAGGCCAGGTGTGTTAGGTGAAAAATCAAATAATATCTTTACCACTGAAATGGATTTTTAATTTAGGGAGTAGGAATGTACGTTTACACAAGAAGTGGCGAAAAAGAGCCTGTTAAATTTGATAAAATCACAGAAAGGATTGATGCGTTATGCTCAGGCTTAGACCTTAATAATGTCGATCCTGTTAAAGTAACTCAAAAAGTAATTGACGGTATTTATGATGGCATAACCACAAAAGAGCTTGATCAATTGGCCGCAGAAACTGCTGCATATATGTCAACTCAACACCCTGATTATAATGTTTTGGCCGGTAGAATTGCTGTTAGTAATCTTCATAAGGAAACTAGAGGTTGTTTTTCTGAAAACATCAAAGAAATGTTTAATTATGTTAATCCTATAACATCAGAGCCTTCTCCTCTTATCTCTAAAGAGCTTTATGATGTTGTTATGGAAAATGCTCAAATGCTCGATAAGGCCATCGTAGATAAAAGAGACTTTAATTACGATTATTTTGGGTTCAAAACCCTAGAGAAGTCTTATTTACTAAGAATGGATAATAAAATCGTAGAAAGACCTGGGCAGATGCTTCTTAGAGTCTCTCTAGGTATTCATCTTGATGATATTAAATCTGCAATTAAAACTTATAAACTCATGAGTGAAAAGCTTTTTACTCATGCCACTCCTACCCTTTTTAATTCAGGCACTAACAAGCCTCAGCTCTCTAGTTGCTTTCTTCTCACGGCCAAAGACGATAGTATTGAGGGGATATACGACACTCTCAAACAGACCGCTCTAATTTCTCAATCCGCAGGTGGTATAGGTCTGTCTATCCATAATATTAGAGCAAAAGGAAGTTATATTAGAGGGACCAACGGAACAAGTAATGGAATTGTTCCTATGCTTAAAGTCTTTAATGATACGGCAAGATATGTTGACCAAGGTGGCGGTAAAAGAAAAGGTAGTTTTGCCATTTATCTTGAGCCTTGGCACGCTGACGTCTTCGACTTTCTTGAATTAAAAAAGAATACTGGAAAAGATGAAATTCGTTCTCGAGACCTTTTCTATGCTCTTTGGATACCTGATTTATTTATGCAAAAGGTTGAAGAAGATGGAATGTGGTCACTTTTTTGCCCACATGAGTGTCCGGGACTTGCTGATTGTTATGGCGATGAGTTTGAGGCCCTTTATAAAAAATATGAAGAAGAAGGACGCGCTAAAAAAGTTATACGCGCTCAGGATCTATGGTTTGCAGTTCTTGAGTCTCAAATTGAGACTGGCTCTCCATATATGCTCTATAAAGACTCTGTTAACCGTAAAAGTAATCAGATGAATCTCGGAACAATTAGATCTTCGAATCTGTGTACCGAAATTGTTGAATATACCTCACCTGGTGAAGTAGCGGTTTGTAACCTTGCATCAGTTGCACTTAATAAGTTTGTCACAAAAGACGGCACTTATGATCATAAAAAACTTTATGATGTTGTCTATCAAATGACACTTAACTTAAATAAAATTATTGATATCAATTACTATCCTGTTGAAGAAGCTAAGACGAGTAATATGAGACACCGTCCAATCGGAATTGGTGTTCAAGGTCTGGCGGATACTTTCTTTCTTATGAGGTATCCGTTTGAATCTCAAGAGGCCCTTGATCTTAACACTGAAATTTTTGAAACAATCTACTTTGCTTCTTGTACAGCTTCATGTGATTTGGCCAAAAAAGAAGGCCCATACTCAACTTATGAAGGTTCACCAACATCTGAAGGAAAACTTCAGTTTGACCTTTGGGGAGTGACACCTCCTGGCAAAAACTGGGACTGGGATGCACTTAAAAAGAAAATTAAAAAGCATGGTTTAAGAAACTCACTTCTTGTTGCACCTATGCCTACAGCATCAACTTCACAAATTTTAGGTAATAATGAGTGCTTTGAGCCTATTACTTCTAATATTTATGTAAGAAGAGTTCTTTCTGGTGAATTTGCCGTAGTCAATAAATACCTTGTTAAAGACCTTATCAAAAGAGACCTTTGGAATGATCGTATTAGAAATGAAATCATTGCTAATAATGGATCGATACAGGCCATTCAAGAAATTCCTAGTGAGTTTAAAGAGCTTTACAAAACAGTTTGGGAAATTAAACAAAGAACAATTATAGATATGAGTCAAAGAAGAGGTCCATTTATCGACCAATCCCAAAGTCTCAATATCCATATGGAAGAGCCCAACTTTGGTAAACTTACTTCTATGCATTTTTATGCTTGGAAAGCTGGTCTTAAAACCGGTATGTACTACCTTAGATCCAGAGCGGCTGTAAACGCAGTTAAATTTACCGTAGATAAAAAAGCGACTTCGACTCCTACTGTATCTGCTGAAGTACAGGTCCCACCTGTTAGTAGCAATGAAGAGCTTGCCTGCTCTATTGAAAACGGTGACGACTGTATAAGTTGTGGTAGCTAATACTTAAGGGCCTTGCAAAAGGCCCTGTCATTTATTGTCTCATATTTCTAAGCTCGCCAAATAATTTCTCCTTAAAAACAGGATAACTATATATATATCTACCAAAGTCTTTTTTGAGATTTTCTGTTTGGTACTGACATTTCGAATAAAGGAATCCAAGAAGCTCTTTGGATAGACCTATTTTATCCATAATCATATTATTCACACGAGTTTTAGGCAAAGGTACAATGGAAACTTTAAAATCAAACTCATCAAAGCTTTGCTGTAAGAACTCTCCCATCGTTGGAATTGAATCCGATAGTATATGATAGCAAATACATTGTTTTTTCTTATTAGGTAGAACAATCGCTTTGGTAAGTATGCTGACGGCCTCATCAATATGAACCAGAGGAACATGAGAACTTTTCTCATAGGGCATTGGAAGGTATTTTATAGAGTTAATTAGTGTTTTTTTATTAACTAACTTTGATAACACATTCCAAAAGGAATAAGGCCCCTGTATTGAGGCCGTCATACCATCCTGACGGGCCCCCACGAGGGCGCCTAAGCGGTAAATTCTTTTTTTAAGATGCGAACTCTCAAAGCTTCTAACCATAAATTCGGCATCAAACTTTGACTTAGAAAAATGATTAAGATGCTCTTGTCCTACATCAAGCTCATCTTCTTTAAAAATCCCCTCATAGGTCCCTGAAACAGCAAAGGTCGAAAAATAGTGAAAGTATTTACAGTTGGGAAGCTCTTGAGTCAGGTTCAAAATGTTTTGGGTTCCTATAACATTAACCTTAAAGCAAGTTTGATAATCTCCTTCAAGATTATGATGGCCTGAGGCATGTATGACACTATCTACTTTATCACGAACTTTCTCTAGGCCTTTTTGGTCGAAAATGACATTTTTCTTTGTAACATCACCGTGAATTAGCTCTACTTTTTCTAGACTCTGAAAAAGCTCTCGAGCGTTATCGATCTCATTTGCTCTTGTCAATACAAAGACTCTATCAATCTCACTACTCTGACAAAGAGAATCCACAAGAGCGACACCTAAAAAACCTGTTCCACCAGTTACCAAGACATTCATAATAAGGTATTATCCATAAATCTTGGAAAATTGGTCAAGTTGCATTGCTTTGGGAGGAGTTATGGAATCAGATTTTTGGATTAAAAAGTGGGAAGAAAAAGAAATAGGCTTTCACCAAAATGATTATAACCCTGATTTATTAGAGTACTTTAGTCACCTTAATATCGATAAAAGAAGTGAAGTACTAGTACCCTTATGTGGAAAAACCAAAGATATGATGTGGCTTTATGAACAAGGCTATAAAGTTTATGGTGTTGAATTATCCCCTGTCGCCGTAATGGAGTTTTTTCAAGAAAATGACTTACTCTACAATATTAGCTTATATAAAAATCATCAATGCTTTCATACAACAGATCACAGAATAAATATTTTTTGTGGTGATATCTTTAAATTTGAAGAGGATTATAAACTACCAGAGTTCAAGGCCGTCTTTGACCGTGCGGCCATGGTGGCCCTTCCAGAACAAAAAAGAATCGAATACGCTAATACACTCATGAAACTAGCACCAAAGGCCTCTCACCTTCTTATCACCTTTGAATATGACCAAGATAAGGCCTCTGGCCCTCCATTTAGTGTTAGTGAAGAGGAAATTAAAAAGCTCTTTAATGAGATGAGCTGTAAAGTTCTTAAAAGTGAAGAAATGAGCGCGAGTATAGATAAGTTCAAAAAGTCAGGAATAGAAAAAATCCTCAAGAAGACACTTTTAATTATTCGCGAACCTTCCCTGTCATCTCAATCTTAATACCATCTGCAAATGTAGATGGAGAAAGAGTCGGATAGAGCTTAATCGTGCCAGCTGCATTCGAGATTCCATTTGCTTCGGCAGACAAATCTGTATGCCTAGTG
>JBMSGH010000030.1:0-30465 GCA_049415445.1 Bacteriovoracaceae bacterium | reverse complement strand
AAGAAAAAGGCCACTAAGAAAAAGGCCACTAAGAAAAAGGTTACTAAGAAAAAGGCCACTAAGAAAAAGGTAAGTCGCGAACAAATACTTCATGACTCTCTTCTAGAGCTTATACGAGTGACTTCAACAGTTATTCCCGATGATGTTCAAAAAGTCATACTAGAGGCGCTAAAGCGTGAAGAAAAAAATACAAACGCTGAATATGCTATGAATATCATTAAACAAAATATTGCCATGGCCAAAACAAAATCTCAGCCAATGTGTCAAGATACAGGGACGATATTGATATATGTAAACCATCCTAAAGGCTATGATCAAAATGGCTTTATGAAAATTCTTAAAAAAGCAGTCGTCAAGGCCACTAAAGTTGGTTACTTGAGACAAAACTCAGTTGATACACTCACAGGTAAAAATGACACTTTAAATATAGGTCTTGGACACCCTAGTGTTCACTTTCATGAGTGGTCAAAAAAGAGTGTTGAAGTTAAATGCATGCTCAAAGGGGGAGGATGTGAAAATGTTGGTGCCCAATATGATCTTCCCAATACTGGCTTAGATGCTGGTAGAGACTTAGATGGTGTCCGTAAAGTTATTCTTGATGCCGTTCACAAAGCGCAAGGTAAAGGTTGTGGACCTGGTATCCTTGGTATCTGTATTGGCGGTGATAGAGGTTCAGGCTTTATTGAGTCTAAAGAGCAATTACTAAGAAAGCTAGATGATAAAAATGATATTTCTGCATTAGCAAAGTTAGAAAAAGATATTGTTGAGTCTAGTAATAAGTTGGGCATAGGACCTATGGGATTTGGTGGTAAAACAACGTTACTCGGATGTAAGATCGGTGTTCTCAATCGCCTGCCCGCATCTTATTTTGTTTCGATCAGTTATATGTGTTGGGCCTATCGTAGACAGGGAGTCAGTCTTAAAACAGATAACTCTATACAAAAATGGTTATATTAAAAGGAATGAAAAATGATTAAGTTAGAATTTCCGTTTAAGGAAGAAGATATAAGAAAACTTAAAGTAGGAGACATGGTTCTTCTCAGTGGAAAACTTTTAACAGGAAGAGATGCTGTACATAAAAGGTTACACGAAGGCACGAATCCTCCTATTAGTTTAGAAAATCATATTATTTATCACTGTGGCCCTGTTGTATTAGAAAAAGATGGTAAATATGAGGTTAAAGCTGCTGGACCTACCACCTCAATTAGAGAAGAACCTTATCAATGGCAAGTTATGAGAGATCATAAAATTAGAGGCGTTATTGGTAAAGGAGGAATGGGGCCAAAAACACTTGAGGCCTGTAAAGAGTATGGTGCTTGTTATTTTCATGCAATTGGTGGGGCCGCCCAAGTTCTTGCGGAAAGAATAAAAAGTGTAGATAACGTTTATTGGAAAGATTTAGGCTCTCCCGAGGCGATTTGGGAATTAACAGTTGAAGATTTTCCCGTATTTGTGACAATGGATAGCCATGGTCATTCATTACATCAAGAGGTGTCTGAATCAAGTGGCGCTTTACTAAAAGATATTCTCAATAATAAATAGACTTTGGTGCACCTAGCTAATCAGCTGGTGCACCCTTTTTATGCTCAGCGTACCTATTCACATCATACAGTTCTTGGTAACACATCTTTTTTAGCTTAACAGGAGAGAGTAATGAACCTTCAACACTATGTTCAAGGACAATGGGTTAACAGTACAGGAAAAGAAAAACAGCTCTTAAATGCTGTAAACGGTGAACTCGTAGCTGTCGTTGGTGCTGATGGAGCTGAACTAAAATCCGTTTTAGAATATGGAAGAAATATTGGAGGGCCTGCCCTTAGGAAAATGACATTTCATGAAAGAGGTCGAGCTCTTAAGGCGCTGGCCTTTTACTTACTTGAACGCAAAGAAAAGTATTATAAGCTCTCTGCTGCGACAGGAGCAACTAAAGTAGACTCTTGGATTGATATCGAAGGTGGGATTGGAAACCTTTTTAACTACTCCTCAAAAGGAAGAAGAGAACTTCCCGATAATACATTCTTCTTTGAGGGCAAGCCTGAGATCCTTTCAAAAGGAGGCACTTTTCTTGGAGGCCATATTATGACTCCTAAAGAAGGGGTCGCTCTCCATATCAATGCCTTTAACTTCCCTGTTTGGGGTATGCTAGAAAAAGTTGCGGTAAACCTTATTGCTGGTGTTCCCACTTTAGTTAAACCAGCTAGTATGACTTCTTATCTAACAGAAATTGTTTTTAAGGATATTATTGAATCAAAAATTCTGCCTGAAGGTAGTATGCAACTATTTGTGGGGAACGCTTCACAAATTTTTCAATATCTTAATTGTCAGGATACAGTGACCTTTACGGGGAGTGCTAGTACAGGAAAAATGCTTAAGGCCAACGAACACGTTATTAATAACTCAGTTCATTTTAATTTAGAAGCAGATTCACTCAATTGCTCTATTCTTGGTCCAGATGCTGCACCTGGAACAGATGACTTTGATATATTTATAAAAGAAGTTGCTAAAGAGATTACAGTGAAAGCAGGTCAAAAGTGTACGGCCATTAGAAGGACTATTATTCCTGAAAAGTATGCGATGGAAGTGCAAAAGGCGCTTGCTGTAAGACTTGATAAAACGGCGATTGGTGATCCTTCTGTTGAGGGTGTGAGAATGGGACCTTTGGCCTCTGTAGATCAAAGGGAAGAAGTAAAGCAAAGAATAGAGCAGCTTAGTAAGTATGCAGAAGTTGTTTATGGTGGCAGTGATGAGTTTGAACTTAAAGGGGCAAGTTATGATAAAGGTGCCTTTCATAGACCGACGCTTCTTCTTTGTCAGAATGCCTTAAGTGAACCTGCAGTCCATGGTATTGAAGCTTTTGGGCCAGTTTCAACATTAATGACTTATAAAACAACCGAGGATGCTATTAATTTGGCCAAGATGGGTGAGGGGTCTTTGGTTGGATCTGTTGTAACAAGTAGTGCAAGTTTCGCAAAAGATATTGTTGTTGGGGCCGCTTGTTACCACGGAAGAATACTTGTTCTAAATAAAGACTGCGCTAAAGAGTCTACGGGACATGGTTCACCATTACCAAATCTTGTTCACGGAGGCCCAGGCCGCGCTGGTGGTGGTGAAGAGATGGGAGGTCTTAGAGGACTTAACCATTATATGCAAAGAACAGCGATTCAAGGTCACCCTGATATGATAACAAAAATTACTGACGTTTATCAGCCAGGAGCAACGAGACAAGAGTCAGAAAAACATCCTTTCCGACACTATTTTGAAGAGCTTGAGATTGGTCAGACAGTGACGACTCATAAACGTACAATCACTGAGGCCGATATTGTGAATTTTGCAAACTTAAGTTGGGATCACTTTTATGCACATACAGACACAACCTCTTTAGAAGGAACAATTTTTGAACAAAGAGTGGCCCATGGCTATTTTGTTATATCAGCTGCTGCAGGATTATTTGTCGATGCTGGTAAGGGCCCTGTAATGGCCAACTATGGTTTGGATGAGTTGAGGTTTACGAAACCTATGTATGCTGGTGATACTATGTGGGTTAAGCTTACCGTTAAAGAAAAAGTTGATCAGGAGCCTAAAGAGGATGAAAAACCTCGTGGCGTTGTAAAGTGGCAGGTCGAAGTCTTTGATCAAGATAATGAAACTTGTGCACTTGGGACGATACTGACTCTTGTGGAGAAAAAAGCTTAACCGGCCTTATTCCACTTTTTATACTTGGTGGCCTGAGTGTGGACTTGGGCCTTAATATCTAATAAGTTCTTTAATCTTTGTGATAATTTGGCCAGCTCTTTATTTGATAGCTTTTTGGACATCTCTTCAGTTAAATATAAGGCCTGTGCAAATTCTTTCTCGAATCTTTTTTTAATGATCTCTTTTTCAATAAGATCCTGACAGACACCAAAAACAATATTGGGATAGCTCGTATACTTAAGAAAGTTGTTCACTCCAAAGTTAATAGACTCTAGAACTTCAAGTAATGAGAACTCTGAAGAAACAAGTATAATGGGAATCTCTTGATCTATATTTTTAATTAATTGAATTTTATCAATATTAATACCGGCCTTTCCAAGTATTATAATGTGAGGTCTTTTTTTCTCTGAAGACTTTAGTAGTTTCGTTAAATTCTTAAAGTTGGTTACTGTATGTTCAACCACATTAAAGTCTTTAAAAAATTCATCTGTATCGACGTTTTCTTGAAATAAAGTATAAATTCTCCATTCGGGAGTTTCTTCGTCTATTTCATGGTCGACTTCATATGTTTTCTTATCTTTTTTAAGTGTTGTTTTTTCAAATGAAGGATCTAGCTTTTCAAATTCTTCATATCCTAATTTATCAAAGGACTCATCATATTCATCTATTTCAATAAGTGATGTCGTTTGTCCTATTGCACTTGTAAGAAACTCCGTTTGCTCTTTGCTAAAACTTGGACAGCCTTGTTGCTCTAAAAGAGTATCCAGGTAATGAAAGTGATTGTATATGGATTCGAGGCCATGAACTTGGCAACCCCCTTGGGCCAGCTTGATTTGTTTTTTTAATATATCTAAGTTTATTTCAAAGTTTTTGGAGTTATTTATATTTTCAAGACATTGATATGCTTTATTTAGAATATCATCTAATTCATTCAAAAATTCATTTTTGAGATACTCTGTGACTTCGTTACTCATACCTAAAATATCGGGTATTCATAAGCTTTTCTAAACAGGATAATTGGTTAAATCATTGATTTAAATAAAGTTTATTGCAGTATTATTTCGATATAAACAGGTAAATGATATTTATATAGGTTTTTTACATATTGATAATAGGGTTCCCAACCTTTTTTTTAAGTCTCCCACAGTTTCACTTTTATTTTCAATTTGAATGGGAAATGAGTCAGAAAGTAATATTTGGTAGCCTTTTTCCAAAGCGTTTACAAGATTTACTCTAAAATGGGATCCATTTTTAATAATTTCCTGATGAGATTTTGCAGGATAATTTATAAAAACTCCTTCTTTTAAATACACTCGATCCTTAAAACTAGGGAGCTCTATATTTTTATTAAATTTTATATAAGCACCACGATCAAGGTAGTTAATAAGAGCATGATCACCAACATGCACTAAACCTGGCCCACACTTTTGTTGAGCATAGGCCAAGTTTAAAAATAAAACCCATAAAATGATCATAGGGCGCCATCTTTGATGACGTCAACAATCTCAGGGTTTAATAACGTGGAAGTATCACCTAAATTTGAAGTATCACCTGAAGCAATCTTTCTTAAAATTCTTCTCATTATTTTTCCACTTCTTGTTTTAGGAAGACCTTCGACAAGCTGGATTTTTTCTGGCCTGCAAATGGGGCCTAGGACTTTTGTGATATGAGAATTTAACTCTTTATCGATCTCAAGTTTGTGACTTTTATAGTCTGCTGGATCACTGGAGATGATATAAGCATAGATGGCCTGTCCTTTAATATCATGTGGGTATCCTACGACAGCACTTTCAATAACTTTGGGATGCTCATTTAAAAGGTTTTCTACTTCTGCAGTACTTAAAAGATGTCCACTAACGTTGATAAGATCATCAATTCTTCCTGTAATACGATAGTCTCCCTCTTCATCTCTTCTGGCGCCATCACCAGTAAAGTAATAGCCTTGATAAGCAGAAAAATATGTTTCTTTGTACCTTGAATGGTTACCCCATATTGTTCTCGCCATTCCTGGCCATGGATTTTTAACACACAAGGCACCCTCAGCATTCGTTTGATCAATCTCTTTTCCATTTTCATCAAGAAGAACAGGGTAAATACCAGGTAGAGGTTTTGTTGCAAAAGTAGGCTTATCCTTCGTAATACCCGCAAGTGAAGAAATCATAATACCACCTGTTTCTGTTTGCCACCAAGTATCTACAATTGGGCACCTTTCATGACCAATATTTTTATAATACCAATCCCAAGCTTCCTTATTTATAGGCTCTCCAACAGTACCAAGAACTTTTAGCGAACTGAGATCATTTTTTTGAACATGCTCAAGCCCATAACACTCTAAAGCTCGTATTGCCGTTGGGGCCGTATAAAAATGGGTTACTTTATATTTATCTATGACTTCCCAAAACCTTGCTGGTGTTGGAAAAGTTGGTATTCCTTCAAACATAACTTGACTGACACCATTGAGAAGAGGGCCATAGGCAATATAACTATGGCCAGTAATCCAGCCTATATCGGCCGAGCACCAATAAAGATCATTCTCTTCTACCCCAAAGACATTGTTGAATGTATAGGCAGACCAAACCATATAACCAGCTGTTGTATGTTGAAGTCCTTTAGGTTTACCGGTTGAGCCTGAAGTATATAAAATAAAAAGTGGATCCTCTGCTTGCATCAGTTCAGGTTCACAATTTGGGGAAGCGCTATCCATTAAATCTTTTAGCCAGTGATCACGATCATCTTTCATGCCCACAGGGTTATCACACCTTTTAACAACAAGAACATTTTCAATACTGGGGCAATTTTCTAAGGCCTGATCCGAAATTGCTTTGAGCTCGACGAGTTTATTTCCTCTGTATACACCATCACAGGTAAGAAGTAGTTTGGCCTGGCAGTCTTGAACTCTTCCGGCCAAAGCTCCTGAAGAAAAACCACCAAAGACAACGGAATGAATAGCTCCTATTCTTGCACAAGCGAGAACACCATAGAGAAGTTCAGGAACCATACCCATGTAGAGAACAACTCGATCACCTTTAGTAATACCTTTGTCTTTTAATACATTTGATAATTGGCAAACTTTATCATGAAGTTGTTGATAAGAAATTTCAAGAGGTGCCTCATCAGGATTATTAGGTTCCCAAAATACGGCCGTTTTATCTTTATTTTTTTCGAGGTGTCGGTCAATACAGTTTTCTGTGATATTTAGTTCAGCACCATCAAACCACTTAATAGATAAATCATTAAAGTCACCACTTCGAACTGTATCCCACTTTTTACGCCACACAAATTGATCTGCAACTTCTTGCCAATAATGATCAGGGTTTTTTTCTTCTAAAATTCGTTCTTCTTGGTAATTGGAAATTCTTCTCATCGTGGAGTCCTTTTTAGATTTTGAATTATCTTAAAAGGCCTCTTTTCATTTGGCAACAATGACTAGAATTTGTTTAGAATTCTGAGGAATTCTTCATCTTTTATAATTTTCCTCATAATTGGCTCAGGCTTTAGTCCTGCGAAAAGTAGCTTTTTGAAAATATCCTTACTGTCTGCTTTAAAGGCCAGCAGCAGTGGGTTAACTTTACCTAGATTTAACGGGCATTGGTAATCGATAAGCATTTGAACGAAATCAATCTTTTTTAAAAGGATGGCCTGTGATAGGGGAAAGAGCCCTGAGTCATCAGGAATGTCTAAATTAACTTCTTTATGCAGCAACTCTTTTAAGACATATTTACGATTACCCATTATGGCGTAGTGTATCGGACGTCTACCTTTGTCATCTTTGGTTTCTAATAACTCTCGATTTTCATCTAGTAGCTCGATAATTTTGTCTTTATCACCTTTAAGACAACAAAGCATAAGAGCATTGACTCCGCCTTCTTGAGTAACAGATGCATCTTCTTTATTTTGTTCGTATAAACTCTCAAAGGAGTCACCTTTAACCACTTCTTCAGGGTTTAAACCTTTTAATTCTTCTAAGGACTCATTATTGGATAACTCTTCAAGATCCTTCATGGCCTTTTTGTCTTGGGTGTTTTTATTTCCTTTGGCCTTTGGTTTGGGTAAGTTGAGACCTGTTTTGCCTTTTCCAATAAGACGGTCATTTACACTGAGCATACAGGCCAGTATGGCCACAATATCAAGTGGCTTGAGTAAAAAGTCGTAAACGATAGTTTCTTTTTCTTTGATTTTAGAAAGATAGTCTTTGTCAGCAATACCACTTACAAGAACAAGCGGAGTTTCTTTATTTTGATTATCATTATGGGCCAAATTCTCAATGAATTTTATGAAGGTTGAGCTCTCACTAGAAAAAATATCGCAAAAAATAATGTCGTAGAGATTGTCTTTTATTTTTTGCGAAGCTTCATTCTCATCAGTTGCGTAATCAACATCACAATTGAAATTCGATAGCATTATCTTAAAACTTTCACAGTATTCACTTTGATCATCGACGACGAGGGCCAAGTTTTTATTTTCCATAAGTTTATTATAGCTAAAAATTGAAAACCGACTAAGAATTATTTCTTCTTTCTTTGCCGACAAAACTAGTCTGTTTAAGCTTTAAATATTAGATACCAACGTGTTATAAATAGGGAAATTTTATGACACAGAGGTAAAAATGGACATCCTTTCAAGTCACATCGATATTTCATCATCTGAATATGCCCTTAATAAGGAATCTAACCTTAGTATTCTTAATGAGCTAAGAACTAGAATAGAAAAAACAATGCAGGGCGGCGGTGAGAAGAATGTAAAAAAACATCAAGATAGAAAAAAGTTTTTACCACGACAGAGAATTGAAAGAATAATAGACGAAGGCTCATCATTTCTTGAACTCTCAACCTTAGCAGCAGATAAGGTTTATGAAACAGATGTTCCAAGTGCCGGAATCATTACAGGTATCGGACGCGTTCATGGCGTTGAATGTATGTTTGTTGCTAACGATGCAACAGTGAAGGGAGGGACTTACTTTCCTTTAACTGTTAAAAAACATCTTAGGGCCCAAGAAATTGCCAGAGAAAACTTATTACCATGTATATACCTTGTCGACTCTGGTGGGGCCTTTCTTCCCATGCAGGATCAAGTGTTTCCAGATAAAGAACACTTTGGAAGAATCTTTTATAATCAGGCGCAAATGTCAGCAATGGGAATCCCTCAAATTGCAGTGGTTTGTGGAAGTTGTACCGCCGGAGGTGCCTATGTCCCGGCCATGAGTGATGAGACAATCATTGTAAAAGGAAATGGGACAATCTTTTTAGGAGGGCCACCGCTGGTTAAAGCGGCCACAGGTGAAGAGGTGAGTGCTGAAGATTTAGGCGGTGCTAAAGTTCATAGTTTTGAAAGTGGTGTTACTGATCACTTTGCAGAGACAGAAGAAGATGCCTTACATATGGCCAGAAATATAATTGAAAATCTTAATTATAGACCCAAAGGGGTCGTGCTAGGTCAAAAAAATATTTCAAGCGAAGTTAAAAAACCATTATATGAAAAAGAAGAAATTTACGGCGTTCTTCCAAAAGATACAAAAACTCCATTTGATATTAGAGAAATTATTGCTCGTATTGTTGATGGGAGTGAGTTTCATGAGTTTAAAGAAAAGTATGGAACGACATTAGTAACGGGGTTTGCTCGTATTCATGGTCAACATGTCGGTATCGTTGCTAATAATGGCATCTTGTTTTCTGAGTCAGCACAAAAAGGTGCTCACTTTGTTGAGCTTTGTGGGCAAAGAAAAATACCTCTTTTATTTCTTCAAAATATAACTGGGTTTATGGTTGGGAAAAAATATGAGAGTGAAGGAATTGCTAAGCATGGGGCCAAAATGGTGACGGCCGTTTCAACTGTTAATGTACCTAAAATTACAGTTATCATTGGTGGGTCTTTCGGTGCTGGAAATTACGGTATGTGTGGCAGGGCCTATTCACCAAGGTTTTTATTTATGTGGCCTAACGCCAGAATCTCCGTTATGGGAGGAGATCAAGCAGCTGGTGTACTTTCAACGGTCAAAAATAATAATCTCGTCGCTCAAGGCAAATCAGAAATGAGTAGCGCCGATAAAGATGAGTTTGAAAGACCGATAAAAGAAAAATATGAAAATGAAGGTAGTGCCTATTACTCGAGTGCAAGACTCTGGGATGACGGAGTCATTGACCCTGCTTCCACCAGAGAAGTCGTCGCATTGGCATTGGCCTCTTGTCTTAATAAAGAAATTGAAGAAACCAAGTTTGGAATCTTTAGAATGTAAATATTTTGACGTAACCTAATCGTCTATGTTCTCCTAGATATATTCATGGAGGATAATATGGAAACAAAACTAAGTCTGCTTGTTCATCAAAAGCCTATGCTTAAAGTATTAGGCCAAGTCTTTTCTAACGCTCTTTTAGGAGGAATGAAAAAAAAGGGAGAGCCTTTTCCTTTTGGTCAAACGATGAGCATGACAGTGGACGCTGTTTCCAATGATGTTGTTGATTCATTTGTAAAATGGCTTGATGTAAAGAATCGGTATGAAAATGATATTCCCTCTCACTTTTTTCCTCAATGGTGTATCCCTCTCGCTTTTGAGTTAGGTAAAAATCATCCTTATCCATTACATAAAGTTATTAACCAAGGTTGCTCTTTAAAAGTATATGGCCCAGTTCCTCGTGGGCAGCAATTTCATCTTGAGGGTGTATTTGTTGAGGCCAAAAGAGAAGAAAATAAAAGTAGGCTTCACCAAAAAGTCATAACGAAGGATCTTCAAGGTAAAACTCTATTAGAAGCGGATTTTCATTCTGTCTTCATTTATTCAAGAGGCCCAAAAAAGAAAAAAGAAGAGTTTCGCTTACCTGAAAACTCTCAACTTGTTGGAGAGTGGTCCGTTGTTGCGAATGATGGCAAAAATTATGGAATTATATCAGGAGACCTTAATCCCATACATTGGTCTTCGGCCGCAGCAAAGCTTTCTGGGTTTCCTAATAAAATCCTTCATGGTTTTGCTTCATTTTCTAAAACTTTTGAGTGCTTACTTGATTATGGACTCAATCCTAAAGAAATCGATGTTCGCTTTTTGTCACCGGTTGTTCTTCCGGCAAAGGTAAAAGTATTTATCGTTACTTCTGATAACCAATATCAGCTATTAGTTACCAATCAGAATGAAACAAAATTACACCTTAAAGGCGAATTCAAAGTTTAGAGTGTTGTGCGTCGTACAATATTGGAACTTCACACCTTGTCATTTGTCTGTCGTTTTAACTAATATGGTCCAAAAATTTGAACCCAAAAAAGGTCTATTTGTGGATTATAAACTTATCAAATACTCTCGGGATGAAAGAGGAGTTGGAACACTAACTCTAAACCGTCCTGAAATTCATAATGCTTTCAATGATGATTTAATTGCCGAAGTTAGAGATTGTTTTTCTCAAGCCGAAAAAGACTCAGATCTACGTGTCATGGTTATAACTGGAGAAGGCAAATCGTTCTGCGCTGGAGCTGATCTGAACTGGATGAAGGCCATGAAAAACTACAGCTTTGATGAAAATGTGGCCGACTCTGGTCGAATGAATGAAATGTTTCACGCAATTAATACCTTTTCGAAACCAACTATTGCAAGAGTTAACGGTGCTGCCTTAGGGGGAGGGGCCGGTCTCATTTCATGTTGCGACTTTGTGATAGCTCAAGAGAAAGCAAAAATTGGTTTTACTGAAGTAAAACTTGGTATTATACCCGCTGTTATCTCACCTTATGTCGTGGCCAAAATCGGTAACTCACAGGCCAGAGCTAATTTTTTATGTGGGCGAAGATTTGATGCCTATAAGGCAAAAGAGATGGGGCTTGTTCATGAAGTGACAGGCCTTGATGAACTAGACACTAAAACGGAAGAAATAATTAATGAATTCCTCTCAGCTGGCCCAAAGGCAAGTAATCTGGCCAAAGAATTAGTTTTTAATGTTATTGATAAGGCCAGACTCGGCCATCAAGAAGTATCACGCTACACAACTGAATTTATCGCGCACGTAAGGGCCTCAGATGAGGGGCAAGAGGGAATGGCGGCCTTACTAGAAAAAAGAAAACCAGAATGGATGGGAAAGTGAAAAAGATTAAAAAGATACTAATTGCCAATAGAGGAGAGATTGCTTTAAGGGTAATAGGCACCTGTCGTGAAATGGGTATCAAAACAGTTACTCTTTATGCTCCAGAAGAAAAAAAACTACCTCATGCACTTTATTCTGATGAAGCTGTTTTACTTGAAGGGCAAACTCTTAATGAGACTTATCTTAATCAAGACCTTCTCATATCAATAGCAAAGGATAAAGGGGCCGATGCGATTCATCCAGGCTATGGCTTCCTTTCAGAGAATGATGGTTTTGCAAAAAAAGTCGAAGACTCCGGTCTGATCTTTATTGGACCTACTCATGATGTAATCCTATTAATGGGTGATAAGATTCAAAGTAAATTAACTGCTGAGAAATATAATTTACCAATCATTCCTGGTTACCATGGAGAAGACCAATCACTAGATACACTTAAAGAACAGGCCAATCAAATAGGCTATCCCGTTCTTGTAAAAGCATCAAAAGGTGGTGGTGGAAAAGGAATGAGAGTCGTCTATAAAGCAGAAGAATTTCAAGACTCTTTAGAAGCGGCCAAAAGAGAGGCCAAAAATGCTTTTGGAGATGAATCGGTTCTTCTAGAAAAATTTATTGAAGACCCTCGTCATATTGAGTTTCAAGTTTTGTCAGATACGCATGGAAATCATCTCCATCTCTATGAAAGAGAATGCTCTATTCAAAGAAGACATCAAAAAATTGTTGAAGAAACTCCATCAGTCGCTTTAGATGATAAAGTGCGTGAGAAGATGGCCCAAGCTTCAATCTCTCTAACTTCTGGTATTAATTATAGAGGAGCAGGGACGATTGAATATATTCTCGATAAAAATGGAGAGTTCTATTTTCTTGAAATGAATACCCGGCTTCAAGTCGAGCACCCCATAACGGAAATGGTGACAGGGGTAGACTTAGTTAAAGAACAAATCGCAGTAGCTGAAGGTCAGGCCTTAAGTTTAGAGCAAAATCAGATAAAGCAACGTGGTCATAGTATTGAAGTTAGAATTTATGCAGAAGATCCTAAAAATGATTTTCTTCCATCTGTCGGAAAAATAGAATTTTTAGGGGAATGTGGCCTAAAGAATGTAAGAATGGATACAGGCTATGTTTCAGGCAATTTTGTTAGCATCAATTATGATCCAATGCTAGCCAAGCTTATCGTCTGGGGAACAGATCGAAATAGTGCAATTGAAAAATGTAAGTTGGCCTTAAATGAAGTTCTTTTTCTGGGGCTTAAAACTAACCGAAGTTATTTAAAGAAAATTCTAGAACATGAAAGCTTTGTGGAGGGTGAGACTTTTACTCATTTTGTTCAAACACATAAGCAAAAGCTTTTGAGCGATCATGGCCCAAGTGATGAGGAATTGGCCCAAATTATGGCGGCCTATTTATTAAATAGGAAAGGGATCGATAAAAAAGAGAGCTCATCAACTGTCTGGGATCAAATTAGCGGGTTTAGGAATATTTAATATGAAGAAAAAATTAGTCATAGATGGATTAGAATATGAAATAGAGCTTCATAAGCAAGATGCCGATCATGTAAGCTTTAGTTTTAAAGGAAAAGAGTATCTATTTGATAAAAAAGGTGAAGAAAGTAACCATAATATCTTAGATCACCAAGGAATTCATACTCAAATATTTTTCGCATCTTCTTCTCGAGTGCCAGGTCTCATGTATCTCTGTCATAATGGGATTAATTATGAATTAGAAATACCAACAAAGGGTAGAGTACGAAAGAAGACAGATGATCAAGGTCATATGCTTTCACCAATGCCTGGTAAAATCATCAAGGTTATAAAAAAAGTAGGGGATGAGGTTGAAAAAGGTGAACCTATTCTCGTGCTTGAGGCCATGAAGATGGAACATACGATTAAGGCCAATTGTGCTGGTGTTATTGAAAAGATTTACTTTGAAGCAGACCAGTTAGTTGATGGCCAAGTCGAGCTTGTAGAGATAAAGGAAAAAAAATAATGGCCATTTTTAATAACCTACCAAAAACGGTAAAAATTGTTGAGGTTGGGCCAAGAGATGGACTTCAAAATGAAAAAACAATTCTTGGTGTAGAAGATAAAGTTCAGTACATTGAATTGCTGATGGATTCAGGTCTAAAGAGTTTAGAAGTTTGCAGCTTTGTTAGGACCGATAAAATCCCACAAATGGCCGATAGTGAAAAGTTATATGAAAAAATAACAAAGAAAAATGATACTCACTTGAGTTGTCTTGTCCCCAACGTAAAGGGAATGGAGCGGGCCCTTTCCTTAGGTGTTAAAGAGATCGCTTTATTTACTGCGACCAGTGATACATTTAATCAAAAGAATATAAACGCAAATATCGAGGAGAGCTTACAAAGGCTCGAAAAAGTCGCGGCAATCGCGCAAAGAGAAAATATACGGATAAGAGGTTATGTATCGACTGTATTTGGTTGTCCTTACGAAGGAATTACGAGTTCAGAAAAGTTGTTAGAGGTCATTCAAAGACTATTCGATTTAGGAGCTTATGAAATTTCCCTTGGTGATACTATTGGTGTTGGTCACCCTACTCAGGTAGATCAAATCCTTGATAAAGTACTTCAAAAATACTCTGTTGATGAAATTGCTATGCACTTTCATGATACAAGAGGGTTAGCACTGACTAATATTTTAACCTCCTTACAAAAAGGGATTTATATTTTTGATAGTTCATCTGGGGGGTTAGGTGGATGTCCCTATGCCGTAGGAGCAAGTGGGAATGTGGCGACTGAAGATGTTCTTTATTTACTCCATTCTCTTGGAATACAGACAGGAGTCGATATGGATAAATTAGTTATGGCCTCTGACTTTATTTTAAATAAACTTAATAAAAAGACTCCCTCGCGCTATCTTTCAACACTTCTTGCAGGAAAATAGTATGTATCAGAAAAAATTTGACCATATTGAATGTGAAATGAGAAATCATGTTCTTTGGATTACTCTTAATCAACCTGAGAAAAGAAATGCTATTTCACTAGATATGGCAAATTCTTTAGTTGAAGTTCTCCAACACGCTGATTTTGATAAAGATGTAAGAGTGATTGTGTTAACGGGTAAAGGAGAGTGCTTTAGCGCTGGTGGAGATGTCAAGGCCATGATCTCGAAAACAGGTATGTTTGAAGGAGAGGCGAATGATTTAAGGTTTCAGTACATGAAAGGTCTACAAAGGGTTCCTTTAACAATTGAATCCTTATCTACTCCTATAGTGGCGCTGGTTAATGGGCACGCCATAGGGGCCGGATGTGATTTAAGTTTTATGTGCGATATTCGTATTGCCCATAAAGACGTAAAATTTGGAGAAACCTTTTCTAAGCTTGGTTTAGTGCCTGGAGTAGGAGGAACATACTTTCTCCAAAGGCTCGTAGGATATGGGAAAGCGATGGAGATTTTTCTAACAGGCAAGATATTTTCAGCTCAACAAGCTTATGATTGGGGCGCTTTACAAATACTCACCACTTCTCAAAAAGAGTCGGAGAAAAAATGCTCGGAGCTCATTGAGCAACTTCTTGAAAACTCACCCACAGCACAAGGTCTTACTAAATCTGCTCTAAAGATGGGCGCACGTATGGATCTTAAATCTCATCTTGAGTTATTGGCCGCTTACCAAGGTATTGCCCAAAGGACTGATGATCACTTTGAAGGGCTTAAAGCACTCGAAGAAAAGAGAAAACCTAATTTTAGTTTTTCATAATTACATGCATTCCATCACGAATAGGTAAGAGAGTCGTATAAAGATCATTGCGTAGCTTTAGCTTTTTATTGAGCTCTCTTAAAGCATTTGTATCGGTGTCGTTTTCTACAGGGTCACAAACTTTTCCACTCCAGAGCATATTATCACAAACAATAGCACCACCAGAGTTTAACCTTTCAAGAGAAAACTCTAGATACCGATCATAGCCTGGTTTATCTGCATCGATAAAAACGAAGTCAAAGTTTCCTTCAATCTGATAAAGTGTGTCCGTAGCATCACCTAGTAAGGATTTTATTTTCTTCCCAGACTCAGATTTGCTCCAATATTCTTTAGCGACATTTACAGTTTCTGGATTTATATCTAGTGTGATGAGTTCACCATCTTCAGGCAAACTCTCTGCCATGGCCAGAGCACTGTAACCAGTAAAAGTCCCAAACTCTAAAACTCTTTTTGCCTTTAGCATTTTTATCATTAATCCTAAGGTACTTGCTTCTAACTTTCCTATAAGCATTTGGGACATAGAGACTTTATTTTTAGTGTAAGATTCTAATTCGTCACATATCTTTGAAGGAACAGAGGAGTGATCTATACAGTAGTTGACTATTTCATTTTCTTTAAGGGAATCCATTATTTTCTCCAATTAAAACTTCTAAAATTTTCTAACTTTATAAAAGTATCCCTTTAATGGCCATTTTAAGGCTTATTTAGAAATGTGATCGTGTTGACATTAAAGGTCGAGATGTCAGAAAATATACATATTAAAGGACATATGGAGTTAGAAATCTTAAAATCATTTCCTATCTTAATGATGCTATTGGTTGGTTGCTCTGCAGTAGATTATACTTCAAGTGGTGCCATTCCTGTTTACTTCTCCCATCAAAATGATCACTTTAGAAAAAGAGTTCTTCAAGGAGAAGTCTATACGTTTTTATGGGGGCTTTTCCCCAAAGAGCATAAAGTATACCTCGATACTAAATTTAGAGAACAAGGTCTTTTAAGTGTATCCAATGTTCAAATTGAGGAATATCAAACTACTTCTCAACGAATAAAAGAAATTTTGTCTTTTGGAATGTTCTCTATTAAGTCCTACCGTGTCCGAGGGTACGGAAAAGAAGCGAGGGACTATGAAAAGTAGCCTTTTTATTTGGCCTCTACTTTTTAGTTGTTCCCATCAATATGTTATTAATTCTCATAATTGTCCCACCAAAATGGCCCAATTCGGAGAAGCTCAAGGTTTTGAGATTTCACACAGGATCATGACTCCTTTTTCAACAGAAAAAGAGCTAGAGGTAAACCTCGCTGAAATTCTTGGGCAAGAAGATATCTCTTGTTCAGATGTAGGGAAACTAAGTGTTGTTATGAAAAATACTTGGTTGGATAGCTTTTTAAATATACTTCCTCTTATCGACTCAAAAACAATAGTGATTAAAGGAAAAAAAAATTTCCCATGATGGGAGTCAGGGCAACACCAAGGATGGGAGTTTAAGTCTATTCATTCATGATGAATGAGAATTGGCCAAGGATGGCCAATTTTTTTTAATCAAGCGAGTTGATTAGTCCATGGAAAAAACTTTTTTTATACTGGCTAACTTCTTCTTCACTCATATGGCCAAATGTCGTTCGGTCTTGCTCTTGAAAAAGTCCCATTTTTTGTGGCCCAAGTAAAAAACGAGATATTTGTCTAGGTACTTTTCTTCCATAGAGAGTACGTTCTTTGCAATAACTCATGATGAGCTTTTGCCGAGCTCTTGTTACTCCCACGTAAAAAAGTCTACGTTCCTCACTAATGTCTTCACCTTCAGATATTGTTCTTTTATGGGGTAGCATTTCTTCTTCGACCCCAACTAGATAAACACGATTAAACTCAAGACCTTTTGAAGAGTGTAGAGTCATCATCGTTACATTTTGCTCTTCTTGAGCTTCTTCTTTCTGTTCCTGGTTGTCCTCCAGGGCCATCCTCTCAAGAAAAACAGGCAAGGCGTTTTTAGGTTCGTTATTCTGAGCTGTTCTGGCCGCACTTTGGATGAAGTAGTTGATATCGTTTTTTCTTATTTCTAGCTGCTTGGGATTATCGGAATAATTTTTAACCATATAATTGGAGTAATCTATTTCTTCAATCAGGGATGATATAAGGTCATTGAGTGGTGTTGTGTATTTCTGGGCCTGATACTTTGATATTATTGAGATGAACTCATTTATTTTATCAGAGCGGTTAGGGACTACCTCTGGATTTTCTTTCATTGTTTTAAAAAGACTTTTTTTCATCTCTTTCGAGGCGTTGAGGTATTTTTTAAGTGTTGTTATACCTACTCCACGGTGAGGAGTATTAATAACTCTTCTTAAAGCGATCTCATTATGAGGGTTTTGGATAAGGACCAGGTAGGCCAGTATATCTTTTATTTCCTTTTTTTCATAAAACTTTTGACCACCCAACATTTTATACTGTATTCCGGCCAAATTAAGCTCTTCTTCGAATATAGGGGCCTGAGTATTACTTCTATATAAAATGGCCACGTCGTTTAATTGACCACCTGCCTTTTTGAAGTTCTCGATATCTTCAACGATAACTTGTGCCTCGTGATCGTTTTCTCCCATGGCCCACAGATAAGGTAATTCACTACCTATGTTGGAAGTCCAAAGCTTTTTCGGTGAGCGCACTTTGTTTTCTTGAATAACATTATTGGCCAAGTTTAAAATAGGAGTTGTTGATCTGTAGTTCTGCTCAAGTTTAATGACCATAGCATTTGGGAATTGTTTATTAAAATTGAGGATATTGGAAACATCAGCTCCTCTAAAAGCATAAATAGATTGATCATCATCTCCAACAACGCAAAGGTTGTCATGACAACTCGTTAATGCTTTTAGAAGACGGAATTGTAGGCTGTTAGTATCTTGATATTCATCAACCATAATATATTTAAAATGCTCAGAATAGAGCTTTTGGATATCAGGATTAGTTTCAAATAATTTAACTGTTAAAAAAAGAATATCATCAAAATCAATAGCATTATAAAAGTGAAGACGATTTTGATAAACCTTATAAACATGCTCAGTGGCCAAGTCATAGGGGTTTTCAAAATCCATGAGCTCTGATTCTGGAAAGGCATCTTCACTGATACCTTTATTTTTACATAGGCCAATCTTAGATAGAATTACTTTGGCATCAAACTTTTTTTCGTCATGAAAGTTTTTAAGAATAGATCTCACTAAGGATATTTGGTCTGAGCTATCAAATATAGTAAAATTATTTTCGTACCCTAAATGATGAATTTGCTTTTTTAAAATCTTAATACCTAAACTATGAAAAGTTGATAGGTGAGGGGCCGCGGAACTTTTTCCTATGAGTGAAAGAACTCTTTCTTTAAGCTCTGTTGCGGCCTTGTTAGTGAAAGAAATACCTAAAATATTTTGAGGACTTATATCGAGGTTTTTCACCATATGAGCGATACGGTAGGAAATAGTTCGAGTTTTACCACTTCCTGCTCCAGCAAGTATTAAAACAGGGCCTTCGATGGCCTGAGCAGCCGATTTTTGCATGTCATTAAGATCATTTAAATTTACCATTGGCCCATAATGATGAAATTCTAGTGAAAAAGCAATCAAGTTTCCTTACGTCACAAGGTGTAAATCTAGGGACATATCGTAAAAATTTTGCTATTGTACGGATTAATTTAAGGAAAGGTATTCGGATGAAAAGGTATCTCGTTACTTCTGCATTGCCCTACGCAAATGGGCCTATTCACCTTGGCCATTTGGCCGGAGCTTATCTACCAGCTGATATTTATACAAGGCATCACCGATTGCTTGGACATAGAGTAATACATATTTCAGGAAGTGATGAACATGGTGTGGCCATTATGCTTAATGCCCAGAAAGCATCAAAAGGGTATAAGGAATATGTCGATAGTTGGCACCTTGAGCATAAGAAGACCTTTGAAAAATTTCAGGTAGACTTTGATTATTTTGGACAAACATCTGCAGATTATCATACCGAAGAGGTTATGCTTTGGTTTAAGAAAATCTATGAAAAAGGATTAATTGAGCCAAAAGAAAGTGATCAACTTCAATGTCAGAGTTGTAAGAACCACCTTCCTGATCGATTTGTTGAAGGAACTTGTTACAGCTGTGGGTATGAGCATGCCCGTGGGGATGAGTGTCCTTCTTGTGGGATTATTATTGATCCTGTTAAATTAAAAAATCCTGTGTGTAAAATATGTGACAGCAAAGAAATCACCGAGGTAAAAGTTACTCAATGGTATTTGGCACTTAGTAAATATCATAAAGAATTCCGAGAGTGGTTTGAAACTAAAAATGGTGATTGGAGAAAAACGGTTTATCCATTTGTCGATAGCCTCACTAAAGAAGGCCTACATGATCGCGCTATAACCAGAGACCTTGATTGGGGTATTGATGTTCCTCTTGAGGAGGCCAAAGGTAAAAAGCTTTACGTGTGGTTTGATGCTCCAATTGGTTACGTGAGTAACACTAAAGAGCTAATGAAAGAGAGTGCTACTGGTGAAGATTATATAAACGATTGGTGGAATAATCCGGATACAGAAATTACTCATTTTTTAGCAAAAGATAATATTATTTTTCATACCATCATTTTTCCATGCATGATGATGGCGAGTGAAAGAGCGCATCCACCAACAGATGTTCCGGCCAATCAGTATCTCAATTTAGCAGGAAAGCAATTCTCAAAGTCTCAGGGATGGTATGTTGATCTTGATCAAGCTTATGAAAAATTTGGCCCATCGGCCCTAAGATATTATTTGATATCTATTTTACCAGAGTTTGATGATGCTTCCTTTACTTGGGAGGATTTTCAGGCAAAGGTTAATGGTGAATTAGCTAATAATATTGGAAATTTAGTTAACCGTTGCTTAAAGTTCTTTGCGAAAAACTGGAAAGAAGGGATTTCAAGTAAAAGTTTTCAAAGCTTTTTTGAAAGAGATGAGTTTAATAAGTTTTCTGAGCTCATAAAAGAACACCTGGGGCTTGTTGAAAATAAAACATTCAAAAAAGGCCTCGAGAAGGTGATGTTTATTGGCCAACAAGTGAATACTTTTTTTAGTGATGAGGCGCCATGGGCGAGTATAAAAGAAGACCCAGATAAGGCAGCTGAGACGATCGCTCATACGACTATGCTTATATCAGTGTTGGCCATTTTACTTTCGCCATATTTACCTGAACTTAGTGAGAATATCTTAAAGCATTTTCCAGATGGACTATCAGATGAGAATAGAAAACGGATCTATTCAGGTGAGCTAGATGCCTTAAAAGATATTTTTGGTGATGGTTATAATATTCAAGGTAAACCAAGTGCTCTTGTTCCCAAGATTGATGATACTGTGATTAAGGATCTGGTAGAGGCCCTTAATGCTAAAGGAGTCTAATTTTGGATAAAAATGATTTAAGTTTTCTTAATAACTCGAAACCTTTTAAAGATATCTGGTTGGGTTATGAGCAAAAAAACCAGCAAAAAGGTGGTGTCCTTCCGGCTTGGTACCCGACAGATCAAGAGATTCAAGAAACAAACCTTTATCAATGTTGGAAAGAAAAGGAATTGAGCTCTTATGATGAGTTTTATCAATGGTCTATTCAAGATAAAAATGCTTTTTGGAACTATGTTGTAAAGAAACTTGGAATTGTTTTTGATAAAAATGAAAATGATGGTCATAAATTAGAGGATTATGAAAATCCGATTTGGTTCCCAGATGCAAAATTAAATATCGCTAAAAGCTGCTTCCAAGCACCCCAAGATAAAACCGCTATTATTTTTCAAAAAGAAGGTGGTGAGATAGAGACAATTTCTTATCAACAGCTTGATGAAATGAGCAATAGAGTCGCCAATGGACTTTTGGAAAATGGATTAAAAGCAGGGGATGCTGTTGCCATTGATATGGTGATGAACGTTGAGGCCGTCGCCATTTACCTGGGAATCGTCAAAGCTGGTATGATTGTTGTTTCGATTGCAGACAGCTTTGCTCCCGATGAAATTCAAACTCGTTTAAGAATCTCGCAGGCAAAGGCCATTTTTACTCAAGACGTGATTATGAGGGGTAATAAAGAATTGCCTCTTTATGAGAAGGTTGTGAAAGCAGAAGCTCCTCAAGCCTTTGTGTTGTCGGCTGATAGCTCAATGAAGGTCTCTCTAAGAGAGAATGATATTCCCTTTGATCAATTTATTTCAGATAAAGTAGGCCTTGAATGCCATTCATGCTCACCTGATGATATATCTAATATCCTATTTTCTTCTGGGACTACAGGTGATCCTAAAGCGATTGGCTGGACACACTTAACACCTGTTAAGTCTGCAATGGATGGTTTTTTTCACCATGATATTAAACCAAATGATGTAGTGGCCTGGCCTACGAACCTTGGCTGGATGATGGGGCCATGGCTCATTTATGCGGCCTTTATCAATAAAGCAACAATGGCACTCTACTATGGTGCTCCTATGGGAGAAGAGTTTGGTAAGTTTATTGAAAAAGCAAAAGTAAGTGTCTTTGGACTTGTTCCTAGTATCGTTAAAAACTGGCGTGAGTCCGCAGTTATGGAAGACATGGATTGGAGTTCTATAAAATGTTTTAGCTCTACAGGGGAGTGCTCAAATCCTGAAGACTATTTATATCTTATGTCCTTGGCCAATTATCGCCCTGTTATTGAGTACTGTGGTGGTACAGAGATTGGTGGAGGATATATTACAGGTAGCCTAGTCCAGGCACAGATTCCTTCGGCCTTCTCAACCCCTACATTAGGCCTTAGTTTTTATCTTTTAGATGAACAAGGCAATGAATCTGCAGAAGGTGAGGTTTTTCTTGTGGGGCCATCAATTGGTTTAAGCCAAAAGCTTCTCAATCGTAACCATCATGAAGTCTATTTTGATTCAACCCCTAAAGGCCCAAAAGGGGAGAAACTCAGAAAACATGGGGATCAAATTTGCCACCTCGGAGATGGATATTATCGTGGTCAAGGTAGGGCCGACGATACGATGAATTTAGGCGGAATAAAAACAAGTTCAGCTGAGATTGAAAGAACTCTTAATGCAATAGATTCGATCATTGAAACTGCTGCAATAGCTATAGCTCCTGAAAATGGGGGGCCTAGTTTTTTAGTCATTTATGCTGTCGTTTCAGAACAATACCCTAATGCAGAAGAACTTAAAAAGCATATGCAGACTCTTATCAAGAATAACCTTAACCCCTTATTTAAAATACAGGATCTGATCTTAACGGATTCTCTGCCTCGAACGGCCTCAAATAAAGTTATGCGTAGGGTATTAAGAAATCAATATAAATCATCATGATCAGGAATATCACAGTTTGCGTCTACGTTTTTTAAGTCCTTAGGTAGCTTTGATAATATGAAATGAACAAGGTCCTTCATTGTAACAATAAATAAGGGCGCCCCCTTTTCATCTACGACGGGAAGATTACGGAATTGATTAGTATTCATCTCAATCATGGCCATTCTAACAGGTTGGTTTGCACTTAGAGTAAAAGGGTGATGAGTCATTATACTATTAATGGAGTTAGAGTCTAAATTATCAATATTGTTAAGTACCTTCATGAGATAATCTCTTTCGGTGACAATACCATCTAATTTACCTTCTTTAAGGCAAAGAATAGAACCAACACTATTATCCTGCATGACTTTAACCGCTTCAAGTATAGAGGATTCTGAGTTGATACAAACAGGTGCAGCTAGTTCTAAGTCACCTAAAGCTGTGTCGAAAACATCTAAATCTAACGCCACTTTACTCATACTTCTTTCCTTTTTTAATATCTGCCGGAAGGATTCAATCCTTTGGGTTTATCGATTGGGTTTTCTACAATTGTACGGTCCCATTTTTTAATAACTTTCAGTGTAATGGGATCTATTAAAGCTCTAAAACTAGACTGATCACCATTTTTTGAAGAAAAGGTGATGGTAACGACCTCTTTAAATGTGGTGTCACTTTTTTTGACTTCCGCTATAGTATGAATCTTTCTTATAAATAATTTGATGTCTTCCTCTTGTCCATCAAGTAGCTTTTGTCCAAGTTTATTGATCCATTGAGAGTCTACTTTCAATTGATATAAAGATGTGAGCTGTTGCTCAGTAACTTGTTTGTTATTTCCTAATACCTTAAAGCTTTGTGATTTTTTAGTTTGTAAAAGGTTGTGTTTTTCTTTGTCTACTTTAGTCGTAGGGGTCGAGCTTGTTTTGTTACCTTCTTTTTTAAAGGTAACCCAGTCGGTTTGTTTTTCTTGTTTAGGGAACCAGAAAAGAAAGGCACTAAAACTAATGACGAGTATTACAAAAATAAATTTAAATAGATTAACTCTTTTCATTTCCTACCTTAATCTATGACAATAAATTCAAAGGGTATTATTTTAAATGGTGTTGCCCCTGAATACTCAAAATCTCTATAGTCCTCACCATTCTCATCCTCCCAACAATTAGAACAATTTGTAAATCTGGCCCTAAAGCGACAATGGATACTTGTTCCTGGAGGAATCCATGGGCTCACTTCAAAAAGTAAAATATTGTTGGATTGAAAAGTGAATAAGTTAGTTTCAGGATCAGTTAGAGTCTCTGTCCATGTTTGTTTTGGGCCTAATCTTGAAAAGTAGGAGTTATCGGCGCCCTTAATGGCCCTAATAAAACAATCCTTAGTGTCTTGGTCTCCTCCAAGACATAAGTTCTTTTCAAGTGCGATATCTTGTCTGAAAACTTCTTGGTTAACCCAACGAGTGGACTTCTCTTCTCTTATTTGCATAAAACAAATTGGCATAATGGGATCTGTGACAAAGCTTTGACCATCTTCTACAGCACCATTAACCTTTGTTATGTGGGCACAAGTACCTGGGGTTGCCTTTATTGCATCTAGAGATTGACCAGCATTTAACTCCTGTTGATCATTTATCCCACCTTCAGAAGTGAGAGGCCAGGAGTCTTCAAACGAATTACATGGCCTACCATCTCTTGTGTGGTCCCAGTCATTACTTAATATCTGAACACCACCCATTGCGGTGTTAGAGTTATTGACAAGATTGAGTGAAATACCAACAACTTCTCCAGGACTAATTTTACCGTTACCATTATTAAAGGGAAGATCAGAGGCAATTTGTTCAGAGATTGAATTAATCACCCCACCTCTTAGTAATGAGTTAACGACTCCAACAAGATCGGCGCGTACATCAAAGATAAAGGCCTCTGTTCCTGATGATGGTATAAGTAAGTCCTTATTCACCGTAATTGATTTTTTTCTGTTGGAAAAATATACTTTTGTGTTCGTTGAAGAAGGATCATTTCCAGTTAGTCCATTGCCATCTTCGTTATAGCTATTAAAAAGAAGTAGACCATAGCTGTCTAACATGGCCTCAAGTCTGTCTCTAGGATAGCTGTAGCTCGTTGTCGAGTTTGAACATGCTGGATTAAGAGGATTTGAGTACATTTCCAAGAAAAACCGAGCAAATGTTTGAAAAAATGATCTATAACTTACAGGGTTTATCTTATAAAACCATTCAAAAGAATTCTCAGGATTGAGATTGACTCTATATCCTGCACTATTATCATAACCAGTAGCGCTAAAATCACCGAGGTAGGCCATTGTTTGAAGAAGTGTGGCCATGATCATTGACTGGGAAGTTTTAAGCTTTTGATTACTATTAGAAATATTAGCTAGGCAAAATGATTGTAAATCATTTCCTAATGTTACGAGAAAATGACTTCCAATCATGCCAGAGTAGTGTACATCTTCAACAGGGGTTTCAGGAAAGTTAGGATCATAATTTATGAAGTCAGGGTAAGAAAGTCTTTGAGAAGGGTCGGAGCTAATACCTGGTGCATGTAAGTAATCATCTTCTGTTACAGGTCTGCCAGCGCCAGAAAACCTTTCTAATGCCCACTCAAAGACATGAGGACGTCCGTTAATATAATAACTAAACCAATCTGTTAGACCTTCGTTAATACTTAAGGCCTCATCATAAAAGAGTGCACCTAAATCGGCACCACCCAAATGACGATCATTTCTTAAATTCATCATTGTGTTAACGAGCGCATGGCCAAATTCGTGATAAATAATGGTAGGGTCCTCAGCGAACTTTAAAAATCTAAACTCAGAATCAAACCCAAGACAGACAGACCAATTGGCAGGTTCATAACGGGCGTTGTTAATAAAGTCGCAACCAGGAAAAGCTGTAAACGTTTCATCCTTTCGCCAAAACCTTTTGGCCGTGAAAGTGTCTCCTTTGAGCGCTGTTTTAAAATTATAAACCCCTAAACCTTGTCCCATATCATAAGTCATCTTGAGATCATCTAAATAGCGATTAATAATCTTTTTAATATGGAAAAAGGTATGAGTCTCAATAAATTTAGATTTTTCAGTTTCAGGATTAAATCCCCATCTGTTTTTTACCGCTGGCGTGAAATTGGCATTTGGATCATTTCTGATAGCAAAGCACTCTGATATACTAGCTATGGGAATCCCACTTGAATCAAAAACCTGACAGCTTTCAAGTAAGAATTGATTAAGTGTTATAAAGTCTTGTTCTGTTCTAAGTAGACTTGAGAGTCTAATATCGGCATTAAGGTTTCTATTACCTGTGAGAATAATTGGGTTATCTTGTAAGGCCCTTCCATAACCTTCCTCGACTGTATTCACTGAGTTTACAACGGCTCCGCTTTCATCGGCCCTGGAGTTTTTAACTTCACTTTTTTGTACAACAGGTATACATGCAGCTGTGCTTAATACTATTAATATAAAAGAAATTAATACGTTCATTACCTGTACTCACCTCGACCTAAAATCCTATTTATTTCTTCGGATAATTTATCTTCGGTCTCACCAATTTCTTTAGGCCCTCTCTTGCCATTTACTCTTGCTGTACAAAGACCGGCACTTACTTGACCAAGCCTTTTCCAAGAAAGACCTACGTTTTCCTGCTTAACTTCAGTGATTGAGGCCAGCTTTTTATTAATATAATAAAGTTCACCACCCGTACTTAAGTCATTTTGATTTCTTTCTATTTCTCCCTGATAACAACCCTCAAAATTCGCTTCGTTCTGACAAGAAACGATGGATTTTTTTACGGCCTCATCTTTGGCCAATTGACATAGGTTATTGCTATCATTACCGGAGAATTTACTTCTGTGTTTTGACCCAAGACCTTTATCTTTTATCTCAGGAAGTTTTTCTAAGGCCTCATCACTGATGTCATCTCTTGTGCGTGAGAGGTCTGAGAAAATATCTTCTAGGCTCTTTTTTTGTTCCTCATCTTTTAATTGCTCTAAAAAGGAATCCTTTTTCTCTAAAAGTTCATCAAGTGACTTAGAAGCAGACTCTTTGTTTTCTAATAAATCGCTTTTAACTTTTAGGACTTCTTTATTGACTGATCTGGCTGTACTTCCTTTGACGTAGTCTTTTACATCACCCATAAGATTATCAAGTTCCTTTTGAATTTGCTTTAATCTCTCAACTTTTTTGTCAGGTTTTGGACCATTAAGCTCTCTTATAAAGTCTCTACTCTTTTTTCCTTGATAGGATTTAATTGTCTTAAGCATTTTTAGTTTCGCGGCCGTTTTTGATGTGAGAGAAGAGGGAAGAGATGCTTCACCATTTAAATATGAGTTTACATTTTCTCTAGATTCTTCAGTGTCGAATTGACCCATGAGTAGTTGAACTCTTGAATTAACCACGTTATTCCAGTCACCGCCGGCCTGGTCACACTGTTCAATTAAAAGAGGCGTCTTTTTATCGTATGGGCGTCTGTAGTCAAGGTCTCTTTCGGACTGATTTTGAGCACATAAAGATTCATACGCACCAATGACTGGAAGAACATCACTATCAAGCATTGAGGTGATTTTCATCGCCTCACTATAAAGTTCTTGAGGTGAGTTAGTACCATCACACCCTGCCATCGGGTTTGTTCTTTTAAGGCGATCAAATCTTTGACAAAATTCGCTTAACTTTTGTGTACCTTCCATTTGTTCTTCAAAAGCTTTTTCCATTTTTTCTTGTTGATCTTTTTGAAAGTTTGCCATTTGTTTGTTACAGCTTTCTATGAGACCTTCAAACTTTTTCTTGTTTTCAGTCATAACTTGCTTTTGTTTTTCTACTTGCGATTGTGCCTCTTTTAATACTTTTTGACCTTGATCAAACATTGACTTTTGAAGCTTTTCTAACTGAAAAGGAAGGTTGTTTAAAAAACTAAGTTCTCCGCCACCTCTTAGTTGAATTCCATATTTCGAATCCATGGGGGCGGGTAGTGCCACGGCAAGTTGAGGAGGAAGAACAAAGCTTGCCCCTGGAAAGAATTGTTTTAAAAACTGACTGTCCGCCAATATTTTCGATTTTATATCATTAAGAAATTGTTCTTGATTTGTAACGAGCTGACCAACTCTATTGTTATAAATTGCTCCTACATTAGACAATTTCTTTTTTCTATCTATGATAAGAGCTTCTGCTCTATTATAACAGGCCCTTGTTCTTTCAGCACATTGATTAGCTTGAGTAATACAAAAGTTAGGACTGGATGGACTTAGACTTTTTGGGTTACATGAGCCCTCTTTTTGAGGGGCCCCTGAACAATGTTTAATTTTATCTTTAATAGATGTTGCTAGCTTGCCTTTAAAGGTTTTAAATAGGAGTCCTAGTTCATTAATGGCCCTTTGCGCCTCTTCTGCTTTTTGAGCATATGATTGAACTCGGTCTTTATTTTTAGAATAAACGTTTCTTACACCATATTGTTTGTTACATCTTGATACGGCCTTACTTAAAAAATCTGAAACAGTGTCGTAAGTTATTTTTCGATTTTCATCGATATAACGCATTTTTAACATTCCATTACCATAAGACTTGTCTAGTTTTTTTATGCTAAATATTTTATCTTCAACTAAATCATCACTATCTAATATTTTTTTCAATTCGGCCTTATAGTTTGGAATAGTACTTCCACCATCTGTATTTAAAACATTCACGATTCTTTTATAAATATCATCAGGTGAAAGACCTAGCCCTTTGTCATCACCAGAACCAGTTGACTTTAAGGCACAAGAGTCTACATACTTTTTTCTAAAGAAACTCTTTGCACCAAGAGCAAAGTCATTAAAATTGTTTTCAAAATTATTATCAAATCGCGGTGGAGCATAGTTAAACTTTTCTAAATCTTTTATAAGCCTTTTACGCTTGATTTGAAGTTCTGCGACTTCTTCTTTCACTGTATCTTGAAGACCCTTAAAGTTGGTCATACCACCACGTACCCATTTACTTGGAAGGGCTCCACCTTCTATCCAATCATCAATTCCATTTTTTTCAAGATCTTTGAGCATTCTTTCAACAATTGTGTCGATTTCTTTTTCATATATATTTTTATTGTCTAGAAAATCCCGAGAACCTTGACGCATTCCCGTAGCATTCATTGAATCTCTAATACCAATAAGACCTGTCCGTGTTCCTATGAGAGCGTTTTTAGGAATGATGCCACTACAGCCTGGGAAATATTTCGTGTAGTCCATTCCTGTTGCTTTTATATCTTTAGACTGCCCTCCATTTAATTCTATTGAGAGAAGGTCCATTTGCTTTTTTAAAGATTGAGCTTCCTCGGCAAATTGTTGTTGTGCCTTTCTAATTTTATCCGATAGATTTTGCATTCCATTGAGTTTATCTTGTAGCCCATCTTGCATCTTCTTCATGCTCTTTTCCATACAAGCAAGTCCAACTGGTGTTGGCCCATCTTGGACAGGGGATGAGTAGGCATTCAAAAACTCAACATGCCTATGCGCCAAATTAACAAACATGGATGCCTGAATCATTTGATTCCCATCCGAAATATTTGAGCAAGCAGAGGCCGGGAAAGGTTGGTTGGCCGCAGGTCGAGGACAGTTTGGAAAAGCACTAACACTTGTAGGAGGTGCTACTTGTGGGCCAAGTTGCTTCATTAAATTCATATTATTTTGTAATTGGAGCTCTAATAATTTTTGTTGTTTGTTTTGTTCGATTATATTTAAGGCAATATTACCAACAGTTGAGATACCTTGATTTATTCCCGAAGCGAGTTTTGATTTTTTATATTCTTGTGTACTTCCAACTTTATTGGTTCCAATAAATAAAAGGAAAAATAAGAAAAAGTAGGTCTTCACGTGATCATCTTTTTTAAAGTTATACTTTCCATCTTTTCGGTTATTTAGCTGCTTTTATTTAAATAAACTGCCTTCCCTGACCCATAGTATCAATATTTTGTTTTTACACCTAATTTTGCGCTTAGAAATAACATGTAATTTAAACCTACTTTCAATAGCTTACAGATGATAAATAGCGTGTTTTAAATATGTTAGCACTGATGTTAGAATGAGAAGCATAAATAAAGGTTATTGATAAGCTAAGTGACCCATATTAAAGGCAAAGAACACAGGGAGGCGAGTTGAGAGAAACAATTTGGAGAAGGATACTAGCTTTTGTTCTTGATACTCTATTCGCCTGGGGAGCTCTCTTTTACCTTTGGAATGGGCCTATCACTCAAGGTCTCTATGAAAGGTGTACATCCTTTTTTTCTGCAATCCCAACCATTAAAAATACGGTTAATGGAGTAGAAGTACTAAGTAGCCTCTTATCTTTTTGGGTTGTTTTTATTTTTATTAAACTTTTATCAACGTTTATTTTGGGGCAGTCGGTAGGACAAATTGGGGCAGGTTTAGTTGCTTCAGGTAGCTTCCTACAAAAACGAGTTAAAGGGGCCATGAGAGTATTATCGGAGTTATTTCTCTCACCCTTTTTTATTTTTGACTTCTTTCTTCTTCTCGATAAAAAAACGTTTAAGGAGAAAATGACAAATACAAGTATAGAAAAAGGGGAGGGGGTACTCAGAAGTGCCCTGGCCTTACTTTTTCTATTATTTATACCTCTTAGTTATAACCTGTTCTATAAAAGCCAAAGCTATGGCAGTTTAATGAAGAAGAATATTATAGGGCTTGTGAGTAATCAAAAAATTACTCTTAATAAGCATGAGGTGCAAACCCA
>JBMSGH010000029.1:0-34965 GCA_049415445.1 Bacteriovoracaceae bacterium | reverse complement strand
CATTTTTCCCGAAGGATCCATGGTCTTATTTACGTTATTTAAATTTTAAAAGAGCCAACAACACCCGTCCTCGCTATTAACGAGATAAAAACCGTATGCTGTTTTAGAGGCGTGATAATATGGAAAAAGTAGTCTGTGGTCAACTATTAATTAACAATATTTTAAAACTATTTTTAACGCGAAACATTATGACTGATAATAATTTGAATAGCTTATCCTACCATTTTATCTCTATACAGGAGAAGCTTCTGAAGAGTTAACTTAAGAACAGTTAATTTTACGGGTTTACTTAAACTTGCATTCATTTGAGCTGCTTCACACTCTATATCAAGCCCATCTTTCCAGTTGGCCGAAAACCCAACAATGAGAACAGAGTTTTTAATAGGATCATCTAGAGAACGTATTTTTTTTGCTAAACCAATCCCACTTAACTTAGGCATATTCCTATCAATAAAAACCAAACCAAAGTGACCATTCACAAACTTATCAAGGCCTTTAACACCGTCTTCGGCCCAAGCAACTGTAGCCTTAAATTTTTCGAGATATTTTGTTAGTAATTTAGCATTGATAATATCATCTTCTACGACAAGCACATTAATTCCATCTAGTAAGGAAGAGTCAAGATTTGAGTCAATTGCATCGTTCACAAAACTGGCCTCTAGACGAGTTAGAAGAAGATCAAACTTTATCCTAAGGTAACCTTCCTGGTTAAGCTCTTGTTCTATATGACCATCATACCTTTCCAAAAACATTTTTGATAATGCCAAACTCAAACCAATTCCACCGGTGTTACCTATAGAACTTTCACTTTCTTGGAATGGAAGAAAAACTTGCTGAGTGTTCTTAATCTCGCTAAATATCTTTGTGGCATCAATCTCAAAAAACAGATGTACTTTACCATCCTTATCTTCTTCATCTATCTTTAGTAGAATCTCCCCTTGATCACTTAATTTTAATATATAATTAATAATACTATTTAGTATTCTAATAAATTTAACCTTATCTACGCAGACATATGTCAACCTACTCTTAACCTGTTTGTAGGAAAACTTTACTTTTTTCTCAGAACAAAGAACTTTATAAAAAACTGTTTGTTCGTTAATCCAATCATAAAAAGAAACCTTATCTTCAAAAAAAACAAGTTTCTTATTTTCAATCATATAAAAGTCTAAAATCTCATCAACTAAATTTATTAGAACTTTAGTACTATTACTTGCGATATTAATATAATCTAATTTTTCTTGTTCATCATTAGTATTCAAAAATAAAACAAGAGAACTTTCAATACCATTTAAGGGAGTCTTAAGATCGTGTGTGAGGTTTCTAAATAAATTATTCTTAAAATCTTCTGCTTCAATAAGAAGTTGGGTTTGCTTTTCAACCTCCAATTTCAAACGCCGGTTAAAATAAAGGATAGAAAAAATTACACCACTAAGAACAATTAATAAAAGGCCTGTCGTTATAAATATGTACTGAGGAACACCCTTATTCTTTTTATAATAATTCATATATAATATATTGCGAATGTCATACTTAATATCGGTTGCTTTATTCTTATATAAATTGGCAGTCCTAGAAAGCTTTGGAAGGTTTACTTTTCCTAATTTAATATATCCAAAACGAGAATAGTCCTTTAAAACTTCACCTTCTTTTATCAGTTCATCAAGGTCTTTTTTTAAATTAAATTTGTATTTAAGAAACATAGCAGTTTCTTTAATATTATTAAACGCATACCTCCATCCCAGTAAAGAGGCTTTTTTAAACCTCTCAACTCGATTAGGATACTCTAGAACTTCCGCTTTACTTGTAAAGAGAATATCACCATAAAAATCAACACCGAACTTTCTTGGCCCTAAAATAGAGTACCCTATCTTCTTACCTTTTATTTTATCTGGTAAATCATTTACATAAATGGAAATAACATCTGTTTTACCGTTGATGAGATCGTTTATATCCATTGAATGAGGAACTAACTCTAAATCACTTTCTTTTATTGAGTACTTTTTAAGAAGAGCACTAATAGGTGCATCTTCTAATCCCCTCATATACATAACTTTTTTGCCAATTAAATCTTTTGGCGCTGAAATATTACTACTTTTAAGACTTACCAATGCCAGAGGAGTGTTTTGAAATATTGGTGCAACTATTAAATTGGGACCACCTTGAATGTATTGCCTCACAACAGATGAATCAGACACACCATAGGATCCCAACCTATTGCCTACTAGGGACTCAGGATTAGTATTAACATCACACTCTATAATTTCTACTTGCAAACCTTCCATATCATAAAGGCCCTTTTCTTTGGCCATAAAAAAACCGGCAAATTGAAAACCAATTTTCCATTTAAGAAACAGCTTAACTTTGTTTTCAGCAAATGCAGGCAGGCAAAATAAAAGTATTGCGACAAGACAGATAAATTTCATCAACTAACTCTCGGTTTTTAAGAGAGGTAAATTGAGAATTCATTAAAATTATCAGGTGTTTACTATAGATTTACTTTAGAATAAAACCTGATTTATTTAGGGTTGATATGAGAAGCTCCTGAGCTTTATTTAAAACCTCTGGTGGTAAAGTCCTATCTGGGTCAGCAAAAGTTGCTCTGAGCGTGACAGCTTTTTTACCATCACTTTCCGTAAAAACATCAAATACTTCAATATTTTCAAGCTCTTTAAGCTTTGCTTTACTTGCGGCCTTAAGAACATCTCCTAATCCGGTATCAGCAGACGCTAAGACCGTAAGATCAAACTTGGAGTTTGGAAACTTAGGTAAAGGCCTATACTTCATTTTACTTTTAACCAGATTATTTTCAAAATGACCTATATCAATAAGGGCGATTGAGACATTTCCTTTAATTTTAAATGACTTTAAAACCATAGGGTGAACGGAGAAAATAACACCTTTCATTTTTCCCATTATTTGTATATTTAGAAATTCATGAGGATGCAGACCAACCCAATCCTCAGAAATGGCCTCATTTTTAAACTTAGGGTGTTTTCCACTAAATTGAAAAGTAATATTCAAAGAACGCAATAATCCATCAACATTATCAGCGAGAGAATTAAAAACGTTTTTATCTTTATCGAAGAAAACAATTCCAAGTGTAGAAACTTCTTTTCTAAATTCCTTCTTATCACTGAGATAGCGTCTACCTAATTCAAAGAATCTGCCATTATGAAAGTTTTTAGAATTAACCGCCATGGCCTCTAGTAAAGAAGGTACAAGAGAGTCACGCATAATACTATGATCTTTGGAAAGAGCATTAATAAGGCCTAATTTATTATCTAAAGGCCAACTACTTTTAGCACATAACTTTTGTCCAATGAGTGGATACGTCATGACTTCATAAGCGGTAGAATGAAAGCTCATGAAATCCTGAATTTTTCTATGTAATACTTTTGCTGGATTTAATCGAACTGGCCGAACATCCAGCTTCGGAGATTTTTGTGGGATATTATCATAGCCAACAATTCTTCCAACCTCTTCAATAATATCATCTCCACATTCAATATCTTTGGTTTTTCGATAACTAGGAACTGTAATAGATAGAGAATCCTCCTTTAGCTCTGTCTTAAAATCCAGTGAATTTAAGATACGAATTATCTCTTTTGTTTCTAATTCTACCCCTAAAACAGAATTGATTTTTTCTGGTGTAATAGAAAGGATGAGTTCTTCATCAACTAAAGGTTCACCATCATATTGAGAGATACCAACAACCTTTGCATTAGGATTAAGTTCAGAAACTAACTCCAAAATTCTTAGTAATGTTTTCTTCATCTGCATAGAATCGAGAGTTTTTTCAAACCTTTGAGATGAATCTGTTCTTAGACCTAACCTTGAACTTGTTTTTCGGATATCTGCTGCCTTCCAGTTAGCGACTTCGATAAATATGGACTTCGTAGAGCTGGATACACCAGAGTTTAGCCCACCCATTATTCCTGCGAGTACTAAAACATCAGATTTATCTGTAATAACAGTATCACCACTAACAAGCTGTCTACTCTCTTCATCAAGAGTTTGAAATTCAATATTTTTATCAAGCGTTTTAATAACAACTTCATCGCCTTTAATCATATCTCTATCAAAGATATGGTTAGGATGACCGAGCTCTAGCATTACATAATTACTAATATCTACAATAGAGTTAATCGGTCTTAGTCCCACAGACTCAAGCCTTTTTCTCATCCAATCAGGGGACTCTCCTACTGTAATCCCCTCAACGGTTAGACCAAAGTAACCAAGTCCTGCACTTTCACCCTCAAACCTTACTTTTACTGGTGATGGAAGGTCATTACATTGACTCTCCCACTTCTTCTCCCACTGTTCATCAAAAGGGTTTTTTAATGGTTCTTGATAAATAGCAGAGAACTCTCTGGCCATTCCATAATGTCCCCATAAATCAGGTCTATGAGTTAATGATTTATTATCTATATCAAGAATAACATCTGGCGTTTGTTGAAAATACTCCGCTAAGTTCATTCCTGTAGAAGCATCTTGAGGAAGCTCCATAATACCTTCAGAACTATCTTTTAGACCTAATTCTTCCTCAGAACAAAGCATACCCTCAGAAAGAACACCTCTGATTTTTTTAGGAGTAAGCTCAAAGCCACCTGGCAAAACAGTTCCAATAGGTGCAAATGGTGTTTTTAGTCCAACTCTAACATTACTCGCACCACAAACGACCTTTCTGGTTTCATTATCAAAGCATTTGAAAGTAACCAAGTTTAGCTTATCTGCTTCAGGATGCTTATCAATAGCAATAACTTCTGCGACACACATATTGGTTAGGTGCTGCCCAGATAAAATTACACCCTCTACTTCTGCCGTTGCTAAAGTAAACTTCTCTGCAAGTGCTTTTGAGTCAGTATCATTAATATTAACAAATTCTTTAATCCAATCGATAGAAACTAGCATTAATAATCCTTAAATTGAGAGATAAACCTAAGATCCGCACTGTGCAGGTGTCTAATATCGTCAATTCCATACCTCATCATTACAAGCCTATCTAGGCCTAGACCAAAGGCATACCCATTATACTTCTCGGGATCTATTCCCCCTGCTTCTAAAACTCGCGGGTGAACCATTCCACAAGGTAATAGCTCGACCCATCCTGTTTGTTTACAAACAGAACATCCTTTCCCGGAACATATTAGACAACGTATATCTAGTTCAAAACCGGGCTCTACAAAAGGAAAAAAACCTGGTCTTAATCTCACTTCTACATCTTTTTTAAATATCTCTTTTAAAACTGTTTTCATGAAATAAATAAGGTGTCCGATAGAAATATCTTCTCCAACCATCATCCCTTCTAATTGGTGGAAAACCATTTCATGACTCGCGTCAGTTCTTTCACATCGAAAAACCTTGCCTGGAGCAATGAATCTAAAAGGAGGCTTTCTTTCTTTCATACCTCGAACTTGAATAGTAGAGGTGTGAGTTCTTAACAAAAACTTTCTTATACCATCTTCTGTCTGGAACCAGAAAGTATCTTGCATATCTCTAGCGGGATGGTCTGCAGGAATATTAAGGGCCTCAAAATTGTGATAGTCATCTTCAATATGAGGGCCATCTAAGACTTCAAACCCCATGGAAAGAAATATGTCTTCAATTTCACGCTGAATAATATTGGTCGGATGAAGCCCACCGTGACAAAGAACATTTGATCTATTCGAAAGACGATCGGTAATATCTATTTTATTTTGCTCCAACTTTTTATTAATTTCTGAAACCTCAATCTCTTTAAGTTTTGAGGTTACCAGCTGATTCATCTGCTCTTTAATTTGATTGGCCAAAGGACCGATCGCTTTACGTTCCTCATTGCTAAGGTCTTTTAATGATTTCAAAATTTGAGAAAGCTGACCATTTTTACCCAGGGCCTCAGATTTATACTTTAAAATTTGTGGCTGTTGCGTAAGAGAGCTTAATCCATCTTTAAAGTCGTTGAGTATTTTTTCTAGTTTATCTTTCATCCATTAATTCCCTTAAATTATGCAGCTTACCAATAACAAAGTGCCTCCAAATAGAAAAGCCTTTTGAATAGGCCGAGATTGTAACCTTTAATGAACCGATTTTTAAGTGTTTCTTTGAACTAACGCTACGGGTTGTGCGAGTTTTATCATGACAAAAAAAAGCCGAAGGCTATGCCTTCGGCCATTTAAATAATTTTAAAGTATATACGCCCTCAAAAGGGGTATAAATAATTCAGGCCGTGGCCTGTATAAACTCCCATTGTATGTTTCAGGAACTCACTCCGATTTTTCGTCTCGGTCACAAGCTCCATTTATCCGCCAAAAACCTCCAGAGTTGACTGGCATACTGGACACGAAATCAATTCTCCTTGGGAGTCAGACAACTATGTCACAAAAAATTTTGGGAACAAATCAAAACAATGGTCCTCCCCAAAGGCGTGATCCCTCTTCAAGTGTAACGCTCACCACGCTCACCTGACCCGCGCTGTTCCCGAACCCCACTCGCATGAGACCCAGAAAGAGGGGCGCCTTCCCGCTTCGGCAATCCCAAACCCATAATCAAAGATCTTAGGGCGGGACTTTGTTCCTGACCCTTTCGGAGACAGTCACCTTTGTCCACAGGGTTTATCATCTACCACATTTTCTAGACTAGGGAGCAAAAAAAGCTGATCTATCCAGATCGGCCGAAGCTCCACGACTAGGACAACGACAGACTTGAATCTATTATACTCTCATATAGGATTACCACAAACCATAAATTTATAAACAAAATTTAATGAATCAGTTTTTGTGATAACACAGATCTATTCCACCTAATAAATTCAATAATATCGGGGTGTTTATAATCAGGGTATGTCCAGTTAAAACTTTGAACACCTTTTTTCGTGAAACAAAGGTTGAGATCACTATAAACATTTTTAGTTAGATAGATACGATGAGAAAAGCTTTTAAAGGTGGCCAATTGAAAGTTCTCAAGTGTTATCATTCCAGGGTCTATGTTAATCGTGCGAATATCATCATGTGAGAATTTAAGCTCAATTTCATAGCTCCATAACTTGGCCTGAACTAACTCTTCTCTTTTATACAATTGGTGAGGAACAAAAAAGCATCTTACTAAAGGCCCTCCCATTTCCTTTTCATAATAATTTTTCATAGGGAAAAATGAATGTTTAAAAAAAGCACCAGTGCCATATTTTTTCTGGCAGTTTTCTAAAAAAGAATCGAAATCAAAGTCTTGATGATATAAAAAAGAGAAAAATAAAAGCCCATCAAGGGGAGCTGTCGGAATGGCCATTTATTGTAATGTATTTGCGAGATGATTATGAAATTGAGAAAGCTCATCTAAGGCGACAGTAGCAGTTCCATTTTTACCAACAACAACACCAGCACCACAGTTTCCTATCCATGAAGCTTCTTCTAGAGTCGCACCTGATAAATAGGAGGCCATAAGAAGACTAATAGCAGTGTCCCCTGCTCCAGACACATCGAAGACATTATTGGCCACTGTAGGGATTATCTGAAAACTAGAAGATTGGCCAGAGTTCTCCAATAGCGCCATACCTTTACCACCTAAGGTGATGACAAGCTTAGATATTTCAAGTTCTTCAGAAAGTATCATGGCCATCTTTTCAATATCTTTTTCGCGATAACCTAGTTCATCTAATAAAATCGTTGCCTCTAACAAGTTTGGTTTTAATATATCCACACCTCTATAGAGATGAGGTTTAGTTGTTCTACTCGGATCCACAGCAACTTGCATGTTTTTATTTTTAAAATAAGTAATATAATCTCTGAGTAAACTTTCGGTGAGACTACCTTTTCCATAATCCTGAATTATAACGCCTGAATGTCCATCTGAGAGATCTAGGGTTCTCGTAAAAAACTTTTTACTTAGAGCTTCATCAATATCTTCATTGGATTCATAATCAACACGGCAAATTTGTTGTGTAGGTGTTGTCACTCTTTCTTTAAGTGTCGTTGGACGATCTGCTGAGCGAACTATTCCCCATGTTTTCAAATAATTTTCTTCTAAAAGATTTTCAAAGAGGGCCGCGTTCTTATCTTCGCCAATAATTCCACATAAAGTGCTATCGATACCTAGAGTTTTAAGATTATGGGAAATGTTGGCCGCTAGTCCAAGCTTAAGCCATTCACGTTTAACTTCAACAACCGGTACGGGGGCCTCAGGACTAATTCGTGTCACTTCACCATAAGTATATTTATCAATACCGATATCACCTATAATTAAAATGGGATCAAGCTTAGGAAATCTTGAAGTAATATCTTTAAATCGCTCTTCAGTTATAATAGGCATTATTAGTCCTAATTCTCTAACAATTGACAAACTTTTTCGAATGCCATGTCTACACTTATTTTTCCCATACATTCATAACTTGGACAACTGTTTTGCAAACACTTACTCGTTGCTTCACAATGAACTTCAGGCACTAGCAATTCTGTCATATTTTTTGTTCGATAGAAAGGACCCCAACGTTTTTCTGACTGACTTTTTATAGGGGAATAGAAAGTTAAAACTTTTGTACCAACTGTATTTGCTATATGCGTGGTCCCTGTGGATGGGCCAATAAATAATGAAGCCTTTTTGACCTTCTGAATAAACTCCCAAAGACCTTTGTGCCCTCCATCATAAAAGCAAATTTTATTAATATCCTCTTGGCCAAGATACTGCTTTACACCATTAACGTGTTCAATATCTGATTGCGTATAGCTAACTAAGACATTATACCTAGCACCATACTGATTCATTATTTTCTTAAGTAGCATAGCATAATTTTTCAATGGCCAATTTAGCGTATGTCCTGTCATCCCTGGGTGAACAATGATGGTATTTTCTTTTTTAATATTGTCGTCTAGATAAAGTTTCGGTCCTGGATGATCAGAACTAAACGTTATTCCTAACTGTTCAAGAAGTAGAAGGTTATAAGCGAGCTCATGATTCTTTATTTGACTTCTTTTTTGACGGTTTGCTTTATTCAAAAAGAGATAAGAAGGCCATTTTGATTTTAAACCTGCTCTAAGCTTTATTCGACTTAGGAAACTATAAAGGCTGGGCCTATGAGAGCCACCAACATAAATATAGGCATCAAACCCATATGTATTAATTTTTTTTCTAAGTTCTGAGTCATTAATATCCCAGACATCATCAACATACGGATTATTTTTAAAAAGAGGCTTTGTTAAGGCCTTAGTAATAAAAACAACTTTAGAACTATCCGAATGATTTTTAATAACTTCGGCCATTGGTATTGTTAAGATGGTATCACCAATAGCGTCTGATCTGTTGATAAGGACTCTCATTTTAAGATATCAATTCCTTTATCATTTGCTGCTTGCTTAACAATACTCTTCATTAATTCTAGTACCTGTTCTTGGTCTTTATCACTACTATCAATATTATGAGCATCCTGAGCTTGTTTTAGTGGGGCAACTGGCCGGTTTATATCTTTATCATCACGGTCTTGAATATCCTTAAGTACAACATTCAGATCTATTTCTTGTCCACGTTCTTTAAGCTCTAGCCACCTTCTTTTTGCTCTGACTTCAGCACTCGCTGATAAAAAGATCTTGCAAAAAGCATCTGGAAAAACGACTGTACCAATATCACGACCTTCCATAACAACGATTTTCTGAGAAGCTAGTTTTCTTTGAACATCAGTAAGATAATTTCGTACTTGAGGGAGTTTAGAAAAGTTCGATGCTAACTCACTAACTTGATGTCCCCTTATTTTATTTGTGAAATCAACGCCATCTATTTCAATTAGTTTCTCTTTTAAACTGCCTAGATAATTAAGACTAAGCTTTGATAAGAAGTTTTCCAGTTCTGTTTCAGAGGGGTTTAATGTTGATAAGGAAACCTCACTGGCCCTAAGTGCCAATGCCCGATACATAGAACCGGTATCGATATAAAGTAAGTTTAATTCTGAGGCCAATCTCTTTGCTAAGGTTGACTTACCGCTTCCGCTTGGCCCATCTATGGCGATGACATTAGAAAATTTCATAATGCCTATCATATTCTTAATTTAACCGAAATTAAAGGATGATATGGTCAGAAACTCTTAAATCCTCATTAGAGGCAACATCTACAGGTATACCATTAGGGAAAAGTTCATATCTTTTCTGCACCTCAGCTTCTTCTCTGAAACGATTAACGAAGGTCGTTTCATAGGGAGCTTTTCTTGCACTTAATATATCTTTATAAACTCTACCTAGGTTTTTGTAGGCCTTTCTTACTTTAACAAGATATTTATTCTTAACTCCAACACCTTTGCGTTCTTTTAATCTTTTTAGAACCCAACCTGGGCCCATATTATATGCGACAGTGGCATAAACGTAATTGCCCTTAAACATTTTAAGAAGCTTTTTAAGGTAAAAAACACCCATTTCTATATTAGTGTTAACGTTAAGGATAAAGCTGATTCTTTGTCTTTGTGAGTGAGGAAAATCGAGATCAAGGATTTCGGCAAGATACTTACTGGTACCTGGCATTATCTGCATCAATCCTCTGGCCTTCACATGACTTTTTGCTTTTTCATTGAAATGACTTTCTGTCCACATCACCGCAAGGACCCAAAAAGGATCTACTTGGTATTTATGCGCCACTTTTAAGGCTATTGGTAAATATTTTTGTACTCTTGATCTTAGTTTCTTAGGGATGGAACGAAGTATTAGGTCTTGGAAATCACGTTGACTAAATTCATTTGAGCGCCAGATATCTAAACTTCCGAAACCAGAATGAACTTTAAAGTCATAGATTTTAACACTGGCATGATCGTACTCAGAAGGAAGTGGGCCAAAATAATGACCATCATCTGGAATAGGTCCGACTACTATTTCTTTAGTAGACTCTACTGGTGAAGGGCGCAGATCAACTGACCAGACAAAAAGCAGTGTCATTAGAAGTAATACGAATGTTCCAACAAGCTCTTTTGACAATTGTAGCAATTGTGTATCATCGATACTAATCTGTTGGTCAGAGACATTAATTTCACGCATAACGAAATCTAGGTACATTGAATTCCTGCATGTTGTCTAGCCTAAAATCCAAAACCATATAACCTTTCCATTGCTGAGCATCAATAATTTTGTACTTTTAAAGGGTTAGCCCATGTGGTTTATTTAGATATAACCAAGGAAGTAAAATGACTGTTGAGGCCAAATATAACCGCTTAAAGGATGAAAAATCCGCATACCTTCTACAACATAAAGATAACCCCGTTCACTGGTACCCTTATGGGCCAGAAGCACTAGAAGCATCTCGCATTGAAAATAGACCTATTTTTCTATCTATTGGATACTCTTCCTGTCATTGGTGCCATGTTATGGCACATGAATCATTTGAAGATCAGGAAACGGCAGATTTTTTAAATGAGAACTTCATTTGTATAAAAGTAGATAAAGAAGAGCATCCCGATCTCGATTCCTATTACCAGATAGCCTGCCAATTATTCACCAATAGTGGAGGATGGCCACTTTCTGCTTTTCTTCTTCCAGATATGCGACCATTTTTTGTAGGAACTTACTACCCTAAAAACGCAGGGCCTGGCAGACCTAATTTTATGGAGATTTTAAAAGAGCTTCATAGGGCCTTTGTTACTGACGATAAACTAATAAAAGAAAATGCTGAAAAAGTAACGGAACAAATTGAAATGGGTCTTGTTCCACAAGAGAAAGTAGATTTTAAAGGTCACTATCCGCCACCTCAATCAATTTTAGAGGCCGTTAAAAGCTTTAAGGATACGGACTCTGGGGGATATGGCGCTCCTCCTAAATTCCCTCACTTTGCCTTTTATGACTGGGCACTTGAGCAAATGCTTGAAGGTATGATTCCAAAAGAGCAAGGAGATCATATCATATTTTCTTTAGAAAAGATGCTTTTTGGAGGGATATATGATCACGCTCGTGGTGGTATCCATCGATACAGCGTTGATAAAGAATGGCTCGTCCCTCATTTTGAAAAGATGCTCTACGATCAAGCAGGCCTTTTAAAAGTTTTAAGTAAGCTTGGCCTTATTTATCAATCTCCTCTCGTTTATGATGCATTAAACGACACTTTAGATTATTTAGAAAATGAAATGCTTAGTGAAAACAATTTCTTTTTTAGTGCTCAAGATGCAGATAGTGAGGGAGTTGAAGGTCTCTACTTCACCTTCACCAAAGAAGAGTTTGAAGACATACTTAATGGTATAGATGAGAATGCTAATAAAGACGAAGTTTCAAGTTGGTTTCAAATATCAGAAGAAGGCAACTTTGAAAAAGGTCTTAATATAATTTCCCTTAACTACGATTTGAAAGATCAAATCTATCAAAAGGAAAACTGGGAACTTATTAGAAAGATTAGAAGTGGACTCAGGGAAGAAAGAAAACAAAGGATTCCACCTCTAACAGATAATAAAGGCGTTGCCAGTTGGAACTTTATGGCCCTCACAGCACTGGTAGACGTTATTCAATATTGCCCTATTGAGTCTTTAGTTTTAAAGGCCACAACACTTTTTAATAAAGCTCTAGAGGGCGTATACACTTCTTTTCTTACTCCGGCGCCAACAAAAGATGAGGGGTCGGAAACTCTAAGAATAAGACAATCGACCACAAAAGAAGGATCACTCCCTTTATTAGAGAATTACGTCAACTTTGCGGAACTTCAATTAAGAGTTTATGAAATTTGTGGTAATTCAGTTTTTAAAGAAAATTTCCTAAAAACACTAGAATTCATCAAAAGTGAATTTATCATTGATAAAAATATTTTTACTCGTGCAAAGTACGCACAAGACTTTGAGCTTTATCCCAACCAAAAAGTCAGCACCTTTGATAACTCATACCGGTCTTCAAAGGCGACCTTATTAGGAATTGTCAAAAGGGCGAAAGTACTATTTGGCGATCCAGAAATTGATAATGGGCTCGAAGAAGTCATTGAATCAAGTATTCATGAAAGTCTAAAAAACCCTATTAGTGCCGGTGAGGCCCTTAGATCGCACACGTACCCTGAAGAGGCCTATAAAGTCGTTAAAGCTCCAAAGTCATGGCTTATGAATAAAGAATTTTCAAATTTCATGAAGTACTTCTTACCTCGGTTTGTTTTTGACTACATTGAAGAAGAAGGTAAGCAAGACTGGCAAATATGTAATTCTAATAGCTGTGAACTAGTTGGTGAAGGCCTTGAAAGCTTTATTCAAACCCTCACAAAAAATCAGGAATCACATTAATGAAATCACTGAAGTTTAAAATAACGGCCTCTGTTATTTTTTTTATAATCTTTATTGAAACCATACTTTTAGCGACTTCCTACTTTACGAGAAATAATACAATCACAAGAACCCAACATGAGCTTGTTCATAAAATCGAGAATGCCTTTGGAATAGACGTACCCGACGGCTTTTGTGATCCCATTATTGAAAGTGAACTAGAAAGGTTTTTTACAAATGCTGTCCTGATGGTTCTTCTAATTACCTTGGTCGTGGCCACTGGTGTCTATTTTATTTTTTCTCAAATTGTTTATACGCCCTTAAATAAACTCATTAGTGCTAATTTAAAAACGACCTCTGATAATTGGTTAGAAATTCCCGATGAAGAAAGACCAAATGATGAATTTGGTCAGCTCATGAAAGCTAGGAATAATATGATCCATGAGTTAAAAGATAAAACAGACCAATTAATGAAACAAAAACAGCTTCTCGCCATAAAAAATGCCATCTCTATTTACAATCACGAAATTAATAATCCTCTCACCATTCTTTACGGCACAATTCAAACCATGGAACCTAAAGATGAGGCGCAGAAAAAACTTATAGAACAAATGGAGAAAAACGCTGAAAGGATATTAAATGCTAGTGCTGAGCTAAATGAAATAGATCAAGAATATCTAACAGGGATATTACCAACAGGAGAGCTTTCGCTAGAAAATATCCCTAAGAAATCCTAAATATGTAGAGCTCTATTTTCAGTTGCAGCTAAACATGCCTCTTTAAAGGCCTCTGTATATGTTGGGTGTGCATGACAGATTCTAGATATATCTTCAGCACTGGCCCTAAACTCCATCGCCACAACGGCTTCAGCGATCATATCGGCAGCTCTAGGCCCAATCATATGTACGCCTAGGATTTCATCCGTGTTTTTATCTGCAAGAACTTTTATAAAACCTTCTGATTCATTTGAGGCCCTTGCTCTTCCACTGGCCTTAAAGGGAAAGCTGCCCGATTTATAAGCAATACCTTTATCTTTAAGCTGTTGTTCTGTTGCGCCAACACTAGCTACTTCTGGGTGAGTATAAACAACTCCAGGAATAAGGTTATAATTTAAGTGTGGTTTTTGACCTACTAAATATTCGGCCACAAACACACCTTCTTCTTCACCTTTATGGGCAAGCATCGCTCCCCCAATGACATCACCAATAGCATAAATATTGGGAACAGATGTTTGCAAGTGTTCGTTAACTTCTATAAAACCTCTATCACTTGTTTTAACTCCAGCTTTATCGAGACCTAAATTATCTGTGTAAGGACGTCTACCAACTGAAACCAAACAATAATCAGATATCAATTCAATATCTTTTGCTTGATCATTAGATTTGGCCATGACCTTAACACTGTTACCTTCTCTGATCACATTTTGGACAGCATGATCTGTGTAGATTTCCATCCCCTCTTTTTTGAATACCTTCTGAAGAACTTTACCTAAATCTTTATCCATTGTAGGAATGATTCCATTACAATATTCTACAACACTTACTTTAGTCCCAAGACGAAGCATAACTTGACCTAACTCTAAACCAATTACACCTCCACCAATAACGACAAGGTGCTGAGGTTTTTCCTTAAGATAAAGCATTTCAGTTGATGTTACGATTCTTTCTTTATCAACTTCAATACCTGGAAGCGATGAAGGTTTCGAACCTGTTGCCAAAACAATATTGGTTGCCTTTAATTCGACATCTCCAACAACAAGAGTTGTATTATCCTTAAATGTTGCATGACCATTTATAACTTCAATTTTATTTTTTTTCATTAAGAACTGAATACCACCACAAGTATCACTTACAACTTTCTCAACTCGTTCTCTCATTTTGGAAAAGTTTAAATTAACTGACTCGGCCTCAATACCGTGATCTTTATAATGATGGATTAAGGACTCATACTTTTCAGAACTATCTAGCCATGCTTTAGATGGAATACAACCTACATTTAAGCAAGTACCACCCAATGTTTTATATTTTTCAACTAAAGCAGTTTTAAGGCCAAGTTGCGCGCATCTAATTGCACATACATAACCACCTGGACCTGAGCCAACTATAACAACATCAAATTCTTTCATACACTATATCCTTATTTAAACATCAAGTAAGAGCCTTGAAGGATCTTCAATTAATTCTTTAACGGTTTTTAAAAAGCCAACAGACTCTCTACCATCAACTACCCTATGATCATAGCTAAGGGCGATGTACATAATTGGTCTAATTACAACCTGTCCATCAATCGCGATAGGTCTTTGAACAATATTATGCATACCTAAGATGGCCGACTGTGGGATATTTATAATAGGTGTAGAAAGCATGGAACCAAAAATTCCACCATTTGTAATCGTAAATGTTCCTCCTTGCATTTCATCGAGAGATATTTTTCCATCTCTTGCCTTAAGTGCGAGAGATAATATACCTTTTTCAATCTCTGCTAAACTTAATGACTCTGCATTTCTAACAACAGGAACAACTAATCCTTTTGGTGTCGATACAGCTATTCCCATATCTACATAATCAAAAGAAACCATATTAGTCCCATCTATTTGAGAATTAACTCCTGGGAACTCTTTTAGGGCCATACAACATGCTTTTGTAAAAAAGGACATGAAACCAAGCCCTACCTCATGTTTTTCTTTAAAAGCATCTTTATATTTTTTTCTTAATTCCATAACGGCATACATATCAACTTCATTAAAAGTAGTTAACATCGCGGTAGTGTTCTTGGCCTCAACTAAAACTTTAGCAATCGTTTTTCTAAGGCCTGACATTTTCTCAACTTTCTTTTCTCTTGAGCCACCAAATATAGGAGCTTGTGAAACCGTCTCTTTTGCGGCAGGAGCTGCTGGCCTTGGATCTGCAGGGGCGGATGCGTTCATAGCATCAGCTTTAGTTATTCTTCCATCTTTACCACTTCCTTGTACTGAACTTGGATCCACATTTTTTTCACTAAGAATCTTTTGAGCAGCTGGAGAAGGATAATTTTTATCACCACTAGATGGTGCAGCGGCCGGTTCCGCAGCTGGCGCTGGTTCTGCTGAAGTTTCCTCAGCTTTGGGAGCACCCGCTGAAGCCGAAGTATCAAGCTCCCCTATTTTGGCCCCAATATCATACTCTTGTCCTGCCTCAGCAGTTATCTTAATCACACCGGAGCTTTCAGCTGGCATTTCAACAGTCGCCTTATCACTTTCTAGTTCACATATCACATCACCTTGATTGATAAAGTCTCCATCTTTAACAAGCCATTCACTCAACGTAGCTTCTGTAATAGACTCACCAATACTAGGAATTTTAATGTCAACAACACTCATAACAATATCCTTTTTCTTATTTTAACTAAATCTTTTAAGTTCTTCGGATGAAAAAGCAGTTTCTACAATCTGATTTTGCTCTTTTTTATGAACAGAACCATGTCCTACAGCTGGTGATGAACTTGACTTTCTACCCACATATTTAAAATTTTCAAATTGTCTAAAACGACCAAGAAATCCCCAGACACCCATATTTCTAGGTTCTTCCTGAACCCACGCATGCTCTGCACTTTTATAACGTGAAAGTAGATCATTAACTTGTTTTTTGGGCATAGGATATATTTGTTCAAGTCTGATGATTGCTACATCTTCGATCCCTTCATTTTCTTTCTTTTCTAAAAGGTCGTAGTAAACTTTTCCTGTACACCATAATACTCTTCTTATTTTTGTTGGATCGGCCTTTGTATCATCTAACGTTTCTTGAAAATTACCTTGAGTCAACTCATCTACATGGCTTATAACCTTGGGATGCCTTAATAAAGACTTTGGTGAAAAGTGAATAAGTGGCTTTCTGAACTCCCAGTGAACTTGCCTTCTTAGTAAATGAAAGAAATTTGATGGAGATGTACAGTTGGCCAGTACCATACTTCCTTGGGCCGCGAGAGTTAAAAATCTCTCAATTCTAGCACTTGAATGCTCTGGTCCTTGTCCTTCGTATCCATGAGGCAATAACATTACTAAACCTGTCATTTTTTGCCATTTCTGTTCGGCCGCGGCAATAAATTGATCAATAATCACTTGAGCAGTATTGGCAAAATCACCAAATTGGGCCTCCCAAATACAAAGGGCGTTAGGAGAACCAAGAGAATAACCATATTCATATCCGAGAACGGCATATTCCGATAAAAGCGAATTATAAATTTCAATATTGGCCTGATTTGAATCTATATTATCAAGTCCACAATAAGGCTCATTTGTAAACTCATCAAACACTTTTGCATGTCTATGAGAAAAAGTTCCTCTTACAACATCCTGCCCGGTAAAACGAATTCTTTTTCCTTCAAGTAAAAGGCTTCCGTAGGCCAATTTCTCGGCCAAAGGCCAGTCAATTTTACTTTCTTCATATTTTTTTGCTCTATCTTGTAAAATTCTTTGAGCTTTTTTCAACGGTTTCACACTATCTGGCACAGTTGTAATGGCCTTAGCAATTTTATCTAGATTATTTTTAGATACTCCGGTATGCGGTGACTTATCCCAGTCTTCAGCTTTAGAAAACCGCAAATTTTTCCATTCTTGATGAGGGCCTTTCCCAAGGCCTTGAACTTCTTTTTGATGTTTTCTTTCAAATCTATCTTGTAAGAAGTTTTGAAATTCTTTTTCCATATCCTCAGCAAGTTTTTTAAAAGATTGATCCCCTTGCATAAGTTTATTGATATACATCTGTCTTGGATTTTCTGCTTTAGAAATAAAGCCATATAAAGCAGGATTCGTGAACTTAGGTTCATCACCTTCATTATGCCCATACTTTCGATAACAAACCATATCGATGAAAACATCTTCTTGAAAAGTATTTCTATAATCGATCGCCAGCTCGCAAACATATACGACAGCATCTGCATCATCACCATTGACATGAAAGACGGGAGCATCAATCATTTTGGCAACACTTGTACAATAGACTGAGCTGCGGGCCTCATACCATTCTGTAGTAAAACCAATTTGATTATTTATAACAAAGTGAATAGTACCACCGACGTCATAAGCTGGTAGTTTTGACATCTGGACACTTTCGTAGACAATACCTTGACCGGCAATGGCAGAATCACCATGAAGAATAATTGGTAGCATTTTACTGCTATCTCCACTGTAAGCAAGATCTAACTGTGCCCGGCAATACCCCTGTACAACTGGCCCAACTGGTTCCAAATGTGAAGGATTGGGCATAAGCTTAATAATAACATCTTTATCTGTCAGACTCTTAATAATAGAAGTGTAACCCATATGGTATTTAACATCACCCGAACCTGGAACTCTCTCTACATCAAGCCCTTCAAATTCATCAAAAATAAACTCATATGTCTTCCCTACAATATTGGCCAAAGCATTTAACCTACCTCTATGGGCCATACCAATACACACTTCCTCACCGCCTAATTCCGAGTGTCTGTTAATCAGAGCATCGACTCCTGGAATCATTGTTTCTCCACCTTCTAGGGAGAACCTTTTTTGGCCAACAAATTTCGTTTGTAGAAAACTTTCAAAACATGTTGCTCCGTTGAGCTTTTCTAAAATTCTTTTTTTCTTTTCTAGTGAGTGCCTAATTACATGCGAGCTTGACTCAAAGTTTTCTCTGATCCAACGACGGATTTTTGTATTATTAATATGCATGTATTCAATACCGATTTTTCGACAATACACGTCTTGCATAAAATCCAGTATTTCTTTTAATGTCGCTCTGTTATCTTCACTTTTAATTGTGGCCCCAGAGTCTCTATGAACGAACTCTCCGACGAGAAATTTCTTATCCAGATCTTGCTCACTTAAATCATATTTTTGTAAAGATATATGAGCATCCCTATCTTTTCTTGGCTTAATAGGGTTCGTGTTAGAAAGAAGGTGACCTCTTGATCTATACGATTGAACTATTCTAAAAACATTAAACTCTTTTCTTAATTGTTCTTCAGAGATTTCAATCCCACCACCCTGACTCGTTTGACCATCTACTGCACTTTTTAATGCGTAGGAAAAACCCTTAAAAAAGTTTTGCCAAGAGCTATCTACACTTTCTGGGTCCGAGGACCAAGAGTCCCATAAATGATCAATAAAAGAGTTATCTGAGCCATAAAGATTACTAAAGTCATCTTTTCTTTTCATAAAAACATGCCCTCACAAAAATATAATTATTTTAATGGTAACATGTGGTAAATAGGTTTTAATATTGTGCATTATTTTCCAAAACCCGAGACTATCAATCAAGTTTCTTTGACTGCAATCATTCTTAATAGTTCTGGGTCTGAAATAAGAGGGTGTGTTCTACTCTCGTCTGGTATTACCTTCAGGTTAGAAAATATATAGAGAAAGATAATTTTAAAACCAATCCCGAGTATTTCGTTTTCAATCTCCATAGAATGTTTAATTCTACGAATGGGTAGAAACGGTTTACCTTCATGAAACATAAGATCTTCATAAAGAGCATTTGTAGTATGGCGGTATAAAGTTTTATTATTCTTATCAAAATATAGATGCTCTTCAAACTCCATTCTTTTATGATCCGTCATAGTCTCTAAAACATATAATCCGCCAGGCTTAAGTGCCCTGTAAATATTTTTAAGGGCATCTTGTCGTTCATTTTCATCAACCAAGCAATGTAGACAATGTCCATCAACAACAAGATCGTACTGGTTTTCATCTTTAAGCTTTGTAACATCAAGGCACTCATACTCAGTTTTACTAGACTTACTCTTGGCCATCTCTATGGCCGACTCTGATATATCGATTCCCTTGGCCTTAAAGGCCGGTTCTTTAAGGTAATCAAAAACAGAGCCTGTACCGCACCCTACTTCTAAGGCGTGACAAAAACCATCAGGTGATACTTTAAGTCTTTCTGTGACATCACTTTCAAAAAACTTGATAAGATAAGATGGTCGGTTTTGGTGTTCTTTATTTGATTTTAAAATCTTTTGATATGCAATCTCGTAGCTGTCTGTATATTTCATAGTTAATATTCTAATTTAGAATAGGATAAAATTGTCTAAATTTTTAACAATTTATTATTCTTAAATAGATAACTTACTGATTTAACATATTTGTAAATGATACATGGTCATTTGAAAAGAACCAGAGCTATTCACTAAAATACTTTTATTATGAAATATGTAATTCTTCTTTTTTGGCTAAGTTTTTCAGCTCACGCTGCTCTTAAAACAGAGCATGAAACCAATGGCTTTAAAAGTTATACAACACTGCCCTCTATGCATAGTTATGTAGAACAGCTTCAAAGGGATAACAGTGATGTTATGGCCTGGAAGTCTTTTGGTAAGACCCATGAAGGAAGAGTACTAAAGTATGCCATTCTCTCTAAACCCTTAGTTAGTTCTTATGAACAAGCATTGGCCTTAAATAAAACAATCGTTGTCCTTGGATTTAATATACATGGTGACGAAAGGACTTTAAGAGAGTCTATGCTCATCTACTTAAGAGAGCTTGTTAAATCACCTTTCTTAAAAGATTTAGCAGTCATTGTAGTGCCTACTCTTAACCCTGATGGGTTTGTGAAGGCTAAAAGAAAAAATGCTCTTCATGCCGACATGAACAGGGATTATATCAAGCTTGAACACAAGGCCACTAAAAGCTTTGTTTCAAATATCCTTAAAAAGTGGAGACCTCATGTATGGGTCGATGGGCATAACGGTGGTGCAAGAAATTATGACATTCTTTATCTCTCTGCTACTCATCCAGATACACCCCAATATATAAGAAAATTTAGTGAACAAAAGCTTTTTCCTTCACTCACAGAAACATTAAAACAAAAGGGTTATAGATCTTTTTATTATGCTCGTCCGACAAAAGACCATTGGAAAATTGGAATGCATCACTCTCGAATTGGTCGAAATTATGGAGGACTAACTAATATAATTACTATTCTTTTAGAAGCGCCAAATGGAAAAGCTAAGAAAAAATCCGCTATTGTAGGTGTTGAGACACTTAAAGCGATCGTAAAGTATATTAAAATAAATAAAAAAGAAATTGTTAAGCTTGTTAAAAGAAGTCGAAAAGATGCTCTTGCTTTACATCAAAAAAGGGTAACACTTAAAGGAACTTATAGGCTCGGAACTCAAAATGTATCCTACTGGCGAGTTCCCAAAAAAGACTCTCATGGTAAACTCATTCCAAAGGCGTTAAGAAAAGAAGTATTTGTCAAAGATGGAAAAATAAGAAATATCCCTTACAAATTGAAAGCAAGAGATATTCCATATGGTTATCTTGTACCTAAAAAATTAACTGACGTTATCAAAGCGATTAAGCTTCACCGTCTTGAGTTTAAAGATTTAGGAGTAGAGAAAAATATAAAAACGCAATCTCACATACTTGGTACAACAAAAAAGAAAAAGCTTTATAATCATAAGCAGGCCGTTTTTGCGAGTGTCAAAAGCACCCTTAATAAGCAAATCGATAATTATGGCGATTATATATACGTGCCCACGGCCCAGCAGTATGGTAGAATTTGTCCACTTCTATTTGAGCCTGATAGTGAAGACAGTCTGCTCCTTTGGAATAAGATGGATTCCTATGCAAAAGAACAGACTCAATTTCCTATACTAAGAGTTATGGAACCTCTTAATTAACCACCCAAGTATCACCTGAGTTAAGAAGATTTGTCATATCTCCTTGGCCTTTCTTTTCAACTATGGCCATGTTTTGATTTTCCATATCCATTTCATAAGTTGGAGTTTCCATTTTCTTTAAAACGCCCAATGGAACAGGTAAACCTTCACCCTTTAGGTTTCCTAACAAGTGAGCTAGGAACTCATCATTTTCATCGTGAACAAGAAGGTCATTTTCAGTTACACCATTTTCACCAATAGTAACGACTTCTGGTTTAAAGCCATTGAGCCTTAGCCCTTTGTTTTTCTCTTTACCAAAAACCATTGGTTTTCCGTGTTCAAGTCTAACCGTATGATCATCTCTCGTATCTTTATTAGTATAAAGGTCATGAACCTTATCATTGAAAATGACACAGTTTTGCAATACTTCAACGATAGAAGTCCCTTTATGTTTTGAGGCCTCAGCAAAAACTGCCATCATATGCTTAGGGTCTGTATCTATTGTACGAGCAAAAAATGTTGTTCCAGCACCTAGGGCCAATGAAGCAACATTAAATGGTCTATCTACAGAACCATAAGGAGTCGACTTCGTTACAAGGCCATATTGAGAACTTGGAGAATACTGACCTTTAGTTAGTCCGTAGATCTCATTATTAAAAAGAATAATATTTATATCAACGTTTCTTCTTAATGCATGAATAAGATGATTCCCACCAATTGATAGTCCATCACCATCTCCAGTAATTTGCCACACTTCTAGATTTGGATTATGAACTTTAAGACCGGTAGCAAAAGCTGGCGCACGTCCATGAATCGTATGCATACCATATGTATTCATGTAATAAGGAAAACGTGAAGAACATCCAATTCCTGAAACAAAAACGATATCTTCTTTCTTTTTCCCAAGCTTAGTCATCGCTAACTGAACTGAAGATAAAATTGCATAATCTCCACAGCCCGGACACCATCTTACTTCTTGGTCACTTACAAAATCTTTCTTTTTATACGCTACTGTTTCAGTCATTACTGTCTCCCTTCAAGCTGTGACCCTACTTCTAGGGATTCAGGAACTGGTTTAAAAGATTTATTATTTGAGAGCTCTATAATTCTTTTCTTTAGCTCACTTACTTTAAACGGAAGTCCTTTAACTTGATTAATACCAACGGCATTACACTCAAACTTGGCATTCATAAAGTCTTTAAGTTGTCCCATGTTTAATTCTGCAACAACAATATTATTAAAGTTCTTCAAAATATCTTTTACATTAGAAGGCATAGGGTTGATGTACTTTAAATGCATAAGCGATACGCTATGGCCTTCTTTTCTAAGCTCATCAACAGCTGTATGAGTAGATCCATAAGTACCTCCCCAAGAAACGACAAGAGTGTCACCTGACTTATCACCTTCAATATTTTGTAGAGGAATATTCTCAGCGACTTTGGCAACTTTCTCGGCCCTAATCTTTACCATTTTTTGATGATTCTCAGGATCGTAACTTACGTTTCCAGTACCATCATCTTTTTCAATTCCGCCTACTCTATGCTCTAGCCCAGCAACACCTGGTATTGCCCACGGTCTAACAAGTTTTTCATCTCTTTCATAAGCGAGAAAATCACCGTCAACTTCTTCAATCAACTTGGTATTAATTTTATTAAAATTGTCCTTAAGATCAGGAATTAACCAAGGCTCGGCCCCATTGGCAATATAACCATCTGTTAGTAGTACGACAGGAGTCATATGTTCTAAAGTAAGCCTTGAAGCTTCAAAGGCCATCTCAAAACAATCACTAGGTCGAGATGCTGCCACAACAATCATTGGACACTCTCCATTTCTTCCAAAGAGTGCTTGATTAAGGTCGGATTGCTCAGTTTTAGTTGGTAAACCTGTTGATGGACCTCCTCTTTGAACATTGATGACAACCAAAGGAAGCTCATACATCATTGCTAGACCCATAGCTTCACCCTTTAATGCTATTCCAGGGCCAGAGCTAGTTGTAATCCCTAAAGCACCACCAAAAGAGGCTCCAATTGATGAGCAGATAGCTGCAATTTCATCTTCAGCTTGAAAGGTCTTTACACCAAAATTTTTATGCTTTGATAACTCGTGAAGAATATCAGAAGCGGGTGTAATAGGATAACTACCAAGGAATAATTTTAATCCAGAAGCTTGAGCAGCTTGGATAAATCCCCATGCAGTTGCAACGTTACCGTTTATTTGTCTGTACTTACCAGGTTTAATCTTTGCTGGAGGTATGTATGTAGAGACGACAGCTTCAAGAGTTTCAGCAAAGTTTCTTCCTGCTTTAAGTGCTGCTATGTTTGCTTCAGCGAGAATCGGTTTTTTTCCAAACTTTGTTTGAACCCATTTTATTGTTGGTTCAAGTTCTCTACCAAACATAAAGTATGTCATACCAAGAGCGTAAAAGTTTTTACATCGACCCTTGGCCTTATTATCTAAATCAAAAGAAGATAATGCTTCGAGAGTTTGATTCGTTATCTTTGCCTCAATCATTTGATAACTATCGAGCTCTCCCGTTGTTCTCGGATCCTCAGCATATCCACATTTTTTAAAGTTCAAAGGTGTGAAAGCATCAATATTGATAATAACAGTACCACCTTTTTTAATTGCATGAAGATTGGCCTTCAGTGCTGCTGGGTTCATTGCAACTAATACATCTGGTTCATCACCTGGAGTATTAATCTCTGTTGCACCTATATGCACTTGGAAGCCGGATACACCTGCAATCGTTCCTTGTGGAGCACGAATCTCAGCAGGAAAGTCTGGGAATGTTGCAATATCATTTCCCATGACAGCGGATGTGTTTGAGAACTGCGTGCCGGTAAGTTGCATACCGTCACCAGAATCTCCAGAAAATCTAATTACTACGCTTGTTCTTTCGTTGGACATGATTAGGAATCCTTGGAGTGAAATTAAAGTTGATAAAACTTATGACATAGATTTTTTAGTTTGTTCAGAAAAATATTTATATTTTAATCGTATACAAATAATTTACTGTGAGCGAAAATATTTTTGATGAACATCGACACAAAGAATTATCTTTTAGGTAAAAACCAAAAAGATCTAACCAAGATTGAAGAAGGTTATTTATTACATCGCGATGTAATAAGCTCCTACCACTTATTAAAAGAGCGCTGTTCCGAAAAAGGATTTGATTTAACGATTGCATCTTCTTACCGTTCATTTGATCAGCAAAAAAAAATTTGGAATGAGAAGGCATTAGGGAACAGAGTTCTCTTAGATGACACAGGCCTAAAGCTAGATTTTAAAAAACTATCGCAACAAGAAATACTATTAAGTATTTTGCGATGGTCAGCAATCCCTGGTTTTAGCCGTCACCATTGGGGCACTGAAATAGACATATATTGTCGTAAATCACTACCCTCAAAAGAGTACAATGTTCAGCTTATTCCAGAAGAAGTTAATGACGATGGCATGTTTGGAGAATTACACCAGTATCTAGACGAACTCATCCAAAGTAACAACTCCTGTGGCTTCTATCGCCCATATTGTGAAGATCGGGGTGGTGTTGCACCAGAGAGATGGCATTTAAGTTACGCCCCAATATCGAGTAAAAATGAGGAGCTCGTCGATTTAAACTTTTTTAGAGAGAATATATCTACTTTAGATATTGAACTTGCAGAGTTGATTCAGGCACAGATTGAGTTCACTTTTGATAGATTTATCCATAATACGTGCCTCCCCCCCTTTGAAAAGCAATAATTTCAGCAACTTACAATCCTTGTAAATAATACAACACCATTCGCTGCGCGTTAAGAACCTATTAATATTACGTAAGAAATTTTAAACAAGAAGAGAAACTTATGAAAAAGCTACTAAGTCTTTTTATTGCCCTAACTTTACCTCTTGGACTCTATGCCAACGAAACAAGAACATTCAAGGTTATCAATGACGAATACCCTATTTTAAAAATTAGTGAAGATAAGGAATTAGAAATCCAAGGACTTCTAAAAAGAAATTACTTTCAGGCCAAAGGCCCAATGGAGTGTCCTTTAAAGCTCAGCGGTAAAGTCGATAACGTTTTAAAGATGAGTGCTAAAATGGAAGCACTTAAAAACGCATGTTTATCTAAAGGTGCAACTTTAGACTCAGAGGCCAATATTAGTGAAGCTCTTACACTGGCCGAAACAGTTGGTATCGGAAATGATGCCGCTGTCGGAATGAATGCTTTTGGCACAATCATGGGTGGACTAGGTAGCTTATCTAAAAGAAGCTGTATAAAAGGAGAAGGAACACTTGAGGCCTTCATTAGTGTTTTTACAACAATGCTTAACCTCTCTGGAATGATTCCTGGAACAAACGGTTTAGCTATTTCTGGAGTATCTGGTGGCCTTGTCACAACTCTTATGCTTATACAAGGCCAATTAGAAAAGGCATGGAATTTCAATGAAGGACTTGAGAGGCAAAACTTTATAAAGTTAAGTTGTTCATTTTTTGATCTAAGACAAGAACTAAATGCCAGTGGTCTTCTTAATATTCCAACACCATCATTTAGAGCTGACTGTGGTCTTAATGGTGATATGATTGAATACCTTCAAGATTTAAAACAAGACAATAAAGATCAATTGGTACGAATTGAAGAGGAACTTAAAAAAGAACTAGAACTATTTTATAAAAAGGACTTGAAATCTGCTTACTATTTAGAGGCCGAAATCAATGAACTTTTACCAAAACTAAATGACTCAATAATGAATCAATCTCCTGCAACAGCAAAACTAAAAATAATTAATGAAGTGGCAATGAGAATGAATGAACTTAAAACTTCTTTAGAGAGCTTTAATAATGAAGAACACCCAACACTAGGTTTCTTCAATCAAATTCTATTAAGTGAAATTTCAAAATTTGACTACGTAAACAATTCTGACGGCTTTAATGAACTCTACAGTATGAACCCAGAAATTTTTGATACAAAAGTAAGGGCCAATCTTCAATTTCATTTTGAAAGAATTCTAGGTGACATTCAAAATGAAAAGGTAAGTTCACGTAATAAATGGGAAATCGAAATGGCAGCTGAAGAAAGTACTCTAGTAAAGGAAATTGAGCAAAGAAATAAAGAAACTAGAGCATACATTGTATACTTAGAAAAAAGAAAAAGAGTTCTAGATAGAGTTAGTAGATCTTGTAAAGCATCACTAGATTTAGATGCGGAACTATTTGGTCGTTCGGCACTTATCGATATCATGGCGAACTTTAACTGTTTAAAGAGTGAAATTGCGGCCAAAACGGCCTTTAAATTTGTTAATTTCTCAACAAAAGCTTCACTAGCTGGATTTAAAATGTTTAATGCTCGATTTAAGGGAATTAATCGCTACTTAAAACTAAACCCAACTACAGGTGAATATGAAATTAAAGGAAACTTAGATAGTTTAAATAATTTTCAAAAAATGAACCTGTGTCAACAAGGAGTTGATGCGAGATCAAGTTGGATTGAGGCCTCAGGAAACATTGATCAAACAGTTGGTTATGTTAAATCAATTCAAGATCTTCTCGTTTTACCAAAGAGAACTCTTTATAAAGACCGTCCTGAAGAAGAAAGAAAAGACTTCTTTATGACTAAAGGTGAAAAACTTAGAAGACATCTTCACTCTATTAATCTTGCAGAGAGAATAATCAAGGGTGAAAAAGTAGACAGAGAAAGAAATAAAAAAGTTTTAGCAAACTCATATGCTGGAAACCTTCTTCTTGAAAAAGAAATGAGTAGAAAAAAGATGAATGGTGTCCAAAACTTAATGTCCAAGATTTCTTGTGACAATATTGGAGTAAGCTTTGGAGGTAATACTAGCATTGATCTGGGTGGTGTTGACATAGACCTTGGAAGCATCAATGATGAGCTTGATAGCGGAGTTAGTTACGAAACAGACGCTGAACTAAGTGAAGACGTAAGTGTTGGGATTAGCTTATAAAAGCTAATCCCTAATGTTTCTAAGTAGACGGTTAATATCTAACCTTCCACCTGAAACACACTTGTTTTTAAGGCTTCTTTCCTTGGCAACAGTTGAAAGAAGCCTCTCCTTTGCCTCAAGATGATCTATATTTGGCTCAATTGAATATAAAAGTGCAAGCGCTCCAGCGACATGAGGTGCTGCCATTGAGGTCCCCCCCATTCTCTTATACCCATATCCATTATTGCTTCTACCTGCATAAAAATCTTTATTGGTGAGTGAAGTAATATTTACTCCTGGTGCAAACAAACCAACAGATTTAGCACCTACATTGGAGTTCATCCAATTCTTACCATTACCACTATGGTTTCCTACATTGATCATATTTCTTGTATTATAACTTGGTGGATAAACAGTGAAACTTTTTAAGTTTTTACCATGGTTTCCAGCAGCCTGCACATAGAGCATATTGGCCTTATCAAGCCTTTCAAGGGCCTCTAAATAGGCCTTAGAATAGTCATTACCACCAATTGAAGAAGTCACTAGCGTGGCACCCATATTAATAGCGTAATCAAGAGATTCAACAATATCGGCCACATAATATTTAGTTTTACTTCTTGTTTTAAGAATCATTATTTTAACTTTGGGAGCGACTCCAATAACACCTATATCGTTATCAGAAGCGGCCACAATCCCTGCGACGTGAGTACCATGTCCATTATAATCCATTGGTTTATTTCCCATACCGTCATCACCAAAGGCATAGCCATGAATATCGTCTATATAACCATTACCATCATCATCTACTCCCTCAACGCCATCTCTTTCAGCACTGTTTACCCAAAGGTTCTCTTTAAGGTCAGGATGGTTAAAATCTACACCCGAATCCATAACTGCTACGATAACATCCTCAGAGCCTTTAGTTACTTCCCATCCGCTTAGCGCTCGTATATCTTTACCTGCCTTACCACCATGTAAAACAGTCCTTGGAAAATTACGACCTGTGTTATTAAGGTTCCACTGTTTACTAAAAAGGTCCTTATCATCTTTAACTAATTCTCCATTTAGTTCACCAGGGCCCTTGTAAGCAAAATTAGGCTCAATAAATTCAACATTGGAATCACTTTTCAAAATCTCTATTTCACTATTTGATAACTGATGAGTTTGCCCTACTAAAAACAATTTTCTCGAGCTTACTTTTAATCTTTTGACATCTGTTTTAAACATGGAAGGTAAAGCACCATTATCTTTTACCTGTATGATATAACCATTAAATTCACCGGCCAGAATATTTATGGGAAGAAGTATAAGCCATAGTAGTTTCATTAATCATCCTTAATTAAGAGTATAACTTTATAATCAATTTCGAAGTTAACAATGTCAATTAAACGAAATCAATCAACTTTATCAGTGGACTATTCTTAAAACTACTTACATTAAAATTATAACAAAATTCTAACTCCTTTTTAATTTTACGAAAGATTTTAAAATGTAGAATAATAATAATAGAAATGATTAAAAGGAAATTCTATGATCAATGCTATTGCCTTGGCATTTGTATTTTTATCTTCGAGTATATCTGCAAATGATGACTTGGAAAAATATAACGATTTAATTAAGCAAGTTTCAAAGTACTACTCATCAACATGGCAACTCCCCTATTCAATAGTGGATGTTAAGCAAAAACTCGTGGTAAATCTTTGTAAAGCAAAGCTTAGAACTTATTGGAATGACAAGCTCATATTCAGGGACATTTATGATCTTTCTGAAACTAGACCACGTCTTAGAAAATCAAGTCCATATAAAACGAATGAATTATCATTCGGTATAATTTCGTTAATGAAAAGACGTTCTAGCCTTCACTTTAATGATGAAATATCAAGGCTAAAGACCCATCAAAAGCTTAAAGAAATTTATAATTTATGTAATAACAAAAAATTTAAAAGCATATTGCTTGAGAGAAAAAACGAAGATTATACACCTCCGCTTTTTGAAGGTAAAATACCACTTGGTCGAGATGAAACGAGAGGCGAAATTCAAGGAAAAAAAGATAATAACTGGATTGCTCCTATGACCGGAGAAACCTCTTTTTTAAAAAGACTTGAATACATAAAAAAAGCCTCTAGAACAATTGACTATCAAACACTCGATTTTTCGGGTGACCCAACAGGTATAATAATAGCAGATGAACTCATAAAAAAGAGGGCCCAGGGTCTCGAAGTCAATGTCCTCGTCGATGGGTTGGCCAATCTCTTTAACACCTCAACAAAGACAATTGTTAAAAACACAAAAATACTATACAACAATATGATGGCCTCTGGAATTAGAGTTTTTGGTTACTCTTGTAAAGGTAGAATTATAGCCAACGAATTCCGAGGTATTGATTTAGATAAACTTCTTAGGCGTGCTCATGAGAAGTTCATTATTTTTGACCATGGTTTAGACGAACAACGGGCCATTATGGGTGGTATAAATACGAACTTTAAATATTTTAGATCAATTAACCCAGGGAAGGACAAGTGGAGAGATTATGATATTGCCGTCTCAGGCAATATTGTCAGTGAAATTGGACAAGCCTTTAAAAGAAATTTAAAAGAACGTAAGATCAGGTATAAGTATTATAAGCATGATGACTCTTGCTTAAATCCTTATAATCCCCTCACCCAACAAGATTTATACCTCGAATTTAAAAAAGATAATACTAAATTATTTAAAACACCTAAGCAGGAAAAAGACGTTTTCATTGATATCGAAATCAAAAAACAGCTTAAAAATATTTTAAATACCCCCTCCTTTAAAAAATTAAAATGGTTTCATAGTGACCGTACTAGATTCATACTCGCTAGACCTGAAGAGAAGGAGAATTATATTTATGATGCTCATGTCGATTTAATTCGTTCTGCAAAAAAAGAGATTATAATTGCAAATCAATTTTTCATACCCGACGAACAAATAAAAAGCGCTTTAAGAGATGCTGCCAATAGAGGCGTTAAGATTAAAATTATAACGAACTCTAACAAAGTTAACACTCTCGGTGAGCTCATGGTTATAGTCGGAAGATGGCATTACATCGATATAATTTTATCACGTCATCCGTGGAACTCTGGTCAGTACGACTATGACTGGAACCCATCTCTTGTTGAAGTTTATGAATTTGTTGGAAAAGAACAACAAAAAAATGAAATAGAAATGGGCTGGTATCATACAAAAATGTTAACTATTGATGGCCATGTCACTTTAATTGGCTCTTATAACTTAGACTACTCCAGCCAGAGAAACTCAGAGTCTTCTATGATTATTGAAAGTCGAGAATTGACTAAGAAATTTAACGAATGGTTTCAACAGGACATCAAAATGTCTGAAAAAGTACCTTATGATAATCTATACCTCTATAGAAATCCACCGCGAGGAAAGTATAGATTCAAACTTCGATTTGGCAAAAAAATAGAACATTACCTTTAATTATTATTTTAGAATATAAACCTTGTTAGGATCCAATTGATAACCTCGATCAAGCCCTCTATCTCTTTTATGTCGTCGAGAATAAAAGGTTTTCAGAGGGTATTTTGTTTGTTTATTCTCTATAGGTGACCAAAAAGAAATTCCATACTTGCTCTGCATTTGACCAAATGAGTCCCAGATTTTTATAGAATTTACTTTATTCAAAAAACTTTGATGGATACAAATATATTCTTTAGTATTTGGTGTTACAGTAGTTATATCAGGAACAAGAACCTCTCCTGGACAAACATATCCAAAAGGACCTATTGGAGTAAAAACTGTAAAGTCGTGTGGATTAGCTATACTCTTTCTAGTATTTAATACCTTCTCAAAAGCTATCGGGTGAGCAGTTTTACCAGGCTCCAGTGGCGCCATGACCACTTTGGTGGTAGACCTATCATCAACGATAATTACGTCCCCGAATGGGAAAAATGGTTTTTTCCGACTTATCGCTAATGGTTTAAAAGCGTTAAAATTCTTACCACGCTTATTCTGAAGCTTAACCTTTAAAGTTGTTGACATCACTAGCTCTAAAGGAGCTGATGAAATAACAGGATTGTAATTAAAAAAAGCAGATTCTATCACACGGCCAATCCAACCATCAGGAAATTTTTTGTAACCTTGAACTCTAGCAATTGTTGGTACTATATCAAAAATTCTAACTTCTTCAGTTATTGGCCCAGGTTTGATGCCAGGACCATTTATTATAAAAGGGATCGCCCTTACGGTCTTTCGATCACCTCCGTGCTCTAAGTTACTTCTTGGCTTAATCATTTTAATACCACCATGATCTGCCGAAAGAACGATATAGATCTTATTATAAAGCCCCTTTTGCTTTAATGCTTTAACGATTGACCCAATCTTGACATCGACCTCTTTTATGGCCTGAAAATAGGCTGGGCTTCCCCATTTCTGGGTGTGACCAGCATAATCAACTCCTTGAAAGTAAGCGAAAGTAAAATCGGGCATTTCATCATTAGCAATGGTATTAAGTAATTTTTCAAGAACCTCATCATCATTTTTTTGCTTGAATTTATTTATCCGATCACCCTTGCCAACAATGTCATTAAGGTTTTTCCAACTATAATAACTTAAGGCCCTAAAGGAAGAGTTTTGTGATGTCGCAAACTCTAAATATGTAGGTGGACCATTTTTAGGAAATCTTTGTAAGTTTCCTTTAATACTATGAACATTAGTTGCCGTACTTGTAAACATGGAGTACCAGTTCGTAGCACTCCAAGAAGGTAATGTGTTTTGCATATTAAGAGAGTAAGCACTTTCTTGGATTATATTAAAAATTTGAGGAGCAACTTTTGGAGATAGGAAATGACCTCCCAAACCATCTAACCCCAAAAGCAGTACTTTAGTCTGCCCATATCCGTTAAATGAAATAAGCATTAATAATAACAATAATAATTGTCTGAACATAATTTTTCCTCGTTTGATACTAATCATTATACTTTACTGACTAATGCTTTTAAACAGGAAAAAAAATCATAATAATTTTATTTGGCTCCAATTGAAAACAACCATTCATCATTTGGTATAACTAGCTTTCTTTTATTTAAATCCATTAAACCTATGGTAAGCTCTAGAATTGCGGCCGTCCGACCATTTGTTTTCACCATTTCTTGAACCATCACCATTATTTTTTCTTTTTTAAATTCTTTAAAATATGACTTTATGATAATTTCTTCTTGATTCAAGAGTTCATCCTTGAACTTTAAATTTAATTCTAAAATTACAGGCCCAAGCATTGATTTATTGATTTTATCAAGGCCATATCCATTACCCTCAATGAAGCTCCATCTGGCTTCTTCAAAAATCTCAAGATAAATCGAATTATTAACATGACCAAAAGAGTCTAGAAGATTACCGGTTATAGTCTTCCTATATTCAAATATTTGCCCCATCCTCAACTCCCTCTCAAGTAAATGACAATAATAATTGCTATCATATAAATAATTATTATTTATTAAGTTTATAGTAAAATCCATAAAAACTAATATTTATAGGCGATTCACTCGAAAAGGAGACTATAATATTCCTAGTAAGGAAGGATGCTTGTCTCTATGTTGAATATCATAAAATTATTTATATTTATCATTATTTGCCTAACTTCAACACTTTGTTTAGCAACTGGTGAAATTATCGAATATGGAAGTGTTACTAATCCTTTAAGTACATCTGCAAACGATGATTTTGATGATGACTTCGATGATAGAAACACAGTATTAGGCCCCGGCGAAGGAGAAGAAAAATTTGGCGAAGTTGTTGATACGCGAAAGAAAATTCACGATATGGCGAAAACACAACTGCCTAAAGTAGGGCCTATTATTCCTGACCCTCCCTTTAAAGCAAGTGAAGGTAAATTAATTGAAACAGGACCAGTTGGATATATAGGGACTCCTCTATTTATGAAATGCCAAAGACAAACTCCAAAGAAGTGGAGTGAACTTGTTAAAGATATTCCAAGAGTGGGAGATGAAGATGAATCAGTTGATATTTCTGGAGCATCGACTGGTTTAGTAGAAGATGCCTCTATTGATGAGAGATGGGAATTAGCATGGTACGAACTTGCACGTAAATTTAAAACCTACTTCGAAGACTTAGCGCTAACCGAAGAAGAAATGAAAGCATTAAAAAATCCAAGGCAAAGTAATAACAATAATGACGACTCATTTGGTGGAATGGGTAGTAGTATGTATGGTGGTGATTATAATAGCGAATATGGTGGTGGCAGTATGGGTGGCATGGGTGGCGACTCAGGAAATGCTATAAATATTTTTAATGGGCCACCTCTTGAGAGAGCAAAAAATAAAATTTTCCAAGCTCAAAAAGATCTCAGAGAGGCCATAGCCCAAGCAAAAGGAAAAAAGAAATTACTTCGTAAGTGTACAGCTCTAGTACCACTTACTTCTTTTATGGACTATGGCGAACCTAAATATACTTTGAACCCAATACCTAAAATGAGTATTGATGGAAAAATTCGATGTTCTAGTAAAGGGGCCGAAACGCAAGATTACCCTGTCTGTGCAAGGTTAGTAGACGCTTGGAATGGATTTGCCATCTCAAAAATGGCGGTTCAACAAATTCAAAATATAAAATATACAGCAGACTCTGCTGATAGAGAGCTCCAACTTGCCAATGATGCTCAAGCCTCAACACCGGATGCTATTCTTCCCCTTAAGTTTCAAAGGGAAGGGGTAGAGGATCAATCATCAATAGCTTTTCAGAGGATGGGATTTCATATGGCCCACCTTGGAGTGCTCAAGGCCTTAAAGTCAGCCTATATAACCTACGAAAAAGCTGTCCCTAAATGTGAAGCATCTGTAGGAGAAAATCTACAGGAAATCGAGTATCGATTATTTTTAGATTGGCTCAAAACTATTGCAAACAAATGGAATCAAATTGCCAAGCCACTAGATATCACCTTTGACAGAATTATAAATTCAGAAGAAACCCTTGAGGCAAAATGTCGAATTGAAACAATGGGTATGATGTCTAGCATGGGCATGGGTGGCATGGGCATGGGTATGGGTGGCATGGGCATGGGCATGGGTGGCATGGGCATGGGTGGCTATGACGATGGTAACGATAACAAAGATGACCAGCCAGAAGGATTTACTCCAAGAGATTATTCAAAGTATCAAGAATGTGGTGCTGTCACGATGAATGAACTTCAAATGTCGGGCCAAGACGGTGACTCAATGGGCATGGGCATGGGCATGGGCATGGGCATGGGCATGGGCA
>JBMSGH010000028.1:0-37715 GCA_049415445.1 Bacteriovoracaceae bacterium | reverse complement strand
TAATTTTAATTACCTTTTTATTTAGCTCAAGTGTTTATGCCGATTTTAAATTTAATGATCTTACGGGTGCTGAGTTGGGTAAAATTTCCAAAGATTTTTCTGCTAACTTTATGTTTACAAGTGTCTCCCCTGCTCATGGAAATGGAAACCTTCTCGGTCTTGAAGTCGGGATTGTAGGAAATGTTACAGAAAGTGAAGAAACTGAAAAAGTCATTAAAAGAGTAGACCCAAGTCAAAGCCTTGACTATATCGGCTCGGCCTATGGACTTGTAACATTTAGTATTCCTTTCGGGTTTACCTTTGAACTTGGTATTGTGCCAGAAACAGAAATTGGAGATGGAAAAGTAGAATACCTTGCCGGGGCCTTAAAGTGGTACACCAAACTAGTTCCCCTTGTTGATATTGGAGTTAGAGGACACTTTTCTAATGGAGACTTTGGTTTTTCTCAAACTATATCAGGAGTTAATACAACAGTAGGTATTGAAAATAGTGTAAAAGGATTGGATGTTATTGTAAGCTCTGATCTTTTGATTTTAGAGCCTTATCTTGGGCTTGGTTATGTTACTGGAGAAACGACAGTTAATGCTACTGGAAGTGTTATTTTTAACTCCACAGAATATAGCAGCTCACCCAGCAGTGTGACAGTTGATGACTCATCTATGCGAGTCTTTGCAGGTCTACAAATTGATCTTTTCTTAATGAGAATAGCGGCCGAGTATGCAAGAATGTTTGATACGACTCGTATCTCTGGAAAACTTAGCTTTTATTTCTAATGGACATTGAGTTACTAGGATGGATTGGAAGCTTTTGTTTTGCCATTTGTGCAATCCCTCAAGCTTATATGAGTTATAAAGATGGTCATTCAAGAGGTATAAGCTGGGGTCTTCTTATTTTATGGGCGGCAGGAGAAGTCTGTACTCTTATTTATATCACTCCTAAAAAGCACTACCCTCTTATTGTGAATTACTTAAGTAACCTCTTTTTTATTCTTATCATTTTAAAATATAAAGTTTTTGAAAGAGTTAAAGAAATCTAATCTCACCATTTATTGCCTTTAAGATAATTCTTAACTCTTTTTAAATACTCTTGTTTATTAAGACCACTTATACACCAAGGCCGATCTGTCATCAGCTCAGTCGTGGTTGGTAAAAAAGTATAAAGCCCTGGTTTAATTTCTTTGAGTTCAAACTCCTCTCCCTCATAGTACTTAATCCGTTCTATATCTTTTGGCGCCAAGTTTAAAAGAAGATAACCCTCTAAAGATGAGTCAGATTCTATTAAAACTGGAAAATCTTCATCTTTGGCCATAACTGCTTTGTAACCATTAAGAGTATAAGGAGATAAGGTAAAATTTTGATGCTCTAAGACAAGCTCCACGATATCAGGGTCTTGTAATGTTCCGTACACAAAAAGTTTCATGATGTTTTTAATCATGCCATTTAAAGGCCCACATGTTAATTTAAGATTTTATAGGAGAGCATAATGAAGGGCATTATATTAGCAGGTGGAGCTGGATCTAGACTACATCCTTGTACCGTTAGCGTTAGTAAACAAATCCTACCCGTCTATGATAAACCTATGATCTATTATCCCATGAGTGTACTCATGTTGGCCGGAATTAGAGAAATTCTAATTATTAGCACACCAAGAGATATCACCGTTTTTAAAGAACTTTTTGGTGATGGCTCTCAATTTGGTCTAAAGCTCAGTTATGACATTCAACCAAAACCCATTGGCCTGGCCAGTGCCTTTTTAATTGGTGAAGAGTTTATTGGTGATGATAATGTTTGCTTAGTTTTAGGAGACAATATCTTTTATGGACACGGCCTAAGTGGAAAACTCTCTGAGGTCAGTAAAAGAGAAGTCGGAGCAACTGTATTTGGCTACTGGGTGAAAGACCCTGAAAGATATGGTGTTGTTGACTTCAATGAAAATGGTCGTGCCTTAAGTATTGAAGAGAAACCAAAAAGACCTAAGAGTAACTACGCTGTTACGGGGCTTTATTTTTATGATAATGAAGTTGTCGATATTGCAAAGGGAATTAAGCCTAGTGCCAGAGGTGAGCTTGAAATCACCGATATTAATATGGAGTATTTAAAAAGAGGAAAGCTTCAAGTAGAAATGCTTGGACGAGGGATGGCCTGGCTTGATACGGGCACTCATGACTCTTTACTTGAGGCCTCTAACTTCATTGCAACAATAGAAAAAAGACAAGGGCTTAAAGTGGCCTGCCTTGAAGAAATAGCCTTGGAAAAGGGTTGGATTGATCTCACAGTTTTTGAAAAGCTTATATCTCAAATGGGTAAAAGTAGTTATGCTGAGTACTTAAAGTCCTTACTCGTTCGTAATACAAAGAAATCACCTGAGGTATCCCTATAATTTATAATGGATAAGGCGACAGTCTAGAGGTCCATTAAAAAGAGGGTACTTCTGCGTAGGTTTTAGGAATATTTTTTTTCTAAAATTTTCATCAGAAACTAAAATAAAAGCATCTGCACCTTTAAAGTTTTGAAGAAGGCCTTGCCCTATTTGGTAATAAAGCTCTTCGCCTCCCTCAAGTCTTTCTCCAAAAGGAGGGTTACTGATAAGAGTTATTCCCTGAGTTTTAACTTCTGGACTAAAATCCTTAAAGTCGGCCTTAAGTAGCTGTATATGGTTTTCAAGTCCTGCGGCCTTAACATTTTCCCGAGCTACAGATATATCCAGATCAGACCCTATAATATTGAGTGATTTCTGCTTTTTCACGGCCTCGGCCCTAGCAATGACAGATTCAAAGTAATCGGCAACCCATTGCTGAAGCTTTCTATCGGCCACAAACCAACTGTGATTTAAAAAAGCAAACTCGCATTTTCGTCCCCTTTTTGCTCTTTTAATTTTTATATAACTTGGGGGTAGATTGAGCTTTTTCATTGTGGCCTCAATTAAAATAGTCCCTGAGCCACAAAATATATCTATTAATGAGTCTTTATCTGAATCCCATTGGGAGAGATGAACTAAAACGGCCGCCAAATTTTCTCTAAGAGGGGCCCGGTGTCGACCTCTTCTGTAGCCTCTATCACTTAAAGGAGTATTGGTCATATCTAAAAAAAGCTTAACATTAAAGCCAGCGGCCCTTCCACCACGAGACTCAACTCTAACCAATAAAGAAATATCTGGATCTTCTGTGTCTATGCTAGGGCGTTTACCAGTGTCTCGCCTAAACTGATCAACAATGGCGTCTTTAACTTTCATAGAAAAATGCATACTATTCTTAAAAAAGGCACTTGCATCTCGATCAAATAGTGTTTGAATTTTAAAAGTCTGATTATTATCAAAAACTTTATGCCACCATTTTTTTGTTACTTTCTCATAAAGATCTTTTTCATTCCTAATAGGATAAACGTCTAGAAGTCTGAAAATTCTTGATGATAAACGAGTTTCAAATAGAATCTTTAAGGCAAGTTGATCTTCGGCCTTAAATTGAACTCCCCCACCTTTTTTCTCAAGTTGACCCGCTCCAAGCTCTTTAAGCTCTTCATAGAGGTATTCTTCTGATCTTTTTGGACAGGAGGCAAAGTACGTTTTTTTCATAACGAACTGATATTATTAATTGCCCCACTTTACAAGCAGTTTGAATTATTTCAATGCTCTTTTATGGCATTGTTGCCCTAGAGGAATAAAGTCCTGATTTCTAGACTTTTCTATAAAATTCCTTGCAACTTGGTTAAATTGCATCATTTTTTTAGGTGTAAATAGACCTTTTTCAAGCTTTTTTAGGTTTGAAGCTGTATCAAAATCATCCGCCCTCATACTTAGTTCAATCGCCGTTTTTACATCTGATTTTTTAGGAAGGGCATATCCAGAGAAAAAAGATGGCCTTTTATAACGATATTGAGAACTTAGTGCTACCGGGATTAAATTTGATAGTGCTTTTTCCATCTTCGTAATCTTAGGAAAATTTAAAAAATCTACTTCGTCAGAGCTTGTGTGATAAACAGAACCATCACCATCTGTAAAATGGACAATAGGTATTTTTAAACGAGCATTGATAAAGCTTGCAATATCTGCCCTATTTTGCGTTAGGGAATAAGTAAAAGGATGCATCCATAGTTCAACATCTGTAAAAGCTTTCATAACTTGGTTTTTAAGAAGTTTGCCTCCAGTTTCTGTCCCCATAGAAAGGGTCGAGTCTGCTAAAGAATCAAAAAGGTTAAGCCCTATAATATCAAAGTTAAAAATGGCCTTTACTTTTTTTAACGAGAAAGTAGGGTTTTCAACAAAGTATTTCGACCCCAAAAGCCCCCTTTCCTCAGCATCAAATATAATAATTGCAATATCCTCATTTTTAAATTTCTGGGCCAGAGACAAAACTAAGGCCACTCCCGCAGAATCATCACTAGCACCTGAGCAACGACTGGTTATAGAGTCTTGCCTTTGTGTACATTCAGTTAATCGGTCATAATGGGCCGATAGGATCAGTTTTGGAGCAGAAGATTTTTTTGCTATGATATTGATTCCATCAGCAAACTTTTGATGAGAGACATCAAACTTTAAATCCTGTAATTTTTTAGTAATAAACTCTCTTGAGTTTTCAAGTGTCGTCTCATCTGAGGATAAATAAAGAGTATCTGAAAAGATAGATTCACAAATATCTGCATACACATTAAAGCTCATAAGAAATAAAAGTATTATTCTCATCATAGTCCTTTTTATTTAGAATAATTCCAAAACTATATTATAATTACACCATGAAAGTAATAGTTTTAATCCTCTTTTCCTTCTCCTTATTCGCTAACGAAACGCATCTTGAAAAAAGAGAGCGTATTCGAAAGGAGTCTGTATTTAAAAAAAATGCTATCTCCAAATGCCAATTTAAAAAAGTTGTTGAGATACAACAAGTCATGAAAAGTAGAATTATACCAACTTTTGAAAGCAATAATATTAAAGTTGAAAGTGATAATTCTCAATACTTTAAATTATCTAAAGGAGTTATAGGGCTCTCTTTGACTTTTTTTAAGGGTGCTGCTTTATTTTTACCTTTCACCGTCATCGCAGATATCATCGCTACACCAGTATATGCTGGTCAGCATATTAAAGAGCTTATTAAAAACAATAAAATCGATAAAAAAAATGAAAAGCTTATTAACGAGTCCTTAAAAAAATTTAAAGATCAGTGGAATAATTTGGCCCTTTCAAAGATAGAAAAGCTAAATATCATTAATAACCTAAGGTTCTACCAACTCATTAAGGCCAATTATGACTGGATTTCAGATTCACACGGTTTTGGAGAAGTCTACGTCCCTAAAGAAAAATTTTCATTTCTCTATCCTTTTATTGAAAAACATCTAGGTAAGTTTAAATTTAAAAGCAATAAAGAAGTTTATTTTGATTTAGGAAAAAGAAAAAAGCTCGATCTTTTTAGATATTTTCATATTAGTCAATTTTCAGAGTTTTTATATAAAAACCCAAAGCTTTGTGACATCTCTCCTCTGGCGGCCATGGATAAATTAGGAGAGCTTTTTGCAGAAAACATCAAAGAAAAAACAAGTCAGTATTAATGTTTTTCCACAAAGTTAAATTTTAGTATATAACACTTAAATGAATCTCAAACTTGCTCCTACAATTATTTTATCTATCACTCTAGGAGTTTTAGGTGGGGCATCTGTATACACTCTCCATTACGCAAGAGGGGCATCTTATTTAAGTGATGACCCTAAGGCATGTATTAACTGCCACGTAATGGGAGATCAGTATAATTCATGGAGTAAATCTACTCATCATGCCGTTACAAACTGCAATAGTTGTCACTCTCCACAAAATAAATTAGCAAAAGTCTTTGTTAAGGCCATTAATGGTGCTGCTCATAGTTACGCTTTTACTTTCGACCAATATGATAAACCTATTAAAATAAAAAAATGGAATGGGGATATAGTTCAAAACGCCTGCCTTCATTGCCACCAAACTTTATTTGAAACACATCCCGGCGGATTTAATAATAATCTTCGCTGCATTCAATGTCATAAGGACGTAGGACATGGAAAATAATAAAAAAACCATCATCACTTTTTTCATCTCTTTTTTGGCCACTATTGGAGTGATTGGTCTGCTCGTTAATATCTATGAAAAAAAACAAGAAGCTAAAGATTCTTTTTTTAAAGTTGTTAAAATAAAAGCAACAGATGAAGATCCATCCATTTGGGGGCAAAACTTCCCCTTACAATATGAAGATTATCTAAAATCAGTTGATCAGGTAAGAACTCGATATGGAGGAAGTGAGGCCGTACCCCGAACACCCACAAAGGCCGACCCCCGAAGTGTTGTTTCTCAATCTAAACTTGAAGAAGATGAAAGGCTAAAAACTATTTGGGCCGGTTATGCATTTTCAAAAGACTTTAGAGAAGATCGAGGTCATGCTTTTATGCTTGAAGATCAAAAGTACACAAAAAGGCAAAATGTACCGCAACCAGGGACCTGTCTTCATTGTCATGCTTCAACTGTCCTACCTATGCTTAAATTGGGAAAAGGAGATCTTGAAAAAGGTTTTCATAAAATGGGAACACTCCCTTACCATCAAGTCTCCAAGCTTGCTAAACATCCCGTTGCCTGTATCGATTGTCACAACTCAAAGACGATGAAGTTAAGAGTTACCCGTCCTGCTTTCACAAGAAGCTATCAAAAATTTATAGGGGACAAAAACTACAATCCCAATACAATGGCCTCAAGACAACAGATGAAAACGTTTGTCTGTGCCCAATGCCATGTCGAGTATTATTTTAAAGGTAAAGATAAAGAACTTGTTTATCCATGGGAAAATGGCCTTAAAGCAGATGAAATACTCTCCTATTATGAAAAAAATAAGATTAAGGATTGGGTTCACACTGATACGAAAGCGTCGTTACTTAAAGCACAGCATCCCGAGTTTGAATTATGGTCTCAAGGGATTCACGCTAAAAGTGGTGTCTCCTGTACTGATTGCCATATGCCTTATAAAAAGGTTGGGGCCCATAAAATAACAGACCACCATATCAAAAGCCCTGTTCTCAATATTCGTAGGGCCTGTCAAACATGTCACAATATTGATGAAGACCAACTTGTGGAAAGAGTGGAGGAAATCCAATCGCGTCATATAGAAATTAGAGATATGGCCTTAGATGCTATTGTCGAGCTTATTGATGATTTAAAAAACTATCCTAATAAAAATGACAACTCCTATAAAAAGGCCATCACTTATCAAAGAAAGGCTCAATTTTTATTAGATTTTGTTGAGGCCGAAAACTCATCTGGGTTTCATGCTCCTCAAGAAGCAGCAAGAATATTGGCCTTATCTCTAGATTTAACTCGAAAAGGACAAAGAGAGCTCGTTCAGTAATATTAATTTCTTATAAAACATGCTAGTCTGGCCCTATGCCAAAGATTTACGGATTCTCATTTATGCGAGGGGTCGATAAACTCGACTACCCTTACCTAGAAATGCTCGAGAGCATGAGTGGATTAACAGAAAAGATTTATCTCGCCATTGGAGACTCTGATGATGCTACTCGCGATAATATTGAAAAACTTAAAAATGTAGAAATCATTCCCACAATTTGGGAGGATAAATACAAAGGTGATGGTGGGCGTATATTTTCCCAACAGGCCAATATCGCTTTAGGAAAACTTCGAGACGAAATTCAAGACCCAGAAGCTTGGGCCCTATTTCTTCACTGTGATGAGATTATTCATCCACAAGAATATAAAAAACTATTAAGTGACTTGGATAAGGCCATTAAAGAAGGCGCTGACGCTATTACAGTACGGTTTCTTCATTTTTGGAAAGATCATTATCATATTGCTGTTAATAAACGCTGGCAGCCAGCTGAGATAAGACTTTTTAAACTCCATAGCTCTATTTTTTGTTACGGTGATGCCCAAGGTTTTAAAGGTTTTAATAAACAAATTGATAGTGATGTAAATCTCTACCACTACGGTCATGTCAGACCTGCTGAGCAACATCAGGCCAAACAAAAAGAAATCATGGAAAGGATTAGACCGGCCGAAAAATTTAATAAATATTGGAAAAGAGAAAAAAAGGCATTTGCTAAAACAAAAATGCTTAAAATAAACTGTCATCACCCCCCTTTCATGAGACCTAGGATTGAAAGGCTTCATGATCAATTTAATTTACCCACTCAAAATATTCTTCATATTGTTGGTAATGATGATCTCTTTGACTCATCTTTTTTGACAAAAATAAATGTGGAAAAAATAAAATTTCATAAAAAAGTAAGTGATGTTCCCAGTAATGAGCGTAAAAACAATATGATTATTCTTAAACCCAATTTATGGGAAAGGTTTTTATATAAACAACCAGACTCCGTTAAAATGGACTCTCCCCATGCTAAAGACTGGTCACCTGAAATGGAGCTTCTTTTAAGAATTTCTCAAAAAGGATTCAACCTTAAGGAATCACCATGGAAACAATAGAAACCCCTATTGAAGGGCTCATCGTACTTAAGCCTCGTATCTTTAAAGACAACAGAGGCAGCTTTTATGAATCATATAATAAACAAACCCTCAACAAACTTGGGGTCAACTGTGAGTTTGTTCAAGATAATCAAAGTCTAAGTAGCTATGGAACTTTAAGAGGTCTTCATATGCAGACAGGTGATGCCGCTCAAGCAAAACTGGTTAGAGTCTTAGAAGGTAGAGTATATGATGTGGCCTTAGACTTACGTGCCAACTCCCCTACTTATGGCAAACATTATGGCATTGAACTTAGTGCCGAAAACCAGCTTCAGTTTTTTATTCCCAGAGGCTTTGCTCACGGCTTTGTCGTTTTAAGTGAGAGAGCAAGCTTTTTCTACAAGGTTGATAATTATTATTGCAAAGAAAAAGAGCAAGGAATTATTTGGAATGATCCTGCTCTTAATATTGATTGGAAAATAAAAGCTGAAGATGTTGTTTTATCAGATAAAGATAAGCTCTTGCCTCTTCTTAGGAACATAGAAAATGCAAAGCAAGCACAACTCTAATATTCTTGTCACTGGGGCCAATGGCCAATTAGGACAATGTCTAAAAGATGTATTATCACCTCAAACTCTTTTTGCCTCAAGACAAGAGCTTGATATAACAAATAAAGAAAATGTTTTAGCATACTTTAAAAAAACTTCTCCTCGCCTTTGCATTAATACCGCCGCCTATACTCAAGTTGATATGGCCGAAGAACAAAGTGATCAAGCTTACTCTATAAACGCTGAGGCCCTTAAAAACTTATGCCTGGCCTGTAATGAACTTAATATTCCTTTAATTCATATTTCTACCGACTACGTTTTTGATGGAAAAAAAGATGGTAGCTATAGCGAAAATGATTTGGTCAATCCTTTAGGAGTCTATGGTAAAAGTAAATTGGCCGGTGAAGAAATTGTTCAAGCTATGGCCAATTCATTTCTTATCATACGAACAAGTTGGGTTTATTCAGAGTATGGAAAAAACTTTGTTAAAACCATGCTACGATTAGCAAGCCAAAAGCAAGAGATTGGAGTCGTTGATGACCAATGGGGTGGCCCTACCTATGCCAAAGATTTGGCCTTGGTCCTTAAAGAGCTTAGTGAAAAAGATTTAAACGGACTCAAAGAAGTTTATCATTATAGCCATGAAGGTAAGATAAGCTGGGCCCAGTTTGCTGAAGAGATTTTCAAACAAAAAGAAATAAAGACTCGAGTCCTTCCTATTGAATCTAAAGATTTTCCAAGTAAAACCCCAAGGCCCTCGAATAGTTCATTTTCCAAAGATAAAATAAAAAAAGATTTTGGAATTAATATTCCTGATTGGAAAGAAGGACTCTCCCGCTGCCTAGAGCGTCTCTAGAAAATCTTCAAAGTATTCTGGTTTTTTTAGATTAAGGATACCCTCTTTATTTTTAACCAAATCCTCATATTCCATATTTTCTATATTTTCTAAATTTATAAGTTTTTGAATTCCCTTACGAATAACTCCTAAACCACAATCACAATCTAGGACAAAAACTTCAAGATCACCTCTTGTACTTTTTAACTCACCTATTGCTTTCCACACATCTCCTGTCCATCCACCATCCCAGTCCTTATATTGGTCACGGTCAGCAATTTCTTTGGCCTCAGCAAAAGAGAAGGCCCTTATCGCTGCGGCCTTAGTCCATGGTGAGCAATCATGAACGATAATAACTCCATCATCTGCCAAATACTCTAATGTATTATTAATATCTTTAAGCACTTGTTTATATTCATGAAGTCCATCAATAAAAGCGACATCAATTTTCTCTTTGAATTCACTTTTGGCATCTTGTTCAAAAAAGTCATCACTTGTTTTTTGAAAATACTTAGTACGAGGGCCAAGAACGGCCTTTACTTTTTTAGCAGGGGCCACAGGATCAACTCCCACTTTAGTTGGCCCATGAATAATCTCAAAAACCTTTCCTTGATCTACTCCAATCTCTAAATAGGTCTTGGCCTTTTTCTTACTGACAATAGTCTGTAATATACGCACTCTGTTATAGTCTTGTGAAAAAGGTATAGCTAAGCGACGAAAGGTTCTTTTAAGAGATGTAATCATATAAACTTCCTTCAAATTTGGTCTTATCTTACACTGAACAATAGAATTGGGCCTTCAAAAAATAAAACTCAATGCACAAAATAAAGGACTCAACAACTTTAAGCGTTTATCGTAAAAGTAAAACGAGGAGTTATTATGCAAAAAAATATACTGATCACTGGTGGAGCTGGTTTTATTGGCTCAAATTATATTCCCTATATCTTAGAGAATTATGATTATAACGTTGTATGCCTCGATAAACTTACCTACGCAGGTAACACAGAAAATCTCAAAGAAGTTGAAAATAACGAGCGCTATACTTTCGTCCAAGGTGATATTTGCGATAAAGACCTTGTGGACTCCCTTTTTAAAAACCATAAAATCACAGATGTCATTCACTTTGCCGCAGAATCTCATGTTGATAACTCTATAACAGGCCCCGAGGCCTTTGTTACCACTAATGTTATGGGAACCTTTACTCTTATTGAAGCGGCCAAAAGAAATTGGATGAATGCTCCTTTTGAAGTGAAGTCTGGTTATGAATCCTGCCGTTTTCATCACATTAGCACGGACGAAGTTTATGGTGCTTTAGGTGATACAGGTTTTTTTACAGAAACAACTCCTTATGCTCCTAATAGTCCTTATAGTGCTTCAAAAGCAGGTAGTGACATGCTTGTGAGATCTTATTTTCATACTTTTGGTATGAATGTTGTCACAACCAATTGTAGTAATAACTATGGGCCTAAACAGCATAGTGAAAAGCTTATTCCTACTATTATTAGAAAGGCCCTTTCAGGTGAGCCTATTCCTATTTATGGAAATGGTAAAAATGTAAGAGACTGGATCTATGTACTGGATCACTGCAAAGGTATCAATAAAGTCTTCCATGAAGGTAAAAGTGGGCAAACTTATAATCTTGGTGGAAAGAGTGAAAGAACAAACCTTGATTTGGCCTATCAAATTTGCTCAATCTTAGATGAACTTAAACCTGGCAAAGATAAATATGAAAATCAGCTAAGCTTTGTAAAAGATCGTGCCGGTCATGACTATCGTTATGCCATTGATAATTCAAAGGTTGAAAGTGAGCTTGGATGGTCTCCAGAAGAGGACTTAGAGAGCGGTCTCAAGCGGACAATTAAAAGCTATCTTTAGAGTAAGTGCCTAAGTTTAGCTTTACTGACTGGACATAATTCAAATATCTCCCTTTGAATCTCTCGTGAAAAATCATAGCCCTTTATATTATTTAAAGAGAGAAATTCATTTATATCATTAATAAGAAAGTCTATAAGATACCAATTATTATTTTTATCATGCATGAAGTTTTCTATATGCCAGTCAATAATCAATTTTCCTTTTAATGGATCATTTGGACGCCTTTTATTTGCTTGAAGCGATTTATAGTTAGCAAGTTTGATTTTGGAAATAATATCAACGAAACCTTTTAAGTTAGGAATCCTTTGAAACATTTGCTCACTTTTACAATAATCAGAAAAGGCCGATTGAAGTTTAACTTTTTCAATATACCAAGAGGAGTTTCCTAGATTGTTTTCATTTGTATTAAGATTTGTGTGAGAAAGAGCTTTGAGAACGGGTATTCTTTCCTTCAATAACACATCAGAAAATTTAACTTCATCAACAAATATTTCTTTATACCCCACTCCAAAGACTTTAAATATTCGCTGTTGATTTCGAGGATGGAGGTAAACGTAGGCGGTACCACCAGATGAAATACATTGGCCTGGGCCTAACTTAAACCCTCCAATCTCCCATTCTGGGCAATCGAGTGCAAAAAGGATATTCGGTATTAAAAGAAGGTATATAATCAAAATTTTCATTCTTTAATTATATACGAATCAGCTACTTTTATTCTCTTTATAAATAAATGCAACATTCATTTTTTATCTCATCTCGATCATTTTTAGAGATTCCATCTTATATCAATAACTTATAAGTGTCTGAAATTACAGAGATATATATCATTTTTACATGAATCTATCTTTCAAATTGGGAAAATTTAGGCATCTGGTAAAACTAGGGCTCAATCAACTTTGTGGGAGAAATTGATGAGCAGAAATTTTATCTTAGGGTTTTGTATTTTCGTAAGTCTTGTAGGGTGTAACTCCTCCAAAGAAGATCAAACAAACACTGAAGCAAAAGTATCAGTCAGTCAGATGAGCTCTTTAAATCCCCTTTTAAGTTCTCAAGCGACAATGGTCTATAATAGATACCTTAAAGATAATCCTGATGGCGGACATGATTTCTCTATAGATCAGGCACCTAAACTTAAAGACCACTACTCTATTGAAGAAGGAGAACTTTGTTCCGAAGTTAAAGGAAAAGATTTACCAATCACGGCAAACTGCTCAGGAATTCTTGTTGGTGCTGACCTTATGCTTACTGCCGGTCAATGTTACCTTGGCCAGCAAAGAACATGTGATGATTTCAAGTGGGTATTTGATTACTCTCCATCACAAAAACATTTCAAATCACATCAAGTTTATAACTGTAAAAAGATAATCCACTACTCTGTTTCTGTGGATCTTAATGAAACAAATGATCAGTGGGCCCTCATCCAATTAGATAGAAAAGTAGAAAATAGACTTCCTTTAGAGCTTGCCAAAACTTCTGATGAAGAAAAAGGGCGTGTCTTAGGTAATTTCTTTGGATTATCACCACAAATTTCAAAAGTTAAAGAAATCATTAATAGTGAAGGTTTCAAAACCGGAAATTTTGATCAAGAGTTTCCAGTCCCTGGAAGTTCCATCATTAATAGTGACAATCAAGTCTTAGGCGTTGTTATTAGAACAGAAGGTGGATTTGTAAAAAATGAAGAGCGTGGGTGTTATCTTCCTAAAGAATGTGATGATAAATCATGCTTTCAAACAACCATTGGCCCTATTGAGTACCTTCCTTTTAAGGCAAAAGAGGTCATCTTAAAAAACAAAGCTTATAATGCTATTGAGAATAATGATAAGAAAAAATTAAAAGAGCTTATTTATCTTGGCGTAAATCTAAAAACTAAAGATCTATATGGTAAGACTCTTGCTTTAAGGGCCCTAGAACTCAATCATACCGACATTTTTAAAACACTTTTTGAATACGGAGTTGATTTAGATGCAACCGATACTATCGGACAGGGACTTTTTCATTATATCGTTAGAGGCAATGCTATTAAAACATTTGATTTTTTCACAAATTGGAAGTTTGACATCAATAAAGAAGATTCTCTAGGACGAACGGCATTGTTCCTAGCAAAGAAACTGGGTCATTTAAATATGGTTAAAAAGCTTCAAGAACTTGGTGGCGAAATAGGCTCTCCACGAGTTCATGAAAGTTTTCTCGATTTTTGTAATGATCCATATGCTTCAGAAGAAACTAAGCTAGCAATCAATTTATTAAAGCAAAGAGTACAAAAAGAAAGTTGTGAGCAAACTTACTTATCTTTAAGTAACCTAGAAAATATTTATCTTTCTCACCCTCTTTTAAAGGATCTTCGCCCTCTATCAGATTTAATTAAGCTAAAAAGACTTGATATTAAAAGCTCTTCTTTAGAAGATATTTCTTTTCTTAAAGATCTTAAAAACCTTGAAAAACTTCATATTGAGGCCCAAGAAATAAAGGGATTAGACGTTTTAGTCTCACTTCCGAATCTCAATTCTCTCACTATCACTGGGTCAGCTGACTATACGGTTCTGTCTCAATTAAAAGGTATTAAAACCTTAAAGCTTAAAAAAGAAACTATTCTTGATACGTCTTTTCTTTCCTCTATGACAGAGCTTGAAGTTCTTTATCTAGAAGGGAATGTTGAGGATTTCATCGTTCCAAATTTAACAAAACTTAAAGAGCTTAAAGTTCAAATTGGAAAAGAGTTCGACCTATCTATATTAAAACCCCTAACGGGCCTAAAAAAGCTAACAGCGCAGTATAATGATATTACCGATATCTCAGCTCTTTCATCACTTTCAAGTTTAGAGAGGCTTTATTTGACTCAGAACAAAATAACTGACCTCTCACCACTAAGCTCCCTTAAAAAGCTTAAAACACTTGTGGTGAGTAGAAATCCTATCAAAAAAGGTGAAGAGTTTTGTCCTACGAAAAATGTTTCAAGGGCCTTATCTCGCTTTTGTAAAAGAAATAACCGTTAACGGCTTCTTTACAAGCACGTTTTTAAGTTCTAAAAATCAATTATGAACTTAGAAAAGTATGACTATATCGTTTTTGATTGTGATGGGGTTATCCTCGATAGCAATAAGGTTAAGTCCCGAGCTTTTTATGAAGTGGCCTCTCCTTATGGGACCGATAAGGCCCAAGAACTTTATGATTATCATAAAAAGACCCAAGGCATCTCTCGTTACGTAAAATTTAAATATTTTTTTGAGACAATTTTAGAAAGAGAAAGCTTTCAAAATGATTATGAATCATGTCTTGAAGAATACGCCAAACTTACTCGAGAACGTGTTTTTGCGGCCGCTTATACAGATGGTTTTGAAGAGTTTTTAAGACAATGCTCACAAAAGCTTTTCATTATTTCTGGGACTCCTGAGATAGAGGTCCAAAAGGTTATCAAACATAAAGAAATAGAATCTCGTTTTGAAATGATTCTAGGAAGTCCTAAAACTAAATATGAAAACCTTGAAAGAATATTTGAAAAGCATGATCTTTCTAAGGGTCTTTTTATAGGCGATGGTAAAGTTGATTATCAATCGGCCAATGAATACGGGCTAGATTTTTGTTTTATCTCCAACTACAGCGATATGGAGGATCACGAAGACTTTTTTAAAGATAAAAAAGTCTTCAATTACCCCTCTTTTAAAGAACTACTGCTCACTCTCTAAATATTCATTAGAAACAGAAAAACTACCATCAGCATTTTTCTTTTCAAGAGCTTTTTTGTAGTTATCATGATGCTCTTTTTCCACTTTCGTTAGCCCACTAAATATTTTATTGAGCTTTTCTAGTTTTCTTTTAAAAGTATCTGCGTGCTCTTTACACTCCTCGATACCTTCCTCAAACTCAGCAACAAGCCAATCATCTGCGCCTTCTTCTTTGGCCGTTTTGGCGTATTGCGGATACATTTCTGTATACTCAAACTTCTCTCCCTCAACTGCCAACTCAAGACACTTTTGCGTAGTCATTTCATTCATAGGATACAGGTTTCTTAAATGTCCCTTAGCATGAGCTGTTTCATGTTTTGCAGTCTCCTCAAAAAGTTTGGCCACATCTTCATCACCATTTTTTCTGGCCACTTCAGCAAAGTATAAATACTTTTGATAGGCCATGGACTCACCAGCAAAGGCGGCCTCAAGGTTTTTCCAAGACTTTATCTCTGGTTTTTTCTTCATTTTCTACCTCCTCGTAGTTGAATCTAGTATAGGTGAATTCTCATTATTTATAAAATCTATTATTTCTATAATATGATAGTTAAAAACTATATACTTTCACATAAAAACAATAGGTTAAAGGCCTTAAAATAGTGAGATCTGCTCCTTTACCTTATTTAGATTTTTGTTTAAAAGCCTTTAATCGGAGGAATCTATGAAAATTACTATTTTATCTTTTCTTATCTCTTTTGCTGCTATGGCCAATCCAAACGCATGTGATGATTATCTTAATCGTCATTACAAAAAGGATTTAGTTCCTAAGGCCATTAGCTTTACAGAAGTTAAAGACCCACTTAGAAGAAGAACTTATCAAAAAGTTAAACTCACTTTAAAAAATCAAGGTCAAGTTGATATGAACGCTATTTCTACAGACTCTGGAAATAGAAGAAGTATGAAAATTAAAATAAACGGTATCGAGCGCACAGTATCATTTAATATTCCTTTTGACTCTGGGCAAACACAAGTTGTTAAATTCAGCCTTGGCAAAGGGGTGTTAAAGCACTGTGCAGATGCTAACGTTGCAATAGATATTGGGCACACTGCAGGACAGTGGGGATGCCAAGTATGGAACAACGACCAAAAGAAAATTAAGGCACTTATTCCAAGAACTGCTTGCCCTCGTTTTTCTTTTCCCAGACCAACGTTACCAAGACCCCGGTTTTAATTTGACGACAAGCATAGTGTCTTGCTAAAAATCTTATTAAGATTCGCACAAAGTTCAAACATTTTAGTTTGATTAAAAGGGAATGTGGTGTAAATCCACAACTGCCCCCGCAGCGGTAATGAGGAACGAAACTCGAAATAAAGCACTGGGTAAAACTGGGAAGCTCGAGAAGTAGGTCGTTTGCCTCTAAGTCCGAAGACCTGCTTTATGCGATTGGTTTAAATGTTTTCGTGGGGAAAACAGGGCCTAAAGATTTTTTTCTATCTTAAACGTGAAGGATCTTTCAACCTTTTTTATCCCTGCTATTTTTTTAAGGTTTAACTTGAAAGTTTTTTTACTTTGTTTTCTCATTTATCCTTTTAATACATATGCTCTTACCGTGATCGAGTTAAACAAAGACGGTCAAGAAGTAGTCAAAGATATACCTAAAAAATTCCTTAAAGGAAGAACCAAAAAGGTCATGAAGCTTTTTTCACATTCTCTTAAACAAAGCACAGGTCTTAAAATTAAACCATCAAAAAAGTGGCAGCTCGATAGTGTTGAGATTGCCCCTTCTATTCATGCATCAGTTGGAATTGGGCGCTTTGGTATTGGAGGTATTGCAGGGTTTAAAATGTTATGGGAGCGAAGGGAGAAATAATGTTAAAAGTTTGTTTTCTATTTCTTTTTTCACTCAACCTTTATGCCATAAAAGTTCCAACATCATGGTCCTCAAATAGTAATCAAGACTTCAACCCTGAAAATAAATCCCACTCATCCTTTTCACTACACATGGATGAGCTGATGAATGAGTTATCTGATTTGGCCATTGTTGAAGAAACAGACAAAGCCAGAGCTTCGAGCTTTGAACTCACGGAAGTTTCAACAATGTTAGGAGTATCAGCATCTGGCAGTATTGGTGTGCTTGGTGTTTCAGGTTCTGCTCTTGCCGAAATTCACTGGTCACCCAAAAAAACCTTCAAAAAGAAAAAAAAGATTGATGTACATATTAACAAGGATACTAATGCAAAAGAGTTAGAGCGAAAGCTTCACTCACTTGCCGATCACTTAGAACAAAGTGGAAAAATCAAAAAAGGTACTAAAATAAGACAAGAGCTTACACAGGCTTCTAAACGTTTTAAACAAATGGTAACCCATGTACGTCCTCTCCATAAAAGTTGGAAATTAGAGGCCATTCAGGCTAACTTTGGTATCTCCGCTTCCGGTAATGTTAATTATATTAGTTTTGGTACGGCAGTAGAGCTGACATTTGAATGGAGCTTCAATGACGATACTTCTGAGCTATCGGCCTACCCAAATGGCCCACTAGAAAGTCTTGTATGGGCCATCACTGAAGATCTTCATGAAAGTATGAATGATACAAAATACCTAAGGCCAGTTGAGTGGGAAGTTGGATTATCAATAGGGGCCGACGGTGAAATAGGTATTGCATCTGCTGGCGCCAGTGTTGGAACCACACTTGTCTTTTCGCCAATAACAGCAATGAATCTAGATAAAGTAAGGCCATCTTTAGTTAAGCTTGAAAACCATATTCCTCTTATGATTACTGAGCGTAATAAAAGCGTTGATCGGCTCATAAAAATTGGCCGTAAAAAATTCAAAAAGGGATTAAAAAAGGCCATTAAAATCGGTGATTACTTATCTCAAAAGGCCATGAAACAAAATAAAAAATGGAAATTTAGTGGGATGACTACTGAATTTGAAATTGGACTCGAGGGCGGTATCGGTGTGGCCACGGTCTCCGGAGGGGCCGCCTTAAAAATTGAATTTGAAAACCCTCACTTTTAGGACATCTATATGAAAAAGTGGATTTTATTATTTTTAATTTTTCCCGCTGGTCTTATGGCCGCTCAAGAAAAACTTACTGAAATCTTTAATCAAGAGTTTTTCCACGCCACTGAATATTTTGATCTTTTACAAAAGGATATGAACCTATCCGGGTTAGAGCTCATTTTATCTCCTTCAGTAGGAGTAGAGCTTCCTTTTTTAGTGAGTGTTGAAATTGTTCCAGAAATTGAATTGAAATGGTCTCGAATTGAATAAAAGGAGTTTTTATGAAAAATATTACCAAAGCTGCTGAGGTCAAGGCCTTACCAGCGAACCTAAACTGGGGTCTAGTATTTACGTTAATCATACTATGCCTATTTGTTGTTTATTTTGTTGGCCTAGAACCAATGGCATTTGCACATAATGCTTTTCACGATGTTCGTCATGCAGCAGGCTTTCCCTGCCACTAAATAAGGAAATAATATGATCTCACTACTTAGCAATGGAATAAAGGCCGGTATTATAGCTGGGCTATTTTGGGGATTATTAAATGTTTTTTTTGTCTCTCCAATAATATTAAAAGCTGAAACTTTTGAGGCCAGCAGTGGCACAGTTCATGTTCATGCTGATGGCCACCATCATCATCATGGAAGTGATGAATTTTCTCCAGAAGGAAAAACAAGGTCTGCATTAACCGTACTTGGTAATACTTTACTAGGTGCTACATATGGTGCCTTATTATCCTTTATTATAGTTCTAGGACTAAAGCTTGGAGTTTTAAAACCATCTTTTTTTGAAAACAGCACGGCATTAACTCTTATTTTAGGCTCAAGTGCTTTTCTTATTCTCCATGGTCTGCCGTCTCTTGGACTACCGCCACCCCTACCAGGAGTATCAAACTCAGAAGGTGATTTTGGTCTAAGACAAAACTGGTGGCTCTTTGCTGTTCTGATGAATTTAATGGCCATGCTTAGTTTATGGATGGGTCCTGCAGTTTTAACCAAATGGGGTCTCTCAAAATTAAGTGCTAGAGTAGCATGTATAAGTTTATCCGTATTTTTATTTTGGGCCCCATTTGGGCTTATGGGTGTCCCAGCGCATTCCACTGCTACAGCAGTCCCGGGTGAATTACAAACTCAATTTCTTGCTGCTTCACTTTTTGTTAACTTTGCTTTTTGGATTGTCCTTAGCTTTACAAGTTTAAAGCTAGATGCACTTTCTTTAAAAAGGATATGATTTGAAAAAAACCCCTCACGCCGTAGTTTTTATTGGACATGGGAGCCGCAACAAGAATGCCACAACGGAATTTCTTGAGGTCGTTAACTCTTATGCTAAAAACGCAAATGGTGTTGAGACACATTACGGGTTTGTCGAATTAGAAAAGCCGGCCATCATCGATACACTTTTTAAAGTTGGCGAAGATCCAGAGATAAAAAATATCGTTCTCATTCCTTTATTTCTTTTCTCTTCAAGGCATGTAAAAAACGATATCCCTATTTTAGTAGAAAAACTAAAAAAGCGATATCCGCAAAAAAACATCACTTGCGCTGATACTATAAAATCGCACCCTTTTATTATCGATCTTATTGAAGACAGAATTAAAAATGTTATTGGAGATAAAGATAATAAAAAGGCCCTTCTTATGGTCGGAAGAGGCTCTAGTGACCCTGATAGTAATAGTGAATTCACCAAAATTGTTCGACTTGTTGAAGAGCGAGGGCAATATCAAATCTGTTTGCCCTCCTTCATTGGAATTACAAAGCCTCTTGTAGAAGATGGACTCGATTTTATATCAAGAGTACGCCCCGATGAGCTTATTATTGTTCCTTACTTTTTATTTGCAGGTAGACTTGTTCAAAAGCTAGAGAAAATACTCGAAAACTTTAAAGTAAAATATCCTTGGATCAAAATTAAGCTGGCCCATCATATTGGGGCCCACCCCAAGCTTTTTGAGTTTATTCAAGAGAAGGTAGAACAAGCATTAGGAGAAAAACCAGACACTCCTTTGGCCTGCTTGAACTGTCAATATCGCCCCCAAACAAAAGAGCTAGCTAATAATATAAAAGGTACTGATGCTCTTTTGTGGAGTGTACGTCATCTTTATACACATTCTCAGGCCAAGCCTCATGAGTTTCCTCACAAAAACCTTAAAAAGCATGTCCTTGTTTGTGGCAACATTGATTGCTCCAAAAAAGGTAGTCTTGAAATCATCACTCAACTCAGAAGATTTATTCGTGATGAAGACAAGCAACAAGAGTACAGAATCACAAAAACTTCTTGCATGGGCAGGTGTGGTGAAGGCCCCTCTGTTGTGGTGTACCCAGATGGCGTCTGGTATCGGGAATTAAAACCTGAAGAGACAAAAAAACTATACGTAGAACATATGAAAAACGGTCAGATTCTTAGTGAAAGAGTCGACGATATTATGATGTAAAAAAGGAGGCATTATGGCCTGTCATGAACTAGGTGCTTTAAGATTAGGATTACAAAAAGTTTTAGGTATTAACGATGAAGCTGCTAAAGATCACGATGAAAGAGAAATTGGCGAAACACTTCATCAAGATGGCCCTATTAAATCTTTGGCCAATGCTAATAATCTAAATGAACTTCGGGCTTTTTACCAAAACTCACTCAGTCATTTAGAAAGAAAAATTAGTGAAAGTGATAATGAGAAGGATCTTCCTTATTATAGATCACTACTTATTTTAACGAAGAAAGTTGAACTAGAGCTGGATGCTCATATTAAAAGTATTGATGCTTTATATAAAGGACTTGATGAAATTCATGATTATGTTCATGAAATCTATCCTTCATAATGAATACGGACTTTGAAACTCTACTTAAATCTGTATTGGTCTTAGAAGGAACTTTCCTTTTACGAAACGAGTTTGCCACTGGTGAGTTCAAAGATGGCCCTTACACTTACAAAAAGTCTGACGTTTGGTTAACTTTATACCCGGCCTCTGAACAAAACTCAGAGAGGGCCTCTCATATTCACTTTAGATGGCAAGAGCTAAAATATGCTCAAATTAAGAGACCAGAGAAAAGAACCCCACAACTTCAATTTTTTGACAAAGATAGAGAAAAGGCACCCTTTGTTTTTACCTTTCCCAGCTTCTATGACTGGAGTCATGAAGCTAGTCCAATAATAGAGAATCAAAATAAATTTCATGAGTGGGTAAAGCAGTGGGGAGAAGAATTTCAATTAAGGAGTGACGATGCCACAAGCTAAATTAATTCAAAGACAAAAAATAAATGAAACAACCCATTTACTTACTTTTAAAGCAATAGAAGAGCTTAAGTTTATAGGTGGCCAGTTTATCATTATTGATTCCGGCCTTAAAAATGAAGAAGGTAAACCCTATAAAAGAACCTATTCCCTTTTATCCGAAGATAGCAATACCACTGAATTTCAAATTGCCTATAAGGTTTTGGAAAAAGGTATTGTCACAAACCAATACCTTAATCAGTTAAAAGAAGATGACATCATCACCTTTTCTGGGCCTTGGGGTAAATTCTTAAAGGATGAAAATTATTTTGGGCAAGGAGATATTTTTGTCCTCGCCACAGATACGGCCGTGGCCAGTGCACTTAGCTTTGTTAACTCTCAAAACATAAAAGAAAAAAATAAAATATCATTTTATTGGATGGTTCCTGATAACGATTATTTTTTAAGTTTTGACTTGGTTAAAAAAAGGCTACCTCAGGACCTTAAACACTTTGAAATAATATCGGCACCAGAGTTTGGAAGCTCTCAAAGAAGTCAATTGGTTGAGATGGCCAAAGATCTGACTAAGAAACACCAAGGTGCTCGTACAATACTTTTGGCAGGTGACGGAAAAATTGTAAACGAATGTAGAGAATATCTCGTAGATAATGGAGTATCCGAGAATCATATCGGCATGGAAGTCTATTTTAATAAAGATAGAGTTTGAAAGAACAAAAAGAAAAGCAAAATTTAAGAGAAGGGTTCACAACAGGGGCCTGTTCGGCAGCTGCTGCTAAAGCTGCCGCCCGTACTATTGTGACAAAATCAATATATGACTCTATTGAAACGACTCTTCCCATTGGAAAAAAGGTCGAGTTCACTCTCAAAAGATGTGAGCTTTATAACGATCACGCTATTTGCTCTATCATTAAAGATGCAGGAGATGATCCCGATTGTACTGATAAAGCAGAATTAACAGCTAAAGTTTCTCTTAATCAAACTGGAAAGATCCATATCTATGGAGGTAAAGGAGTCGCCAAAGTAACTCAAAAGGGACTCGGACTTGAAGTGGGAAGTTCGGCCATCAATCCTGTTCCTCATAAAAACATCACTGAAATGGTACTCGAAGAAATTGAAGCATCCCCATTTAATGGAGCAGATATTGAAATATCAGTTCCAGGTGGTGAAGAAATGGCCAAAAAAACTCTAAATGCTAGGCTGGGGTTAATTGGTGGAATCTCTATATTAGGAACGACAGGTATTGTTCGTCCCTACTCCACTGCTGCTTTTAGGGCCAGTGTTGTTCAGGCCATTGATATGGCCAAGAATAATAAAATAAACACTGTTGTTTTCACAACAGGTGGTAAAAGTGAAAAGTACGCGATGGAGCTATTTCCTCAATTAGATGATATGAGCTTTATTCAAGTTGGAGATTTTATTGGAACAGGTCTTAAAAGAGCTTGCGCCAACAATTTAGATCTCGTCATTATTGTAGGAATGATGGGGAAGCTATCAAAAATGGCCGATGGTAAAATGATGACTCATGCCGCTGGTAGTGACGTCAACATGAACATGCTTGCCGAACTAGCCCGTGAGATTGGTCTTGAGGATAAGTACTGCCAAGAAATACAAGAAAGTAAAACAGCGCGTAGAGCACTAGAAATCTGTGAAGAGCAAGGCCTTCCAGAAATCACCACAAAGATTTGTGAAAAAACAAATCAAGAGTGTCTCAAACATATTCAAAATAAAATAAATATAAATACCTATTTAGTCGATTTCAGTGGGAACTTAAAAGGCCAATCTGAAATGACTTTAAAAAGAGAGATCAAACCATGAATGATATGAGACAGATGACGGGTCTTGGAAGAAAAATTGAAAATAGCTCATTCAATGTTATTGACCAAGAAATTGGTCCACACGATTTTACTCCTTCACAATGGGAAATTGTCAGAAGAGTTATTCATGCCACAGCGGACTTTGAGTACAAACATCTTATGATGATACATGATAAGGCCATTACTAGTGGTATCAATGCTCTAAAAAATGGATGCCCTATTATTTGTGATGTTCAAATGATTATAGCTGGACTTAATAAGGCACGCCTTGATGCCTACGGGTGTTCAACACATTCTTTCATCTCAGATGAAGATGTCATTCGTGTGGCCAAAGAAAAAAATACGACAAGGGCCATTGAGGCGATGAAAAAAGCCCATCAACTAAAACTTCTTGATGGTGCCATTATTGCTGTTGGAAATGCTCCAACCTCTCTCATTGAGCTGTGTCGTCTTATTAAAGAAGAAAACGTTAAGCCTGCACTTATTATCGGTGTTCCTGTAGGATTTATTTCTGCTGTTGAAAGTAAAGAAGAAGTACTCGATATGGTTAGAGAACAAGGCATTGAAGTTCCTTATATCTTAAGCCGTGGTAGAAAAGGCGGATCAACAATTGCCGTTTCCATTATTCATGCCCTTTTACTTCTATCCACGAAGGATTATCAATAATGGCGGCCGTTACTATCATTGGAATTGGTGACGAGGGATGCAGTGGTCTCACCTCTATAGCTTTTGGTAAAGTCCAAAGGGCCCAAGTCCTTGTCGGGGGCCAAAGACAAATTGCCTTTTTCCCAGACTTTCAAGGCAAAAAACTCAATTTAAAAGATGGCCTTTTAAAAACAATTGAACAAGTGGCCACACTATGTGAAGAAAACAATGTTGTTGTCCTAGCATCAGGTGATCCACTTTTTTATGGAATTGGTGATCTTATTTGCAAAAAAATAGGCAAAGAACATGTTGAGATCATTCCAAACCTCTCTAGTATTCAATTGGCCTTCTCTCGTTTAAAAATGAAATGGGATGATGCTAAAATTATTTCCCTTCATGGAAGATCAATCCAAGGACTCGTCAACCGAATCCAACACTATCCTAAAGTGGCCTTATTCACAGATGAAGAAAATGGGCCGCAAAGAATCTCCAGTTACCTTAAAGAGTATAATGAAGATACTTGGAGAATGCATGTTCTTGAAAACCTTGGTGGAATAAATGAAAAAGTAAGCTCTTTTGATATTGATAAAGTGGAAGGAGACTTTTCTTCTCTTAATGTTATATGTCTTGAAAGAACATCACCTTTTAAAGCACCGGCCTTTAAAATTCATGCTGATGAAGAGTTTGCCAAAAGAATGCCTAAAAAAGGGCTTATCACTAAAAAAGAAGTTCGAGCTCTAGCGATTTCAAACTTAGAATTAAGAAAAAACAGTATTGTTTGGGATATCGGGGCCGGTAGTGGCAGTGTCTCCATCGAATCCGCTAAACTTGCCTATGAAGGAAAAGTCTATGCCATCGAAGTAGATCCAGAAGGGGCCCAAATATGTGCCGAAAATGCCAAGGCCTTTAAAACCGATAATATCGAAGTGATTCATGGCCGTGCTCCAGAAGTTTTATGTGAACTCTCGGCCCCTGATGCCATTTTTGTAGGGGGAACTAAAGGAAGTATGAAAGAGACTCTTCAATACTGTCTTGAACGCCTAAGACCTGAGGGTAGACTCGTGGTTTCCGCCATAACTTTAGATAACGTTGCAAGTGCTTACCAAAGCTTTAAAGAGCTTGGTTATTTTCCCGAAGTTGAACTCATTCAAGTTTCTCGTGGAAAAAAACTGGCCCACTACTTAAGATATGATGCTCTCAACCCAATACATCTCTTTAGCGTAACAAAAAAAGAAGGAACTCATGAATAAATATGGAAAACTCTATGGTGTTGGCGTAGGACCTGGTGCTACGGATCTTTTAACTCTAAGAGCTGTTAATGTCCTCAATAGTGTTGATGTTATTGCTATCCCTAAAAGTAGTGAAAAGTTCCGTCCCTTTGCATGGAGGATTTGCTCTCCTGTCGTTGAAGAAAATGACGAACAAGAAAAGCTTTTTCTCACCTTTCCTATGACCAAAGATCATAAGATTCTCATACCTGCTTGGGATAAGGCCTTTACTGAAATTGGAAAAAGGCTTGAGCAAGGAAAAGATGTCGCCTTTATCACTCAAGGCGATCCCAGTGTTTATTCAACATGGTCTTATCTACTTGATGAATGTGGTGAGCGATGGCCTGGACTAGAAATTGAAATCGTCCCTGGAGTCAGCTCGGTTCTGGCCATACCAGCGGAACTCAAAACACCTTTAGTTGATGGTAAAGAAAGATTCTGTGTTTTTCCTGCCACCTATGGGATAGAGGATCTCCCCAGGTTAACAGAAGATTTTGATAGTATTGTCTTAACTAAGGTTGGGAAAATGATTCCCAAGCTTATTGAGATTCTTGAACCTCTTAATCTTCTCGATAAGGCCACCTATGTCTCTTATGGCACAACAGAAGATCAAACAATTGTTAAAGACCTAAAATCAATTAAAAATGACGACTGCGCTTATTTTTCAATGGTTGTTATTTCCATAAGAAAAAGAAAAGGCGTTCTCAGGGGGGCCCAAGTATGAGTCGTAAAGAATATGCTATCTATGTCATTACAAAGCATGGGTTGAAAATCGCTGAAAGAATAAAAAGTGTTCTTGGCGATGCCGACCTTTATGTATCAAAACGCTTTATTGACCAAGCGCCTGAAGGTTCATTTGAATTATCCTTACCAATGGGACCTACATTAAAAAAGACTTTTAAAGAGTATGACTGTCATATCCACATTATCAGCGTGGGCGCCGTTGTAAGAATGATTGCCCCTTTGATGGAAAATAAAAAAGTAGACCCGGCGATAGTTTGTGTTGATGATGCTGCCAAGTTTAGTATTTGTGTCCTTTCTGGTCATGTCGGAAGAGGTAACTTCTATACCGCCCAAGTCGCAGATATTCTTGATTCTACCCCTGTTATTACAACGGCCAGTGATGTTGGTGGAACCCTCACTGTCGATATTCTTGGACGTGATTTAGGCTGGGCCTTGGAAGATATGGATAGAAATGTAACTCGAGGATGTGCAGCGGTTGTTAATGAAGAAAAAGTTCTTTTCGTTCAAGAATCGGGAGAGCCTAATTGGTGGCCGATTCACCAAAAGCTGCCCAAAGGTGTTGAATATAAAACTTCATTAGAAAATGTAAATCCCCAAGACTATGAAATCCTTCTTATTGCAAGTGAAAGAAATAATATTAAAACGACTCATAAAGACATTTGGGAAAATGCCATTATCTATCACCCCAAAAATATCGTTCTTGGAATTGGTTGTGATAAAGATACGCCTTACGATGTTGTAAAAAAAGGTGTTTTTCACTTTTTAGAGCAAAAAAATATTTCTCCTAAAAGTGTTAAGGCCTTGGCCACTATCGATGTCAAAAAAGATGAACCGGCCCTTTTAAAATTAAAAGAAGAGTTTGGATGGAAGCTAATCACCTACCCTGCTAATCAACTTGATAACGTTGCAGGTATTGAAAACCCTAGTGATGTTGTAAAAAAATATGTGGGGACAAAAAGTGTCGGTGAAGCAGCATGCTTACTGGCCGCCGATGCAAAAAAACTTCTTATGCCTAAGCAAAAGTTTAACCTTGAAACTGGTGGAAAAAATATGACCCTTGCTATGGCAAAGATAGAACACCTTCCACGACCAGGAGTTCAATAATGGGTATCGTTAATATTGTTGGAATTGGCCCTGGGAATGATGATAATATCACTCCGGCCGCTCTAAACGCGATACAACAAAGTGATCACGTTATTGGTTATACGACCTATATACGATTAATTAAAAAACATATTGAAGGTAAGGAAATCACCCGCACTGGTATGAGTGAAGAAATTGGACGGGCACGAACTGCTATTGAAATGGCCAAAGAAGGAAAAACAATTTCCTTAATCTCTTCTGGAGATGCCGGCGTATACGGAATGGCAGGCCTTGTTTTTGAAGTTTTAAAAGAGATGAATTGGAAAAAAGGAGAAGATCCTGAGATTCGTTTTTTTCCAGGCATCACTGCTTCTGTCAGTTGTGGTTCTCTTGTTGGTGCTCCTCTTATTCATGACTCTTGCACCATTTCGCTTTCTGATCTTCTTACCCCTTGGACAGTGATTGAAAAAAGAATTGAAACCGCGGCCCAAGGTGACTTTGTCATCAGCTTTTACAATCCCGCCAGTGGAAGAAGGCAGAGGCAAATCGTGGAGGCCCAAAGAATTCTAAAAAAATATCGAGCTGGCTCGACTCCTGTTGCGCTAGTTAAAAGTGGTTATCGTAAAAAGCAACATATTGTTATGAGTGATCTTGATAATTTCTTAGAATACGAAATCGGAATGCTCACCACGGTCATTGTAGGCTCAACCCAGACCTATCTTTACGAAGGCTATATGGTTACGCCAAGAGGATATTCTAATAAATACGAGATGGAGTCAGGTAAAGTTAAAGAAGGGCAACGAAAAACATTCTCTCTTCGACATGATGGCGATATGAATTCACGTCTAGAGGACATTAAAAAAATCGAAGGTGAAGACTTCAAGCTTGCTAAGACCTATGTTACTCCAACAGATAGCTGGGTCACTCCTAAGGACGTCAATGATAAAAGCTTTGCCACAAACGCCAAGCCTAAACATGTCCAATCTGCTCTCAAAGCATTAGAGATATTAAAAAAACCAGTTCTCAAAAAAGAAAAACCTGTCTCAAGTTTAAAGTTAGAAAGCTTCTCTACCTTAGGTCTTCTTGAGGGTGCCTTGATACTTAACTCTAAGGATAAGCTTTTTCTTATTGGTGAATTTAAAACACCATGTAACCTCGATGATTGGGGGCTAGAGGTTCTTGAAGTCTATAAAGAAGGCAAGATCCGCGAACTTAAAAAGAAAGACCATTATAAAGAAATTGAAATGAATTATCTCTGCACTGGCGAAGGGATTGAATTGGCCTTTAATCTCTATGAAAAAATGGCGATCAAAAGAAATAACTCTATTTCAACGAGATTAAGAAAACTCATTGAAGATAAGTCACAACGAGTTGAAGTAAATAATCAAGAATATTTTGATATCCGCTGGCTTTGTCTAAACCCTGTAGGTGTCTGGGAAATGATTAGAGAAGAAGTTTTAAAATGTTAAGGAGAAAAAAATGAAAGTTTATATTATTGGCGCTGGACCTGGTGACCCAGAGTTAATCACCGTCAAAGGAGCAAGACTTATCGAGACTTGTCCCTATGTTCTTTATACAGGTAGCCTTGTTCCTAAGGCCGTTATTGAACGGGCCGATAAAGAAGCTTTTGTCATGGACTCCAGTGGAATGGACTTGGATGCCATCATGGAATTTTTCATAAAGGCCAAAGAAGAAAATAAAGATGTGGCCAGAGTTCATACAGGTGATCCTTCTTTGTTTGGTTCAACCGCAGAACAAATGAGAAGACTTGATGATCTTGGAATCGAATGGGAAATTATTCCTGGTGTTTCAAGCTTTAGCGCCTCTGCAGCTGCACTAAAGCAAGAACTGACTTTGCCTGAGGTTTCTCAAACGGTGATCATCACCAGAATGGAAGGTCGAACTCCTATGCCTCCAAAAGAGAAACTTAAGGATCTGGCCAAAAGTGAAGGAACTCTTGTTTTATTTCTCAGTGTGGGCCTAATTAAAAAAGTTGTTGATGAACTCAGTGATATTTATCCAAGTGATTATCCTGTTGCTGTCGTTCAAAAAGCAAGTTGGCCTGATCAAAAAATTGTAAGAGGCAATCTTGAAAATATCGTTTCTCTTGTAAAAAAAGAAAAAATCACGGCCACGGCCATTATTGTTATTAGTAAAGTTTTAGGACATAAGGATTTTCCTGATTCAAGACTATATGCTTCTGACTTTACCCACGGTTTTAGAGTCGCAAAAAAGGATCAGCATTTAAGTGAATAATAAAGGGATCGTCTATTTAGTAGGTGCAGGGCCTGGACGTGCAGATTTAATGACCGTTAGGGCCAAAGAGCTTTTAGAAAAGGCCGACATTGTCGCCTACGACGCTCTTATATCTCCTAGTCTTCTATCTACGATCTCACCAAAAGCAGAACTTATTCCTATTGGTTATAGAGGCTATGGTTCTGCAAAACTTGGCTATAATATACATCCTGTTGTTATCGAAATGGCCAAGGCCGGAAAAGTTGTTGTTCGTCTTAAATCTGGTGACCCTTTTATTTTCGGAAGAGGGTATCAAGAATGTATTGAACTTAAACAACAAGGAATTGACTTTGAAGTTGTTCCTGGCGTTTCCTCTTCTTTAGGGGCCGCAAGTTTTGCGGGATTCCCTCTTACCCACCGTGATTTTGCAAGTGATGTTGTCTTTGCCTCTGGTCATGATCTAAGAGGTGGCTCACCTTCAAATAGTAGGTGGAAATCTCTGGCCCAAACCGGTGGAACAATTGTTATATACATGGCCGCTTCAAAAATAAAAGAAAACTGCCTAAGGCTGATTGAATACGGAAGAGCTTCTACCACTCCTGCTATTTACGTGGCCGCAGCAACTTGCGGTAATGAAAAAATCATACAAGGAACGCTTGAAACATTGGCCGATCTTACGACAGATATAAATCCCAAACTTCAGGCGCTTATTATTGTGGGTGAAGTTATTCATTCTCGAGATGAATTTAATTGGAGAAAAAGGTTACCTCTTAAAGGAAGAAGACTTCTTGTAACCAGAGTAAGAGAACAAGCTTCTTTACTGGCCCAAAAATGTAGAGACCTTGGTGCCGAAGTCATTGAGGCCCCTTTTGTTTGTTCGTCTTTAATTAATGAGGTTTCTTTAGAAGATAAAATCAAAAACTATAAAACGCTTTTATTTTCGGACGCCAAATCAGTTGAATCTTTTTTTACTCTTCAAAAAAACACCAAAATCGATTTACGCGACTTTATCGATCATCAGTTTATCACCCTTGATCAACAGACGCATGATGAGCTTCGCAAATACTGCCTTAATTCAATTGTTCTCCATGGGCATTGTAAAGAAGCGCTCGCAAGAACGCAGTTTCCTTCTAAGGTTCTTATATTAGGCAGTGATAAAGGAAGACAAAGTCTTATTGAGGATCTTAATAATATTGGTGTTACATCACATTACTTGGCCCTCTATAATAAAGAGTTTATTTTCCCTCAACTTCAAGCTCCAGAGTTTGATGGCGTTTTACTACCCTCCAGCTCATCTGTTGGAGTACTCGAAAAAGGTCCATGGGAAAGTGTTTTAGGAAAAACACCTCTTTTTACTATCGGTGAGAAAACATTTTTAGCAGCACATAAACTTAGTAAAAATACTTACCAGGCCCACAACGACAATATCGACTCACTCGTCCAACTTGTCCTAGAACATTTAGGGGAACACCATGAATGAAATAAATATCCCTCGCCTTGTTATTGCCGGGACTCATAGTAACGTAGGCAAAACGACAATCGTATGTGCCCTAGCAAGTTTATTTAATGAAAGAGGTATAAAAACTAAACTTTTTAAATGTGGACCTGACTATCTAGATCCAACCTACCACCAAAGGGCCTCAGGTAGTAGCAGTGTCAATCTTGATAGCTGGATGATGGGTAGCGAGTCTTTAAAATCTAGCTTCTATCACGCCTCTAAAGGATATGATTTGGCCATCATTGAAGGTGTCATGGGCCTATATGATGGGCATAGTCCTACAAGTGAAGCTGGTTCAAGTGCTGAGATAGCAAAAATCCTTAACGCTCCCGTTGTTTTAGTTAGTGATGCTTCTGGGATGGCCCGAAGTATAGCGGCACTCGTTAAAGGCTTTAAAGATTTTGATCCCGAATTAAATTTTGCCGGTGTTATATGTAACCGAGTCGGATCTGAGCGCCACCTCAATCTTTTAAAAATGGCCATTGAAGACACAAAAGTCTTTGGTGGATTAAAAAAAGGTGAACTCACCTACCCTGGAAGACATCTAGGTCTGACAACCGCAAGTAAAAAATTAGTGAATGAAGAAGTCTTTGATTACTGGAAAGAGAAGGCCGATGAACTAATTGATACTAATGCTCTATATGATTTGGCCAAATCAACATCAAAAGTTAACTTTAACGAAAAAGTGACTGATAAAATCGCACCTCGATGTAAACTGGCCTATGCTATCGATGATGCCTTTCATTTCTATTACGAAGAAAACATCAATCTTCTTAAGTCCTATGGAGCAGAACTTATTGCCTTTTCTCCTTTAAAAGATAAAGAGCTACCTCAAGGTGTTCAAGGAGTTATTATTGGAGGAGGATATCCTGAGGTTCATGCCAAAGCATTATCAGAAAATGTCTCTATGCTTAAGAGCTTAAGAGAATTTAAAGGCCCTATATATGCTGAGTGTGGAGGTCTTATGTATTTATCTGAATCCATTGTGGATTTAGAAAATAACAAATATGAAATGGTTGGGCTTCTTCAAGGGCAAGCAAAAATGGAAAATAAACTTCAGGCCCTTGGTTACGTCGAAGTCGAACTTAAAGAAGACTCTATCATTGGCCCTAAAGGCGTTCGTTTTAGAGGTCATCAGTTTAGATATTCTAATTTAATAAAAACTGATGATGTACCACTCATATTTAGTCTAAGGAAAAAAAGAAACAAAGAAGTCAGTAAAGAGGGTTATAAAAATGGACGTGTTTTAGGCAGTTATGTGCATGCCCATTTTGGAAGTAACCCACTTTTGGCCAAGTATCTTGTTGAGAATTGTTTAAAAAATGAAATATAAATTAAAAAACAGATATATTCATATCGAGTTTGAAAAAGAAATGAATTTTCTGAGCTGGGCCATTGTTGGCGGAGGTAAAAACCAAGGTAAAGATATCTATTGGGCCCAAGTCGAAGATAATGAACTTCCTCTACACTTAGACCCTATTGACGTTCTTAAAAGCAGAATGCAGCGAGATGCTCTCATTGATGCTCCCGCTCTTATGACAAGTGCTCAAATTAATGACTTTACTTATAGTTCGCAACAAAGGGGGGAGCTACAAGTAGAAGTTCTTAGTACCGTAGGCCTTGGTAATGCTATTCGAGTTGGAGATCATGTTCGTGACTATCCAAGAGTAGGGACGATAAACTTAGTTGTCTCCATTAATAAAACCTTAAGTGAAAATGCTCAAATAGAGGCCCTTAGTATTATTTCTGAGGCCAGAACCCTATCCGTATTAGAAAATAATATTTCAAGCACTAAATCTCAAACGCTTGCAACAGGTACCGGAACTGATTGTATTATATTGGCCAGCGCTCAAAAAGAAGATACCTATGTTTATTCAGGCAAACACACAGTCTTAGGAGAGCTTATCGGAAAGGCCGTCCTTGAATCAGTTAACTTAGGCATTCAGAAATGGATAAGAAGAAAAGATGAAAGAAATTACTCTTATTGTCGGCGGAGCTAAGTCAGGCAAAACAAAACTGGCCCTTAAAAAGCTCCTTGAACATCAAGGGCCTAAGTTTTATTTGGCAACATGTCCTCGGATTGATGATGAGATGGATGAGAAAATTAAAAACCATCAAACAGAAAGACTTGGTCATAATATTGAAACCATTGAAGAAGAGATCGATCTGAGAGCAGTCATTGAAAAAACATTACCAGGCGAGGCCATTCTCATTGATTGTCTCACTTTGTGGATTAATAATCTTATTTTTCATAAAAAAATTAATAACGAAAAAGAACTAGAAGATTTAATAATTAAGACATTTAGCACTCATAAATCAAAACTTTTTATCGTCACTAATGAAGTTGGAAATGGTCTTGTTCCCATTCAAAAAGAATCGCGTATTTATCGGGATCTACTGGGGAAGGCCAATCAGGTTTTAGCTGAGTTAAGCGATAAAGTCATACTCGTAAGTTGTGGCCTACCACTCCAATTAAAAGGATAATAATGAATATTCCTCAAATAACACCTTATTCAAATGAAATGCTCGATAAAGCAAAACAAAAGATACACTCTCTTACTATGCCGACATGGGCCTTGGGAGATCTTTTAGATCTGACCCAAAAGCTTTGTGGAATATCAAATACCTTAACGCCTCTTTATCCAAACAAAAAAGTCTTTGTCTTTGCTAGCGACCATGGTGTTTGCCAAGAAGGTGTTTCACAATATCCAAGCGAAGTTACGGCCCAAATGGTGGCAAACTTTATGAATGAAGGTGCTGCTATTAATGTTCTGGCCTCCCATGCAGGTGCTTCTACGGTAATCGTTGATATGGGTGTTAAAAGTGATTTATCCGAATGGGTGAATAAAGGAATGCTCGTTGATAAAAAAATCGCCCTAGGTACCGCCAATATGGCCAAGCAAAAGGCGATGAGTTTAGAGCAAGCTCAACAGTCCATTGAAGCAGGTATCGAAATTGTTCATAACACAGAAATGAATACAGACCTCTATGCCGTTGGTGAAATGGGGATTGGAAATACCACATCATCTGCAGCAATCATCTCATCTATGTTAAATATTCCTGTTGAAAAATGTACAGGAAGAGGAACTGGTATTGATGATCAAGGACTGATGAAAAAAATTGATGTCATTGAAAAGGCCATCGAACTACATAGGCCCAATCCTAATGATCCTCTGGATGTTTTATCAAAAGTTGGTGGATTTGAAATTGGTGCCATGGCAGGAATGATCTTAGGTTCGGCCCATTATAAAAAACCAGTTATTATTGATGGCCTTATTAGTATGGCCAGTGCTTTATTGGCCTATAAAATTGAACCAAAGTGCCGAGATTATATGATTCTTTCTCATGCCTCTGTTGAGCCTGGATATGAATATATTGCTGAAGAACTTAACTTAAGACCACTGCTTAGTCTTAATATGAGACTAGGTGAAGGAAGTGGAACTGCTTTAGCGATGAACCTTGTAGATGCTGGATGCAAAATCATTTCTCAAATGGCCACTTTTGAGTCTGCTGGAGTAAGTGATAAAAAGGAAGATCAATGATTCACGGAGGAAATATTCGTCATTTCCAAGAATTAAGTGAAAAAAAAATCAGCGATTTTTCCGCTAATATTAATCCGTTAGGTTTTCCTGATTGGTTAAGGCTAGAAATTAATTCTCAACTAAGCTCTCTTACCCACTACCCTGATGAGAATTATAAACTTTTAAAAAAGGCCATTGCCAAGTACCACGGGCGGAGTATTGAAGAAGTTTGCGTCTTTAACGGATTGGCCGAAGCATTCATGATCATTCCACGGGCACTCAATCTTAAACAAAGCTCTTTGAAAAACCCGTGTTTTTATCAATACGAAAGAGGCCTTCGTGCCCATGGAACTAAAATTACCTCTTTTGATCAAACTTTTGGTGAGTCCTTAATTATCGGTCATCCTCAGAACCCTACAGGAGAGCTTCTTGAGGATAACTTTATTAACATCATATCCCAAAATAAAAGCACAACCTTTATTATTGATGAGGCCTTCATTGATTTTACAGATGCTCAAAGCTTTGCATCCTATCAACGAGATAACCTCATTGTTTTAAGATCTTTAACCAAGATCTTGGCCATACCTGGTCTCAGGCTTGGCTATGCTTTATGCCCTCAAGCTGTGGCCGAAAAAATTCAAGTTCAAACGCCTCAGTGGAATGTAAATTCCCTATCGGCCCATATTGGAAAATTATTTTTAGAAAAAAGTAAGCCTTTTATCGAAGAAACAAAAAAAGAATGTCTGCTTATCAGATCTTTTCTTAAAAAGTCACTCTCTGGACTTCCTATTGTTTTACATGAGGGTTCTGCCAACTTTAGCTTATTAGAATTTCTTAATAGTGATGCTCAAAAAGTTTGGTCTTGGCTTCTTAAGGAAAAAGGGATTGTCCTTAGAAAAACAGAGAGTTTTCAAAACCTTGACGAAAAGAGGTTCCTAAGAGTTGCTCTTAGACCTCTTAAAGAAACAGAACAACTTCTTGAAGCATTTTATGAATTCTACAAATTTAAAAGAGTAAAAGCTCAAAAAAAGACACCTGCTCTTATGATTCAAGGAACGACCTCTAATGCTGGTAAAAGTATTATGGCCACCGCTTTATGTAGAATTCTTTATCAAGATGGCCTCAAAGTCTTTCCTTTTAAATCCCAAAACATGGCATTAAATTCTTATGTGACTTATGAAGCAGGAGAAATAGGGCGTGCCCAAGCTGTTCAAGCACAAGCTTGTAAGCAAGACGCATCTATTTTAATGAACCCGATTCTTTTAAAGCCTAATTGTGATATCGGCTCTCAGGTCATCATAAGAGGTAAAGCTCTTTCCCATATGAACTTTAAAGATTATTTTAAATTTAAGCCAAAGGCATTTGAAGAAGTTAAAAAAGCTTATGATGAAATTTCTTCTATGGCCGATGTCATGGTCATTGAAGGGGCCGGAAGCCCAAGCGAAGTCAATCTCAAACAAAATGATATTGTGAATATGAATATGGCCAAGTATGCCAATGCCGATGTTTATATTACCAGTGATATAGATCGCGGTGGGATGTTTGCTTCTTTTTTAGGTACTTTTGATACACTTGATGAATGGGAACGCTCTTTAGTTAAAGGTCTTATTATCAATCGTTTTCGTGGAGACAAAAGTCTTCTGGATCCAGGCATGGATTATCTTCTGAAGTACACGGGGGTCCCTGTTATCGGCTGTGTCCCTTTTATCAAAGGACATAATATCCCGGAAGAAGATTGCCTTGAGTTTAAATCTGGAAACCTAGATGATCAAAGTGATCTTGGAGATCGACTGGATATCGCTGTCATTGATACGCCTCGAATTTCAAATTTTTCTGATATTGATGCTCTTAAAGAAGAAGAGGATGTTAGAGTAAGGATTGTTCGATCAGAAAAAGATTTTGAGAATCCTGATATCATCATCCTTTGTGGTTCAAAAAGTGTGATGAGAGATTTGAGTTACCTCAAAGAAAGTGGTCTCGCAAAAAAAATAATCGAAGCGCATAAAAAAGGTATCATGATCGTTGGTATATGTGGTGGCTATCAAATGCTGGGTCAAAGATTATTAGATCCAAACCATGTGGAAAGCGAAATTGATTTCATGGAAGCTCTGGGCCTTTTAGAAATTGAGACTGTTCTGGAAAAAGAAAAACTGCTTGGTCAAACAAAAGCTAAATTTATCCCATGGGATCAAGATTTGGTGGGCTATGAAATACATCATGGCGTTACCTATCCCATAGGCACGTCTGTAAAAGAAATTGTTTCTGGTAAAATTGGATACTCAAACCTAGAAAGTAATGTCTGGGGAAGTTATCTCCATGGTATCTTTGATCAAGATCAATTCAGAAGAAGCTTTTTAGATGAAGTTAGAGTTCGAAAAGGTATGAAACCAATAAAGAGGATTACTGGAAACTATAATATTGAAAAATCTATCGATGCTTTGGCCAAAGTAGTCAGAGAATCTATTGATATGAATATTATCTATAAGAATTTAGGACTATGATTTATTTTATTCTTATTAGCACTATTGCTTTTTTATTAGACCTGATATTAGGTGATCCGCAATACCGTTTTCATCCTGTTATTTTAATCGGTAAATTAGCTCGCTTTTTAGAAAGACACCTCAATAAAGGACGCTACCGCCTCATCAAAGGTTTTTTAAGTGCTCTTTTGGTATATAGCACTGTTGTTGGCGTTATCTTTATTATTCGAAAACTAATTACCTATCCCCTAGCTTTGATGATAGTTGATATCATCCTCCTTTATACTTGTTTTGCCTTAAGAAGCCTCAATGATCATGCTAAGGCCGTTACTCATGAGCTCAAAAAAAATGATCTCCCTACAGCAAGAAAAAAACTAAGTTATATCGTTGGAAGAAAGACACAGGATCTTGATGAAGAACAAATATGCCGAGGAGTTATTGAGTCCGTTGCTGAAAATTTAGTCGACGGTGTAACGGCACCTTTATTTTACGCCATGCTCTTTGGGCCCTATGGTGCATTTTTATATAAGGCCATCAATACCCTAGATAGTCTTTGGGGTCATCGAAATGAACGGTTTGAGTTGTTTGGAAAATTTGCAGCAAAAATAGATGATCTTTTTAACCTTATTCCTGCGCGCTTAACCGCACCCCTCATTGCTATTTGTAGTAAACAGAAAAAAAGTTCTTTTCGAGTCTTACTAAGAGATGGAAGAAAACATCCTTCCCCTAACAGCGGTTTAAGCGAGGCCGCCATGGCCGGGGCCTTAAAAGTAAGACTAGGGGGAATGAATCATTATGAAGGTTATGAAAGCTTCCGAGTCTATTTAGGAGATGATAGCTGTAAGCTAAGTGTGGAAAA
>JBMSGH010000027.1:0-42244 GCA_049415445.1 Bacteriovoracaceae bacterium | reverse complement strand
CCACAAGCACTAAAAAGAGTTAGTATCAAAACGATCATGGCTAGTTTCGTTCGCCTCATGATTTGCTCCTAAGCATTATTTACTATTCAGGTGATTATCGGGATTTTGTAAATATTATTGAGTATTTTAAGAAATGCTCTCAATAATTTTTGTTTTACTTGGTGTGTTATTTGCGGTTTAATTTGTCAGTAAATATAATCTATTTTATCTTTTATTAAGACTAGCTATACGTTACCAAAGGATGCATTAATGCTAATTAAAATTTTACCTATTGTTTTTACCCTTATTTTCGCCAGTTGTAACAACCAAGGCAATATCGACGAGGCCATTGCAAAGGCCTTAAAGGAAAAACCACAAATTCTCGTAGATGCAATTGAGGCCAATCCCATGGAAATCATGGAGGCCATCCAATCTGCTGCCAGAGGTGCTCAGGCCAAAATGGCAGAAAAAAGAGCAGAAGAAGAACAGAAAAAGCTAGAGGAGTCATATTCTAATCCTCTTATGCCAGAGATTAGAGAAGATGAGGCCATCCGTGGAACAAAAGGGGCCCCTATTACTTTAGTTGAATACTCAGACTTTGAGTGTCCATTTTGTACAAGAGGTTTTGATACAGTCCTAAAACTTATGGAAAAATATAAAGGAAAAGTGGCCTTCATATATAAGCATTTACCACTTAGTTTTCACAAAAATGCCGAGGTTGCTTCTCGTTACTATGAAGGGCTAAGAATTCAAGATAAGGAAAAGGCCTTTAAATTTCATGATGAGCTTTTTAAAAATCAAAGCAAGATTAAAAACGGTGAACCATACCTAAAGAAAGTGGCCAAATCAGTTGGGGCCGATATGAAGAAGCTAGGTAAGGATATCAATAGTGCTACTGTAATCGAAAGAATTAAGGCCGATCAAGCAGAGGCCGCTAAGTTTGGTATCCAGGGTACTCCAGGTTTTATCCTTAATGGCGTGCCTATAAAGGGTGCTTATCCTGTTGAGCATTTTGAGCAAGTAATAAATGAATTGAAAAAAAGAGGAAAGATTAATCTCTAAATAAAAGGGAACACCTTTAAAGCAATAAGGCCACGAATGTGGCCTTTTGTATTTGATCATTCGTATCTTTGCTGTTTACAATCTATATGTAATGCGTTGAGAGGGCAGCATGGAAGAAGAACTTTACTCAAATTTAGCAGCAAAGCAATTATCAAAAAATAAAAAACAAAACATGACTTTTATAGACTCCGATAAACATAACTTTCTGGAGCTAAAGAACAAAGATGCTAGGCTTGTTACCCAAGCAGATCTCAAAAATGCTTATATCCAAGAGCTGAAGTCCTTACTTGAAATAGATAGTCTAGCAGAGCTAGCAAAAGCACTCCTAGGACTGGATCGAACTCTTGATGAATTAAAAGAAGACTTAGATATCGAACTGATCTCCAAGTGTCCTAAGCTTAATAATCTTTATCAAAAACTCTCTCCCGTTCTTCTAAGGGCCTATCTTGAGAAAAATAGAGTTCTAGAGGAGAGCTGGTTAGAGGCCATTAGAGTGTCTATCGAAGAAGAGTTATTAGCACTTTATTAGGTACCTATGTCAATTATCCGACATCTCTAGTAGGCAAGAAATTCCTCAAACGGTAACAATTTCCTAGTAAAACCCCCTATGTTGCTCAAGTTCGTAGGGAAAAGTATAATTTTTGACATAGGCATTGCTTGATAGGGAAAAGAAATCCCTATGAGCATGATCTCACATCTAAACTAGGAAGGTTTAAATGGCAGAGGAAAATGTAGAAGGAACCGAGGAAAACCCAGCACCACCTCCCAAAAAAGGTTCTTCTAATTTATTAGTTACAGCTTTAGTCGTGGTTAATACTTTGCTTATAGGAGCAATTGGCTACTTTCAGAAAACGACTATGGATAAGATGGATGCCCAAGAGTCTATTCATGATGTTGTGGCCGCCGCCATGAAAGAATATGAGAAAAAAGAAGATCAGCAACCTGAAGTCGGCATGGCCACGGAAACTGAAGGGAAATACCTTGTGCTTGAAGGCTTTACGGCAAACCTTGCTCAAGGTGATGGGCCAAGAAGATTTATAAGATTAAATTTAGTTTTGAAATTTACTCCTGATTCTAATGAAGAGGAGTTTAAAAATAGAAGGCACCAAATTAGAGATACTATTATTAGTTTATTAAACTCTAAAAGACCTGAGGATTTATTAATATCTGAAGGAAAAAGCTTTCTAAAAGAAGAAATGAGGTCTTCAATCAACACATTTTTAATAGATGGAAAGATTTTAGACGTCTTTTATACCGGATTTCAGATCAATTAGGATGATTGATCTCTTTTATCCTAGGAGGGGATAAAAATGGCACAAGTACTTAGCCAAGATGAAGTTGATGCTCTATTAAATGCGGTCAATGATGATGAAACTGCTGATGAAATTGAATCGGCGGATATCGATGATTTTGATGAAGATGAAGAAGAGGAGAATATTCAGCCCTATGACCTGACTAATCAAGACAGGGTTATTAGGGGTAGAATGCCCATCCTTGAAATCATTTATGAAAGGTTTATTAGGTCGTTTAGGGTTTCGCTATCTAACTCGTTAAGAAAAATTTCGACAATTTCAATGATCTCAACAGACTTACTTAAGTTTGGTGAATTCGTTAACACATTACCAATACCTTCTTGCATGTGTATTTTGCGTTTCAATGAATTGAGAGGTCCAGCTTTAATGGTATTTGAGTCAAAGTTAGCCTACGCGATTATTGATTCTTATTTTGGAGGGACAGATAGACCCTTTACAAAAATAGAAGGAAAAGAATTCACTTCGATTGAGCTTTCCTTTATGAAAAAAGTTATGGATATGGCCATTGCAGATTTAGAAGAAGCTTGGGCCCCTGTTCATAGAATTGATGCTACTTATTTAAGAACAGAAATTAACCCACAATTTGTAGGTGTAGTTCCACCTTCAGATGTCATCATTGCAACGACGTTAGAAGTAGAGTTTGAATCAGCGAGTGGAACTATTATGGTCGTTGTTCCTTATTCTACGATAGAGCCTATAAAGCAAAAACTAAGCTCTTCATTTCAAACTGATAATGAAATGGCAGATACAATTTGGACAACCTCAATGAACAAGCACGTTAAGAATGCAAATGCTGAGTTGATTGCAAAATTAGGTGTTACTTCTATGACGGTTGGAGATCTAGTTAATTTAGAGATAGGCGATATTATCCCATTAAATCAAGAAGCTTCAGGAGAAATTTCTCTTAGTATAGGCGCTATTGAAAAATTTAAATGTTTAATTGGAAATTATAAAGGAAGTCGAGCAGTCCAAGTATCTTCAACGATCGATGATACCGATGAAAGTGAGGTGTAATAATGAATGAGGAAAATAATAATACGCAAAAAGAGGCAGAAGTTAGTAAAGAAGTTACAGCAGGAAACTTTAGAGAAGTTGATGTTAAAGAGCTAAACGATAAAATTAAAATAGGCGATGATGCTCTTAATAAACTGAAAATTCAAAACCTGGATTTTATTCTCGATATACCTCTTAAAGTAACAGTCGAATTAGGTAGAACAAATTATTTAATAAAAGATTTATTGGTCCTCGGACAGGGTTCAGTTTTAGAGCTTAATAAAATAGCGGGCGAGCCTTTAGAGATTTTAGTAAACGGTAAACTTATCGCAAAGGGTGAGGTTGTCGTTGTTAATGAGAAATTTGGTATAAGAATCACAGAGATTATTAGTCCTGTAGAAAGAATTGAAAGTTTAAAATAGGAAGTTTGATATGAGATGGATACTCTTTTTAATTTTATTTTCTCAGGCCGTTGATGCCAAAGTGGATATTAAAAAAATCGCGCTACAAAAAGGTAAGCGGTTTGCAACCCTGATTGTAGATTTTAAAGGTCAAATTGATAGTGACCCAAAATTGACGTTAAAAGATTCTATTGTGCAAATAGAAATTCCGGATGGAATCGTTTGGCCAAAAATAGAAAAAAAGGCAACTCTTGGAGATAAAAGCTTTGATACCACATTAATGGGGTATCAGTATGATAAAGAAGTAGCAAGAGTAAGGGCCGTTCTTCCGTTTAGAATTGAAGGTAGAGAAGATAGTGTTGAGATGGATATTCAAAAGAATAAGATTCTTCTGCGTTTTCCTTTGTCTCAAAAAGAAAATAAAGTAAGCTCCATTAATTATGATGAGAAGCTTCTTGATGATCTTTTAGCTGATAAAAAAGTAAAAACGAAAAAAGACGAGGAAAACTTCTTGCCAACGGAAGATCAAATTAAAACAGTATTATCTGGCAATAGCGATTTTTTAAACTCAGAGAAAAAAGACAGTGGATTTAGCATTGGTGCTTATACAATTAAATTTGCTGTGTTTTTATTATTAGTTCTCGCTATCTTTTTTGGAATCGCTAATGTTTTTAAGAAAAAAGTATTAAAGAAAGGGAAATTAGGTTTTCTTAATAAAACGAACCTTTTAGAAGTCCTTAATACAACATATATTGCCCCTAAAAAGAATCTCATGGTTGTAAGAGCACACAATCAAACATTTCTTATAGGAACCTCAGAAAAAGGAATCCATTTTTTATCTGAAATAAAGGATATGAATGGTTTACTTAAAGATGGTGAAAAAGAGCTTAGCGGTTTTAATTTCGATAATAAACTAGGTGATGCTATTACCGAAGAAAAAGAATTTAATCTTAAAACCGAACCAACACAGAACGCAACAAAAGAAGCGCCTAGGAAAGTTGCCTTTAGTGATCAAATTAAAAATAAACTTAAGGAACTTAAGCCACTTAATTAAAAAGGTTAGTATGAAAACTATTTTGGCCCTATCTTTTTTATTCTTATCTAAAAGTGTTATTGCCCAAACAAATGTTGGGCTCCCAGGGCTAAGCATAAATTTTGGACAAGGGGCCAACCTAGTTGACACTATGGAGATCATGATTCTCTTTACTGTCCTAACACTAGCTCCTGCAATAATTATACTTTGTACTTCTTTTACGAGAATTATTGTCGTTCTCTCTTTTATGAGACAGGCCATTGGGACTCAAAACTTACCACCCAATCAGCTTTTAATTGGTCTGGCCATTTTTCTAAGTTTATTTGTGATGAAACCTACAGGGACAGAAGTCTATGAGAAGGCCATAAGACCTTATATGAATAAACAAATCACTACAACGGCCGCACTTTCGACAATTGAATCCAGTTTTAGATCATTTATGAATAAACAGGTACGTAAAAAAGATATAGCTCTTTTTTATGACGTATCAGGAAGCAAGTATCCTAAAAATATATCTCAGGTTCCTATTCATTTTCTCATACCTGCTTTTATTATTTCTGAATTAAAAACGGCATTTCAAATTGGATTTCTTCTTTATATTCCCTTTCTTGTTTTGGATATGGTTGTAGCCTCTGTTCTCATGGCCATGGGGATGATGATGTTACCTCCTGTTGTTGTTTCTTTACCCTTTAAGCTGCTTTTATTCGTTCTCGTTGATGGGTGGCAATTGGTTACCGGGTCTTTATTAAGATCTTTCTACTAGGAGTTTTTATGGACTTAAGTTTTGCTACAGAAATTGTTAATCAAGGGGTTAAAGTAGGTCTTATGATTTCATCGCCAATGCTTATAGGTGCACTGGTTATTGGTATCTTAGTTAGTATTTTTCAAGCTGTGACTCAAATTAATGAACAAACCCTTTCTTTTATACCTAAGATTGTCATTATTGTAGGAGCGATTGTTATATTTGCTCCATGGATGAGTGATACTTTAACAACTTATACAAAGGACTTGATTGTTAACATTCCACAGATGGTAATGCATAGATGATAGGAATTCAAATAATTGATCATAATTTAATTGTCGCTTTTTGGTTATGCTTCACCAGAATTATTACAATTTTTATTCAGCTTCCTCTTTTTGATCAGAAAAATATACCTACGCTTGTAAAAGTACTTCTGACATTGATAATTTCCTATGCATTCTTTCCATTAATATCCAAAAGTATTTTACAAGATATGGCCTTGTTTGGAAGAGAAAGCTTTTGGGTTCTTACCCTGTTTAATGCGGCGGTTGGTCTTGGTCTAGGTTTTTTAGTTAAGGCCATAATGCAGATCTTTCTTGGAACAGGAGCTTTGATTTCACAAGAGGTTGGTTTTGGTATGGTTAAGTACTTTGACCCTAACTCATCTCAACAGATCGGTCCTATTGAAAATTTACTTCACTGGACAATTTTAGTGTTGGTGATATCAACAGGTGCGCTTCAGCCGATGTTTAAGGGAGTTATTAGCTCATTTGAGTTTTTTAGTATTTCAAAGTGGAGCACAGGAAATCAACTCTCTTTATTTTATATAGACTTTTTTAAAAATGCATTTTCGGCTTCATTAATGTTGGCCTCTCCTTTAATTTTTACCAACTTTATTATTATGGTTATTTTAGGAATTATAGCGAGGATCGTCCCTCAAATGAACGTTCTCATGGTTAGTTTTATTGTTAATATTGGTTTAGGACTAATTGTTTTCATTACCTGTAGTGAGGAAATATTTAATGTGGGTTACAAACTTTATGCCGAAAATTTAGGAAATTGGTTTCAATTTCTGAAATAGGAGTTTATTTAAGTGGCAGAAGAAAACGACAATCAAGACGATAAAACGGAAGAGCCGAGTCAACATAGAATTGACCAATTCCGTAATAGAGGAGAAGTAGCTTCTTCTAAAGAGCTGACGTCAGTTCTTCTTTTGTCGGCATGCATTCTAGTTTCTATCCTTTCTTTAACGTTTGTATATGAAACATTATCTCAATTTATTCAATGGATATTTACATTAGATGTAGAAAAGATTTTCACAGAAAAAGGGTTTAAGAGGCTTGTAGAATATACGGCCATGACAGGTTTGAAATGTTCAGCTCCTATTTTATTTATGGCCTTGTTAATATCTGTAATTTCAAATTTAATTCAATTTGGGCCTCTTTGGGCCTCAGAAGTTTTACAATTAAAACCAGAGAGAATTAATCCTATCCAAGGCTTTAAAAAAATATTCTCCATGCGCTCTATCGTCGAGGCGATAAAAGGCTTGCTGAAATTTAGTATTATTATTGGAATAGTGTACTTTTTCATGAAAGATCATCTCAATATGCTTAATGGCTTTTTACAAAATGAGTTTGTAAGTTCTTTTGTTGAAGGAAAAGGTATTATTGCAAAGCTTTGTTTTTATATTATTTTGGGAATGGTAGTTGTAGCACTTCTTGATTTTGGCTACCAAAAATATGCCTATAACAAAAAAATTAGACAAACTAAGGAAGAGGCGAAAAGGGAACAAAAAGAACAAGATGGTAATCCTGAGGTTAAGCAAAGAATACGCTCAATACAAAGAGAAGCGGCTAACCGTCGTATGATTCAAGATGTACCAGAAGCTGATGTTATTGTGACCAACCCAACGCATTTTAGTGTGGCCCTAAAGTATGACCCTACAACAATGATTAGCCCTGAGGTGGTGGCCAAAGGAGCCGATTTTATGGCCCTAAAAATTAGAGAAGTAGCTAAAGAAAATAATATTCCAATGGTTGAGAATGTACCTCTTGCTAGAACACTCTATAAGACAGTTAAAGTACGGCAGGTTGTACCAAGAGACTTATATAAAGCAGTCGCAGAGGTTTTGGCCTTTGTTTATAAATTAAAAAAGAAAAGAAAGTTAGGATAAAACGAATATGGATTTTTTTAAACGATTTAAAATATTTCAGCAAAGTTCAGACCTAATTTTAACAATAGGACTACTAATAATCATGAGTGTCATGATTATTCCTATTTCACCAATGTTTTTAGACCTCTTTCTTTCTTTTTCATTATCAGTATCAATAATTATTCTTCTTATAAGTGTATATAGTAGAAGACCACTTGATTTTTCTACCTTTCCTACTGTTCTTTTAGTTATGACTCTTTTTAGATTGGCCCTGAATATTGCCACGACAAGGAATATTTTATTAAGAGGGGGCTCGGATGGGACTGATGCCGCTGGACAGATTATTCAGAGTTTTGGGGAATTTGTCGTTGAAGGGAACTATGTTGTAGGTATCATTATTTTCATCATCCTTGTCATTATAAACTTTATGGTTATCACTAAAGGTGCTGGTAGAGTCGCAGAAGTTGCAGCGAGGTTTACCTTAGATGCTATGCCTGGAAAGCAAATGGCGATTGATGCAGATTTAAATGCAGGTCTCATTAATGAAGAGCAGGCGAAAGAGCGAAGAAAAGATATCGCCGAAGAAGCAGACTTTTATGGTTCTATGGATGGTGCTAGTAAGTTCGTACGTGGTGACGCTATAGCGGGGATCATGATTACAGGTATAAATATTATCGGTGGTATTATCGTCGGAGTTGTCCAAAATAATTTAGTAGCAAGCGAGGCCGCAAGAATATTTACACTTCTTACTATTGGTGATGGTCTTGTAACTCAGATTCCGGCACTTATTATTTCTACTGCAGCTGGTATCATAACGACACGGAATCATTCGAATAAATCTTTAGGCTCGCAAGTTGGAAAACAATTTACTGTACATCCAAAGGCGATTATTACTGCAGCAGTTGCCTTATTTGTTTTCTCTTCAATTCCTGGGCTTCCAGGAACTCCTTTTATTTTAACCGGACTTCTTTTATTAGTTACTGGCTATCAGATTGAGAAACATAACGAAAAAATAAAAATAGACGAGCAAAAAGAAATTGTTGCTAGAGAAGAGGCGAAGCCTGATAACTTAGAAGACCTCCTTAACCTTGAGTTGATTGAGTTAGAAGTTGGTTATGGACTTGTAAATCTTGTCGATGCTGATCAAAATGGTGATCTTCTTGAAAGGATTTCTCATATTAGAAAACAATTTGTTTCTGATTGGGGTGTCATAATACCATCTGTTAGGATTAAAGATAATTTAGAGCTTAAACCTGGTGGATATTCTGTTAAAATAAAAGGCATAGAAGTCGCGAAAGGGGAGCTGCTTTCCGACCATTATTTAGCTATGGATCCAGGTTCTGTTATTGAAAAAATTGAGGGTGTGACAACTGTTGAGCCAGTTTTTGGACTACCAGCTGTTTGGATTACTGATGAAAAAAGAGATGACGCTCAATACAATGGCTATACTGTAGTTGACCTGTCGACTGTTATTGCAACTCATATGACTGAAATCTTAAAATCCAATCTCTATGAACTATTTGGCCGACAAGAACTGGCAAGAATCCTTGATAACTTTAAAGAAACTTATCCTAAGATTGTTGAAGACCTCATCCCTGATGTACTTCCTCTAGGAACAGTTCTTAAGGTTCTTAAAGGACTCTTAAGAGAAGGAGTTTCAATAAGGGATTTAAGAACAATTCTTGAATCTTTAGGCGAAGCGGGGCCTAGTGTAAAAGACCCTGATATCCTAACAGAGCATGCTCGACAGGCACTTTATCGAACGATTACAGAGTCGATACGAAGTTCTGAAGGGGATATCCCTATTTTTACTCTTGATAGATCTATTGAAGAAAATATAGCCAGTAACTTAATACAGACCGAATCTGGTCAACAATTATCAATGGATCCGAAAATAACGCAAAATATATTGGCCAGTTTGAATGAAAAAATTGAAGAGGCCACGAATATTGGAGAAAAAATGGTTGTCCTAGCTTCTCCAGTAATTCGAGGTCATTTTAAGAGACTTACAGATAAATTTATCCCAAACCTGATCGTTGTAAGTCATAATGAATTGAGTCCCGATGCAAATATAAGATCATTGGGAACTGTGAGGTTATAAGATGTATGTCAGAAAATTTGAAGGTGAAACATTAGATGAGACTCTGCAAACCATAAAAGCAGAGTTTGGCCCTGATGCTATTATCCTAAAAACGGTGACGAATAATGGTATCAAAGGTGCTTTTAAGAAAAAGAAAATTGAGATCACGGCCGCCATTACGGAGAAAAAATATACGGATAAGGCCAGAGTTGATCATATTATGAATGAGGATGATAAGGAAAAGTTCTATAAAGCTCCATCAAGTTATATTTCTAATATGATTGAAAATCATTCCAATCATACTTCAGATAACTCTTCGATCAAAGTTGAAAACCCAGGTTATGGTAAAGTTGCCTTAAATAAGCCTGTGCAGTCAGCAAAAGATTTTGGTAAAAAAATTAAATCTGGACTGGATGAGTTTCTAGGCAAAACAGCTGCTGAAGAAGTTCAAGAGCTACCTGAAGAAAAAATAATTCCTAAACAAGAGGTAATAAGGGAAACACGACCTGTACAAGTATCAAATTATGATGCAAGTGTGTATGAAAATAGAATTGATAAACTAGAAAGACAAATTTTAGAATTAACAAATTCGATTGAATCTCTTGAGAAGAAAGAGCCAACAGGTCTTTATCATTTGAGGGTGAACCTTGCGGGTCATTCAATTGATGAGAACTACATTCAATTTCTTATCAAAAAGGCAGTTTTTGAATTGTCAGAGCCAGATTTAAAATCAAGTGAAACAGTTTTTGACTTTGCTTTAAGAGAAATGGCCCAAGAGATTCGAACTGAGATGCCTCTTTTTTCTAAAACAGGAGAGAATCAAAGTGTCGTTACTGTTCTTATAAGCGAAACCTCTGTAGGGCAATCATCTATGGCGATGAAACTTGGTTCTATGGTTGAAAATTCGGTAATAGTTCAAAGGTTAGTCCCGACAAAAGTCTTAAGTGATAACAACTTAAGTGAGAAAGTATTTAACCTAGATGTCCGAAAAACTCATGCTCAAGGAGAAATCTTTGGAGAATGTAGAAAAGCGACAGAACAAAAGAGGAATGTATTTATCGACTATAAAGTTTCTGCCAATGATGTCAATGACGTTAAAAACTTTATTGACGGTTTGAAGAGGTCATTTGACCAAGTACAAGTATTCCTCTCTTTGTCAGCAATAAACAGTGAGGTTTATAATAGAAAAGTGGTTAATAAATACTCAAATATTTCTAATGGTTTGGTAATCAATCACCTCGATAATTGTTTGGATTTTGGAGCTTTATTTAATCTACAAACAATTGAGAACGCACTTCCATTTGTGTTCTTTGGAACAGGTGAAATAATTCCTGATGATATAGAAGTAGCATCAAAGGAAAGAGTATTGGGTGGTATTTTTAACCTGAAGTAGAAAATTAATTTAAGGAGACAGGATGTCGACTACAAAGGCCCAGGATTGGCTAATTTCAAACAATAGGTTTGAATCTGAAGTAAATAAAAACTTAAATTTAAGTCCAAAAAAGGCCAAAACGATTTCTATAACTGGAGGCAAAGGGGGAGTTGGTAAAAGTTCCGTTAGTCTCAAGATGAGTAAGACACTAGCAGACGATGGATATAAGGTCTTGCTTGTTGATTGTGACTATAACCTTTCTAATACTTCTATAAAGCTTGGCCTTCCTTTAAATAATGATTTTCAGCAGTTAGTAAAAAAGGAAAAATCCTTAGATGATTGTCTTCATAAAGATAAGAACTTCCATCTTTTATCGGGCTGTAATGGTAACTTGGAGCTTTTTAGAGAGGACTTTAAGTTAGAGCAATTTATTATAGATATTCTTCTAAATCAGGAGAGTAACTATGATTTTATATTTTTAGATAATCCGGCAGGAGCGAGAAAAGAATACCTAACACTAAATGCTTACTCTGATTATAGGTTCTTTGTGGTAAACCCTGATAAATCTAGCCTTACGGATGCTTACAGTTTAATGAAAATCTTGAAAAATGATTATGGAGTAAGTGAAAATCATTTGATTATAAATAAGGCCACTTCTTCAAAACAGGTTAACAAAATAGTAAAGGTTTTATCAGAAACCGTTGAAAACTTCCTTAATACCCGACTACAAATATTGGGTTCTATAGAAAAAGACGTGGAAAATGCGGAAAATTTTGACAGTTATATGTTAAATAATTCCGGTTCTAAAATTCATAGAGATTTTTTAGAAATAATTAATAATTTTGTCGAGAAGAACTTGGGACTACCCTCAGTTGACCTTCTTGATGCTTCAAGCTTGGTTTTTGGGGCCAAAACCTCTGAACATGAAGTTCAGCTCAAAACCTAGCAAGGAGTGCTCATATGTCTTCTCTATCGAAAAAACTTAAAAATTTAAAAGACTATAGATGTACTGTAGATCCTAAGATTAAAGAAGAAATCATAATTGAATATGCACCTCTTATTAAATATATAGCGCAAAAAATCGCTGCCCGATTACCTTCAAATATTGAACTGGATGACCTTATTTCTTGTGGGACAATTGGCCTTATGGATGCCATTCAAAAGTTTGACCCGACTAGAGATAATAAATTTAAAACATATGCTGAGTTTAGAGTTAGAGGGGCCATACTAGATGAATTAAGAGCACAGGACTGGGTGCCACGATCAATTAGAGAAAAAGCAAAATTGGTTGAAAGGGCCTACTCAAAGCTTGAGTCAAACTTAGGTAGACCTGCAACAGATGATGAAATGTGTCGTGAACTAGATGTTACCCAAGACGAATTCCATGATCTTCTCAATAAGGCCAAATCTGTTTCTTTATTAAATATTGATGACTCGTCTACTTTTAATAGAGGTGACAAAAAGCTTATTGCAGGCTTGATGGAAAATAACCGTTCGGCAAACCCTTTTAATGCTGTTGCTTATAAAAATGCGAAAGAAAAAATAAAAGAAGGTATAAAGTCTTTACCAGAAAAGCAAAGACTTGTTCTAAGTCTATATTATTATGAAGACCTTAATCTTAAAGAGATAGGTCAGGTTTTAGATGTAACAGAATCAAGAGTTTCTCAGCTTCATACACAGGCAATTTTAAAGTTAAGATCGAAGCTAAAAGTTATCTTTGATTCAATAGAGGATATTGCAGGGTAGGATTTGGAAACAGAAGAAAAATTAAAAAATGCTATTGAGGACCTTTATCATATTACAGATTTGGATCTACATCCTTTTCTAGGGCAGCTAAATTTTTATGTTTCCCAATTTAAAAGAGAAAAAAGTTCACATAAATCAATTCAGATAGATGATTTTCCTTTCTTGTCGAACTTTATGGATACAAGTTTTCGGTCATTAATTGAAAATTATATTCAGCGTTCAATTTACTTTAAGACATGCAGGGTATCAGCATCCTTTGAGCAATTTGATTTATTGAAGGCCGAGTCCTTACTGGCCCAACTCCCTTTAGTTCTTAGAATTCTAACTTTAATGAAGTTAGGTGGAGACCTTATAGTTGAGTTGAATGAACAGTTTTTGACGGTATCAGGTTTGTTAAAAAGAAATTGTGGATTAACTGATAATAAAGAGTCAATCCTGGATCAAATAAAGTCCTTATTTTCATACAAAACTCTTACAACATTTAAAATTAGAGAGAGTGATATTGAAAATTGTGCAATTTTGGATCTTAAATTTGATATTGGATATAAAGAAAATTTAACTTACAGAGTTCAAACGGCCGATATAATAGGCGTGGACCTTTGTATGGCCAACCAACTAAAAAACTATGAAATTAGTTTAGAAGATTTTAAAAAACTTAATAATCACCAGGTCTATAAAATAAATAACAAATGTAAAATTGAAAGAGTTTTGAACTATAACCAACTCAATGGCCAGGTGATTCATTTTCACTTTCTATTTCGTCCTATTTCCTTCATAATACCTAAGAGAGGAGATCTCATAGATATTAAGAGTTTAGGTCGAAAGGACACAGGAAGTGACTGGACAACGCAAACAGTTCCTACATATTTCATCGATATCTTTTCATCGCACTAGCCTCTCCTCCAAGAGGTCATTATGAAATTTAAATACTCGAATCTTATTAACATCTATTACGTTGTATGTATGACACTTGGTATTTTGGCCACGGGCCTAGGAATAACGTACTTCTGGCTTAACGGAGCTATTAACATAAATAATATTTCATCCGTTATTGAGGCCCAATCTTTAGTTCAGGAGATTGAAAAAAGAAATGAGGTTGATAATATTATTAAAATGGTATCAGAAGACTCAGTAAGAGAAGCGGTTGCTCTAACAGATTCTTTTGAAAATAGAATAAAAGAAATTAATGGGCTTTACTCCACGGATGAAACCTTTGAGGCGTTTTCAAAGGATTCTTTAAATCATAAAAATTCACTCAACACTTTAATTTCTAACCCAAGATTAAATGTTCTATACAGAATACTTTTAAAGAAAACCACTGCCTTTTTTGATTATGTTAATAATCAAGGTTGGAAGACCTTAACAAGAACGTCACGTAAGTTAGTTGCCGTTGTTGATAATGAAAAGCGTGTAGGTAAGCTTGATCATAAAAAACTTTCAAGACTTCATTGGAGGCTCAATCAAGATATTACCTATATGACTAATATTACCAATGGCTCAGTACTCTCGGAGTCTGACAAGAGCAGGATAATAGCACAATTATCGTCATTGAAATCAGAGCTAAAAATGATTAAGAGTTTTGCTCAAAACCTTAAAAGTTACGAAAATAATTTTTATCATTTTAAGGAATCCTTTGATGCTTGGTTCAAGGATATAAAGCCTGGGCTTTCATTAAAAAGGCTAGAGGGACAAGAAGATGCTAAAAAGTTAATACTTTTTTTAATTGCCATAGTGACTTATTTTTTCTTAGTTACGATAGGTGGTATCTTTTTGGCCAAGAAAAATGGAGTGAAAGGTCTTAGAGAAAATGAGGACTTTATTTTAAATATTTTAAATTTTGATCTATTAAAAGACAGTGAGAAAAACCTTGATGGACTCTCAGAAAGGTTTTTTAAAGACTTTATTAAATTTAAAAAGTACCTAGAAAAGAGAGTAAAGTTTGGTAGCTATTTCCAGGAAGCTTTACCTATTCCAGCTATTTTACTTGATTCAGATTTACAACTTGTTTGGGGGAACTCTCATTTTTATGATCAATGGGATTTAGAGGGGCAAAAAGGAAAAGAAAACATTTCGTGGGATTACCTTCAGAAATTTACCAACTTAGGTGAGGAAGACCCTGTTATTACTGGATTTAAAAATAATATTGCTGGGATTTATCAAATCCAGATTAGAACATCTCCCAATAAAGAACTTATACCATTTGAAATGTACGTCTCACCAATTAAAGAAGGTGGAGATACCCAAGTGATGATCTTTTTCTATCCATTAAAATTTATGGAAGAAACCTTACTCAATCAAAGTAAAACCTTGATTGGGCCTATTATAAAAACATTAGATCTTTTTTTGAAAGGTAACTTTAACAAAGAAAGCAAAGATAAGATCAGAAAAGATTTTGAAATAGCAGACATCACCTCTATTTGGACTAAGTTTGAAGAGTTGGATAAAGTTTTTAGTTTTCAAAAAGATAGCTTATTTAAAGAGATTGAAGCTTTAGAGGATAATCTTTACGATAAAATTAAACTCATTCAAGATTCTCAGAAATTAATTGAAAGAGGCGTGAATTTACAAAAAACAGGGTTTCAAAAATTTGGCGAGCTCAAAGAGTCCGTAGTAGAAGTTGTTGATACGAGACAGGAAATGGAGCAAGTCTATTTAAGTACTGTGGTTAATTCAAAGGAGCTTTTTCAAGGCAAAGATGATCTTTTGAAATTAGCTGAATCTATGAAAGAAAAAATTTCTCAACACCAAGCAATTATAGATAGGATTTTAACAATTCAAAAAGAATTCAAAGAAGAAAAAGAATTTTTTAATGCTCAGAAATCTAAAATTTATCAGTCCTTAACCCAAACTCTTCATTTCAGAAAGTCACAAAATATTGATGACGGACTTAAGGAGAGCCTCGAAAATCTCAAACTTGAAATTAAGGGCCTAGATAAGATTTTAGAAAGCGTAAATAAGCACAATAAAACTCTTGATATACTTATTTCAAAATTTGAGTTACTTGGTGATAGTAAAGAGCAAGATGCGAGTCAGTATCATGGCCTTTTAAAAGTCCTTCAAGATAAAGTTGAAACAGATATTTTCAATTTAAGTAAACTAACGAAAAAAGGGCATGATAGCGATGAGCAGATGGTAGGTAAGTTGAAGAATGTTTATGAAATATTTCTCAATAATCATAAAAGAATGCTCGATGCTGTCAATCTAATTAAAAATGAGAAAATCACTGAAGGTGTTCAAAAAGCTCAGCTTGAATCTTAATTAATTTTTTAGAAATTTTAAAAAACTATCAATGTTTTGATAAAGCTTTTTAAGATCAGAGCTGTTTTCGATAACATAATCGGCCCTATCTTTTTTTTCATCAATAGGCATTTGTTTGGTGAGCATGTTTTGGGCTAGTTCTTTACTTATAGAGTCTCTTATCATTAATCTCTGGATTTGTTCTTCTGCTTTAGAGTAAACCACAACAATATAGTCGACGAGTGGATCTAGTTTTTTTTCAAAGAGCAAAGGAACATCGTAAAATATAAAGTCTGGTTTATTAAATGTTTTATAGGCCTCAGTAAACTCATGAGGTAAGTGGGAGTAAATAAAGTTTTCAATTTTTGATTGAAGTTCTTTATTGCTAAAAAACTTTTCTCGAAGCTTAGGGAAAATGATCTGGCCGTTATTAATCGCCTCAGGAACAAGAGTAGATATAAATTCGTAGGTTTCTTGCTTTTGATAGATCTGATGAACGAGCTTATCTGCACAAATGATATTTTCACCATGCTTGATTAAATAATCACTTACAGTGGATTTACCAGTAGCGACCCCTCCTGTAAGAGCGATGACAGGCATGGGGGCCTTATGGAGTCTGTTTTCTTGATTTAATTTTTCAATTTTCATTTTTTTCTAAGATTTTAGCACGATCCCAGTAAACATCCATTTGTTTTTGATTCATTTCTCTTAGGATTTTTTGATCCTCTTTAATAAGCTCTTCCATTTTTCGAAATCGACGAGTGAACTTACTATTGGCCGAGCGTAACGCGGCCTCGGGATCGATTTCAAGGTGTCGAGCGAATTGAACAATTGAAAATAAAAAGTCTCCCATTTCTTCAAAAATTCTATCTTTATCAATTTTGGATGGCGTGATTTCTTCTTTAAGCTCTTGCCATTCTTCTTCAACTTTATAGGAAACTTGAGAAGCATCGTCCCAGTCAAAGCCAATTTTTTGAGTCTTCTTTCCAATCTTAGTTGCTGACATAAGGGAAGGGAGCCTTAAATAGGCATCATCAATTTCACTAACTTGATTACCTTTTTCTTCATCTTTAATTTTTTCCCAATTATCAAGAACCTGCTCAACTTCAATTTTGTTATCTTTATTTTCAAAAACGTGGGGATGTCTTCTTATCATTTTGTCAGCGGCCAATTTACAGACACTTTCCATATCAAACTTTTTTGATTCTTCAGCTATCGTTGTGTGAAGAAGGATTTGAAGTAGAATATCTCCAAGTTCATTTTCCATCTCCTTAGTATTTTCTGTTTCGACAGCGTGGATAAACTCATAACATTCTTCTATAAGGTATTTAAGAAGGGTACTATGAGTTTGTTTTAAATCCCAAGGGCAACCATTTTGAGGGTCTCTGAGTTTCTTAATGACTTCTTTAAATCTTTGATACTCTGTATTTGCCATTTGTTTTCCTTTTCAATTATGATGGCGCATTAATTATGAGGAATAAATTAATTCACAGTAAAAAAATTGACTTGGCGTGTAGCGATACATCTAGGTCCTCTCAATCCTTTTATCATAAAAAAAGGCTTGATCAATATTTGCATGAGATCTTAGGTCATATTGAAAAAAATCTACTCAGAGAGTTAAGCGGTATTCAAAATAAAGAGATTGGCCTTTCCTTATTAATTTGTGGGAAGCATAAAATAAGGGAACTCAATAGATTGCATCGCAGCAAAGATAAGATCACTGATGTTCTCTCCTTTCCACAATACAATAACTTAAGAAAAGGTCTAGGAAAAGGTGAGCTAGCTTTTACATCTCAGCTGCATGTCGGTGATATCGTTATCTGTAAAGAAGTTGCCTTAAAACAATCAAAAGAGCTTGAGCATAGTGTAGAACAAGAGATTGTGGCCCTCTTTTTACATGGTTTTCTTCACCTTCTAGGGTATGATCACGAACAATCTAATAAAGAAGAAAAGATCATGTTTGATCTAGAAGATAAGATAATACGAAAAATGAAATGGATAAAATAATGAGCACTGAAATCGATCTTCAAGAAAAATCTAATGAAATACGCTCCTATGAAAAGAAGCTCGAGCTTCTAAGGGGGGCACTTTGAAATATCTAAAAAAGAAAATCGCCTAGAAGAAATTACCCAAATGGAGTCCCTAGAGGGCTTTTGGGAAGACACCAATCAAGCTTCAAAAATACAAAAAGAAAAGGCCATTATTGAAGATGTGGTTGAGGTCTATAATGGGCTAAAAACTCTTTATGATGACTTCAATACACTTGTGGAATTTGCGCAAGAAGATCCAGATTCAGTAGGAGAGGCATTAGAAACCTATGAGGCTTTTGTAAAGGCCTTTGAAGCGGCCGAGCTTAAAGTACTTTTATCTGATGAGATGGATCCTAATAACGCCATTATATCTATTAATGCTGGTGCAGGTGGTACAGAGTCTTGTGATTGGGCAGGCATGCTCTATAGGATGATTATAAAGTGGTGTGAGAAAAAGAACTACAAACTCTCACAGCTTGATTATCAGCAAGGAGATTCTGCTGGGATCAAATCTGTTACCCTTATGGCCCAAGGGAATTATGCTTATGGATCTCTTAAAAGTGAATCAGGTGTTCACAGGCTAGTGAGGATATCTCCTTTTGATTCTAATGCGAGAAGACATACTAGTTTTGCTTCTATTTTTGTTTCACCTGAGGTGGACGATAATATTGAGATAGAAATTGAAGATAAAGATGTCAGAATAGATGTATTTAGATCTGGTGGTGCTGGAGGACAATCTGTTAACACAACAGACTCTGCTGTTAGGTTAACCCACTTACCATCAGGCATAGTTGTTAATTGTCAGAACGAGAGAAGCCAACTTCAAAATAAATTACAGGCCTTTAAGGTTTTAAAGTCGAGGCTTTATGATTTAGAAATGCAAAAGCTAAGAGAAAAGAATCAAGCAGTTGAGGACTCAAAATCTGAAATAGGCTGGGGGGCCCAAATAAGGTCTTATGTACTTCACCCTTATAAACTCGTAAAAGATCATAGGACGAGTTTTGAGTCTACTAATCCAGACAAAGTCCTTGATGGTGACCTTGATGGTTTTATGGATGCTTTTTTAAGGTGGAGAGTTCAAAAAGATGATTAAAACCTTTTTTAGGATTATCTTTAGTTCCAAAGCAAGTTCCAAATTTTCGTTAGGGGTTATCGTCGGTCTTTCTTTTTCTATATCTGTAATTTTGGCAACATTTGGAATTATGGATGGTTTTGAAACTTCTATGAAAGAAAGTCTAAGAAGTGCTCAAGGTAATCTTTATCTCTACTCCGATAAGGCCCCTTTTTATATAAAAGATCATTTGAAAAAGGCACTCACTAAAGATGAGATATTGAGCTACACAGGAGTCTATCAAACACAGGGATTTATTCTTAGTGGACAAGATTCAAAGGGTGTTCTTATGAAAGGAATAGCCCCTAATGAATTTGGTCTTGTTACAAACCTTGCCGTTTCTATCGGGACAGAGGATGTGGCCTTAGGAGTTGAGTTGGCCAAATATTTAAAGGTCAAAAAAGGGGATTTCGTTACCTTGGCCTTTGGAAATAAAAATAAGGCAATAGTTGGGATGCCAGAGCTTAAAAGGCTTAAAGTTGGTGATATTGTTTCTCACGGGATCTATGAAAAAGACTTACGGACCATATATATAAATCGTGATTTTATGCAAAAATCTTTTGCCGTTGATGATAAAGTTAACATCGTTCTTGTTAAGGCTAAAAGTATCGCTGATAGTGATTTATTGGCCCTAAGGCGAGAGCTCATTAATGATTTAGGGTTAGAGTTTAATGTCAAAATTTATTGGCAAGAGTTCTCTAGTCTTATTGAGGCCGTTAGAGTTGAGCGTTTTATGATTGGGCTCATATTACAAATGGTCGTGGTTATAGCTATCTTTAATGTTTTGGCCTTTATCATATTCCTTAATGAGGAAAGGACAAAAGAGCTTTTTCTTATTAAAGCTCTGGGTTTTTCTCAGGGACAACTTGTGAGGAGTTGGTTATTTTTAATTTTTATTATATGGGGACTATCCTGTGCTCTTAGCATTTTATTTGTTCGATTTTTTAATTATGCTCTTTTAAATATATCCTTTTTACGATTACCTCCTGAAGTCTATCACCTCACTAATTTAGAAATTATTCTAGACCATAAAGACTACTTAGTTGTTTTTGGTCTTGCTATGGTTTGGTTATTAATTTTTTCAGGATTCTTGTTGTATAGAATAAAGAGGAGACCTATCTTGGAAGGGCTTAGAAGAGAGTTTGCATGAATGAGTTGGTAAAAGTAGAAAACTTAAAAAAGAATTTTGGAAAGATTTCGGCCTTAAGAGGTGCATCTTTAGTTCTGGAATCTGAACAACAGTACGTCATACAAGGTGCCTCCGGCTCAGGGAAATCAACCCTTCTTCATCTTCTTGCAGGATTAGACCGACCCAGTGATGGAAAAATATGGATAGAGAATAAAGATCTGGGACAATATAAAGATAAAGAGCTTGGGCGTTATAGAAATAAATTTATAGGTTTAGTTTTTCAATTTCATTTTTTATTACCCTCAATGGATTGCTTAAGTAATATTTTACTACCTGCAAGAATTGGTAATGTTTCTGTTGGTGAAGTTAAGCAAAAAGTTTTGGGTCTGGCCAAAGAGCTTGGTGTCCATTCATGCTTAGAGAAATTTCCGTATGAGTTATCTGGCGGAGAGCAGCAAAGAATAAATATTATTCGTGCCATTTCACTTGAGCCGAAGTTAATACTATGCGATGAGCCTACAGGAAGTCTTGATTCTGATAATACGGGAAAGGTTGTTGATCTACTAAAAGACTTGGCAAATCATACAGGTTCAACGCTTGTTGTTGTTACTCATGATGACAAGGTTGCTAAGCAATTTTCAAATAAGTTTATTATTCAAGACGGCGTCGTTGTGAATTGATTTTACCTGACATCTTTTCTTTGTAACTTTGTATGACTACTGGTAAATTGCTGATTCTAGATTTGGGTTTTTGACTGGAAGCAGGATAAGAACCTGGTTGAAATAAATTAAGGAATAAGACATCTCATGTCCTGTTTAAATAAAGCGCTAAGGCAGGTTAAATGCCTCCTTTTCATTATATTATCTGTTTTCTCTATAAACCTGATGGCACAAGAAGACCTAGGCCCATCTAGGGATTTGTTTCGTGTTGATGAAGTAACCGTCAAAGGAATTAAGAAGGTAGAAAAAGAGGCCATCTTAGAAAAGGTTAGAATAAAAGCTGGTATGGTTCTTGATAACTATACTCTTAAAAGAGATATTCAAAGAATTTATGATTTAAAATACTTTGAAACGGTAGAGGCCCATCATAAAGTTCATAAGGGTAAAAATTATCTGATATTTGTGGTGAAAGAAAAACCCATTGTTACTAAGATTATTTTTGAAGGTAATGATGAAATCGATGATGAAGATTTAACGGCCCAAATTAAAACAAAAGAATTTGCTATATTGGATGTTAATACCGTTAAGGTAGATGTTGCTTCTATTCAAAAACACTACGAAGAAAAAGGTTTCTTCTTAGCGAGTGTAGACTATGGATTCAACCAAACAAGCCAAGAGAACATCGAGCTAATCTTTAAAGTAAAAGAATTTGATAAGGTTAAAGTAAAAAAGGTTACTTTTTTAGGAACGAAAGCATTTTCTGATAATGAGCTCAAGGGGATCATGGAAACACGGGAAGAGGGCTTATTTTCCTTTATGTCTAACTCCGGTAACTTTAAAGAGATAAACTTTGATACTGATGTTGAGAGAATAAAACTGTTTTATAAGAGTAAGGGTTATCTTCAGGTTAATCTTGGCTCGCCACAAATAACGGTGTCAGAAGATAAGAAATGGGTATTTATTACGATTAAAGTTAATGAGGGCCCGCAGTATACCATCAATGAGATTAACTTTCAGGGTGAAGTTCTTTTCCCGGAAAATGAGCTGAAAGAAAAAATTACTCTCAAAAAAGACAATATTTACTCAGAAATGGACTTTAGAAGAGACGTACAGCTTTTGACGGAAATGTATCAGGATAAAGGTTATGCTTTTGCTAACGTTCTAAGAGACCTGCAGCTAGTACCAGGGGAAAATAAAGTTAATGTTAACTTCTCCTTTGAAAAAGGTAAGATTGCCTACTTTGGTAAAATAAAAGTCTTAGGTAACTCCAAGACAAGAGATAAAGTTGTTCGACGTGAGTTAAAAATAATCGAAGGTGAAAAGTTTTCAGGAACTGCATTAAGAGAGTCTAAAGAAAACGTTAATCGCCTTGGTTTCTTTGAGCCTAACTCTGTGGTGTTCAATACTGTTACAAGAAGAGATAGAGATGATGTTCTTGATATTGAGATTGCAGTAAAGGAAAGAAATACAGGACAAATCTCACTCGGTGCAGGATATTCAACGGCCAGTAAAGAGTTTTTTCAAGGTTCGATTTCTCAGAATAACTTTCTTGGTCTAGGACAAAATTTATCTTTTAGTGTTTCTCACTCAAGAACTTCTAAAACCTTTAATCTAAGTTTTACTGATCCTTACTTCAGGGACACGAAATGGATCGCTGGTGGTGATGCATTTCTAACTGATAACAAGCAAAGTACTTCGCTTCGTTATAAGAAAAGAGGTTTTGATCTTCGTATTGGTTATCCTATTTTTGAGTACACAAGACTCTTTTTTACTTACAAGCTTGAGGACGTCAAAATAACAAATGTTGCAGACCCAACGGTTGATGAAGGGACTGAAAACGGACTGGCCTCAAGTATTACGACAACTCTTTCTCGGGATAAAAGAAACAACTCCTTTGAACCATCTAAAGGGTATTATTTTAGTTTATCTAGTGAGTACTCAGGTCTAGGCGGGGATAAGAAATGGTTTAAAAACCAATTTGATGGTCGTTTTTATCATAAAATTTGGGGTGACTTAGTCTTTAGAAGTCGACTCAAAATAGGAAAAATTGAAAGTGTTGATGGAAAACCTATACCGCGTACCGAAAAATTTACTCTTGGTGGCCCTAAAAACTTAAGAGGGTACAATTATGAAGCGATTGGTCCAGAGGAAACGGTTACAGATGAAAATGGTATAAAGAGAAGGTTTAATAAGGGTGGAACTTTTGAAGGATTCACAACCTTAGAGCTTGAGCATCCCTTAGCTCGTGAAGCGGGGCTCAAATGGGTTCTCTTTTTTGACGCCGGTGATGCAGGAAAGTATGATAACTTCAAGCTAAACATGGATTATGGATTTGGCTTTAGATGGTTTTCCCCAATTGGTGTTCTTAGGTTTGAATTTGGGTACCCAATTAATCCAGACCCAAGGGATGAGGGAAGTAAATTTCACTTTGATATTGGACAGTTATTTTAAGGAGTACGATATGATGTTTAAAGGATTACTAGTTTTCGCTTTGCTTTTTTCTTTTTCTGCTTCGGCCACTTTGGTTGGAACTGTAGATGTACAAAAGGTTTTGTTATCGGTTAAAGAAGGCATAAAAGTAAGAGATAAACTTAAAAAGGAATTTGAAAAAAAACAGGCCGAACTTAAAAAAGAAGAAGATAAAATTAGAAAGGCCCAAGAAGATTTCAAGAAACAAAGTCTTGTTTTGAGTGATGCTGCTAAAATTAAAAAGCAGGAGTCTATTCAAAAAATGATCATGGCCCTTCAACAAAAATCGATGGGTTATCAAAAAGAGATTCAAGGTCTTGAGGCCGAGCTTAAAAAACCTCTTTTAAATAAGATTAGAAAAATTGTTGAAGAAGTATCTAAAAAAGAAAAAGTTGATTTAACTTTTGAGTTGTCTGTGGCCCCTATTATATACGCCAAAAATCAGAAGAACTTAACTGATCTTGTCATTAAGGCTTATGACAAGACGAAGTAGTTTTTTATGAACTTTTTCAAAGAAAATTCTCAAATGGAACTTATTAAAGGCAGTTATGAACAAACTGCCTTTTTAGGTATATGCCCTGTTGAAAGAGTAAGGGATAAATACCTTGTTTTACTTAGTGAGAAGAAGTTTTTTAATCAATTTATTTCTCATTTTAAAAATGAACAAAGTGAAAAAGTTTCGATTCTTTTAACTAAAGATTTATACAATACAATTAAAGATGATCTAGACTGGAAGTCCGTTGAAGAAAAAGCTCAAGTTGTTATTGTAACGAATGACTTTCCTAGGACATTGACTCAACTCAGTTATCATTTTCATCAAAAAGCATATGAAAATCTTGATTTGATGATGGATGGACGTGAAGACGGGTCGGCCAAAATACACCCAACAGCTAAGGTAGGGGCAAATTGTTTTGTTGGCCAAAATGTCACAATTGGTGAAGGTGCTGTTGTTCACCCTCACTGTCATATTGGTGCAAACTCTAGCATCGGAGATAAAACAGTCCTATTTGCTCATGGCTCAATTTATCCTTTTAGCAAAATTGGTAACAACTGTAGAGTTCACTCTCACGTTACTATAGGTGCCGATGGGTTTGGATATCAATTCATCGACGGGGCCCATAAAAAGATGTGGCACTTTGGTGGAGTCACAATTGGCGATGAGGTAGAGATTGGGGCCAATTCATGTATTGATGGAGGAACCTTCTATCCAACGACAATTGGTGAGGGTAGTAAAATAGATAATCATGTCCAAGTAGGACATAACTGTCAGATAGGTAAGCATGTTTTACTTTGTGGTCAAGTGGCCTTAGGCGGAAGTGCTAAGCTTGAAGATTATGTCGTCTTTGGTGGAAAGGCCGGTTGCGGACCTTCCATTGAGCTTGGTGTAGGTTGCCAAGTCGGTGGCGGTGGTCTTGTTAATAATAGCTGGCCAGCGGGCACAAAACTTGGCGGTCATCCAGCTAGACCACTTAAAGAATGGATGAAGGGGTTGGCCACCATCCGTAAGCTAAGCTTGGAAAAAACTAAGGGAGCTTAAATGATTTTCACTAAAGAACAGGTTATGGCCTATCTTCCTCATAGAGATCCCTTTTTATTTGTCGACTCTGTTTCTCATATTGAAGTAGTTGAAGAAAAGCCAATTGATAGTATTACGACAGCAGATCTTGTTGGAGGAAAAGTTGTCGCTCATTTTTTTACGAGACCAGATCATCCTATCTTCGCTGGGCACTTTCCAGGAAACCCCATCTTACCAGGGGTTGTTCAGATAGAATCAATGGCCCAAGCTTCAAGTTTTATAATGACCAAAATTGTACAAGATCCATTTAACAGTAATATGGATGTTGCTTTAGTATCAGTATCAAATGCTAAATTTAGAAAGGCGATTGTTCCTGGAATGGATTTAGAACTGAGATCAATATTAAAAAAAATAAGAGGACCAATGATCAGTCAGGATTGTCAGATTTATCATGAAGGACAATTAATGTCTGAGGCATCTGTTTTGGCCTCGATTAAATTTTAAAGGTTACATATGAAAATTCACACTACCGCTATTATAAGTGATGGGGCCAAAATACATGAAAGTGTAGAGGTTGGTCCTTATAGTATTATCGGACCTCATGTAGAAGTAGGTGAGGGAACCAAAATTGCTGCCCATGTATGTATCGATGGTCACACAACAATTGGAAAAAATAATAACATCTTTCCCTTTTGTTCTATTGGGGCCGCTCCACAAGATATGACTTACAAAGGTGAAGATACTCGAGTTGAGATAGGAGATGGGAATACATTCAGAGAGTATGTTTCAATTCATAGAGGAACCCTAAAAGAGAATAAACTCACTAAGATTGGTTCTAATACGTTATTGATGGCCTATGTTCATGTCGGACATGATGTGATTATTGGTGATAACTGTATTGTAGCAAACTCTACAAACTTTGCAGGTCATGTCAAAGTAGGTGAAGGATCGATTATAGGTGGTGGTACTAATATTAGCCAATTTGTTAAGCTTGGCAGAGGTAGTTATATTGGAGGAGCTTCGGCGATAGATAAAGATATTCCTCAGTTTTGTACGGCCGTTGGTAATAGAGTTCGTTTGAAGGGAATCAATATTATAGGATTAAGAAGAAGAGGTTATGCCAAAAATAAAATCACTGAAGTCGTCGATTTTTTTAGAGCTATGGAGTCCTCAAAAATTTCACCAAGATCTTTTGTTGATCATCCCGAGATGATGAATGAATATAAAGATAATGAAATTATCTCTCAAATGACTGAAGAGATAATAAAAAGTGAAGTCGGTCTTGCTCCTTTTTCTTAAAGGGTTATAAAAATGAAACCAGTCAAGGTGGCCATCATTGGTCATGGACATTTAGGTAAATGGCACGCACAGAAGGCCCAGGCCCTTGCCGAGGCCCAACTTGTTGCCATTGTCGATAAGTTTAATAATGTTGATAGCTTTAAGGCAAAACTCAAAGAGTCTTATCCACAAGTTAAAATGGTCGTGGATATTAGTGAGGTTATTGATGAGATTGATGCGGCCATCGTAGTCACACCGACTTCTACTCATTACGAGATTTGTGAATATCTTATAGAAAAAGGCAAACATATTTTTTGTGAAAAGCCGTTGACGGCCAGCTTAGAAGAAGCGCGGAAGTTAGAGAAGCTTCTTGAAAAGAGCTCGCAAATTATTTTTCAAGTAGGCCATTCTGAAAGATTTCATAAAGTTTGGGAAAATATTAGCTCGTTTGAGGAGTTCTTTAGTGGAGCTTCTCAGATAAAAATTTCTCGTCTTGGTCCGTTTAAATCGCGTGCCACTGATGTAGATGTCGTTTCGGACCTTATGATACATGATCTTGATATCTTGATACACTTTTTTAAATGCACTCCTAAGCTAGTTGATGCTTATGGGTTTAAAAGTAAAACAAATAAATGGGATGTCGTGAGTGCTCAGTTCATTCTTCCAGAGACTGGATCGAGAGCATTAATTCAATCTTCTCGTGATCATGTTGATGAAGTAAGAAGTATTGAAGTTGTTAATGAAAATGGATGTCTTCAATTAGATCTTCTTGAAAATAAGATTCTCTTTACGACTAAAGATGATGGTGTAAAACGAATAGATTTTGGTAAAAATGATCATCTGCTTTCTGAGCATAAATGTTTTTATCAATCAATAAGGGATGGCAAAGAGATAGCGGTTAATGTTCATGATGGATTAAAGGCCGTGAACTGTGTCCAAAATGTTTTAGATTATATTGAGGCCAATGGTGAAAAGGATAATTTTTCAGATCCTCAATTTTTAGATTTAAAAAACCAACAATGAATGAATCAAACTGTTTAATTATCGCTGGAGAAAAGTCAGGAGAGCAGCATTGCCTGTCTTTTTTCGATGAGCTCAGGGCACTTTGTCCAAACACCCATTTCTGGGGAGTTGGGGGAGATGAACTGGCCGATAAAGGAGTGGAGCTATTATACCACCTTAAGGATTTTAGCTCTTGGGGAATATCTGAGGTCGTAGGTAAAATTCCATTTTATTTAAAAGCTCTTACAAATATTGAACAGCAGTGTATTCAAAGAAAAACAAAAGTGGCCCTGCTTATTGATTTTCAAGATTTTAATTTACGTTTGGCCAAAAAGCTTAACAAACATGGAGTTAAAGTCCTTTATTATGTTGCTCCTCAGGCCTGGGCATGGAAGGCCTATCGAGCACAAGTTTTAGAGCAAACGGTTCATTCTTTGTTTACGATTATCCCTTTTGAAAAGGATTGGTTTGAAAAAAGAGGTGTGAATAAGGTTATTTCCGTTAATCACCCTTTGTTAAAGACTCATGAGAAGGTTTTACACGAAGAAAGGATCCGTCCTTCTTTAAAAGAGAAAATAGAACTTTTAATCTTACCAGGAAGTAGAAATTTTGAGGTTCGTCACCTGTTACCAATTTTTGTAAAAACCCTTAGACTTTTAAAACAGAAATACAATGTAAAATCTTATTTAATTCGTTCTCCTAATGTAGATCAAGAGCTTTATAATCCTTATCAAAAAGATATTGATTATATTTATCCTCACTCTCAACTTGAAGAGGTTATGAATTACACAAACCTTGCCTTTGCAGCAAGTGGAACCGTAACATTATCAACCGCCCTTATGGAGATCCCAACGATTGTTTGTTATCAAAGCTCTTTATTAAATGAGTTTATTTATCAGACATTTATTGATTATGATGGGCCCATATCTTTGGCCAATATTGTTCATCAAGAGCTTGTATTTCCAGAGCTTCTTCAAGAAAGAGTAAATTCTTTTAACCTTTTAAAAATTTGTGAGTTTTGGGCACAAAATGAAAAGGAATATGATAAATTAGTAAAACAGTTAAAAACAACTAAAGAGTTACTGGATTGTAATAAACAACAAGTGGCCCCTTATATGTCAAAAGTGATTAATGAAAGTATTTAGAATTCTCATTTTTATTCTTTTTTTGCCTTTTTGGTGTCTATGGTTTCTCATTTTGAAATTAAGAAGGATAGGCTACAGAACGAGTGTTTTTAATTCGAAAGACTTTCATGTCCCTATTATTTCCATTGGAAATCTTTCCGTGGGGGGAACCGGGAAGACACCTTTGACATTATTGATTTCTCAATACTGGGAAGATAAAGGGCTCAGTCCTTTGATCTTAACAAGAGGTTACAAGGGTAAACTTGAATCAAAGGGTGGAGTGGTTGAGAGTGATCAGGCCGACCTCTATGGTGATGAAGCGGTCCTAATGAAGCGTAACCTTAAGAAAAGCAATATTATTGTGGGCAAAAATAGATCAAATAATCTTAAGATTTATTTTAATAGGTTTCTTCCTGATATTGTTTTACTAGATGATGCTTTTCAACATTTAAAAATAGGAAGAAAGTTAAATATTCTTCTTTTTGATTCAAAGGGTTTTAAAGGAAGTGAGAGCCTGCTTTTTCCTCTTGGGAACTTACGAGAGCCTTTTGGTGCTATAAAAGATGCAGATATTATTGTGCTTACTAAAACTCAAAATCAGAACCCAGAAGTTGTTAGACAATTTAAGTCTCGTGTTCAAGATGCTCATCCTCGAAATATTCCTATCGTTGAAATGAATTATACACCAGAGTGCTTTGTGAATCTAAAAACAGGTGAGCAAAAAGGCCTTGAGCAGTTTATGAATGAGCCTTTACTTGTTTTTTGTGGGATAGGATCCCCAGGGTCATTTCTAAATACTTTAGGTGAGCTTAACTTAAATGTTAAAGTGGAGAAAATTTATCGCGATCATCATAAGTATAAACCCCGCCAGATTAGTAATCTCATCAATAAGTCAAAAGAACTTAAGCTTACACTTGTGACGACAGAAAAGGATGCTGTAAAAATAGATGGTAATGCCCTTGAATCAGATATTTGGTACTTAAAGATTAAGCCTGTTATAACCGAAGGTGAAGAGATATTTTTAGAAAAACTAAAACAAGTTTATTTATGAATAAAATTTACTTTCTCCTCTTATTATCTATGTTTGGCTGTGCTAGTCATTCTGATAAAGAATTTTCTGACTTTGAAGCAAAGGAAGTATTAAATACTTTTGAAATTAAAGAAATGGATATCAAGCGTTTTGAAACGAAGGATATCAAAGAAGAAAAAGTTTTAAAAAAAATTGTTGTTAAAAAAACAATTTCAAGAAAAAAGACCGCTAAACCAAAAAAGGTAGTAGAAAAAAAGTCAGTAGAAGTCTTACCAGCGTGGAACCCTCCTGCAGATTATCCTAAGTCCCTTCTTAAGTTAGATGAAGCTTCTGAAAAGGTCTGGGAAAATTATATTCCTAATATTTATCCAGGTGAAAAATTATTTTATCAAGTGAATTATATGGGAATCAAAGCGGGTTATATTCAACTGCTTACCTACAAACCTAAAGAAATTGATAAGAAATTAAGTTTTCATTTTGAAGCGAAACTTAAAACAGCAGATTATTATCGTTATATATATAAACTCGAAGATAGTGTTGAGACATTTGTCGATATAGAAAAATTTCTTCCAATTAAATATACTCTTATTCAAAGAGAAAGCAATCAGACTGTAGATGATCTTCAGATTTTTGATCATGAGGCAAGAAAAACATATCATTGGTATAAAAGGGTTAAAAAAGGGATTCCTACAGATAGGAAGATTCAAAAGTATATTCCTCAATATATGCAAGACTCTTTTTCGGCCTTATTTTTTGTCAGAGGACTCGACATGGTACAGGGTAAAACCTACAGAGTTCCCGTTGTGACGAGAGGAAAAATCTGGATTCTTTCCATGAGCATCGATCGATTTGAGAAAGTTGAAATCATGGGTAAGAAAATTGATGCTATAAAAATAAAGGCCCAAACACGGTTTCATGGTGCGCTAAAAAGAAAAGGCGATATCATCTTTTGGTTCTCAAATGATCGCTATAAGCGTATGTTAAAATTTAGTGCAAGCATCAAAATTGGTTCGGTCAAGGGCGTCTTGGTAGAAGAGACTCTTGGAAGTAAACTTTAGTTAATGTCTAAAGCGCAACTCCCTCATTCTTTTCATATTCTGATTATTTGTCCTAAAAAAGATTGGGATCTTACTTCTCAATGGGCCTATGAAATATGTAAAAATTTATTGGATCTAGGGTATAAAATTACATTAGTCTGCCGAGAAAACTCTTATTTGTATAAGAAATTAAAAAAACATCCTATTCATTTTATTTTTCAACAGGGGATGATTTCTTTTAAATTTTGGAACTGGAAACAACTAGACCCTGTACTTGATTCTATTTCCAAAGATAAAATTCATCTTATCCACTGCTTTGATTTGCGCTATATATGGCCTTTGTTTTTTTTCTTACGAAAATTCCCTGAAATACCCCTTTTACATTTTCAAGGCTCTCATGTTTCTGAAAAATATAACAAAATATGGCACAAAATTATTAAAAGAAGAGTTGACCATATTTTTGTGCCAGAAAAACGAAATATGGATTATCTTTATTTACAGTTTCATATTCCTTTAAGAAAAATGACATCAGTTGGTCTGCCCCTAAAGCATCGTTTTAGTGAGGAAAAAGATTTTTATCATCATTTAGACTGGTCCTTGGCCCTAAAAGCGGACGAGTTGAAGGCCAATCACACCCTTATTGGATTAGAAGTTTCAGGGTACGCAAAAATGGAGAGGGTACAGAAAATTTTAAAAATTCTAACTCTTCTTAGAGATGATGGGCTTTTTAAGCGACCATTTATTCTCTTTTTTGCTTCCAAAAGAGATTGGAAAGAGCATCCTTTGTATGGGCCATTATCAAGACTTGCATTAGAGACAGATTTTAAACACGATATTGTTTTTTACCCTAGTCAAAACCTTAAAGGGTTAATCAAAGAGATGGATATATGGCTCACTTTGGATAATAAGACCTATATGAATGATTCGGTTATCTGCGCCCTTGAAAACTCCATATCCGTCATGGCCCCTAAAAGTGAGTTCTTACTCAATTTGGCCCAGAGATGGCCACAACATATAAAAGGGTATCAGCTCGGCAATGGCAGAGAGCTGTATTTTGGTATTAAAAACCTACTCAATAAGCAATTAGATATCAGCTACTTGGCCAAGTTTGACCATTTTCATGCTTCTGTGTTTCTCAATCAATACGAAAAAAGCCTTAAAAGACGAAGCAGATTGGTCCGCGGGCAGCACCTTTCTAAGTCTTCCGGTTGACGAATAACATTAAAAAACTTAGACTTACGCACCTTTAAAGGTAGCCTTCAGTAGAGGGTCGAATGAAATTTTCGAGGTGAATTATTATGTCAAATCAAATGACAAAACAAAAATGGATGGATGGCTACGAAGTAGTCTTCGGTGAGGATGTTGATGAAAAGCAGGAGACCGAGTTCGGTAAAATGCTTGCCACAACAACGTCAAAAAACTTTGAAGAGGGTGAAGTCTTCATGGGGAAAGTAGTAAGTGTTGGAGCGGATTTTATAACCGTTGACATTGGCTACAAACAAGAAGGTCTTGTTTCCGTTAAAGAATTCCAGAGTTATGATGGAACTTTAAAAGTGAAAAAAGATGATACAATCGAGGTTTATCTAGAAAAACTAGAGTCCTCAATGGGTAACCTTATCCTTTCTAAAGATAAGGCCGAAATCATTAAAGCTTGGGATAAAATATCTGAAGCTTGTGAGAAAGGAATGCCTCTTGAAGGAACAGTTATTTCTAAGGTTAAGGGTGGTCTTTCAGTTGATATCGGCGTGAAAGCTTTCTTACCAGGATCTCAAATTGATCTTAGACCTACTCGTTTCCTTGATAAGTACATTGGTAAAACAATGCAATTTAAAGTTATCAAGTTTAACAAAAAACGAGGAAACATCGTTCTCTCTAGAAGAGCAATTCTTCAAGAAGAAAGAGGGAAGATGAGAAATGAAATTCTTACTCAAATTCAAGAAGGTATGATCGTTAAAGGTGTTGTTAAAAACATCACAGATTATGGTGCTTTTATTGACTTAGGTGGAATTGACGGTCTTCTTCATATCACTGATATGTCATGGGGTAGAGTGAAGCATCCTTCTGCTCTTCTGAATCTTGGAGATGAGATTGAAGTTAAAATCCTTAAGTTTGATACAGATAAAGAAAGAGTTTCTTTAGGGCTTAAGCAAGTTCAACCAAACCCTTGGGAACAAGCTCAAGAGAAATTTAAATCAGGTCTTAGAGTGAAAGGTGAAATCGTATCTGTTAAAGATTACGGAATCTTTGTTGAACTCGAAGATGGAATCGAAGGACTTATTCACGTTAGTGAAATGAGTTGGACTGGTAAAATTAAAAACCCAGCTAAGCACTACAATGTTGGTGAAACAATTGAAGCTGAGGTTCTTGATGTTGATATTGAAAACAAGAGAATTTCTCTTGGTGTTAAACAACTTCATCCAAATCCATGGGATGATATTATCGCTAAATACCCACTAGGGAATAAAGTAGTTGGTAAAATCAAATCTGTAGTTGAGTTTGGAATCTTCGTTGATCTAGGCGAGGAAGTAGATGCTCTTATTCACGTTTCTGATATCTCTTGGACTAAGAAAAATGTAAATCTTACTCAAGACTATAAAGAAGGCGAGGATATTGAGGCCATCGTTCTTTCTGTTGATAAAGAAAACCAAAAATTCTGTTTGGGAATCAAGCAACTTGAAGAAGATCCTTGGAAGAAGATTGAAGAAAGACTACCTGTTGGAACTATCGTTGAAGCTGAAGTACTAAGAGTTACTGACTTTGGTGCTTTCGTAGAGCTAGAGACAGGTATTGAAGGACTAATCCATATCTCTGAATTATCAGAAGATAGAGTTGAGAAGCCTTCAGATGTAGTTAATAGAGGGGATAAAGTTAAAGCTATGGTAATCTCGGTTGATAAAGATACCAAGAAAATCGCTCTTTCTATTAAGTCTGCAACTAACATTGAAGCACAAAATGTAGCTTCTTATGTTAAGCAGATGCCTACTACAACCACTATGGCCGATAAGTTGAAAGACTTTAAAATCGGTGGAAGTGACGAGTAATTTCTATTTCAATTTAGAAATATAAGGGCCACTTTTGTGGCCCTTTTTTTTCCCTTTTTAGTTATTTGGCAGTAAATAGATTTTTTGATAATAAGCGTCTATGAAAACAATTCTTTATTTTGTGGACGAAGACTTCTTATTGGAAATGGCCAAAACGGCGCTTGAAGGTCATGACATTCAAGTCATTGGCCCCAATAAAGATCTCGATAATCTTAGTTTAGTCCAAAATGTTGGGCCAGATCTCATCTTATTAGATGTTGATCATTATCCCGATCTTCTTGAGCATCTTGAGCACCCCACTGTTATTTTGTCTGGAAAAGCTTCATCGCTTAATAAAAGTGAGCTTGCTTCTTATCAAAAACTAGAAAAACCACTGAATATCAAGGACTTCCATAAGTTAGTTTTACTTTAGTTTTATACCAATAAAGTCGAGTATAATGAGGTGAGGGGATACTCATGTATAGTGATAGCGTCTTTATTGGTATTGGAATCTTTTCGAGTGTAGCGGTCTTTGCTCTGACCATCGTCTTTAGATCTGGCCTTATTTATTAGCCCTAGATCTTATTACTTTTTACTCTAAATCCTCTAGAAGAGGGTCATCTGGTCTTAAGATATAAGGCTTAATCCCTAGTTGATTAAAGATAAAGTCTGGGATCCTAATTCTATAAAAGACACCTTTTTCATGACTTATAGATTTAATAACGTTTGTTTTACCTAAAATAATAGAGTGTGCCTCTCCTTGATCATAAGGCACAAATAAGTCGTAGTGATCTTGCTGGTCCAATAGGAAGTTAATGATATGTTCTCTTAAAGAGTTGACGTCACTTTTATCAAAACTAGAGATGACAAAGCTTCCAGGATAGAGCCTTTTGGTAAGAGGTACAAGATAGGGATCAGTAATTTTATCTTTTTTGTTAAAGACAATAATTTGAGGTTTATCTCCAACCTTAAGCTCTTTAAGAACTTCATTTGTGACCTCAAGATGTTTTTTAAAGTTTGGATCTGACAGATCACAAACATTTATAAGAAGATCGGCCTCTAATGCAGACTCTAGTGTTGTTTTAAAACCCTCAATAAGAAAGGAGGGCAAATTACTGATAAAACCAACAGTATCAATGAGTATCATCTTTGGTTTTGAGTCAGGGTTAAGAGTTCGATAGGTTGAATCGAGGGTTGCAAAAAGTTTATCTTGCTCCAAGATATCTACCCGACACAGACGGTTCATAAGGCTAGACTTTCCTGCGTTGGTATAGCCAACAAGGGCCGCTGTGACAGCATAATTACCACGATTCTTCTTACGCTCTTTTCTCGCCTTTTCAACTTCTTTGAGCTCTTTTTTATAATATTCAATTCTCGAACGGATAATCCTTCTATCTAATTCGATTTGTTGCTCACCTTCACCACCTCGAACCCCAATACCACCTTTTTGTCGTCCAAGGTGACTCCAGAAACCTGAAAGTCTGGGAAGGATATAATTAAGACGAGAAATTTCAATTTGAATTTTTGCTTCTTTAGTCCTGGCATGGCGAGCAAATATTTCTAGGATGATATGGCACCTATCTACAACACTAATACCAGATATCTTTTTTATATTTCTAATTTGAGAGGCCGTAAGCTCAAAATCGAAAACAAGAAGGGAAGCACCTAGGTCTTTGGCCTCTTGAGCTATTTCTTCAATTTTTCCAGAGCCTAAAATTGTTGCTGGATCAATATTTTTTCTATTTTGTACAAACTCATCAAGAGAATCAATCTCAAGAGTTCTCATAAGCTCACGGAGCTCACCAAGGGAGCGTTCTGTATCATCGGCGGTTTTATGATATTCGAAATTAGGACAGACAATGGATACAAGGCACGCTGTTGCGTCCGAGGAAATATGAAATTCTGAATCAAGCATAAACGACTTCTGCCAGTTTGTTATCGATTAAACGTGTTGTACCAACCTTTAAGGCCCCTGCAATAATCACAGTATGAGTTGTGTTTTGAGGACTTTCAAGTGTCTTAGCATCTAAAAGCTCAAGATAGTCCCATCCCGTGTTGGATTTGATCTTCTTTTCAATCTCAGCATGACAAAGTTCATAAGAGATAGGCCAAGGGTTACTTTTAATAATTTGCTTTAGAGCATTGAGCGTCACTGGTAAATTTAAGGCCAGTTCCATTTCGTTTTCCGAAAGATATTGGTTTCGGCTAGAAAGGGCCAATCCATTGTCATCCCTTTTAATTGGCATTGGAATGATTTGGACATCCAGTCTTAAGTCATGGATCATTTTTTTTATGACTATATATTGCTGGTAATCTTTTTGACCAAAATAGGCCCTGGTAGGTTTAACAATATTGAAAAGTTGATAAACAACTGTTGTTACACCTTCAAAATGACCAGGACGGTTGAGACCACATAATTTATCGGTTAATTGTCCCACTTCAATTTTGGTTTGATAACCTGAAGGAAAAACCTCTTCAACACTTTCAGGAGCAAAGATGACAAGACGCTTTTGTCCTGACTTTGGAAAACCTTCGCTTCGAAAGAGTTCTTTTAAAAGCTGGGCATCTTCACCTAAAGTACGTGGATATTTTTCAAAATCTTCGTTTGGGCCAAACTGCATTGGATTTACAAAAATAGAGACAACCGTAATATCGTTGGCCCTTAAAGATTCTTTGGCCAATGAAAGATGACCTTTGTGAAGGTTTCCCATCGTGGGAACAAGACCAATAGAAAGGTCTGTTTTGATATGTTTTCTAAAGATTTGAAATTGTTCTGTCGTTCTTAATATTTCAATCATATTTTTCTATTTCCAAAATTTCTTTGGCCAATTCAGATTTGTTAAGATTTCCCTCAAATTGAATTCCGTTTTTACTGTAAAAAAGATAACTTCCATTTTCGTTTTGAAAACCTTGGAGCTCTTTATTTTTAATTCCACTATGAACCCGTGTCCCGACTAAAAGATCCACCGGCTTAGATTCGTATTTTTCTTTAAGGATCTGTTCATTGAGTTGTGTTTCAGCAGCAAAGCCTATAACTTTTTGATTATTCTTTTTAAGCTTTAAAACCGATCGCAACACATCTGGTGCCTTTTTATAAGTGAGAGCTTGAGAAAAACTACTTTTTTTAAGCTTTTCTAATTCAGTATCAAACTCAAAATCAGATATAGCGGCACTCGAGTAATAACGAGTACAGTGAGGGAAGTATTGATGGACTTGCTCATACATCTCGTTTGTCGTCTTTACTCTAATGAGCTGGTAAGAATCAAGACTATTAAGAAAATCCAGTTTATGTGTGGCCATTTGTCCTGCAATAACAGTAACTCTATGTCCCTGTTTAAGCGCCTCTTTGGCCAAATGATAACCTGTTATACCAGAAGAAGGGTTTGTGAGGTAGCGTACAGGATCCACTGGAGCAATAGTAGCACCTGTGGAAATTAAAATATGTTCTGAGCTAGAGTTAAAGCTTAAAGACTCAATACAATCTTTAATAACCTCAATATTTTCTAGCTTTCCTTCACCTTCTTCACCACACACTAATTTTCCCGACTGAGTGTCAAAAACCTTTGTATGAGCTAAGCCTTTTAGCTTATTAAAATTATCCTTAACAAAAGGATGATTAAGCATATGGGTGTTCATTGCCGGAAAAAATAACTTAGGAATATTAAGATCTAAAGCTAGAAACACTGAGCTTATAAGGTCACTGGCCTTACCCATAACAAGATCACTTAATTTATTGGCCGATAAAGGAGCTATAACAAAACTTTGCGCCCATCTGGCCAAATCAACGTGGAGTACACCAGAATGTTTAAAATCGTCTTGAGGGCCAAAGGCCTCAGCACCAAGGTACTTAAATGTATTAGGGTTAATGAACTCTAAGGCCCCAGCGCTGAGCAGAACCTTAACATGATGCCCTTCTTTAACTAACGACCGGCAAAGGTCATAGCTTTTATAGGCCGAGATAGAACCTGTAACACATAGCAATATATTCATGTATCCTCATTCAATTACAGGGGGTGTTATTCCATAAAAGGCTAATTTTGGCCACTTTTGAACTCAATCCTCGTAAGCTGACTAAGGCAAGGAACTGGGGCCTTAAGAGATTCAAACTCCTTAGGATCCGCATCAGTACCTGTAATTTGAATATGGTTCTTGGGGCCAGAAAAAATAATGGTTTTTTCTTTTTGAAGCAGAGATATTTCATCAAATTGGGCAATCTTTTTAAGGCCCTCAAGGGCATCTGTTACGAAAGAGAAGTGATATGTGCTTCCACTATGACAGAAAAGAGTCAGCTGTTGATGAGCTTTTTTATGTACACATTGGGCAGAGAGGTTAAGGCATAAATTATTATGAAGGTGTAATTGATGAGTAATCTTTTTTTCTGCAATTACTTTTTCAAGATAGATAAAGGTTGAGGCAAATCCTATAACCATGATAATGGCGATGGAACCAAGGATTTTTTTCATTGTTTTAAATCTCTGACGTTATTGTAAATATTTTTAAGAGAGTAATGGATAAGGTCTTTTTTATACTCCACAATTATATTATTGAAATTTTCAAGAAGGTTAAAAAAGTGAGGGGCAAAGCCTCCTGTGAGAACAACTTTATTCACACTATTTGTAGAGATGAGATGATTTAAGACGCTCGACATAGAAAGAAAGAAGCTGTTGTTTATAGAAGAGAAAGTATCATGACCTAGACTACAATCCACTTGAATATCTTCACTTTTCAAAGTTGGGAGTAAGGCCCCTTTTTCATAGGAATTAAAAAACTGCTCAACACCTGGAAAAATATGTCCACCAATGAATCCATTTTTTGTAACCAAATCAATTGTTGTGTAAGTCCCTGCATCGATACATAGGGCAACCTCTTCTTCTATGAGGTTTTTAAAAGCGTACCAAGCAACACAAATTCTATCGATGCCCAAAGTCTCACTATAATTTATGGGCATACCTAGAAATTCTTTTGAGCTTTTTAATGAAAGAGCATTGATGGCCGACTCAGAAAGACTCATGTCTTTTTCACTGACATTTGAAAAGATCACAGGGATATTAGGGTCTCTTTGTTGGAAGTCCTTGTAGTCTTGAAGGATTCCATCCTTAAATAGCGCCATCTTGGACTGCGAGTTTCCCGAATCAATGGTGTAAAGAAGATCCATGTTCCTTCCAGTAGTTTTGGATAAGTTCCTTGTTATTAATAATATATTTTCGAACGAGGTCTTTTTTCAAGTCAAATAAGTTGGCAATAGGTGTACAAAATTTAGGAGGCTGATGTGGCCCCATTTTTAACAAGTCATTTAGTACTAAAACTTGTCCATCTGTTTTTAGTCCAGCGCCAATTCCAATAGTTGGGATGCTTATAACTTGCGTTATTTTATCGGCAGCTTCTTTCTCTACACATTCCAGAACAAGACTGAAAACTCCGGCCTGCTCAAGAGCACGGGCCTGTCTTAATAATTCATCTGAGCTGGCCTGATCTTTACCGTGAGTATAATAACCACCTTGTTGGTGAACAGATTGAGGGGTTAGTCCAATATGGCCCATAACGGGTATACCCACTTCAGTTATTCTTTTGATCATCTCAAGCTGATAATCAAATGCACCTTCACATTTGACGGCCTCGACTTGAGAGTATTGGAAAAGTTCTATGGCACTATTAACGCCTTTTTCTAAGGTGCTATAAGTTCCAAAGGGGAGGTCAGCGACAACAAACTTATCAGGGGCCCCTCTTTTAACTGCAGATGAAAAGACTTTCATTTCATCAAGAGATACTTTTACTGTCGTGTCATAACCTAAAATAACGTTACCAACACTATCACCAACAAGAATCATATCAAGCTCTGTTTCATTGAGAAGTCCGGCCGTTTGAAAATCATAGCATGTAAGCATTTGAAGAGGCTCTTTTCCAAGAGCAACTTTATGATTTCTGATTTTTCTAGTGTTTAGTTTCATTCTTTGTTCCTCTGGCCAAATAACTCAGGGGCCAGTTTATTATGGACTTGGGTAAGTTTTTGAGACTCCCAAAAGCTGATGACTTCATCTTTAACTTGTGAAAAATTGGCCTCAGTGACTTCGTTGAAAAAAGTTTTATCTTTAATGTCTTTAAGAAGGGAATCGAGCTTCTTCTCAAATTCATTATTAAAAATTAACTTGCGTGCTTTTTCTCCCCCTAAAAGTGCATTGGGGCTTATTAAATCAAAAAACTTTTGAGGGCCTAATTTAACCATGGTGTCTGAGATAAGTTTAACCTCATACCAGCATTCAAAATAGGCCAATTCTTCACTGACTCCTTCTTCAATAAGTTTATTAAAAGAACTTAAGGCACCATAAGGAAGAAGAGAGCATAGTAGTGTTTGTTCAGAGAAGAGATCAGCAAGTGTTTCTTGTTGAAAGTTTGTGAAATAAGGCCCAGAAGTGATGCCAATTGATTTGGCGAGTTCCTCAATAAGGTTTTTATCAAGTTCAGGATTGAGGCTGGCCTCTAGGCTTGCAACGGCACCAAGTTTGCCATTGGTTTCAAATTGGAAGCGTACTTCACTGGCAATGGCCTTTGGGGCCAATAAAAGGTGTGACCATTGAGGGAATTTTTTTTGATGCTCACCGGCCACGTAGCTATAACCATGAGCATAAATTATGCTTGAGCCTGGTTTAATTTTATCTTTTAAGTTTTCAATAATAGCAGTATGAGTATCATCAGGAGTGAGAAGAACGAATATATCAAAAGCTTCGAGTGATTCTTTTGTCCACTCGAGGGTAGGAAAGCCTAGATTTTGGCAATTATCCCAACTTGGGCCAAATTTCCTTGCTAGGATATGGACTTCTTTATTTGAATCTCTTAGGTTTAAGGCCCAGGCTTTAGCTTGGTTACCAAAACCAATTATGACAATACGCATTAATTTGTGCTCCATATTTACTCATTGTGGCTACCATACCTGAGTTAACAAATAAAGGGCTCTTAAGAGTGGAGAAAACAATACTACCCCTGCGATTTCAGAAGGATAAGGCCTTAAATAAACTTAGCTCTGATGTTTTAATTGGTAAGAACGTTTTTACTACCCTTGGAGTGCTCAACTCAAGAGCTTTATTCTTGCCAGAGCACCTCAAAAGACTCGAAATAGGTCATCAATTCTTTTTCTCCACGCCTTTTCCAGCAAAAGAATTGGAGAGTGATATTAATAGTCTAGATCTCAATGACTTTAACTCCTTAAAGATTACGGTTTTTTCAGACTTTTATGTCTTCACTCTCAAAGATACACCCATTAAAGATCAACTTAGGCTGGGGCTTTTTAAGAAAAAAAAGGCTGACAACTTCTTTCCTAATAATATTAAACACGGAAATTATTTGTATCGTTTAAGGCAATTAGAATTTTCGCAAAAAGAAGGGTTTGATGATGCTCTTGAATTGGATAAACATGATCTAGTGTTGGAGACGAGTATAAGAAATATTTTCTTTTATGATGGAAAAAAACTCGTCATTCCTAGTTCGGAGCTTATCTTTCAGGGAATTACCATTGAGAAAATAAAAGGCATTTTTGATTTTGAACAAAGGCCTATTTCATTTTCTGAATTATCAAAATTTAAATACGCGATGACTTGTAATAGTGTCAGAGGAATTGAGAATGTGACCCAAATAGGTGCTTATCAATTCTCTTTGACTGATGAAATAAAGAAAAAATATAACCAGTTCGTTTTAGACAAGGGAACAATAAGATGAAGAAAAAGATAATTAAATGTCCTCACTGTAAAAAAGAGTTTAATTATTATGAGAGTAAATTTCGTCCATTTTGTAGTGAACGATGCAAAATGGTAGATCTAGGTCATTGGTTCTCTGAAGAATATACGATACCTGTTTCATCTGCGGAGATAGATAGCCAAGAAAGTGACGATGATGAATTATAATAAGTGTTTAAAACAAGTTTCTTCTATCGCTTATTTGGCCGGTGAAGGTCTAAAAAAAAGAGCAAAAGGTCTTAGAAGTTTAAAAATTAGTACGAAAGAGGCCCAAGGCCTGGTTAGTAAAGCGGATATTGAATCAGAGGAATTGATTCGTAAACTCCTATTAAATAATTTTCCAGAACATGAGTTTCTTGGTGAAGAGGGAAGTTATAAGAGTTTTGGTAGCTCAAGATCTGCTATGAAAAAGTTCGGAGATATTCCATGGTGCTGGGTGGTGGACCCACTTGATGGAACAACCAACTATCTAAATCAATTTGGTTACTATGCTGTTTGTATTGGTTTACTTCATTATGGTGAGCCTACTTTAGGATTAGTTTATAGGCCTGAAACAGCAGAGTGCTTTTTTGCAACAAAGTCAAAAGGGGCCTTTAAAGGAATATTGACCAATAAAGGAATCGGTAAAAAGAAAAAGTTAGACCCTTATAAAAAATCTAAATTAAAAGATTGTTTATTGGTGACAGGTTTTTCATCAGAAAAAGGCAAGATCTATAAAAGAGAATTTAAAAAGTTTAATGATATGCTCTCTAAGGCCCGAGGGGTACGGAGGCTCGGTAGTGCCGCTCTAGATATGTGCTATGTGGCCGAGGGGATTTTCGATGGCTTTTGGGAAGCTGGACTTGCCCCATGGGATGTGAGCGCTTCCAGTATTATTTGCATGGAAAGCAACCTTCAAGTGAGTAACTATAAAGGCGAAACATTTAACCCATTTGATAAAAGCATCTTAGTTGCCTCGGGGAAAATTCATAGGCAAATGAAGAATGTGCTTCTAACTTAATT
>JBMSGH010000026.1:0-43541 GCA_049415445.1 Bacteriovoracaceae bacterium | reverse complement strand
AGGCCTTTAAGGCCGCTGGTGAATACACCTTCTCTGTTTTTAACTATTAATTTTTAAAGTTTCCTACGATACACTCACCATTTTTGAAAGTTTTATAAACCTCTCTACTGTTGGAGGGGAAGCTCATAAAAGGGTGAACCGTTTCCATTCCCTTATCATCTTCTGGTGCTACATCTACACATAAGACAAAGTAAAAGTAGTTTCCTTTATTTTCTCCGTTTGAGTAGGCCTTTATATAGCTATAAATAGTATCACCTTCTGAATCAGATATTTTATAAACCTCATCTGGTCTTTCGAGCGTTTCTTTAATATTAACTTCATAAACAGAATAATTATCTATTGAAAAATCATCAGTCGCTTTCATGTGAAGAAGAATGCCTAATAAACTATTCTTCTTTTTTTCTAGAAAACAAAGTGTTGAGGCCGTCAAATTTTTTGTATTAAGGTAGCCATACAAATGAGGATTAATCGTACTCACACTGATACTCTGCCTCTCCCCACCTTGATAAAATTGCACCATTTTTTTTGATTTCGTCACCACAGTATTAATAATAAAACTTGGCCTAAAATGATAAGACAGACACACAACTACAGTATAAAAGTTATCATGTTTTTTTATCTGACAATAAATAGACTCTCCAAATGAGTTTTTAAGCCTCCAGATTTCATCAGGATTATAGAGGGACTTATTAATAACACTCACCTCTTCGAGATAATGCTCAAGATTCTCAGATGCTAATTTTAGCTGGGCCCTTTTTTGACCTTCAAAAGAGTCAAAGAATTTAACAATCGGAGAATAGAAATTCTCTATACAAGATTCTTTACAGAAACCTTTAGAAGTTTGATCCTCTACAAAAAGTAAAGAGTTTGCATTGTTAACAACTGTTTTACACTCTAGACAAAAATAGAGAGGGTTTAACTTTTCCAAATTTTAGCCTAAAGGGAAAAATTAAGTGAACTATATAATGAATTTCCATATAGTCCTTTTTGATCCCATAATCGCGCCCTTAATATATCTCCATCTACTCTAGGCTTTTTTGTTCTAAATAAAGCTCCCATCTCCAGATTTATCAAAGGTGAGATCCCTAGCATTAGCTTTGGAGAAATATATCCAAAACTTATAGACTCACCAAGAGCGTATTGACGGTCTTGATCTTCACTTTCACTAATTTTACTGCTTGCAAGCTCTAAGGCAAATCCAATATCCTCAGTCGCCCTCCAACCAATAGAGGCCATAATCGTTTTAATATCACCAATATCTAATTCTTCTTGATTGTCACTCGTTCCGGTTAGAGTCATTAAATAACCCAAACCAATAACAAAGTTTTGATATCTTTTAGTCGTCTCTACGCCATAAACCTGATCTGTTCTTCCTGTTGCTAAAGTAGAGCTTGACTGGGCCAACCTGAGACCAGCGATGAGATCTACAGATGCCAAATCAGAGGCCGTCCCTATCTTTAGCCAATTAAAACCTACTTTCACTTCAGGGTTACCCTGCTGAGTAGAGCTATCAGATGATATAGATGGGCTTGAACTTGAACCCATCCAATGTTTTGCATCTAAATAAATATTAAATGGGGTCGCAAAGTGAGCATTAAAATAATATTGATTAACACTTCCTTCTCCAAATTTATCACTCACATCAAGTGATTTATATCCCATATTCAGAGAAAACATCCCTTTACCCATTGATGAAGAGGAACGCGAAGGGGCCGAGTTTCGTTTAATCGATCTTGGGGCCTTCACTTTTCTCGCTGCAGCTCTTGGAATGCCTTGAGCAGAAGCATCATCATATTCAACAAGTGCATAAGAGGAGAGAGGAAAAATAAATATTAGAAATAGTAATCTCATAGGTCAAAATCCTTTTAAACCATTTTTGGGCAAGTTATTCCCTAATCATATTTTATGATTAAAATGGGCGCTCTTCAATAGAGCATCTTTTCCTACCTCCTTAGTACGGTATTAGAGATATTGCCTTAAGTACCTAGAATCCTATACGGAAAAGTGTACCCTCTCCATACTCTCCAAAAAACTTATTAATATTTAAGTTGTCTGCTTCAAAAGGGGAATAAATTGAAAGGACTAGGTTATATAAAAGATGAAACGATGAAGTCTCTCATCAAGATTGGTGCTAAAGGATTTTTTCCATTATTTGAAGATGTTTGTCCCAGAAATTTTATGGGTATTAAATCTACGCGTATGACTAAAAAAGAAAAGTCTGAGGCAAAAAAACTATTAGGTCGCCTTGAAAAGCATAAGTGCTTAGATAGGAAGAAGACAATTATTCACTCTCTATTGGATGAAGAAAAAGAAATTCTTATAAAGGCCTTCCTTAATTTAGTCGAAGGTCAAATCATAAATGAGAGACCTGGTATACAATAAATGAAACTTATTCTACTACTTCTCAGCTTTTTTCCTTTTCATGTTTTTGCCGAGTATAGAGTTTATGAATACCTTGTACGAGCAACAAATGAAATGGTTCAAGACAAAGGTAGTTATGTTGTGACTTCAACTCTTTTCCCAAGCGCTTACCTTGCTTACCATGGTGGCAGCAGCATACGAATTGATCTTCTTAAAAGCTGGCTTTGCCCTGGGCACACGGGTGATTTCAAGAAGGTTTGTTCTTCGCCATACAAAGCAATGATTGAGTCTAGTGAGCAAAACAATTAAGGAGGGGCCTTGGAAATAAAATCTGATATCCAGGACCAAAAAGCATATTTAAGAAAGCTCAACAATGAACTCAAAAGAAAAATTGAGCTTAAAGAAAATGAATTGAAAAAGACTGACCAATATTATGAAGACAGAAAAGCTATCGAGCAAGATGAGGGAAAAGAAAAAGTTGAACTTCAAAGAATGAGGTATAATGATTTACTCATGGCAGATTCCGAGCGTAGTCAGGCGGCATTAGAAGAGGCCAATGAAAATATCCAAAAACAAATAAAAGTCATGGAAGAAGGTTTAAATAAATATAGAGTCAAAAATGAAGATACCTTCCTTGAAGAAAAAAATATCCATGATGAAAAACTGGCCAAATCAAAATCAAGATTTGAAAGAACCTCGGAAGATATTTCTCACAGAGGTAGACTCGATCTTTCACAAATACAAACACAAACAAACCTACAGCTTTCAAGTAAAAGAGAAGATGCAAAGCATGCCATAAATACTTTAGAAAGAGATAATGAACATAAATTAAGTTCAAAACAAAAGCTTTATGAGAATAAAATATCAAATATTGAGCTTGAACAGCTAAAATCAAAAAATCAACTCAAAAACTCCCATATCGATGAGATGAATAAACTCCAAACAAAATTCGTCGTTGATCAAGAAACGATTAAAACCAATAATGTATCCCAATTAAGTAAACAAGAAGAAAATCAAAAATTGCTTATTAAAAATAAAGGTGATGTTTTTAGAGAAAAGTATAATAAGATTAACGAACAGCACAAACAGGCCTTAAAATTAATACAAGAAAGAAATAGAAAAGAAATCGAAGGCATAAAAAAGTCATTTGAAAGTAATAAAAGCTATATTGAAAACATTGCTCAAGATAGTTTTTATAGAAACACAAAGCTTAATCCAGAAGTCAAAGAGTTAGAAGGACATTATGAGGTCAGCCTCCAGGTACCTGCCCACGAGAAAGAATTAGTTGATTTAAGTGGTGACAAAAGAAAAATAAAAGTCTCTGTCACAAGAAGGTTTCAAGATAGAACAGAAGACAAAGAAACGAATACAGTAAACCGTACATCCCGCTCTGAGAGCTTTCAGAAAGAGTTTAATGTTAAAGATATTGTCGACTCAAGCAAGATCGTAAGCCGCTACCAAGATGGAAAACTCACTTTCATCATTCCTAAAATGTAATTAATCAATATCCCTATCATCACCTGTATTACTTAAATTAAAATGATTGACTCTTTTAACTTGGATATATTCATTAATGAGTTTGACTAAGTTTCTGGCCTTTTTACTATTGAGAGTTATCTGAAAGGTGTAGAGATATAAATTCTTTTCATGATCATATTCGTCTTTGATAATCTCCACCTTTTTGGCCTCAGGTTCTGTGGAAATGGCCTGCTTTAAAAGCCCCTCACAATCTCCTTGTGCAAGGACCTCGACAAAGAAGTTATGGGGTATTTCAAAGAGTTCATAAACTGGGCCTAATATTTTTAAGATAATAAGTATGGTTACAGTAAAGATTCCAGCAACAACTGGATACCCCATCCCGATGGTTACTCCTACAGCGGCCACAACCCAAATTGTCGCAGCAGTTGTAAGGCCAACGATTCCTAGACCACCTTTCATAATAGCACCGGCCCCCAGAAAACCAATTCCGCTTACAACCTGTGCTGCAACCCTATTGGGGTCGGCCATTCCTCCCGTCTTTTCAATCATCAATAGTGATACGGCCGTATAAAGCGTAGAACCGATACAAATAAGCATATTTGTCTTAATTCCAGCAGGCTTTAACTTTTTTTGACGATCTATACCAATCGCCCCCCCCAGTACAAAGGCCGTGATAATCTGAATACCCAGTGCGAAATATTCATTTATATACCCCAAATGCTCTATATAAATTGTGGTATTCATAATAAAATCCTTTTATTATTCTTAGATCCTTCTTATTCTTATTATATATGAAAAGACCTTATTTAGTTCATTTTCTTTCAATTTTCACAGATGAGTTCATCAGTATAAAGGCCTACAGTGGAATCAAAGATAATGATCTCGGACTGGCCAAAGACTATGGGCCTTCGTTTCCTTTACAAAACTTCTATTTATTAAGAAGTCACCACTTCAATTGTAAGTTCGTCGGTGTCGACCAAACTGGTCAGGAAATATACACCAAGCTCGTTGAATCTGATAACTTTGGTAATTTTAGTTTTAAAGTACCATTAACAGATACCACCAAAGATATTTCTAGGTGGCAGGTTTACGAAACAAGTTTTTATACGGGCCTAGATCTCCATCTTGGCTGCTTTATTCCTATCACTTTAAAATCTCCCAAGAAATTTGTTATATGTGATTTTGATAAAACTCTTGTTGATACCAGATATTCAACGACTAAAGAGCTGTATCATTCGCTAACATCACCAATAGAGTCCTATCCCACAGTTAAGCCTGGTGTGGACCTGTTTAAGTCTTTTATTGAAAAGGATTATAGTCCTTTTATCGTTTCGGCCTCTCCTCATTTCTATGAAAATGCTATTAAAGATTGGCTTTACAAAAAAGGTATCTATACGGCGGGGATACTTCTTAAAGACTATAGACACGCCTTTCATCCATTCTCAGGTGAGCTATCCCCAAAAGATATTAAAGTCCATGGTCTCTACAAGTTAAACCATCTTTTAAATATAATCTTACAAAGTGGCTTTCCAAGTGAAGTTGTTATGATTGGTGATAGCCATGAGTCCGACCCCATGATCTATCTTATATTCTCCAAACTACTCAAAGGAAGTCGAGATCCATGGGCCGTCTGGAATTCTATAAAGCAATTCCCCATTTTTAAATCAAGTAAGAGTCAAAGCTCCAAAATTTTAAACAAATTTTATCAGCTAAAAAACTTAAAACTCAGGCATAAAGAAGAACAGGATATTAAAGTCAGTATTTATATTCGTAGAATCAAAAAGAATGAAAAGTTGAAAATCCCTTCGGCCTTAGAAAAAGATGCTCAAAATATCACTTTCTTCAATTAAGAAGGACTTCAGGTAAAAAAAGAAATAAGTAACCTACACAGATATAGAGCCCAAATTTATGAAACCGCTCGGCCCTATCTTGCCCCATATAGCGTGATAGAGGTAGCTGACTTAAATTTACTTTTGTAAAAGCAAGTAGAATTCTAAAGGCCGCAAGTAAGCAAAAGAAAATAGTATAAAATTTGCTCCCCTCATAAAAACTAGATAAAATAGAAACCACATGAACTCCAATTATAATTCTTTTAAAAGGCAACTACCTCTTATTAACCTTCTCGGAGAAGAGAGTGAAAACTTTTACCAGCTTGGGAATAAAGATAAAGCTTGTTGGGAAAAAATAAGAAACGCTACGGGATTTTTAACAGATAAGGGCCTTATTACCCCCATACATAAAGGAATTTTTTACCTCCTTAGGAAGCATTACGATACTATAGACAAAAGCAGTACCTTTTTTCATGCTCTAGATTCTTACTCAAAAGGAATTGAGTCTGACCCATTTGAACTTTATCGTTTTATGATCACGGGAGAGGTTTTTTCAACTTCTGGCCCGTGGCCAAGAAGCTATCCGCGTAATTATACCTATAGCTCATCCATTTATTTTAAGGCCGCCAAAAGTGAGAAGATTATTCTTATTAAGAACTGGGAAGGGCCATTTTCATCAAAAATATCAAATTTTTTAAGATTAACCCACTCTCATTTTCACAATAGAACCGATTCTCTTTTTCCTAACTATCCTGGGCACCCTTTCCCCTATCAGTTTGTCAGTTTAGCTAATGGTCTTCAAGTATCCGCCCATCAAATGATTTCTGACACACTTGAGATAAATGGAAAATCACTGGCCCAGATCTTATTTGAGATCCAAAGTGTGCCTGCTCATATTCAAGACATCAAAGAATACTTCCTCGCTCAGTCTGGTTTATCCTCATCTTTTTTTACCATTTGGGTCGATCAACAATCTTTCATTGAAGTTTATTTAAATGGTGCTGCCGTTGACTTTAAGGAACAAAATATTAAAGAAGAAAATCTTTGGGTTTACTCTTCTCGGTCTGATTTCACACAAAAAACTTTATTCAATCATGACTATGAGTATGGACTTGAAAAAACATCCTCACGGGCCCTAAGTGACTTAACTCAAAAAAATTCTGACATTGATGCCCTTAAAGCTCTTTGCTTACCTAACTCAGAAGAAGTAAATCCATTTTCATATATGAATCCCTTTAACTCTTTTTGTTTAAGCTTTGATCAAAGCGAAGAAAAAGTGGCCTATATTGAAGGCGGATGTCCAAAAAACTATGAAGATGGAACCACTTTTATTAATGGTATTTGGCAATCAAAAATTATAAATGATAATCAAATATTTCGAAACGTACCTGAAGATGGAGAAAACTTTCTTCATAGGGGACTAATATATTTTAATCTCACCCAAGATTTTCTTGATAAGGCCTCTTACCGTGAGGCACACCATCATATTCAAATGGGCCTGGCATGCTTACCTTCTTATCATCCTCTCAAAGATGTTTATGAGTTCTATTTTTCTGCGATAGAGTTCATCGTTGATAATAACAAAAAGACAAGATACAGACTGATTAATTCCTTTAGAGAGCATCTTAAACTTGTTCCCGATCCACTGAAAGATCATTGTCGCATTTTTGTTAATCGTCTTGAAAAGTTAATTGGTCTTAAAGAGTTCTCTTATAAAGAATTTGATCATCCTCATTTTGAAGAATTAAATCAGATGGAGCAAAAGTGTCCCTCCGTTTTTCTTTCTCAATTAATAAAAAAATCAATGGCCATAAATATACATTTACATATTATTGAATATGGCCATTATCAATTTCTAGTATTGAAGCCGCAAAGCAGGGTCACCTAATAGGTGGTACCAAACAAGATTTTCCTTTGCCATATCCCCATCAGAGTAGGACTTCAGTAACTCAACTTGTCCCTGAAGCAATAAATCTCCTAAGGTTTCTATAGTTTTCTGAGCAAACAATTCACTAATCTTAACCGCCATAACAGCAGGTGGATGCCAAGAGATATCGACAGAGCCACCATAAAAGGCCACTGCCCCAATTGGTTTACTAAACCGCGTCTCATTCATAAACCTCTCACCTAACCTACCTTCGTAGTTAAAGCGACCATTCTGGCATGAAACGTCGATGACAATTGGTTTAACAATATTACTTTTTAAACTTTTAACATTATCAGAATGAAACTCACCTCGATTAATTGATATCCATGAATTTCCACTTCCATGACCAATATAGTTAACCCAAAGGGCCCCTTCATTTAGCGCACGAACAATATTTGAAGCTGTCGCATCCTTATTATCCTGAAGAAACGCCTTCGGTTCTACACCTAGATTCATTTTTAATGGATTCTGCATTTGATTGAGATACTCTACATCACTTGGAGCATCACCTTCATTAGAAGCAATTCCAATTTGTTTTTTTAACCCCGAAGGATCTTTGTATTGCGTTCTTTCAAACTCTTTAATTTTTTTTATTAAGTTTACAACCTCAGATTCTTTTTCAACTGGCATTCTTCCATAGAAGACATCAGGAATAGAGTCATTTTCTCCTCCAAACGTAAAGTAATTAAAATCAGACGGTGTTTGAGCATCATTACTTGTATCGACATATTCTGTTGGAAAAAGATCTTCGTGTCCGACAATAAGGGCGTAATCAAAAGGGTTTTGCTCCCAAATAGATTTTACAAAGCTTTGTACCTCAGAAAAACTAGATCCCATCTCTTCAAGGAGCGCTATTTGAACTTGATGGCCTTGAGACTCTCTATAGTCTTTAAGCTCTTCTATTTCTTCTTTAAAGAGACTTGGAGTGAGTATGAGATATCTCTTGCCTTGTTCATTGGTACCGTTAAAAAGCTGTAATGGGCCATTATTTGAAGAAAATTTAATTTCTAATTCAGAATATACCTTAAGCTTCTCATCTGCTGCTTGATACACTCCACCAAAGATTTTAATTCTAGAAATTGGTGTTCCTCTAAAGTCACCAAGGTACTCAACCTCTACCATTTTTCTATCATCAGAGAGGTATAAACCTTTATTAAGCTCTTTTGGTAAGGCATCGTCAGCACACCGGCAAGGCATCTCTGGGGCGGGTTTTAGCTTTATATGGGTAAGCTCCTGCTCTTTTAGCTTAACCAGCTCATAATCTATATCATCGGCCTTGGCCTGAACGAGAAAGCTATAAAAAGGCATTTTGGCCAAATGGGGTGTATCACTTAGTGATAGTCCTTTTAATTCGACCTGCTCAAATTCACCTGCTTTATTCACTTCTATGGAGCTAAATGAGTGTGAGAAAACCAAAACGGGGTTTAAGTCACTGATATTAGGCTTTTGCTCATTAAATGCGTGATTTTCAAAATAGATTGTTTTGGCAAATAGGTTAAAGCTAGCGAGAAAGCAGACCGTCAAAAATAGGGTCTTCATGAATTACCTCTCCATGGTTATATGAATTGCTTTCTGATCGGCAATTTTTGCCTGCGCCTTAAATTGACGAACGCAATGCGCAACACAAAAAAGTTAATAGACACTTTGGTCTACTTTGGTTATAAATTCCCGAAAATTATAGGCTTACTCTAACTACTTGACGCCACCTGTCTTTTAAATTAGTTTAGAAAGCCTTACTGATTTAGTTTTAAAATCTAGGAGAGACATGAAAAGTTCAACGATTAAAGTTGTTATCGACAGTACTTTAGGCCCTGCAGAAAAAGGAATTAAAAAGTTTAAAAGACTTTGTGAAGCGGCCGGAATTCTAAAAGAGTACAAAAAAAGAAAAGAGTACAAAAAGCCTTCTATTAGAAAGAAAGAAAAATTAGAAGCTGCTCAAAAAAGAAAAGTTAAAGAAGCTAGAAAAAGCAGAAGAGGTGGGAAATTTTAATTTTCCCTTCCTCTAATTAATATGGGCCTACTCTATATTCTCCCTCTTTCTAAAGAAGAATATCCTCTTGTCCAAGAAGTTGATGAGCTAGGCCCTAGCACTATAAAAATAGAATCCTATAATTTACCAAAGCTTTTTTTCTTATATTACATTGCCATCATGTCAACGTTGTTCATCCTAGCAGCAGCAAGCCATAAGCTTATTATTAAGCTTTATCAGACTCAAGATTGGGTTAACCAACTGCTTGCTTTGTCCGTCTGGGCCGTGCTTTTTGTTGTGCCTTTGATTATGACTAGTATGTGGTTTTATAAAAAAACAATAATGAAAAAAGGTGCAAAACTTCAAATTACTAGACACCTGTTTGGTATCACCTTTTCCAAAAAAGTAATTGATCTTACGAAGGGTTTAGAAGTTATTCAAAACTTGGAGAGCCCCAACATCGCCAAGATTAAAAATGATCCTAATATGAAAGGCTTTCAAAATAGAGGTCATTTCCTTCTTCTGGCCCATCATAATAAGGGGCACCTTATCCTCGATAGGCATTCAAGTAAAACTGAGCTTGATGCCCTTAAATCTTTTCTAGAATCGTATTAATTAATCTTCAGAATCATCATTAGAGTAGTTAAAAGGCTTAGGTCTTTTCATACCACCTTCTTTTTTCGGTTTCTCAACGTCTTTTTGCTCAGACTCTTTGCTTTCAGCATCCTGTTCACTTTTTTTTCTAACTTTAACCTGCTTGGTGAACTTTTGATTAGTCTTTTTGTTAAGACTCTCCATATCTCTATCTTTATCATGAGCAGAAATATCAATTGTAACATCACCACATAGTTTGGCCTGGCAGCTCATTCTCTCTTTTGTGATATGAAATACATTTCCTAGAAATTTAATTTCTTCAAACGTTGGAGACTCCAGATTGTCCTGACCAGAAACAACTTTGATAATACAATCAGAGCAACTTGCATTGCCGCCACAACTTGATTTTACATAGTAGCCTTTATCAGTAAGAGCTGAGAGAATATCCTGGTCCTTAGAAACCTCTATAGTGTCACCAGATGGTAGTATTGTTAATTTCATTAAATAAGCCCCTGAAGCTCTTTTTTAACAGAATTCAAGACCTGTTTTCCAATTGGTCTAAGTAGTAGTGAAAGCTTCATTTGAAGTTCACAACTATTTTCTTTAAAAACCAAGCGAAGGTTAAATCCTTTACCTGTTCCCTCGATTTCATATTTATGATCAAGGTAATAAATATTGGCCTTTACTTTAAACTTTTGAATATAGTCTTCTGTCAGATTATTCTTAACTCTTGAGTAGGCCTCTTGAGCTGATTTGCATTTTTTATAAGGAAGAGTTAAATCCACATTATCCTCCCAGAGATACACCTGTGGATCCAAATCCACCTTTTCCACGAGTCGTTTCTGTTAATTCATTTGTCTCAATAAAACGTGCTTGAGTAACAGGTGCAAGAACGATTTGCGCGACTCTATCTCCGTGTTTAATCAACTCTGTTTTATCACCCATATTAGCGATAATTATTTTTAGCTCACCTCGGTAATCACTATCAATAGTTCCAGGTGAGTTTACAACCATGAGTCCAGTTTTAAAGCTAAGTCCACTTCGTGGTCTCACTTGAATTTCATGGCCAAAAGGTATTTCAAAGGACAAACCTGTTGGAATAAGTTCCTTTTGACCTGGATGAAGCTCAAGGGTACTACCATCTGTTAGATTGGCCTTAATATCGGCCCCGGCAGACCCAAGTGTTTCGTACTTAGGTAGGCCGAGTTTGATGTCGAAATGGGCCAAGGTTTTAATCTTGACGTCGATCATTTGATTAAGCCTTTTTGTTTACAGGTTCTACTGCTTTAGCAGAAAGCTTAATTCTACCCATACGATCAATTTCAAGAACTCTAACTTTCATATTATCACCTTCAGCGACATATTCATTTATATCTTGAACTCTTTCGTTAGCGATTTCAGAAACATGAACAAGACCAGAGACACCTGGAGCGATATCAACAAATGCTCCATAATCTTTAATCGTCATTACCTTTCCATCATAATCCTTACCAATTTCTGGTCCTTGAATTTGAAGGGCCACCGTGGCCTTACAAGCTAATAACTTATCTCTATCAACGCCAATCACTTTAACGTTTCCTTCATCATCACATTCAATAGATACTTCATAGTTTTCTTGAAGGGCCTTGATGTTTTTACCACCTGGACCTATAAGAGCACCAATTTTATCTGTATCAATTTTTAGAGTTTCCATTCTAGGTACACCTGATTTGAACTCTTTTCTTTCAACTGAAATTGTTTTGGCCATTTCTTCAAGGATATGAAGTCTTCCATCTTTGGCCTGGGCCAAAGCTTTTTCCATGATCTCATAAGAAAGACCTTTGATCTTTATATCCATTTGAATGGCCGTTATTCCTTTATCAGAACCGGCAACTTTAAAATCCATATCACCTAGGTGATCTTCGTCACCTAAAATATCCGTAAGAATTTTATACTTATCTCCCTCTTGGACAAGCCCCATCGCAATCCCAGCAACTGGTGAGGTTAAAGGAACACCTGCGTCCATTAAGGCCATTGAACCAGAACAAACAGATCCCATAGAAGAAGAGCCATTTGACTCAAGAACTTCACAAGCGACTCTTATTGTATAACTAAAGTCATCTCTTTCAGGTAAAACATTTTTGATTGCTCTTTCCGCTAAGTTTCCATGTCCAAGCTCTCTACGTCCTACATTAAACTTACCTCTTGCTTCCCCAACAGAGAATGGAGGAAAGTTATAGTGAAGATAGAATGGGTCGTAATGTTGACCAACAATACGGTCTACCATTTGCTCGCCTTTGGCCCCACCTAGAGTAACTGTAGCAAGAACCTGTGTTTCTCCTCTTGTAAACAAAGAAGATCCGTGTGGCGTCTTTAAGATGTTAACTTCAGTTTCAATTTCTCTAACTTTATCAACTGGTCTACTTCCTATTCTTTTTTCATCTTCAAGAATATCTGTTCTCATCATCGTATAAAGAAGACCATCAATAGCAGAGTAAGCCTCTTTTCCAAAATTACTATCTTCTTCTAGACCAAAAGCAGAAGGGTTTTCTTTAATTGCTTCTTCAAGCTTTTTCTCAATCGCTTTTACAGCTTTTTGTCTTTCTAGCTTATCAACAACTTCAAGAGCACTTCTTGCATCACCAGTAAACATCTCTTTTACTTTATCCATGATCATGGTGTTTGGAGTATCAGGTGTAAAAACTCTTTTTTCTTTTCCAACTTCTTTGGCCATTTGATTAATAAGGGCACACACCTCTTTAATATTATTATGAGCGAATTCAATAGCTGCTAAAACATCGCTTTCTGGTAGTTCTTTCGCTTCACCTTCAACCATTAAAATAGCATCATTACTAGCGGCGACAACCATCTCAAGATCACTATCTTTCCATTCTGAATGTTTTGGGTTGAGAACAAGCTCTCCATTAATTCTTCCTACTTTACATGTACCGATTGGCCCATCAAAAGGAATATCAGAGATAGTAAGGGCCGCTGAAGCACCAATAGCAGCAAGAACTTCAGGATCTCCTGCCTCTTCGTATGAAAGAACAGTACAGCTTACCACTGTTTCAAACATATATCCTTCAGGAAATAGAGGTCTTAGAGGTCTATCAATAAGTCTTGCATTTAAAGTTTCTTGTGTTGATGGCTTGGCCTCTCTTTTCATAAAGCCGCCTAAAAACTTTCCAGCAGCATAAAATTTCTCCACGTATTCTACCATAAGAGGAAAAAAGTCTTGCCCTGGTGCCATTTTACTGGCCGAACATACAGTTACGAGAACTTGCGTTCCATTAGATGAAACAAGAACAGAACCATCGGCTTGTTTTGCCATTCTTCCTGCTTCAATTGTGATTTCTTCACCACCAAAATTAATTTTGTACTCTTTTTTGTTGTTTAACATAAATTACTCCACATAGTCGTAGCTATAGTAAAAGGTTAATGGGGATCAGAACCTGAAGAGAGGGTTCAAAAGATATTTCAAATCACTTTTATAAAAATAATCTCAAATATCTCTAGGACCCGTTTCTTAAAATTCTTCCCTCTAATTATACAAAAAAAAGGGAGTCAGTCGACTCCCTTTATTTATTTTATTTTCTAAGACCTAACTCTTTAATGAGGTTGGTATATCCTTCTTGATCCTTTTTCTGGATGTATTTTAGAAGGGCCTTTCTTCTACCAATCATTTTTAAAAGCCCTCTTTGAGAGTGCTTATCTTTTTTAAACTTATTAAAGTGAGGTGCTAGGTTGTTAATTCTAGTCGTTAAAATGGCAACCTGAACGGATGCTGAACCTGAATCGTTAGATCCTTTACCAAATTTTTTAACTAGATCTTCAGTTTCTTGTTTTGTAATCATTAATTTTCTCCTTACCAAATCCCAAGCCAAAACCTAGGAATAGGCGCTAATATTCTTTAACACAATCTATTACTTGATAATATCGGACATGTAAACCTTTAAATTTTCAATGAGACGGACCTCAATTTGCCTAATTCTCTCCCTAGAAACGCCGTACTCATCAGCAATACTCTGTAAAGAAGAAGGAGTTTCGCTAAGTAGTCGTTTTTTAAAGATTTCTTTATCACGGGGCTTTAAATTCGCTAGAAAGCCATGGAGATGGGTTTTAAGCAGGTCTAGCCCTTCATTGTGTGCCAAGAGCTCATCAATTTCTGGCTGATCAGAGTCAGTTAGTGTATCGGAGAAGCGGGTCGCCCCTTCTGTCGCCTTACTCGGCGCATCAATACTGACTTCACCACCATGTGGCCCAAGCCGACTATCCATAAGCTTTACCGACTTTTCTGTAACGCCTAAATTCTCTGCCAATAATTTAGGGTTTGGGTTAATGCCCATAGCCATAAGCTTATTTCTCTCCCTAATCAAATTATAGAAAAGCTTTTTTTGGTCATTGGTCGTACCAATTTTTACCAAATGGAAGTTATCAAGGATGAATTTTAAAATATAAGACCTAATCCACCACGAAGAGTAATAACTAAGCTTTGCCCCTTTAGTACTGTCATACTTGGATACGGCCTTCATAAGGCCAATATTCCCTTCCTGAATGAGATCCATAACATTTTGATACGAGTTCCTAAACTCCATCGCAATCTTAACCACCAGCCTTAAGTTATGAAGAACCAACTTTTTGGCCACTTCAATATCTCCACTTTCTTCAAGTTTTTGAATTAAAGCATTTTCTTGTTCAAGTGATAATAAGGGGTAACGTGATATTTCGCGTATATATAGGGTAAGAGGGTCAGTCGAGTCAGTTGGCTTACTTGGAAGCTTCTCTTGTGCCGGCACCAAAGTCTTGTGATCACCTTCTTTATCGGATGTAGTTTCAACAACAATATCCTCAAGAATTTTCTTATCAATTCTTTTGTTTTGGGACGGTAATATCTCGGTATCTTTTTTCTTACTCATTCTGCAGCTATAGAAAAAAACACATAAAACCATTAAAATAAAGAAATATTTTTAATAATTTATGACAAATGTAGAAAGTATACAAATTAATGAAGATGATAAGCTGGACTTGAGCGAGTTCATTAAATCATCCAAGGAGGGGTCGGACCCTAATGCCATGAGCAAAGGCAATACCCCCCTAATTAGAGCGGCCTATACTAATCAGTCTGCCATATTTGATTTTGTCTTATCTTGCGGAGCTGGACCAAATACACCAAATATGCGCGGTGAAGGGCCTTTAATGATTTGCTCAATTTTGGGCAATGAAAATAATGTAAATCTTTTATTATGCTTCGGTGCTGAGCCAAACGATAAGGACGACTCTGGAAGAACCCCTATTATGCATGCCATAATGAACCAGCACCTCAAGGTCATTCAACTTCTTCTCAATAATGGGGCCGATCTCGATCTTCAGGATGACTTTGGAATGAGTGCTTTGATGTATACCATTAAGTACCTCTCCTTAGAAAATATCAAATCTTTATTTAATAAAGAACAAGTTGAACAACTTAAACAACAAGTTAAGGCCTATCCAGAGGCCGTTGGAGAAATTTTAAAAACTAGGGCCAATAATAATGTTGATGAAAAAATAAGTCCGTCAACTCAACAAAAGCAAGAAAGTGCATCAACGAAGGTATCTGAAAGAACTGGCGCCGATGAAACTGATCCTGGACAAAAAGTCATGGCCCAAGATGAGGCCCGTAGTGATTCCATAAAAATAAAGTCCATGCCAGAGCTTAAGGAGGAATCTCAACTTGTTGGCAGTCAAACAATAAGTGATCAGGATGAAAAAACTAAAAAAGTCGTTCGGTCAATGTCACCAGATCAAACCCAAGACCAGTGGTCGACAAAGTCTGAAGGCTATCAAGAAGAAGATAATGGCAATATAAAAGTAAAAAAATTAGACAGTGTTGATGATAATAGTAATCAAGCACTCAAAGTAAAATCAATTGATACGAAAGAAAAGAGCGAATCAGTTGAAACGCCAAAAACTATTCATAAGCAAGTTAGTGAAGGTGGCGAAGATTCATCCCCAGAGGTCGTAGAGACAGAAAAAGAAGATGAATTATCTTTAAGCGTTGATGAGTTTAAGCAAATGCAATCCGAACTCGAAAATGGGATTGAAAAACTTGGTGATTTTAAAGAGAAAATTATTGATCCCAAAACTATACCTGAAGACAAAATTACACCTAACGAATTCAAAGAAATCCTTAAAGAAAATAAGAAGATGGCCATTGAGCAGACCAGTTCTCCTGCTGAGCAGCAAGAAATTGAGGCCGCAAACAAAATTTCTGATGAACCTCAGACAAAAAAAGAAAAGGATGAAAATCGTATTGCAAAAAAATCAGAACCATTATCTCAAGAAGATAATACACCACAAATTTCTGAACAAAAACAAAGTAACTCCTCTAGTAAGAATAAAGAAGATTTATCCAATGGCCCTAAACATGTTGTTTCGGAAAATGAAGACTCCAATGAACCAAACTTACCCGACATAAAAGTAAAAGACACTGTTTCAATCAAAGATATAGATGAAGTAAAGGTAACTGAAAGCACTAAGGTCTCTAATATTTTTGAAAAAGACAAAGACCTTAAAAACGGCTTAGAAGCAGAGCAAACGACGAATCCGAATAATAAGTTCACTATTTCCGAAACAGAAGACTCCGGGCCCGAAGACAAAAGGATCAAAGAAGTAACTCAAAAATTAGGTGACGATAACTCTGTAACCGTAAAGGGTTCGGAAACACAGGCCGAAGAACAAAGTTCTACTAATGCCAAATATGTTGTTAAAGGTGGAGACAGTAAAGATGATAGCAACGCAAAAAATCTCGTCAAAGGAGATGACGGTAACGAAAAAGAAGAAACACAGGTAGTACGTGGTAAAAGACTCTCTGATGATAATGATGCCAAAGAAACAATTTCTGAAAAGAAAAGTAAAAAGTCTGACTCGGATGATGAAGTCAATGTCGATCTAGATAAATCTAAATTGATCCCCAAAGAAAAAGTTAATGAAAAAAATAAAAGAGGTCAAACTCACCTTATGATTGCAGCTAGTAAAGGTGATATGGATCAAATCGATCTTTTACTCAAAAGTGGGGCCGAAACAAGCTTGAAAGACTTTCACGGATATAATGCTTTGATGTATGCAACACAAACTGGTCACCTTAAGGCCGTAAAAGTCTTAGCAGAAAATACAAGTGAGCTAGATGTAAAGACAGGAAAAGGATATACTGCCTTATCACTGGCCGTTCTAAAAAACCGACCCAAATGTATTACGGCACTCGTCAGTGCTGGAGCAAGGATGGATATACAGATCCATGGCGAAGACATTCTTACTGTTGCTATTTCAAAAAATGCTCTCGAATCAATCAAGGTTCTTGTTGCTCTTGGACTAAACCCCTTTGAAAAAACAAAAAAAGGTCGAAGTGCTTTTGACGTTGCTAAAAAGCTAAAAAAGAAAAAAATTGTGGCATTTTTAAAGTCACAAGTATCCAAATTGGTGAAAAAAAATGATAAAGGTTAATGAGCGCGGACAATACAGTCTTATGAATATTGTTGGTGATTTTAACGAAACAGATCTTACCGCGATAAACAAATCTATTCGTAGCCTCATTGAGAAAAAGAACCATCTCATTGTAAACCTTGCTCTTGCGGCCAATATAAAAGATAGCTTTTTTCAATTCTTAAAAACCCTTAACATTCTATTAACTGATCAAAAAAAATGCATCGTAATACTAAGTAATAATGAAGAGGCATGTGATAATCTTGCAAAAAACTGGCTTGATGATTTTGAAACCGCGACTGATCTTCTTGATTCCATAGAGGTCATAAAGAACTCAAAAGTATACCAACCAAGTAATTTCATAAAAGAGCTCGTTGGTCGTTTTATGTTAGATCTTCTTGTCGATTACAATTTACCTTCAAGTCGAGAAAAAATATTCATTAAGGATAAAGTAGATTCTAACCATTACCTTGGTGATAAAACATTAAACATCTTATTAACAAATGAAGATATTTTCTTTCACCTCTCCGTTAGTTTTACCGTTGGCGCTCATGAAAAACTCTCTGAAACAGAAAACTTTACAATCCATAATCTTGTTAATCAAAAGATTTCAGAGCTTCTTAAAAAGTATAGTCATCTCAATCTTGCAATATCAGAACAAATCCCTGGTGATGTCACAGAGACCTTAAATAAAAATCAGGAGATACAATTCAAAGATCAAACCTATAAAATATATGATAAAGGTATAACTGTAGTCATTCCCTTAGAGTCATTTTGTGGAACAATCTACTTTGAGCTGTGGATTCCTGAACAATTTCAAAATAAAGTTCTTGAAGTAATTAATTCTTAGTTTTCGTAATGAGGTTACTTTCACTCAGCCTCATTTTTGATTTATTCATTTTATATTTATATCTAATATATTTCAAAGCGAACAAACCATAATTTAATTGAATAGGGATTTTAAATTGACCTTTTAAATCTTTTTTAAATAGATCTCCCCGATATGAAACGAACTGATCAATTAGACTTTTAGCAATTAGCCTTTCTAACGGTCCTTTCCACGGAGGTATCTCAAACTTGGCCCTATTTAATTTAACCTGATCTCTCAATCTCGTTTTTAATGAGTTATAGGCTTCTTTTCTTAAAGTTTCTTCATAAAAATGATTTCTTTTAAACAATTCTCTTATATATTTAACAAAACCTTTATCAACACTAACAAAAAAAGAAGCGTCTATTTTACCAACCTTCTGAATAGCGCGATCAAATTCACCTAGATTTATATCAAAAACTGCTTTAAAGTCAGGCGTGTATTCATCGAAAAAAATATTTTTATCTACAAGTTCTATTGTTAAAGGCTCTTCAAAATAAAACTGCCTATTTTTGTTACTTTCGACTTCATTCTTCGCCCAGTTGTACCAAAGATCATCTATACCAAAACGTAGTATATCTACAAGATCATTTGGTTTATCTACCCAATTTAGGAATTCTGGGATACCCGAAATAAGAGATGTAAGATGATTAACCAACAGATTGAAATCATATGTTGAAAACTTGGTCATAATCTTTTTTATTTTAGGAGGCTGGTTCAATACTTTAAAGTCATTATACAAGAAATCCTCACAATATAGTCTTTTCATATCTTCTTCTATTGACTGAGTACCCAGCATACGAGGAATTTTTTTATAAAAATCAATTGCTGATGTTTTACGACATATAAGATTATTACATAAAACCTTTACCGTATCGCCTTTATCATGCCTTGATATTACGTTATTAAGAGAGTTCCACTTTAATTCATAACTCGATAGATGCGAGATAACGTAGGCCATTATCGTCGGGTTTTTTGCAAAAGGAGTCATAAGCCTTAAATCCCCTGTGCTGGCACCCCAAGAGCACATGGATTTAAATATATTTAATGTAAGTCCAAACTCTTTTTTCATTACATCATCTTCCATAAATTTTTCTTTAAATTTTTTGGGAAATAAAGGGTTACTTGAAAGTGTTGGTAATGCATAAGATAAGTTTTTATCAAACTCGTTAATCATTGCTTTTTTTAATTGAGTTTTACTTATTATGCTTAGGTTATCCGAGCAGTATCCATCAACGAGATAGTTTACAAGGTTCTCATAATTTTCTTTCTTAAAGTTAAAATACTTAGCATATTCAGGAAGTGCCATAGAGGTAAGATCGATACCGATATATTGCAAAGTGGATAAAAATGATCGCTTCGTTGTATCCCTATCCCATGGGTGGGGATATGATGTAGAAAATTGTATATCACAATAATTTTTTAAATTTTCACCTTCTTCTACCATTCCACGATAAAGAGACAATTGCCTCTTAAACTGAATTCTAGATTTTCTTTCAGAGACTTCAAAAATATTATTCAATGGATTTTTACTTTTTCCGCCCAGTTCTTTTGAGAAATCTCCTAAAGTAAGGCTTTCTAATGGAGTAAGGGCCATGACATTACCAAAGGAAAATATAGAAAAAATAAGAATTATAATAGGCATATTCTTCTCTAATAATTAAAACTTATAAAAACATCGGTCATCTAAGCCGATAGAATTACATTATGAAATTACATGTTATTTTAGTGGTCATTTTTTCCATGGTATCTTACAACTCAATTGCAGGATCCTATGATGAGTATAGGATTAATAAGAAATTAGAACTAAATGAACCCTTTTTTAAATTGTTTAAGGCGAAAAACTACCTACTTGAAGGAAATATAGAAAAAGCGCATTATTTTTTATTAAAAATACCAAACAACGATACTCGAATATCGGCCATTAAAGACAGGTATCAAGCTCTTATTTATTTTTTAAAAGGTGAATACGAAAGCTCATTAAAAATCTTAGAGAAACCAGTTTTTTCTAAAAGAGAAAATTTTAAAGAAATTTGCTTATTAAAAATTATAAACTACTTGGCCATTGGTAAATTTGACCCTATAACAAATCAAAAAACAGCTTGCTTAACATTAACTGAAAAATACACAAAAAATGAACATTTATGGATAAACCTCATACTCTCTTTAAAAGAAGATAAAAGTATAAGAGATAAAATAAACAACCTCCTTGAAACAAATTATATGTTCAGTAACATTGAAAATATTAAGATTTGGCTTAAAAATGCTATTTATACAAACAAAGAAAAGGATATAGTCAAAAAGATCGATTTTTTACCTAACTTCGCATTAGAAAGTAAAAAAGTAAGAGAGTTAATAGGTCTCATCTATTACCGTACTGGTCAGACAGATAAAGCTGAGAAATATATCGGTGACTTAAAAACGACTAATTCATATAATATAAAAGGTAATATCGAAATACATAAAAAAGACTATCAAAAAGCGTTTCAATACTTTCAAAAAGCATATAAACGAAAAGAAGATTCACTCAATTCTATCTTAATCAGTATTCCTCTTAGTTATTTAACACAAAATTGGAAACAAGGTTCTGATTTACTAGGTAGTCTCCCTAAAGATAAATCAGAAGAAGCAAGAAAACTTGCTCTTGATACCATATTTAAGATTAGAATGAAGGATTATGCTAAGGCCGAAAAACAACTTCGAATCCTAGAGGATTATTATCAAGGCGAAATCCCTTTTAATGTGATTGTCATGTATAGCTACGTATCACTCATTCAAAATAATAAATTACCTCTAATGAAATATACTCATAATGCTTGTAAAAAGTATGATGGAATCAGTTGTTGGTTGAAAATGCAACTTCAGACATGGGAAGACTTCTCTACAATATTATTAAACAAAGACATTAAAGCAACTCCTTTCGATATAGATATTGAAAAACTTAAAGCAAAGCAAGAAGTTGTTGCGCTAGAAGAATTCCCTGTTGTAGATCAAAAAGACATAGAAGAAATTGATAGCATGGATGTTATTAAAGAGGCCGCCCGATTTTCTTATTAAAGTATCAGGCCGTAATTAAAAACAATTCCACCTTCACTTCTTGAAAAGTCGTAAGAAGAGCCTCCTGTAGCACCTGCTTCCCTAAACATATAAGGACCAAGGCCAAAGTAAGAGTTCGCACTCCTCCAATACTGGGCCATAATGTTTAAAGAGATACCATAAGAAACATTGGCCCTCATCGTGGAGAATCCTTTAGGAAGGCTTAAAGAAGGTCTGATTGATGTCTCTAGCCCCCATTTTTTCTTAAAGAAGTGCCTGTTTATTAACCCTACTGAAATTGAAGGAATCGTTACATTAACTATTTTTCTATCTGCTTCAGAAGCATTATCATTAGTCGTAAGAAAAGGTCTTTGTTGAAGTGAAAGCCGTGGGTGAATAGACCAAGACTCATTGAGATAAGAAAGAAGTCCGAAATCTAAATTATGATACCTTCTAGGACCTAAGTTTGAAATACCCGGCTGAGATTTAAATTTAATAAATTGAAAACCTGCCCCAATAGTCATACGCCAATTACTAAGACCTGGCTGAAACCAAGTAACATTAAACTTATGAGAGGATTCAGAATCAAGGTTAAAATCAGGGTCATTACCTTGGTGTTTTTTCGTTTTTAGGCCGTGAGAACCTGGTGAATAACTAAATAGGAACTGATCTTTTTCCAAAAGCTCTTGAGTCGTGTAGGCCCACTGAGGAAGGCCTTGAGGCGGGGCCTTCACTTTTATAGGGTCACTAATTAAATTTTTATTGAGTCTTTTTTGCGTCTGAGTCACTATCATAAGCTGATTAGCATCAAGTGCTTTTTTAACTCTTTCATCGATTGTAAAACCTTTTACAGGATCTAGCTTCATTCCCATAGGGGCCTTATATTGCCCTGTCGTTTTATCTATTCGACCAATCTTTTCGGCTACATAAAGTAATCGATCCGAATCAAGGGCACTCTCCGCATTTGGTTCAATATAATAGCCTGTATTTAAATCAATAAACCCACCCGATCTAGGTGCATAGTCTCCCGTCATTTTGTCTCTAAAACCTTCAAGTGGTGGCGCTTGATCTGCCTGTGTGAGAAGATCTTTTTCTTTAATTCTTATAACGCTATCCTCAGGTGGAGCAATATTTCGATCTTTGATAACGAGGTCTTTATTTTTATAAAGAACTGTTAGTTGTACAGGTGAGATCTTTACCGCCTGGGAAACTTTACTCTCTTTAGGTACTGAAGCAGAAAACTGACCAATCTTAACAGTTTCAGAGTCTTTAGAATCAAGCGTTTTATCGATACTTTCCATCACACCTTTTGAGATTTTAGAACGAGCGATCTCTTTTATATCGTTCTCTTTAATCACTTGTATAAGTGGATCCTTATCAAGCTTAACGATTTTCACATCGCCCTCGTAACTAATCAAAGATGTCACATTGTTTTTAGGATTATGGATTGAATGAAACTCTGTACCTCTCACCCCAATGGCCGCAGTAGTGGTTTTAATAAGGAATTTATGTTTAAGATCAGATTTTTTCTTATTTTTTTCGCTTGTAATTTTGGCCCTAACTTGACCTTTAAGAAGAGACAGAAGAGTTGAGTCTGATTTTGTAATACTTTTTAAAATAACTTTAGAATTTGGGCCGATATTAAGTAAGCTTTTTCCTGTTAGTTTTATTCTCGCAAAACTTTTTGCGTGAGTTAGAATAGAAGTATCTTCTTCAAGATGATCACCAACTTTAAGAAGGTCTGCCGTTTTCGCGTGTGGTTTTAGTACACTAACCTTTCCCCTTATTTTGGTTACAACACCAAACGATACAGTGCTGGCCTGTAGAATATGACACGTACTCAGAAATAAAAGGACCGAGACTTTAACAAACATCCATGTTTCCTATCTATATTTTATTTTAACTCTGGTTTCAACTCTTGACCATCAAAATGAAGAACAGATTCTTTCTCTTCAGAAATTGTCGCCAAATTTATTGGCCTTTTCCATATATGAAAGATATTTTTCATCGTTTCCTGGGCCAAATTTATATCTAAATCCACCCCTTGATGAACGTGCCTAAGTAGTAACTCACCTCTATTTTTGTAATTAGCAGATTCAAGCTCGATAACGGGTGATCCAAAGTTTGTTAATGAGTTAAGAAGTTTCATCTTTATTTCTTGAAACTCTTTCGAATCAATCTCAAAACGACCTGTCCGGTTATTAAATTTATAAGTAAAAAGTTTTTGACGTTCACAGAACTCTTTTGTGAAAAACTCATCGATAAAGGTTATATCATTATGGGTTCTTCTCACCTCAAAGATTTTTTCCATTCCTTGATTAGTTTCTGTGTTCCAATTTGCCTTTTGGGCCATGTCTGTACAATCTAAATACTCTTTACCAAACTTACCCGTATTCCAACGGTACTCAATATCTCTAAACAGCTCTATACCAATTTTATAAGGGTTAATATTTTTTCGACTCATGGCGGTTACGCCAGCATGATGATCGGCAAAATCTATAACTTCACTGGCCTTCATCACTTTTTGAGTCATCATTTTGGAGTGCCAATAACTGGCCCAGCCTTCGTTCATAATTTTTGTAATTCTTTGAGGAAGAAAGTAATAAGCCTCTTCTCTTAGAATGCCAATGATATCCGACTCCCACTCTTTAATAGGTGCACTTTCCATCAAAAACTTCATAATATCTTTTGTTGGAAATTGTGTTTCGTCTTCAGTAATAACGACCTCTTCATCACTCGACTTTGCGCCTTCACCTTTTTCTTTTTTAGATCGGTTTTTGCTATTTATAAATGTCTTAAGCGCCTGACTTGTCCCTTCAAGTTCATCAAACTCTTCTTCTTCATCTAGGTATTCAAGATGTCTATCTCTTTTTGCTAAAGTGTCAGGTTTATCAAACAAAATATTAATATCTAAAAGGTTTTCTAAACTTAAAACTCTATCTATAAATGCTTCCACTTTATCTTGACCAAACTTTTCCATGTACCTTCTTATTTTTGCACCATGGTTGGCCATCACATCCATCATTTTCTTATTTGTATTTTTAAACCAAAAATTGTTTTTAAAAAAATCGGCGTGCCCATAAACATGACACATAACGATTTTTTGATCCACCATTGGATTCACATTCAATAGGTAGGCATAGCAAGGAGCTGTATTAATAACCATTTCATATATTTTTTGTAAACCATAAGCATAGTTTTTAGACATTTGGTCATATTCCATACCAAATCTCCAATGAGGATACCTCGTTGGAAAACCACCTTGGCTTGCTAAAATATTTATAGTGTCATAGTCACACATCTCAAAAATGACGGGATAAAAATCCAGACCATAGTCTTTGGCCAAGGCCTCTATCTCCTCTTTAAGTTCTAATAACTCTCCTGAGATGGTTTTTGTTCTTGTGACCACTCTTTATTTCCCCTTACCAAGAAAGTCCTTAATGGAATCTAGGATAGCATCTTTATTTTTGATTTTACTAAGGATAATATCTTCGTGACTCTCTCCAAACTTATTATAGAGATCCTTATAGAATTGTCCCGACCCATAACGACTTTCAACTTGGCCATAACAAAAAACATTAGAAGCAGGAATTATACTATTTTGAAGAATCTCTAAACAATGCTTAGTGTCATCTGTTGACCAATTGTCCCCATCAGAAAAATGAAAAGGATAAATATTCCATTCACTAGGGTTATAGCTTTCTTCAATAATTTGTTGGCATAATTTAAAAGCACTAGAGATTAAAGTTCCACCACTCTCTCTTGTTCTAAAGAATGTCTTTTCATCAACCTCTTTTGCTGTAGCATCATGAATAATATATCTTATTTCGATATCCTTATACTGACTCTTAAGCCACAAGTTAATCCAGAAGGATTCTGTCCGAACAATCTCTTTTTGCTCATCACCCATAGAACCAGAAACATCCATCATATAAATCACAACGGCCGAGTTTTCAAACTCTACAGATTGAGTGGCCGATCTGTATCTCATATCCTCTTTAAGAGGTATCAAGCACGGATTATCTGGATCATAGTTACCTAAGGATATCTCTCGTTTAAGCGCCTCTTTATAACTTCTTTTAATATGCTTTAGGGAATCTGGACCTGTGTAGTTTATACTAGAATACTTTTCAGAAGTAGTTTCAAGGGCCTTTTTACCTTTAGGCTCAATATTAGGAAGCTCAAGCTCTTCGCCTAAAATATTAGCAAGTTCCTCAAGGCTAAGTTCAATATCTAATTCTTTTTGTCCTTCACCTTCTCCAGCTTCGCCCTGACCAGGTTGTCCTTCACCTTCTTGGCCTTCAACGGCATCACCAGGCTCACCTTCTCCTTGCCCCATACCACCATTTTGTTTATCCCCAAATCTAAATCTAGGTGTATCAATAGAAGGCATGGGAACTTTAAAGTTTCCATTTCCTTTTGGTACAGGCATTTCTCCCTGAGAAACATACTTTTTTAAATTGTCTCTGATCTTACCCTTAACGACTTTACGAAAACGGGCATGATCTTGTTTTATTGGGTGTCCCATGTGCCTCCTAAGATTTGGCAGAGTCCCCTTTAGCAAAAATCGAGGCCACAAAATTTAATGCATCTGTTGCACAAATTTCACAATACCCCTGATTTTTTATAAGCCTTGATTTAACAACATCAATTTTCTCTTGAGTTTCTTTGTCTACAACTTTAGAAATTATCGTTGTTAGTTTAATACTATCTTTTTGATCTTCAAAAAGTTTTAGTTCAAGCGCTCTATGAAGCCTTTCATTCATCTTATAATCAAATGTTTTACCTTCAATGGCCAGGGCCCCAATATAATTCATAATTTCTCTTCTGAAGTCATCTTTTCGAGATTCTGGTATATCGATTTTTTCTTCGATCGATCTCATAAATCTCTCATCTGCATCTTCAAGTTTGTTAGAGTATTTATTTCTAATTTTTTCTTTTTGGGTATAGGCCTTAACATTATCTATGTAGTTAGCACATAATGTCTGAATTGCTCTTTCATCTACGCTTATTGCTTTCTGAACATCATTTTTAACAGTATCTTCATACTCTTGACGAGAAATTGATAACATTTCTCTGTATAACTCCATGACTTCCTTATTATTAATAAGAGCATGATGCTTTAACCCAGCTTCGAGTTCATTAAATACCATAAATGGATTTAAACAACCTATATGACCATTTTTAACTAAAGCATTAGAGATTTTATCTTGAATATAACGAGGTGAGATACCATCCAAACCTTCTCGAACAGCTTCCTTTCTTAACTCTTTAACATTATCTTCATTATATCCTGGTAGTGTCTTACCATTATATAACTTCAACTTTTGAAGCTTTGTTAGGTCAGCTTTTTTAGGCTCTTCTAATCTTGTTAGTATGGCCCACATAGACGCCATCTCTAGTGTATGAGGAGCTATATGAATATGAGGGATTTTTTCTGCGTTAAAATCTCTTCTATAAATTCTAACCTCATTACTTAATCTTGAAATATAAGGAACATCGATCTTAACAGTTCTATCTCTAAGGGCCTCCATAAACTCATTGTTTTGAAGTTTCTTAAATTCAGGCTCATTTGTATGCCCTAAAATAACCTCATCAATATCTGTTTGTGAAAATTTCTTTGGCTTAATTGATTGCTCTTGGGAAGCTCCTAACAAATCATAAAGAAAGGCAACATCAAGCTTTAACATTTCGATAAACTCAACAACACCTCTGTTAGCAATATTAAATTCCCCGTCAAAGTTAAAAGCTCTAGGATCAGAGTCTGAACCATATTTTGCAATCTTTCTAAAGTTAATATCTCCAGTTAACTCTGTTGAGTCTTGATTTTTCTCATCCTTTGGCTGGAAAGTTCCAATTCCGATTCTATCTTTTTCAGATAAGATTAATCTTTTTACTCTTATATGGTTTTGGATAACTTTGTACCAATCACCGTCATACTTTTCAAGGTAAAGCCTCATTATATGTCTACATGCAGGTGACACTTCACCCTTAATAGCAACCTTAAATTTATCTTGTCCTTTATTAATATCAGAAAGGAATTTTTCTCTTAAATCTATTGGAATTAGCTTTAAAGGGTCCTCATGCATTGGAGATGGATAAACCTTCTCTCCACCAAGAATATCCGTCTCTTCTTCATCATACCACTCATAAGTATAAAGGGCCCCTTCATCAGTTTTTGAGTAATATTCAAGTCCCTTTTTTATAAGGCGTGCAATAGATGACTTTGCAGAACCAACAGGTCCATGAAGAAGAAGAACCCTTTTTTCAGTCCCATACCCTTTAGCTGCAGACTTAAAAAAATTAACTAACTTCATCAGATGGACATCAATACCAAAAACGGCATCTTTTCCGTTATCTATGGGGTCATCAAAAAAGTGGTATCGTGTGATTTCTTTTTTATATTCATTATATTTATTAGAACCATAACCAAGAATCATATCGTTGATTCTTTGAAATGAATTTCGAGCAACAGCAGGGTTTTCAGCGACAAGGTCAATATAGTCCTGAAATGTGCCTGACCAGTGTAAGTGCTGAAAATCTTCTTTTTTATAGTTTTTATCTACAAAACTTTTAACATCAATTTTAGACATAAAGCCCCCATAGCTTCTAATTTTTATTCCTAGTAATTTTAACTAGGTATAATCAAATTATATACCTAAGAGTTCCCATTATAAAACCCCTGAATAATGTACCGACTAAGTCGGTTAAATCTCATGGTTTGACTTTAACAAAAGCATTTTAGACAATAATGATGAATACTATTAAGGATTTAAATGGGCATTCTATGCGCAGGAAATACAGATGTAGGTCTGGTTCGAAAGCAAAACCAGGACAGTATACTCGTTGAAGAAGATAGCAATCTCTATGTTGTAGCAGACGGAATGGGTGGTCATAAAGGTGGTGAAGTCGCCTCTCAACTTGCTGTAAAAGAAATCTCCAATTTTTTTAAAAATGGAAATAATTCCGACCCGGAGAGCAGTCTTAGTGCAGCTATTTGCAAGGCCAACTCATCTATTTTTACAGCTGCTCAAGCTGATGAGAACCTTAATGGAATGGGCACAACTGTTGTGGGCCTACTTTTTCATGGCACTCAGGTCTATATAGGCAATGTTGGAGACTCACGTGCTTATCTAATAAATAAGGATAATATTTACCAGCTAACTCGAGACCATTCTCTGGTTAATGAAAAGCTCAATTTGGGGCTTTACACGCGAGAACAAGCTGAAAAAGATCCTAATAAAAATATACTTGCTAGAAGTTGTGGTATTGCCGCTGATGTTAGTCTTGATATTTTCAGCTACAAAGTGAAGAAGAATGATTTTTTTATACTTTGCTCCGATGGACTAAGTGGACTTGTTGAAGATAATTTAATTTTGCAAAACGTTAAGGACTATATTTCATCATCTCAATCTGTCGACCAAGAATCCCTAGAGCAGTTAAATCTCAAGCTTATTCAATTGGCCAAAGACAATGGAGGTCATGATAATATCTCTGTCATAAGTCTTCTTGCTTATTAGCATTGCCACGCAATTAATCATTATATATAGTTGAGCAAGTTCTTACCCGCCATTTTGTGCGGAGCTACGGAGGAAATTTGGACAAATATTATACCTTAATGCTCATATCTGAAAGAGAGAAAGGGGTTAAGTCTATTAGGATTCCTGCTCCATTTATAAAAACTGGTCTATTTCTACTTTTTTTATTTTGTGTTTTAGTTGGTATTTTAAGTTACGACTATATAAAACTTGTTAATGAAGCCTTCAAAAATAAACACCTTCAAATTGAAAACAGAGAGCTTAAAGAACAAGTCCAACTGATCGACAGAAAAATTCACACAATTGTCGATGACATAGAAAAAATTTATGTTTTTGAAAAGAAGTTAAGAATCATTACTGGTACCGATAAAGCTGATCTAACAAGAAGCTTAGAAGAAAACAAAAAAGCCTCTCAAGAGCCTATTGGCGGAAAAGAATCAAACGAAATCAAACCTGATAAAAAGAATAAATACGATATTCTTGAAAGTTTTAAACGCATAGAAAATTATAAGGAATCAGAAAACTACCAATCCCTTAAAAACCTGTATGAACAAAAGATTGCGACTAATTTAGGTGTATATTCTATCCAATCATTAACAAAAGACTGGAGTAATCTATACCGGCAAAGTTTTGAAATGGCCGATCGTTTTGCCGAATTTGATTATAAGTTAGGTGAGATTAATAAGTTCATAGATAAGCTTGAGATAAGTATCAACCAGCTAGATACTCAGTTACTCGATAAGGACTCTTACCTGAAGTCTCTGCCTTCTCTTTTACCCACAAAAGGTTGGATAACAAGTTACTATGGCCCTCGAAAAAGCCATTATTCTGGCCGAATGAAAATGCATGAAGGGATAGATATTGGTGCTAGGGTTGGACGAAAAGTTGTATCTCCAGCTGATGGAGTTGTTACCTTCTCTGGTAAAAAGCCAGGTTTTGGCTACTTTGTCCAAATAGACCACGGGTATGGAATTGAAACTATATTCGCTCATAATAGTAAATTAGATGTTACAAAAGGTGATCAAATAAAAAGAGGTCAGACAATTGCTCGCGTTGGAAGTACTGGGTACTCAACAGGGCCTCACTTACACTACGAGGTCAGAGTGAACGGTACACCAGTTGATCCTTTATATTTTATTCTCGATTAGGAAAACAATATGGACTTTTTAAAGAAATTTTTTGGTACTAAACATGATAGAGATATTAAGTCTCTAAGGCCAATTGTGAATAAGATTAATTCACTCGAGCCTCAAATGAAAAACATGAGTGATGAGGAATTAAAGGCCCAAACTCAAAAGTTTAAAGAGCTCCTAAAAAGTGGGCATACCCTTGCAGATATAATCCCAGAAGCTTTCGCAACTGTAAGAGAAGCATCAATAAGAAGTCTTGAAATGCGACATTTTGATGTTCAACTTATCGGTGGTTCCGTCTTATTTGATGGAAAAATTGCTGAGATGAAAACGGGTGAAGGTAAAACACTGACGGCCACTCTCGCTCTCTACCTTCATGCACTAGAAGAAAAAGGCGCTCACCTTGTAACTGTTAACGATTACCTCGCAAAAAGAGATGCTGAGTGGATGGGTAAGCTTTACAATTTTCTTGGCCTCTCTGTTGGTTGTATTGTTAGTGATATGGATGACGAAGACAGAAAACAAGCCTACCGCTGCGATATTACCTACGGTACAAATAACGAATTCGCCTTTGATTATCTTAGAGATAATATGAAGTTTAATCTTGAAGATTATGTTCAAAGAGATCATCACTACTGTATCGTCGATGAAGTGGACTCCATTCTTATCGATGAGGCACGAACTCCTCTTCTTATATCAGGTCCAAGTGAAGGTGATATTAGCCTCTATGGAAAGGTAAACACTGTTATTCCAAAGCTTGAAAAAGAAAAGCATTTTACCGTTGATGAAAAATCGCGTTCTGCTGTATTTACCGATGAGGGAATAACCTTCCTTCAAGAAATTGTTGGAATAGACAATCTTTTTGACGTTCAAAACACTGAACTTCTCCATCATCTCAACCAAGCACTTAAGGCCCACCACCTCTTTGTTAGAGACAAGGACTATGTTGTTAAAGAAGATCGAATTATCATCGTTGATGAGTTCACCGGAAGACTTAAAGACGGTTCAAGATGGAGTGATGGCCTTCATCAAGCTGTTGAAGCTAAAGAAGGTGTTCAGATAAAAAAGGAAAACCAAACCTTAGCGTCTATTACCTTTCAAAACTACTTTAAACTATACAAAAAACTCAGTGGTATGACAGGTACGGCCGATACTGAAGCAGAGGAATTTCAAAAAATTTATAAACTAGATGTTACTGTTATTCCTACCAATGTGCCAATTGCTAGAATTGATGAGGCCGATGTTATCTATAAAGGAAAACAGGAAAAACACAACGCTATTGTTAAGCTTATTAAAGACCTCAATGCCAAAGGCCAACCCGTCCTAGTTGGTACAATAGCCATTGAAGATAGTGAAAAACTATCGCAAGTTCTTACTAAAGCAAAAATCTCTCACGAAGTACTCAATGCTAAACAACATGAAAGAGAGGCCAATATCATCGCAGCTGCAGGCCAAAAAGGTGCTGTAACGATAGCAACCAATATGGCCGGTAGAGGTACCGATATTAAACTTACAGATGAGACTAAGGCCCTTGGCGGACTATTTATTCTTGGTACCGAAAGACATGAATCAAGAAGAATAGATAATCAGCTTCGTGGACGATCTGGTCGTCAAGGGGACCCAGGTTGCTCAAAGTTTTTTCTATCACTTGAAGATGACTTAATGAGAATCTTCGGATCAGACAGAATTAAAAAGTTCATGAGTACTTTGGGAATGGAAGATGATGAGCCCATTGAGCATAAAATGATATCCAATGCTATTGCTAAAGCTCAAAAGAAAGTTGAAACCCATAACTTTGAGATTAGAAAACACCTTCTTGACTTTGATAATGTCATGAATGATCAGAGAAAAGTTATCTACCGAATTAGAAGGGATATCCTTTCCGATAAGGATAACTATGGCTTTATTGAAGAGATGATTGAGGACGTATCAGATCATATAGTCGAGGCCAATAGACCAGACAGAAAGATACCTCTTGAGAGTTGGAACTGGGACGATATCACTAAAGGCTTTCAGACAACCTTTAATACAAAAATTGATATTAATGTCGATGAGTGTAATAAGAAGTTTGATGCTGTTCTAGAAGACTATATTTCGACAAAGGCCAAAGAAATTCTTGAGGAGAAGTTCTCTAAATATGAAAAAGAAACGATAAAGGCCGCACTAAGAGAAATCCTCTTATCTATTTTTGATCAATTTTGGAAAGATCATCTTTTATCGATGGACCATATCAAAGAAGGTATTAACCTTAGGGCCTACGCTCAGAAAAACCCTCTGAATGAATATAAAAGAGAGTCTTTTAACCTTTTCCAAGATATGCGACAAAATGTTAAGAAGGCCGTTGTTGAAAATATCTTCTTAGTCGAGCTCTATACTCCTGAAGAAATCGAACAGCTCAAAAAGAAGCAACAAAAAGAGCTTGAGATGCAATTAGAGGCACATAAAGAACAGGAAAAGTTGAACGAACAAGGAGATAAAGCTCCTATCAGAAGGGGTTCTCAAAAGGTTGGAAGAAATGAGCCTTGCCCTTGTGGATCTGGTAAGAAGTTCAAGCACTGTCACGGAGCTTAATCTAGTTATTCGCTCAAGCTAAAATAGTTTTTTAGAAACTCAAACTAGAGTTATAATACTCTTTATGGGTGATGAAAAAGACGACAAATATGATCTTACCAGTTTAACCGAGCTAGGTGAATTTCTTCATGAACTTGATCCCGAAGTGGATGCTCAGCTTGAGCATGGTGGAGATGGGCCATCAGAAAGCTCCGAACAGGACGAAGATGCTCCTGTAGAGTTTAACGAATTTAAAGTACCCACGCCTGGAAGCGCAACTGAAGAAGAACCTTTAGAAGAGCAAGAGGATAGTTTTACTGACTCCGGTTTTTCTGACGGCGATGATCAGTTCCAAGAGACATCCTTTTCTGATGAAAACTCTGAAAGTGAAGATAATTCATTTGAAAGTGATGACCAGGGTTTTGAAGAGGCTTCATTTACTGATGAAAATAATGAGTTTGGACAAGATGGTTTTTCTGATGAGACAACAGAATTAGAAGAAGATGCTTTTTCTGATCAATCTACAGAACTAGAAGAAGATGCTTTTTCTGATGAGACAACAGAACTAGAAGAAGATGCTTTTTCTGATGAGGCAACAGAACTAGAAGAAGATGCTTTTTCTGGAGAGGCAACAGAACAAGATGGAGAAAGTATTGATGAACCAGATCAGCAAACGGAAAGCATAGAACAAAATAATGTTGAGCAGGCCCCTGCCGAGGCCCCTTCGGTTCCTTCACCTGAACAAATGGCGGTTCCAGAAATTAATAAAGGCCCCGCTGCTCCTGAGGATTTTCAAGAAGTAAAAAACTTCTCAGATAAAATGAGTTATGGCCTTGCTTCAGGGAACGGCAATCCCCCATTTTCTATTATTCTAAGTAATATTAAATACAAAGAAGATGTTCATGAAATCCTTGCGATATTAAAAGAACACGGAATCGCAAACGATAGTAATGAAAATGATTATCTTAAAGGCCTTGAAAATGGTCACACACTTATCTCTCAACTCAGCGAATATGTGGCCATCTACTTGGGTGTTAAATTTAAAAAATATGACCTAGATATCAAATTAGGTTTATCAGAAGAAATTCACCCTACCGACTCCTATACTCATAATCTTCAAGGACTCGTGAATAAACAAAGCCTTAACCAAAACCATCAAATTTCGATGAACTTAGAGGATCTCATCATTAATCCAGATGAAGTCCTTGTAACAACAATGAGTAATTTTGAAGGCCAAGAGATTAATCGTTATATCTCTATCATTACAGACAATCTCGTTATAAATGAACAAGAGCTCGCTAGCTATGATACAGAAGCTCACACCAATGCCAATATTGATCTCACTGAGCTTATTGATGAAGAGTTCGAAAATGCCTCAGGTCTAACTCAGGTTTATGACTTACTTATTAATAAATTAAAACTTAAGGCAGCACAACTTAAAGGAAATGCACTTGTTGGTATCAATTTTCAAATGCACCCTCTAGCAGGCCCAACGCCAAAATATCAAATCACATGCACTGGAAACCTTGTTTGGGTATCACCTTCAAAGAAAGGTATAGATGAACAGCACACTTAATGAAATTAAAGATCACTACAATACACTCATTGTTGGAGGAGGTATTGTTGGTGCAGGTCTTCTTAGAGACCTTGCTCTTCATGGAATTAATTGTCTACTCATCGATAAAAAAGATTTTAGCAGCCAAACCAGTCAAAGCAGTTCAAAAATGCTTCACGGTGGAATTCGATATCTTGAAAACTTTGACTTTGCACTAGTGATGGAGGCCCTTCATGAGAAAAACCTTTGGTTAAATCTCGCCCCACACCTTTGTTATGAAAAGTCCTTTTATTTTCCCGTATATAAAGACTCTCCAAAACCATTATGGATGGTTCGCATTGGACTAATGCTCTATGACTACCTATCTAGTTTTCTAAATACTCCTCACAAAATCTTGACTCCTCAGGAAGTTAACAAACACTTTCCTACTCTTAATAAAAACGGGTTAACTGGTGTGGGTGTTTACCATGATGTTGTCGTAGATGACGTTAAATTAACATTAGAGGTTATCTATGATGCACTTTTTGAAAAAAACTCACAGGCAGTCAATTACACCTCTTTAGTAGATATAGAACCAGGTCATCCCTGCAAAGTGACATTAGAGAATGAGCTTGAGCTTGGCCTAAAGAAAACTATAACCGCAGACAATGTTGTGTTTGCAACAGGACCATTTACTGATAAATTACTGGGCTCATTCCCAGAACTTCACTGGAAACCGCAATTACTTCCTTCTAAAGGTAGTCATATATGGCTTAAAAGAGAGTCTCTTGATATAGATGCTCCTATGGTTCTCACAACGCCCGATCAAAGAATTATATTTACCATACCAAGAAGAAGTGGGATTTTGGTAGGAACAACCGAAGTTCAAACAAGCGAGAGCTTCTTTGATATTAAATGTAGTGAACAAGAAGTTACCTATCTTCTGGATACTCTTAATCAATACTTTCCAAATGAAAATATTTCTCATGATGACATTCTTTCAACCTTTTCAGGAATCCGACCTCTTGTGAAAGAAGAAGGAAGTAAAGATATGAATAAGACAGCTCGAGTTCACAAAGAATTTCGCCCTTACTCCAATATCTCAGTTCTGATAGGTGGCAAATATACAACTTTTCGTACCATGGTCCAAGATACGGCCCGAACGATTGTCCTTAAAGCAGGTGATGTTTATAACAAAAACAAAACACAAGCTTTTTTAAGACAAGAATCAGAGATCTACCCTTTTCAAAAATCCTTACATATTGAAAAAAGGATGACTCCAGAGATCATGGAGTCTATTCTCAAAAATGAATACCCGAAAACATTTGAAGACCTCATCAGAAGAAGAATTGGTATCCCTAGCAAGAAACATTGGGGCGACCCTAAACGTTTTGATCAATTTTTTCTGAATTATTTAGATCTTATACAAAAATATATAAAAGTGACTAAAGAGGATATCTTAAATTACCCTAGCTAGACTCAAATTCTAAAACCGATATGACATACCAAACTTTATCCTAGGCCCAGACTTCTTCTTAACAACCTCGTTGCCTAGATCAGTAGTTGAGTTTTCATTTCTCGTATAAAAGTCTAATTGACCTCTAAGTCCAAGACCTTCCATCGTATAGTACTTTAGGCCTCCACCAAATGAAAGAGTATTATAACTCCCATCAGAGCTAGAGTCTGAATCGGACCCTTCAGTTGAAGATGAAATTACACCTAACCCAAAATGACCACTCGCAAATAAAATGACTTGCTCAAACACAAAAGGGTCATTATAAAAATGATAGTTTAAACCAATACTGGCCCCCATCAACGTATTCGAAGTTATAGGAGAGCTGTCTGCATCCTTTTCTTGCTCCTCAGTACTGCTATAATCAAATTGACCTAATAAAGATAAATTTCTTAGTGTACCACCTTTCTCTTCAAAATATTTTTCAACTCCAAGAGAAAATGACATCTCACTACTATCTTTTTGAGTTGCTTCTACGCCCTCAAAACCATTATCTTCTGTTTCAGAAAAGCTTAAGTAATTAAAAGTACCAAAAACTTCTGTTGACCTCATACCAAGAGTTCCCCTACCTCCTGCACGTGAATCTTCACTTGTATCGAGGTTTTGATAATATTTACCAGAAGATGGAGCTTCTCTTTTAAGTGCAATCATATCTTCTTTCATCTCATCATCCATATCACCAGTAACCATTACACCTGTGGGTCTATCATCTTTACTCAGCATTTTACTTGAATCAAGACTGACTTTGTATTCTTCTGTTATTTTTAAGCTTAGGACAGACTGGCTCCTTACCTTATCCGCATCAGAAATAGAGTACAGAGACCAAACAGACCTTGAAGGTGATGTTTTCATAACAACCCCTCTGGCGACAATTCCTTGGGTAACATATAGCTTTGCATGATCCCCAACCATTAGACCATCCTCAGCACCGCGATTAATTAATACTGTTTTCTGTGTGTCCGAAACTTTTAAAATCCTTAAAGTTAGTTTTTCATCTATTGATAGACCTAAAACCTCAAAGGATAATAATAAAATAATTAATGTAGTAAAACTTTTCATCCTCATTTTTAACCCTAATTAAAATATAAATGCCAATCCTATTGAAAACCGTGTATCTTGGGCCTCAAAAGAACCATTGATATCATCTACAATCTGATCATTTGTACTAAACTTTAATAAAGATGTTTGGAACAAAAAGTTAATACCCCATCCAATTCGAGCAACATCATCAACTTCATCCCCCGGATCAAATCTATACTTTATTCCTAATTGATAAGAAGGAAGGGCCTGAACTCCATAGCCATAGGTAGCATTTAACTCTGGGTTTTCCATTTGGGCCGAACCAAATTTCATACCTACACCAGCATACCAAATAAACTTCTTGATCGAGGTTGGCATATTATAAAAATAATAATTGAAATACCCTCCCAAAAAGGACATCTGAGCTTTTCCATTTATATTTCCCAAATCATAGTAATCTAGCGCCAATTCCCAGAAAACATCAACAGACCAATTTTCAAGTCCCTTTATGGCCCTGATCAAATGGTATTCATATCCAAAGACAAAGCTATACCCTTGACCTTGATTATTTTGATCAGTATCCGAATAGTTTACAGATGTATTCCAACTATATCTAATAAAGGCTTCGTTACCTATACGGTTATCAATTGCAAAGTTCTGACGTCTTCTCTCTTCTGCGATGCCATTTTTCATAAAATAATCTCGCAGTTCTTTATCATTTAAAGAGGCAGACCACATATCACCTTCGTTTTTGATTCTTTTTACGGCCCTAGGGTTAACTAAGATATCATTTCTTCTATCATAAGTACTACTTTGATAGGTGTTGTAAATCCAACCTTTCTTTTTTAACCATTTTATATGAGGGTCTTGAGGGGATTTCCTGTAAAGACCTGTAAGGCTATTATTTGATAATTTTTTTACACTTCCATCAAGTGTGTTTTTATAAATTTTGTCATTATAATATTTTTTTAATTTCTTCTTATCTTTTCTTTTATATTTTTGGGCCCCTTTAATTAATTTATCTTTTCCTCTCTCATTCTTAGAAATTCCTTTTTTTTCAAAATCACTATGAATAAAGAACTCCACATCTTTATCTTTTACAACTTCAGTATTGTTATATTTTTCAATGGCCACATATTCTTCATCTTTTAAAGATAGATCTTGTTCATCACCAACAACAAGAAGCTCACGCATTTCTAAATCACGTCTACCTGAAACAACTTCGTTTTTACCAAAGAAAGTTAAAATACTATCCGGGTTGAGAAAATTCTTATTCTCCATTTTTGTAACAAACCAAAAAGAGTGTTTTTTAACAGATTTAACGACTCTAACATCTGCAACTTTAATTAGATTAGCTTCTTCCTGTGAGCCTTCATTTTTATAAAGACTACCCTCTTGTCCAACCTGGACTCCTTCGAAAGTCCCTTTATCAATAATAAGACTCTTTTTAGTGGAACTTGTCTCAATAACCTTAACAGTTGTTTGCCCCAAAGCGAGCGAGCAAAATAACATTCCTAAAATTGAGCTAAGAAGTTTAAAATACATGTTTTTATTTTATCACAAACTGAGATGTAACAGCCCTCGGCTTGATATTCCTGTCCTATATTATCGGATTTTATTTGACGACCCCATAGCTTTTGGCCCATAAGGGATAAATGAAAAGGCCTAATCCTGATAGTCGGTGCCCCCAATGCCGAATCTCTAAAATATTTTGCTACTGCTCTAGTGTAAGGCCTTTCTACAATAAAAACTTTGTTACCCTTCTTATCCACCATAGAGAAAAACACCTCACGACAAATACCGCAGTCTTGGCCAATAGGGTGTTAAAAAACAGTGAAATATTCTACCGAGGTGTGAAAGATGCTCCTATAGAGCAACTGAGCTTTGAGAAAGCAGGTCATCGCTCTATTGTCCTTTTCCCTGATGAACAAAGCCATGCCCTTGACCAAACTTTCTTAGAAGAGTTTCCTGGCCCCTATAACTTAATTGTTCCAGATGGCTCTTGGTCTCAGGCCAGAAAATTTAAAAAGAGAATTAAGTATTTACAAGAAATCCCTAGTGTTCATCTACCCTTTACCTACGAGAGTGAGTACTACCTCCGACGACAAACAAGAAAGGAGAATTTATGTACTTATGAGGCCATCATGAGGTCTTTAGGTATTATTGAAGGAAATGATGTTGAAAGTGAGATGCTCTTATCTTTTAGGGCCATGGTATCTAATATTTTGAGGAGCAGAACTTCAAGTTACTCCAATGTATAATGCAAGGCGGCATATATATCTATTGCATTGTTCTGCTAAATTTCCTATAAGTTATGTAAAAGGAGCGCACCTGTGGTCAGAAAAAAGTCAAAAAGAATTTATACATATCAATGTAGCCTCACAGAAGAGACATTTAAAACCACTAGAGAAGCACCTACTCCGAGTGAGCTTATATCGGTTAAGGCCTTTTATGAGCTTAACCCAGGTGAAGACGACAGACCTGTGCACATAAAGAAAAAGCTTGAGGCCGAAGAAGAGCTTGCTGCATCTTTTGAATTCCCTACAGAATAAAATTATCCTACACTTCGCATAATTCTCATTTAGCTTTATTTAGTATATATAAGTCCTACAAAAACTAAGGATTTATATTATGGATAAAAGAAAAGTTATAATTATTGGATCAGGACCTGCTGGACATACAGCTGCAATATACGCCTCTCGTGCGAATTTATCTCCTCTCATTCTTGAAGGACATGAGCCAGGTGGACAACTTACAACAACAACTGATGTAGAAAACTTCCCAGGCTTTCCAAATGGAATCATGGGCCCAGAGCTTATGGAGAATATGAAAAAACAATCTCAAAGGTTTGGTGCTGAGTATGTTCAAGACTTTGTATCAGAAGTTGATTTCTCGAAAAGACCATTTACCCTTAAAACTGAAAAGGGTGATAGTTACCAAGCAGACACCGTCATCATAAGCACTGGGGCCAGTGCTAAATACCTTGGGATAGATAATGAGAAAAAATTAATTGGTAGAGGAGTTTCTGCTTGTGCTACTTGTGATGGATTCTTCTTTAGAGATAAAGTTGTTCATGTTGTAGGTGGTGGTGATACCGCTATGGAAGAAGCAACTTTTTTAACCAAGTTTGCAACCCAAGTAACAGTTGTTCACAGAAGAGATGAGCTTAGAGCATCCAAGGCCATGCAAGAAAGGGCCAAAAACAATCCTAAAATAGATTTTCTATGGGATAGTCAGGTCGATGAAATTCTATTTAATGAGCAAGATGGAGTCACGGGCCTTAAAATTAAAAATAGAAAAACAGGTGAAATTACGGAAAGAGCAACAGATGGGCTTTTTCTTGGAATAGGCCACACACCAAATACTAAGTTTCTCAATGGTCAAGTTACGACTGATGAAGAGGGCTACATACAGACAGAAAACCTGCCTGAAACAAATATACCAGGTGTATTTGCTTGTGGAGATGTTGCCGATGTTCACTATAAACAGGCAATTACGGCAGCTGGAATGGGATGTATGGCCGCCATGAAGGCCGAAGCTTTTCTAGAGCAATAATATCCAGTTCTATTTTTTGACATACCGGTTCTTTTGACCGCACAATAATATTACGCACCTCATAGGAATTAATAACCAAGGAAGGTTAATGAATATATTCCCATTTGGCACATTCAGTGTCGACATTCTACTACCTAAGCGATCCTTTAACGTTAAACTCAAAAGTGAGTTCATTACTCAAAGCTTTATTACTGAGTGGGAAGAATTTCTTGAATGGTTGGCCATCCATACGGAGGTTAATTCTCTTTATATAGAGCCTCAAGGGAATCACTTCTTCCAGGGTCTAGATAAAGAAGAAATTGCAAACTTTTCTCCTTCACAGCTTCAAAAATACCTATCAAGAATACAAAAGGTTATATATTCACACTTTCTTTTACCTCAAACAGTCATAATGGATTTAAAAGAAGGTGCACAGGGTGTTGGTGCAGAGTTTTCAATAGGTGCAGACATCAGAATCGCAAGAGCAGGTTGTAAATTTAAAATGGACCATATAAATAATGCGCTTGTACCAAGCTGTGGTGGTATCGGCTTTTTAGGTGCCTTAATGAATAAATCCCATGTTTGGAACTGGGTGATGTCAGCAAATAGCATTAATCATTTTGAGCTTAAAAACAGTGGCTATATTTTAGACTTTTATACTTCTTCTAATGAAGATATTAAAAATCAATTATTTGATCATGCTCTTAGTGTTGCCCCCATTGCAAGGATACAAAGTAAGAGATCTCTTTTGGAGTCTATTAAAACAGATCTTAATATGGCCCTTAAATTTGAGAAAAGCTTTAGTCATGCAAACCTATCTTTAAATGACTGGAAAAAAAGCATTCAGAATCAACCAAGCAAAAATTATTGTAAAGCAGAAGAATTAAAAAAGATTTTAAACGAAGGTGTTTCTTCTGTTTCTAATCAGTGATCTGAAAAGTTTTTTATCAAAACTTTAAACTCTAGAGTTTTACGAATAAACTCTAGATCAGGATCGTCTTTCTTTAGCCAATCATCAACAGGGATACCCAAAAGAAGAGATTTTTCTAATTTACGAAGTGAAGATTGAATATCTTCATTTAGTGAATAATAACAAGACAGATTATAGCATCCTGTAGGGTTATTAAAGCGACAAGATTTTAATAAGTAAGGATAGGCCGTTTTATATTTTTTTTCGGATAAATATATTCCTCCTAAGTTTGAACAACTTTGGTAGTTATGATTTTCACAGTTTTTTTTGTACATTCTTTTGGACTTTTTAATCTCTCCTTTTTTATAAGATTTAAACGCCAATTGGTGACATGCTGACGTGAGACCATTTTCACATGATTTATTAAGAAACGTATTTTCTCTTCTTTCTTTGGTTTTCAAACCATAATCAAAACACATCTCATAATTATTAAGCTGACAACCATGCTTATATACTTCTATCAGCTTTTTATTTTTCCGACTCCAGGTAAACCTTTCTTTTAAGACAAAGCAACTAAAGACTTTATTCTCCTTAAAACACTCTTTTTCTAGCTCTTTAATTACGGCCTTATCAATATCCTTAACACTAAAGAGTGTAGGAAACCGATTACAATCGACCTTACTCACCCATTGGTCAACTTTATTTATTACTTTCTTACAATCAGACTCTCCCACATGAGCACAGATCCCCATCTTCGTATCTCGAATAAATTTTTCACCCAGTTTATTGAAGCTACTTAAAATCATTGTAAAGGACCTAGAAAATCCACCTGTTGAACCATAAGTACCAGCACATTTTTTCAGTGACATGAAACTCGTCAGCTCATTTTTAAGAAGATTAGGAGAACGTAGAATATTTCCAGGAATAAGCTCTTTTCTATCAACCCAACCAATAGATTGTAATTTTATGGCCTTATCAGAATAACTGTATTGACCTTCACTATAGTCTTGGGCACCAACGAAGTACAAGGGTTGCTTTGGGTTCATATTGGCAACAGGAGTATTATTTTTAATTTTTCCCTTTAGAATCATCTCACGATCGGAAAAAACGAAGTTCGAGGATTGAGGAGAATACCACATCAATGATTCATTTAAACCTGAATAATTTTTTTCAATAACATCTAAATCGACAAATCCTATTTTAGGCCCATCATATTTTGTTTTAAAATTTAAAGAGGAAACTTCACTAGGGCAGCTAGGATCCATCCTACGACAAATTCTCATAACCCTTTCTTTATTTTTGATTTTACCCATTGGAAACAATAAAAGCCCATTGGCTATCTGAGCTTGAATTTGAGAGTAATATATCGTTTCACCTTCAAAGCGAATATAAGCTTCATGGCCTAAGTAAGAACGAGTAAAGTCAGCCAACTGAAGTTTGTCTTTTAATGAAATACTTAAAACTAGCGTTTCTGAGTGAGGGTCAAAAATAACAAAGGATTTTTCAACCTCGAGCCTAAGACCGTCATTTGACCTTATCCAAAGTTCCTTATTTTCATTACCCTTAACTTTAATACATCCTTGAGCTTGACGATGACAGGTTAAACCTAGGTCTATATATTTAAATGTTTGAACCTGAAAGGCACCACAAGATATAAATAAAAGAAGAAAGAAAATCTTGAGTGTATTCATCGGTCTCTTTTGTTGTATGTAGCCCCTTTTTAATATCATAGACGACCGAATTTTGGCAAAGTCCATGTCAGGTGAGTTAAATTCTTAGTGCGATAAAAATAACAATGGGTTAAAATAGTCCTAAATGACATTGAAACAGGGGTAAATATGCTAGAAGAGAGATTGAAGTCACTATTTGGAATGAAAAAGCAAATGAAAGTTGGGGATTACTCTTCACCTGCTAATATCACGATACAATCTAGTGATTTATTAATTGATGTTAGTGAAAAAATGGAAAAAAATAAAATACGCCATATACCGGTTTTTGAAGGTGATAACCTAATCGGAATTATTTCACACAGCACATTACAACTTCTCGCAGGTTTTCAACAAGAGCTAACCTTAACGGCCAAAGAGATCATGACTAAAGATCCTTATGTTGTTGAATATGATTCACATCTTCACGATGTTCTCTCTCATATGATGGATCATAAAATAAGTTCTGTTTTAGTGAAATCATCTGATGGTAAATATTTGATATTTACTACTTTTGATGCACTTAATGTCCTGTTTAAAGTTACAGTATAATTATTTTGAAGTCAGAGTAAAAACACCGCCCCAATCACTTGGAGGTGGTGTTTC
>JBMSGH010000025.1:0-45826 GCA_049415445.1 Bacteriovoracaceae bacterium | reverse complement strand
ATTTCATACTCTATTCCGACGGAGTAACCCCATTGACGCTTAAATTGCATATTATAATATTCAAAACCAAATCCAAGCGCCGCTGACATTTCTTCCGTCAGCTCGTAATCACTTCCATTAGTGTCAGTGCCTTCCCATACAAACTGACTGGCCATATTATATAAAAGATAAATATTTTTATTATTGTGATGAGTTCTTTGTTTTTGAACTTTCTTTTTTTGAACAACCTTTTCTTCCTCAAAGTCTTCAATATCATCATCCATCATGACATTGGACCTAGATAACCAATCCCCTCTTTTAACATTATTTTTAAATGAGCAAGTCTTTATATTAACGATAACTCTATTATTTTTCATTTGTTTTAGAATCTTAACTGGACAGCTCTGCCCTGTTGATGATTCTAAGTTCATCAACGAGCCTACTTGAGCATCAAAGCTTGAGAGGTGTTTAATAAGCGCATATTTCTTAGAGCTCGTCACCTTAAGAACCCTTCCGACACGATCTTGAGCATAGAGTGTATTGGATATTAAGACCATGAATGCTATTAACCACTTCATAAATATCTCCATCATCGTTACAAAGTATAATTATATTTTAACATTCTAAAAATATTTATAAAGGGTAGTAGTACCTGACTAATTCATATTTTTATCACTTATCTCTAAAACCCTGTATGATAATACTTAAAAAGGAGTTTCTATGAGAATTTTTATATTTCTTTTCTTAATTTCATCTTCGGTCATGGGGATAGGCCTCCCAGACGGATCTCTGAGAAGTAAAATTCTAGAAAATACACTGAGATGTCCAAATCTTAATGGGGCATGGAAAGGAAAATGTGAAAATGTAGATACTCGTGAAGTTATGAATGCTCAAATTCTTATTGCCCACTCAAACTGCTCAACTTTAAAAATCAATAAGTCCCTCTTTTATCCCGGAACAACTCAAACAGAGACAACTTCAGGGATAAGAGGTAATCACACCCAAACGACACATTCTTATTGGCACAATCAAGAAAATGGTTTTACCTTAAAAATTAGTGCAAATATTATGAATTACGGAAACACTCAGCACTTAGAAGAAAACCTTGGAAGCATTAGAATGAAGCGATCAAATAATAATTTAGAGTTAACCCAACTTAATAAAATTACTACGGCCCAAGGTAAGAAAAAACGAGAGCTATTGAAGTGTAATCTAAGTATCTAAAGATACATTTCAACGCCTTCACTCCAGTTAAAATTATCGACATTATCAGTCGTCACTTGATGATTTTCAAATGCTATAGCATCTTTTTCAGAGAGCACAGATAACTGCTCCACTTTCGCTTTCCAGCTATTAATAACTTTCCCACTTTCTAAAAAATTAATTATTTCATCAATTTGTTCTTTTTCGCCCTTTAAGACAAAAGAAACACTTCCATCCGCTAGATTGGTAGCGCCTGCTTGAAGTCCTCTTTTTAGAGCACCACGTATCAAGGTTTGTCTAAACATTACCCCCTGAACATTTCCAATGACTTTATAATAATGTGTCAAACTGAATACTCCTATTCGGATACGTTTATAATTAAAAATGACTTTTCTATATTATGAATAAGATACTCTTCTACACTACCTAGAAATAAATCCAGAATATTATGCTTTCTTTTCGCCCCAAAGACGACAAGATCATAATCACCTTTTTGAACTTCTTCTATGATTAACTCACCTGTATTTCCATGACCTCCATTAATGACTTTAGTTTCAAAAGGACATGAAATCTTTTTAAGGGCCGTTTCAACTTCATCAAGTTTTTCTTGGTATTTATCATTTTTTTCGACATGGCAAATAGTAAGCTTTATTGAAAATACCTCTCTTAGTTTTACAATCCATTGGAGTGTTTCATGAGTTGTTTTACTAAGATCTGCCGCCCAAAAAACATTTTTAGGTTGAATGACACCTTCGTTTTTAGCAACAAGAATGGGAATTTTAGCAAGTTTAATCACTCTTTCTGTCGTAGAGCCTAAAAATAACTCCCCCCATTCATTGTGAGTTTTTGGACCAAGAATAAGAAATGATAAATCTTGATTTTTTATTTCTTTTAATACTGAATCAATTACTTTTCCATATACTATAGAAGAGTTTTTAACTAAAGAACGCTTACCACCGGCCTGTTCAATGGCGTGATAGGTTTTTTCTAAGGCCTTTTTTGTATAAAGGTCTCTTATCTCCTCCATCTTCATCTTCCATTCATGGTTTAATGTATCACTGATCTCTAAGCTTGCATCAGCATTCAAAACATGGAAAATATACTCAGACATTCCTAAACACTTGGCCCAATTCAAACCTGTTTTTAAGACAAGCGAAGTAAAGTGACCGTGAGATATTGGTATTCCTAATTTTTTCATAGCTTATTATACTTTATATCCTTAAAAATAAAAATGTCAGACGACAGTAAATATATTTTATTCATCTGAGTATAATTACTCTTTTGCTCCACAATGAGGCATTTCAGGTGCATAGGGATTTAAAACTTTAGACTCAACACTAGTATTTTGAATCCACTTCTTTTTAACCATTGGACAATAATAGCTTTGATATTTTTTATCCACATTATATTTATCCAAAATATAAATCAAGGCCATCGAAACAGTATTTAGCTTTTTATTAAGCTCGGACCTATCTCTGATATCGGCCATCTTATCTAAAGTTTTCTTTGAATAAACAAGGCGCTTCTTAACTTCCTCTTCTTCAATCTTTGAAATAGCTTCAGAAAGATCTTTAATAGCTTTCTTGGCCTTCTCATCGTTGTATTCAAAAAAATGAGTATGAACAACCTCATACTTCTCAAAAACTGTTTTTAATCTCTGTTCAGTTTTCTGCTCAATTGCCAAAACATTAAAGGCCATAAAAAAGACAAAAATAAGATACTTCATCAACTCTCCTTATATATAATACGTTTTTGTTGATAATAAGAATAAAAAACAGGCACAATAAATAGACTGACTAATGCCACAGTCATACCCCCTAAAGTCGGTATGGCCATAGGTTTTATCACCTCACTACCTGGGGTCGTTGCCCAAATAACAGGTAATAACGCCAGTATAGTAGTCGCACTTGTCATAATAAAAGGCCTAATTCTTCTACTTCCGGCCTCGAGGATACAACTTTTTAATTCATCAAAGTTTTTCGGTTTTATTTTTTTAACCTCTTCTTCAAGATAGGTCATCATAACCAGACCATCTTCAACTGCCAATCCAAACAAAGATATAAAGCCTACCCAAACCGCCACCGAGGTATTAAAGCCACCAAAATTTAATAAGATAAGTCCACCGCACAGGGCCAAGGGTATACTTGAAAAAACCATCGTACTTTTAATAAGACTTCCCATACCAAAGTAGGCAATTAGAATATTTATTATTAAAGCTATTGGGATAAGCAATAACAGCCTTTGATTGGCCCTTTGTTGATTTTCATATTGACCTGCCCAGGCCATTGAATAGCCTTGAGGAAGTTTTATCTTTTTATTTACAGTCTCTTTGGCCTTTTCGACAAAACCAATGAGGTCACTTCCTCTTACATTAAAAAGAACAGTAGATCGTAAAAGACCATTTTCAGAGTTTATCATAGCAGGCCCGTTGACCACTTTAATATCAGCAAGTTGATCAATTGGTATATGTTGACCTAACGGAGAAGGAACGAGAACTCTTTTTAATTCATCTATTCGATCTCTCATTTCTTTTTTGTAGCGAAGTCTAATGGGATACCTTTGTCTGCCTTCATAAAAGGTACCTATGGCCATACCACCAACGGCCGTTTGTAAAATCTTGTTAACAGTTCCTACGTTTATACCAAATCGAGACGCTTTAATACGATCAATATCAAATTCGATATAGGGCTTACCTGTTATTTTTTCAGAGTACACACCATAAGCACCTTCAATGTCTTTAATGATAACCCCGACTTCATGAGATAATTGTTCTAATTTTTTAAGATCAGGGCCAAATATCTTAACTCCCACTTGAGTTTTAATACCTGTAGATATCATACCAATACGATTTTCAATGGGAAAAAGCCATGCATTAACAAGACCTGGTACCTGAAGTTCTTCATCTAAATCGTTCATTATATCATAAATAGATTTACCTGAAGGCCACTGATCTTCCGGCACTAATTTAATCAGTGTTTCAAACATCGAAACGGGAGCTGGGTCAATTGCACTTTCAACACGACCTAATTTACCAACAACGTCTTGAACTAGAGGGTGTTTACGAATTTCCCTATCCGTATAGGATAATAGTTCTCGTGCTTTTGTGATGCTAATATCTGGAACCGTTACTGGCATATACAATATCTCACCCTCATTGAGTGAAGGCATGAACTCTTTACCTAGTTTCGTATAACTATATCCACCATATAAAAGTATTATCAAAGGCAAAATAAGAAAGCGTCCTCTATTGTCTAGGACCCATTTTAATACAGGCCTATAAAATCTTAAAATACTCGTCGCTACTTTATTTTTTTCAATTGGGCGTAACTCTCCTTTTAGAAAGAAGCTTGCTAAGGCCGGAATAAGTACGAGGGCCACTAAAGAAGAACCAATCATTGCTAACGTTTTCGCATAGGCGAGTGGATGAAATAACTTTCCTTCACTGCCTTCAAGGCCAAAAACAGGTAAAAAGGTTACTATGATGGTGAGAATAGCAATCATAATAGGTGGAGAAACCTCTTGAGCGGCCTTTATGATTACCTTTAACCTCTCATCTTTTTTAAGGTTTGGTTTTTCTGAAAGATGCGTATAGATATTTTCAGTCATGATAATACCCATGTCGACCATTGATCCGATGGATATTACAAGGCCCGCCAAACTCATTACATTAGACTCCGCCCCTAAGAGCTTCATAAGAATAAAACTTATTCCCACACCAAACGGAAGAGTGATAGCAACAAGGAAGCTGGCCCTTAAATGCAAGAGAAAGAGAAAAATAACAATAGAGGTGACAATGATCTCTTCAGAAAGGGCCTTATAAACAGTATTTAAGGTTTTTTGTATAATCTCAGTTCTGTCGTAAAAAGGAACAATCTTGACACCTTTTGGTAAACCATCAGAAACTTCCTTAATTTTATTTTTAATTCTATCAATAACTATTTTGGGGTTTTCCCCATATCTCATAGTGACAACACCACCTACGGCCTCATTTCCATTTTTATCTAATGCTCCTCTTCTAAATGACGGCCCAATACTAACAGTTGCTAAGTCTTTAATTCTAACCGGTGAGCCATTATTTATGGAAACAACTACGTTTTCAATATCAGAGATACTCTTAAAAAAGCCCTTTCCTCTCACAATGAGCTCGCGATCACCATCTTCTATGACTTCGGCCCCAACGTCCATATTGCTATTTTCTATGGCCTTAATGAGAGCACTAAAGTGGATATTAAAGGCGAATATTTTTTTGGGGTCGACATCTACTTGATACTCTTTTACGAAACCACCAATACTTGCAACTTCACTCACCCCTTCGACTGACTGAAAAAGATATCTCACATGAAAGTCTTGTATTGCTCTTAGTTCTTGCAAGCTTTTAGGGTTTAAACTGTCTTTTTCATTTTCAATTGTATACCAATAGACTTGTCCTAGTCCTGTGGCATCAGGGCCCATTTTAGGAACAGCACCTTCGGGAATATCACCTTGTACTGTAGAGATTTTTTCCAAAACTCTTGAACGAGACCAATAAAAATCTATATCATCTTTAAAGACGATATAGATAACAGAGATCCCAAAGGCCGAATTTCCCCTAACGGCCTTAACACCAGGTATACCCTGAAGAGCAACACTTAAGGGATAGGTAACAAGCTGTTCAACATCTTTTGGTGAACGGCCAGGCCAAGAAGTGAAAACGATTTGTTGATTTTCACCAATATCAGGTATGGCATCAACTCTTGCAGTCTTTAAAGAATAGACAGCACCAATACCAATGGTGATAAAAGAAAAGATAACCCATAACCTATATTTGATAATATTTTTAATGAGCATTTTTGAAATCCTCGTAGCCACCAAACAATTGGGCCTGAGCATCTAATAAAAAGTTACCATCAATTACAACATTTTGCCCCTCGTTGAGCCCACTAATAACCTCGACATAGCCATCTGATTCAAAACCCGTTTTGATTGAATGGGCCTTAAAAGCAGAGCTTGATTTACCTTCTAACCAAACAATTTTTCTTTTTCCTGTATCTATAATGGCCGTACGAGGTATTACAAATGGTGTTCCTTTAAGGCCAACAGCAATATTTCCTTCTGCAACCATCCCTGGCCTTAAAAGCCCTTGAGAATTATCAACAGTTGTTCTTATTTTTAATGTGCGCGACTTAGAGTCAAGGATAGGGTTAATAAAATCTATATCACCTTGAAACTTTTTACCTGGTAAGGCCGTAAAGTCTAGTGACACGCTTTGTCCTATTCTAACTAAAGCACTATCTTGCTCATAAACATCGAGTTCTACCCATACTTGAGAAAGGTCAGTCAAATCAAAAAAACTTTGGCCTTGTTTAAAGTATTTACCTACGAATGCATTTTTTTTCTCCACTATACCTGCATTTTGAGAATAAATCGTGATTGAATTGGGTACTTTATTATTCTTATACCATTTTTCTAATTGCCACTTTCTTATCCCCCAAAGGATAAGTCTTTTCTCACTTTGTTCGAAAAGTTCTTTAAAGTCTTTACTTTTATTCTTTTCATAACTTTTTCTAGCAAGAAGGTACTCTTCCCCGCCGGTAATTAGTTTAGGAGAATAATATTCAATAACAGGATCATCTTCTTGCACATAACTACCCGTTGACTTTACAAAGACCTTTTCAACTCTTCCTTCAACACGGGCGGTGATATTACTTTCTTTATCTTCTGATTGTAGCACTTGACCTAATAGACGTATGTTTTTGGACATCTTCATTTTAGTAACCGAAAAAAGGCTTGGTTTAAAATGTTTAATTTGAGATTTTCTTAATTTTATTTTTCCAATGACTTCTTTATTTGAATGAACTTTTACCATATCTGTGCCATCAAGCGGACAAGGCCCTGGTGTGGGGCTTGTTAAGCTAGGCTCGCTTTCACATTGCCATAATTCTTGGGAGCTACTAGTAACCTCTTCACCATCCTCATTTTCTTCTTCAACTTTAGTTAAGTTCATTAAACAGATTGGACATTTGCCAGGTTTATCTTCTCTGACCTGTGGATGCATGGAGCACGTATAATAAACGCTCACGCTATGATCTTTTTTACTATCTTCAGAGTGATTATGTTCATTTTGGGGAGTACATGATCCTATCAAGCAAAGAAGTAGAATTATTAAGATTTTATTCATAAAGACTGTCCCCTCTTACATATTTTTTGTGAACAAGATTATTTTGAAGCTTGGCCTCAAGAAGGTTTTTTTTCATTAACAAGTTTTGTAGCTTTAGCTCAGCATTTAAAAGCTCCAAATAGCTTGTTTTACCGACCTGATAACTTTTGGCCGATATATCCCTTGAGCTTTTAGCAAAAGCGATCGTTTTTTCTTTGAGTTTTTTTAATGTATTATTTATTTTTGAGATTCTTGTATCAAGAACTTGAATATCTCTTGACCTTTGACCTTTATAATTCTGCATTTGCCTATAGGCCACATCTTTTTGAATAACGGCACTCTCTATTTTACTATGCTTTTCATCACTAAAAGGAAGAGGAAAACTTATACTGGCCGTTATAAAATCACCCCTGTTATCGATATCACTTCTTTTTGTATAAGCTAAAGAGAAAGTCACATCTGATAATAAGCTTTTTTTATGAGCTTTTATTAAATACTCCTTACTTTCGATCCCTTTTTTAAACCTTAACTCTTTGGGATCCAGAGACTTAAGATGCTCTTTGTTCAAATAACTCCAGGGTACAGAAGATATATCTAGGTTTTGCGCTTTTTTACTATAAATGTATGCAAGCCTTCTATTTACTTCACTTCGTTCTAATTTAAGCTCATCAATTAAGCTCTCAAGTTCACTCTTTCGTATTTTAATTTCAAGCAGCGCCTGCTGACCAATCGTTCCGTTACTGTATAGTTTTTGTGAGACTGATAGCATTTTACTAATCCAATCTAGGTTTTCTTTTGTAAGCTTTTCGTCCTTAATTATTCTCTTTTTTTCAATGGCCAGTTGCCATAGAGATAAATAGAGCGACCTTTTGATCTGTTGTTTATCATATTCTTTTGCCTCGGCCATGGCCTTGACAGAGTTCTTTAAATCACCATATCGGTTGGTCAAGGATATCTTTTGGCTTAGACCTACTTCGATCCCTGTCATAGGTGTTTCATCATCTTTCAATGAGTCTTTAGGAAAGTTTTTTGCTGCTAGTTTAAGTTTTGGGTCACCCCAACTTCCTTTTATTTTGGATTCTTGATTTAGGGACCTAACCTTTTGTTCAATTATTTTAATCTCTTGATGATCTGCTACTGCACGAATGGCCTCTGAAAATGTATAGGCCTTCACTTCAAAGCTGAAAAGTAAAATCCAAAGCATTAAAAGTCTCCTTAATATCATGCCTTCTACTCCAATAACGATTTCAAAAGATAATTTGTGACATATTTTTTATTTTATATGATTTTAAATACTTATAGTTTTAAAAAATTGTCACAATTTAGAGCTTTATATCGTTATACTGATTGGAGGCCCGAAAACACCAAAGGGAATGATGATGATGAATGATTTTGATTTATTTAAAAGCTCACCTAAGAAAGCCACGCCAAATGAGCTTGATAACAAGGTGATATCTCATATTAATAGTGATTTAAACCCTAGTCATTATCGAATATTAGGAAAAATGGTTAGTCTTCATGGAGTAATTGGTCTTTTAACTCTTTTATTCTGTCCTCAATTTAAACTAAGCTTTACCCACAATCATTCCCTCTATCACTACTTTCACCAAACATTTGGTAGTCAGATCTGTATGATCATATGTGGTGTTATATTTATTGGCACGGGAAGTCTGATTTGTTCTTTCTTTTTTAAATATGCTGAGCTTCAAAAAGTCCATAAAAGTGTTTTTCTATATTACTTAGGAATAAGCTCTTTTTCACTTCTCATCTTTTTATTTTTCGGGGCAGAGCTTTACCTAGAGATGGTACTTTTCTGGTGCTTAGGCGCAATAGCTAGCAGTATTTTATTTTTTGAAATCATAAGAAGCTTTAAAATTAAGCTTTTTTACCCTCAAAGATAAACTTAAAGATAAGCATTCCAACAATCATCGCAATAACAAATAAAATCAGTGTTGCATCACCTGTTACAAGATTAACAATACCAGGACCTGGGCATACTCCAAGAACACCCCAACCGATCCCAAAGATGGCCGAACCAAGGACAAGCTTCTTATCCACATGTTTAAGAGTTGGCAGAAAGAACTTATGATTAAACCAAGGTTTAGATCTTCTTTTGATAATATTAAAGGTGATCAGATTTGTTATAACAGCTCCTGCCATAACAAAAACCAAAGCAGCATTCCAATCACCAAATATATTTAAAAAACCAGTCACCACATGCGGGTTTGTCATACCCGATAGAACTAGGCCCACAGCAAAAATAACACCGGATACAAAGCTTACTACAATCCCCATACCATTTTCCTTATAAAAACTGTTATCACTCCACAGCCTATAAAAACTAGAGTGGCCACTAAACTTCTTTCTGAAAGCCTTGGAAGTCCACAAACCCCATGACCACTTGTGCATCCACTTCCAAGCCTTGTTCCAAAACCAACAAGAAGTCCTGCTATAACCGCCTGCGTTTTATTAAAACCACCGCCATAGTTGAAAAGTTCGGGCCTCATTAAGATCATTAAAACTCCACCAGCAAGAAGGCCTAAAATGAAGGTTAACTGCCAAATGTTTTCTTTTTTAGGTGCTCTTAATACCCCGGAGAAAATCCCACTGATTCCTGTAATTCGTCCTATCCCGGCCAGCATGGTAGAAGATGAGAGACCGATCAAAATACCACCTATCAAAGGCCAAATAAAATTCTCCATTATAAATCTCCAAATAAAGGTATTTTTAAATACCTTTTTCCATTATCCTCAAGCTCAGGTAAGTGTCCAGCATCTATATTTACTTGTATGCTTGGAAATAATAACCTTGGTGCTTTTAAGACTTTATCACGCTCAGTTCTAAAATTCACAAATTCTTCTAAGCTCGTCTGTTCTTTAAGTTGAATATTGGACTTTTTAGAAGTTCCTATTGTTGTCTTATACCTTAACTCTCTATTGTTTGGCTGATAGTCATGTCCAACATAAACGTTTGTATCATCTGCTAAGTTATAAAGTTTATCATGAACACTTTTATAAAGCTCTTTTGCGTCACCTTTTGGAAAATCGCATCTGCCTGTACCGAAGTCTTCAATAAAAAGTGCATCTCCAGTGAATACATTATTTCCTATTAAGTAAGAACAACATGCTGGTGTGTGACCGGGAGTATAGATTGTTTCTATTTTAATGGTGCCGGCATCGAGGGTTGTCTGCTCATTGAGTAATAAATCAAATTGAGATCCATTTATTTCTAAATTCTTTAGGTTGTAAATATCTTTAAATGTTTCTTGTACAAGTCTTATATTTTCCCCAATAGCAACTTTTGCTTCTGGGAAATGTTTTTTAAGTTCTTGAGCGCCAGAAAGATGGTCTGCATGAGCATGGGTTTCGAGAATGAAGTGAACTTTCAATTCCTTTGTTTTGACAAAGTTTAATACGTTATCAACGGACTCACAGGAAAGCTTTGAAGAAGCGATATCATAGTCTAGCACTGGGTCAATAATAATAGCATCTTTAGAGGTTTCATCAAAAAGAACATAAGTAAGGGTGAAGGTCTTTTTATCAAATAGTGCTTCTACAGTGTAATTCATTTACCACTCTCTTTCTGTAATATTAACGTAAGTATTCTAAAAGAGAATAAATTAGCATATTTACGTGATAAATCTACACTTTAAAGATAGCGCCACGCAGCTAAGGTGACAAAGAACCAAACCTTCGCATGTAAATATTCCAAAGATAAATTCACCAACTAGACATAAAGAAATTGCACCAGTAATTCAGACCCATGCTTAAACACATTATAACATTTTTAATTCTGACACTATTTCCGGCCTTCAAAGGGGAGTCTAAAGCTATTTTGATCTCAATTAAAAACCTAGTATACCCTTTTATAAAACCTTAGGAGGTTTTCCTTTTACAAACTCAAGCACTTGTACGTTATTGTTTCTTACACTTTTACTCATACCTACGTCTATCAACCATAGTTTACCGCCACAAAAAGGTTTAATTTTAGAAACTGGGAAATGACCAATAACCATTACCTTTGCATTATAGTATCTTAAACCTTGTTCTAACAATTGACAATTTGGAACTTTATTAAATAATGGTGAATTGTCATGGTAATTAAAAGAATCCATAAGCCTCTCAAACAGATCAATTGCAAATGGGGTACTAAAGTTTTCCAATAAAATCCAGTCTCTCATAATTTTATTATATTCTTGCACTGACGGATTACGCCTTTGATGACTGCCGTGTGATATAGGAGCCATCAGCCCAGAATGAGAAAAAAGAATATCCCCTACTTTGACGGCAACTTTTTGAGTGGCCAAGATTTTTCTATGATAACTTCCAGGACGAAATGCATAACACATATTCCTAGGGGTGGTTACACAGTACTTATCCACGTTTGACTTCATCACTGAACCATATAATTCATGATCTTTAAAGGAAACCTGCTGCGTACTGTAGAAAGGATCATTTTGATGAGCATCCTTAAAATTATAAAATGAATATTCATACTCATGATCACCAATTAAAGGAATGAATTCCCCTCCCCCTTGTTTGGCCAAAACTCTAAGGTAAGAAAACAGCTCTAAAATTTTTTTTCCATCAGGCCCTCTATTGAGTTGGTCACCTAATTGAATAACTTTCGTATTTCTTCCAATCCATTGCCACTGATGATTTATCGTTTTGAAGGCACCTGTTCGTAATAAGGCCTCTTTTGCCTTTTTATAGTCGCCATGTACATCTCCGATCGCTACGATTCTTTCATAGTCAGGGTATACATCTTGCGCCAGTGGAATCTCTGGTATTTTTACCACCCTATAATCTGCAGCGTAAACAAGATTTATGGACACCAAATAAATAAACAAATATTTAAACATATGACTCCTTTATTTTTTTAAAATACCGTAATAGTATAAAGCACTAACTTAAAAAAACAACCTACAAGAAGGCTCTGATACTTTACCTTTTCTATCCCTTTTTTATGAGATATCTAAAAATAGATACACAAACAGGAGTATTTTATGGAAAGAAGAGAGTTTTTATTTAAGTCACTCAGTGCTTCACTGGCACTTTATGCAGCTGGAAAATCAAGCATAAGTATTGCAAATAACCTCATCCCTGCGAATGAACTTCCAGACGGACTTAATATTGAAACATATAAAGGACTCTCCGTTAAACTCATAGACGAAGTTGGTATGAAAATGACTGATGGTTTTAAGGTTCCAGGAAAACCAGATGGAATGGGAACATTCGAGGGTGAAAACGGACAGATAATACTATTAAGAAACCACGAACTTGATGAAGATGATTCAAAGCTAGGGCCTTATCACAATGACCAAGCCCCGACAGCTCATACAAAAAATAAAAATGCCTATGGAGGAGTAACGAAAGTAGTTCTCGATAAAAATCTAAATGTTGTTAGTTCTCATTTGGCATTAGAAGGCAGTATACGTAACTGTGCAGGTGGGATCTCACCTTGGGGATGGTTAACTTGTGAGGAGACAGTCAAAAAAGGTCATGGTTATGTGTACCTCTGTCCATTAGACGGTAATGATCAAAGCTCTGCCACAAAAGTTCCAGCTTATGGGCGCTTTAACCATGAAGCAGTGGCCATCGACCCAGACACATATATTGCCTATCTAACTGAAGATAGAGGTGATTCTAGTTTCTACCGTTTTGTACCTAAGAATAAGTCCACACCATTTGAAGGAGAGCTTCAGGCCCTAGTCGTTCAGGGTAAAAAGCGATTTAATACCTCAAAACGTATGGAGGTAAAAGATGTAGAAAAACTAGAATGGGTAACTGTTGAAAGCTCTGATAAAAGAGATATTCTAAGAAGAAGAGCACAAAAAAAAGGCGCTGCAGTTTTTTCTAGGGGTGAAGGAATCGCCTATTGGAATGGCAAAATATTCTTTGCTTGTACCGATGGTGGTAAAAACAGAGATGGTCAAATCTTTGTTATTGATATCGAATCAAACACCTTAGAGCTTCTGGCCGAATCCGAAGAAAAGTCACAAATGAATATGCCTGATAATATCTGGGTCACTAACTCTGGCACATTATATTTTGCTGAAGATAGCGGTGACTACTGCCATATTAAAGCATTAACAAAATCTGGAAAAATTATTCCGATCCTAAAAAATAAGAATAAATCAAAAGAAATTGCTGGCGTATGTTTTTCCTCTGATGAAAAAGTTATGTTTGCCAACCTTCAAAATGAAGGCGCCACAATTGCAATCACAGGAGATTTTTCTGCTATTGAAAAGCTATAGGGTTATTCAAAAATAGGATTTGAATCTAGCTTCTTACCTAATATTAATGGATGGTCAGAAAAGAGTAAAAGCTGGAGCAACAAGGGCGTTAAAAAGGATTAGAAATAGGGTTTATCATAACGGCCGTCCTGGCCCACGATTGATATGTACCTTCATACATATGTAATGAGATCTATTGTTATTGCCTCCGTGAAATTGTAGATAGCTCACCTTAATTTACAAGCTAAATACTCAAAGTTATGTGTCAAAACCTTTCATTTTTTCAGTTTTGAAATAAATACTTAGATCAATTGCAAAATAATCTCTATTTCTTAAAATGCGCACAATTAAAAAGGATGATGAGCCTATCTTGTAGATTTATTTAATGGTGCTCATGATTAAGGTGGGGACGACCCTCATAGCGTTTTACTCAGTGGCCCTGACCCGAGCTTGATATATCCTGTCCATAGAGGATTTAGGTTATGAAAAAATTTAAAATATTAATGGGCAAACCCATAATAAGCGGACTCGCAACTGGCTCTTTTGCTGCTGGAATGCATTTTGTAATCAATCCTATGGTTGGTCTGGAAGCAAGTGCTCGCGCGGCCTTATTCCAATTTATATTTGTATCAATCGGCGTTGGATTAGCACAGAAGCTTAGATTAGTATTGACCGAGAAATATAAAAAACGGAAATAGTGCAAACTAGTTTTCTATGAACTTCATCATGGCAATATTGCTTGAGGATTTATGTTATGAAAAAACTAAAAAAATTAATGAATAACCCACTAATAAACGTAATCATAACTAGTGCTATTATTTTCGGATTGCATATTGTAATCAACCCTATGTTAGGTTTAGAAATGAATGTTAATCACGCATTTTTCAATGCTATCTTTGTATCAATCAGTCTACTAGGACTACAGAAACTTAGATTAGTATTGACCGAGAAATATAAAATTAGAAAGTTTGGAGGTGACGGCCGGATTTGAACCGGCGGCTGTACGGTTTTGCAAACCGTTCCTTTGGACCACTCAGGCACGTCACCATAATGGCGTCATATTCGTTTTAAATAGCTGAATTGTCAATTAAAAAGGCCCCATGAAAGGGGCCTTAAAATTATGTTTTAGAGAGAGAAAATAAGGTTAGCACCATAAAGAGACTTCTTCATGATATCATCAGCGAAGAATTGATCATCTCCTGACTTAGAAATATTCATTTTGTTAAAAACCTCAATGTCAAAGTTCTTTGACATAGTGAATACAACTGTAGGGATAAAGTTCATCTTGAATGAATTATCAACATCCCCAGTGTAATACTTTTTAGAAAGCTTTACAGGTAACTCAAGCCCAACATTTTTCATAACAGAAAACTGTGGGTTAACTTCTAGTTTTAATGCATTGGTTAAAGTCTCATCTTCTCCAGATGTTCTAATATAGTTAACAACAGCTGGCTTTACTTTAAGCTTCATAACATCTGTAAGAGTTTGTTTATACTCTACTTCTAATTTAACTGCACCATCATAAGACTTCTTTTCTCTAACCTCAGAAAGGGTTTCATAGCTCATAAATAGACCAGCTTTGAGTTTAGAGTTAGAGGTGAAAGCTGGAAGCTTTCTTTCAAGCCCTATTTCCATGTTTGTAAGCTCTGTAGAACTCTCCCCTTCATCAGGGTTAGCAATTTTAACGGTGGCGTTTAAAATGGCCTCATTCTCATTATTTAATTTGTAGCTTAGTTCTGGAACGATTTCATGCTGTGTTCCATTGACATCATTTTTCTTATCTCTTGAAATTGAGTTGGCCACTTCAACTTCTAGACCAATATTTTCTAAAACGCTTGAAGTAGTGGTCACATTGTTTACATTAGTTTGAGCAAATGCACTTCCCATACTAAGAAGAGATGTTAAGATCATAACTTTTTTCATTTAGATTCCTCTGTTTTTGTGTGTTTATTTTCCGGCCAATTTAGAATGACGATAATAAAGTGTACAGGGGTTAACAAAATCCTAACGAAATCTTAATGCTGCATCACAAAAGATAAAACTCTACCAGAACCGGATAATGATCAGAGCCCATATAAGGCCCAATACGTTTTTTTTCCACGACAACATCTGGTGTATGAAGGAAGTGATCTATGGGTATGCCAATAAGTCCATAAGGAGCAGGCCATGTTGGTCTTAAGGCCTGGAACTCAAAATTCGTCTCCGAGCAAAGATCTTTAAAAAATGGCGAATAAGGGGTTATATTCAGATCACCAAATAAAAGCTTTGGTCCTTGAGAGCTTTTAAATAGAGCTGCTAATTCCTTTAATTGATTATTGCGATGAACAGACCTCTTTTTGCTTAGTGGTGATTGCGGGTGGGCCGCAACCATATTTACTTTGTACCCACTAAGGCCCACCTCCATACAAAAATAAGGGGCGCTTGTATCTCGTAATCCTTTTTCGCAAACATTAAAAGGGTATTTACTAAAAAAAGCTTGTCCAAAAGCTTCTTCTGAAGAAACAAAATAACTAAAAGGATATTTTGTTTTTAGATAATCAATAGTCTCTAACCAACTCGCCCCAGTTTCATAAAGAGATACAAAGTCAGGGCCCTGCTTAAGAATATAATCAATAACCTGCTTATGTTCTTTATTGCTATGAAGGACATTAAGGCTTAAAAGTTTAAAGCTTTTATTATTAAGCTTTCTCTTATGTTTAAAAAATCCAGACTCTGAAGGGAGCACTCTAAAAAGATTTAATAAAAAAGCGGCCAGAGTAAGAAAAAATAGATCTAAGTTTAGATATAAAATCAATGCCCCACATATGAGAAGGGTTAAAAAATAATGAATGCGGAAGTGACATAACAGATCCAAAAGCCAGTGCTTTCTCGCTCCTTCACAAAGAAAGACTGCTAAGCACGTAAATAGAGTTACCGCTAATACGAGAGTATCCATTTGAAGCTTTATCGGACAAAAAAAGTTGGGGTTAATTAAAAAAGGCCTACTGGAAGTAGGCCCAAATAAAATTTATAAATTTTAATACTTATTAAGCTTCTCTAATTACGTACTTATCTTTACCTGCATCCACAGATTCTCTAAGCTCTTTACCAACTTTAAAGAAAGGAACTTTTTTAGGTGGTACTTTTACAATTTTACCAGTCTTAGGGTTTCTTCCTTCATAGGCCTTATAGTTTCTATTGGCGAAGCTACCAAACCCTCTAATTTCAATTCTCTCATCAGCATAAAGAGTGTTGATCATACTTTCAAAGCATATATTAATAACATTTTCAGCTTGCTTGTGAGTGAGATTGGCCTGTTTTTCAAGTGCGGCAATCAAATCAGCTTTCGTCATAGTAAGTCTCCTTAAATATTTCAATCTACTCTTCGTATAGAAATTTCAAGACTTTAGGATTTTCTACTCTAATACTTTGAAAATCCGTAAGTCACTCCCTCTATTTACCTGTAATTTGGCAAATAATTTAGGCATAAATACATTTTAAGGCATTACCCTGATCTGGGTCAACTAGTTGAAATTGTTTACTTTTCCGACCAATTCACTTTTTTGCTTATAAACCGCGATAAAATGGTCTTAAGTCCTTGAGAAAAGACTAAACAGAGTAAATTGATGTGCCGAAGAGGAAGCTGATGCGAACAATAATTTTAGGACTAATTTTGCTCATCACCGGATGTGTGGGTGAAAGTGGCAGAACACCAGGAACATTTTTTAAAGCGCAGGGGGCCGGAACTGATGGCCCAACTGATTGCCGTTTTATAGATCCCGATGCGACATTCTGCTCTTCTGAGTGTGACCTTACTCAAAATCATATTGCTGACAAAGATGAAAGGGCCCAATTAGAAAACCAATTAAGAGAAAGTATTATAAACCTCACCGAAGGTGAACAAGAGTTTAAAATTAACAACTTTTTAGAGGCCCAGGATGTATGTGTACCAGGTCTTATTATAAAAAGACCAGAGGACTCTGTATTTGTAAACTCTGACTATTGTGGGTGCCAGTCTGGAAAGAGGGTTACGACTAATAATTGTGATGCATTCTGTGCAGGTGCATCCGCACAAACTCCCACCTTATTTGGAAGTGTAAGTTTAGGCGCCGAAGTTATCAATAACCCGGACTTAGGATCTTTAGAAAGGTGGTGTAATGCAGAGATTGGAGATGGTGGGGTATCCCCTTCATGTGTTCTAAGAGTTTTTGATGGAAGTTCTAATACGGATTTAAATATCACTATTCCACCAAACTCAAATTCTTTCTCGGTTAACATATCAACTTTAACACAAAACAAACCTTATACGGCCAAGATCGTCGAGATTGCGAGTAATACCAACTTTGCTTCTTCGACTAGCTTTCAATTTATGCTTTTTAATAATGAGACAAGTACATCATTGACTCAGGGGCCATTATGGTTAATGCCCATTAGTCAGTATACATGTTTTACAAGAGTGGGTAGTGATACAACAGGAACTCTAGCGGACACCTATACCAATGGAGCAAGGCTACACTTTTACTACGCTAGTAATGATCAACCTCAAACACAACCACCTGGAAGTAACTTTTTAATTTGTCATGATCCAAATGTTTCAGAAAACGACTCTCCTTTATTACCAAGGCTGGAGCTTATTCCCCAGTCCTTTACCCTTTGGAGTCGGTCTGACCCAAGGTTTAGAGACCTAGACGGTAATGGAAAAGTCGATGCGAATGATATTGTTCAAAAAACACTTTTGGATGAGTTTGGCGTAAACCAGGAAATAAATCTCTTTTCTCAGTTTCAATGGCCGAATGGCCCACAGACAGGAGATAGTCCTCCAACTCATGGTTTTTTTATGCAGGCCTTTGTTGATCCCAACACAGGTAGGGCCAAATGTCCTAAACAAGAAGACTATGAAGGTGCCGATTTATTATTTAAGTCACTAAGAGAAATAATTGGTACAGATACTGAGGCCATTTATACGGCCGAAAGAGAGCCTCGTATTCTTATTGATGATCAAGGTAATGCTACAAATGCGCCACCTGATTTTTTATTAATTAGAGAATCTATTTTAAAAAAGGTATGGTTTTATTTTGAAAATAATCTACCTATTGTCCCGGATGATATTACGATCAATCAAAAGACAATTCTGTTCTATTATCCACCAGATATAGAAGACCCATACGTAAGAAAAAGCACTCAGGATATTTATATAATCCGTTCAGCGGATACTCTTGGACAATCATCATCCTCTTCTACGGGATCGACTACACCTGACAAAAGATTTGGATGTATCCCCTCCACAGAGAGCTTAGACTAAAAAGACATCTCTAAATATTTTTACGCTCGGAGATAGTTCATTTTGAAAAATGTAATAAAAGACACCAATTCGTAATACAAGAAAAAAGCATACTCTTGTAATTTGTTTGAACATTGTTTTAATGACTTTTTTCACCATATAATTCAAAGCAATTGAAACCAATATAAAGATACCAAAAAAAGATAATTTATCCCTTTGGGTCATAATACCCGTCAGCCCCACAAAGGCCCTTTCATCTTTGATTAAACGGGCATAGAAAGTAAGTAATTTTGGATACTTTTCAAGAAACGATTTAAGCTTACCCTCTTTAAGAGAATCAAGAGTATTTTGTTTTATAAGGTCTTCACTTTTACCACTATGAAGTTTAGGTAGTATGGTTGATAGCTCTTTGATGAGCTTTTTATCACCTTTTATAAGTTTATCTTTTATGATGGCCTGAACTTTATTAAGGTGCTCTTCGTTTGAAGGATCAAAATCATCACCAACGATTTCAAGTTCTTTGAGCTTTTTAACAATTTCATTTGGATTTAATGACTCTTCTTTGGCCCCAAGATTAAAACTTAAGGCCAAAAAAAAGAAAATATAAATAATACTAGGCATTACTTTTTTGTTTATTAAACAGAAGAGTTACAGGTGAAGCAACAAAGATAGATGAGTAAGTACCTATAATGATCCCTAATGTAATCGCAAAGAAAAAGTCTTTAATGGCCTGTCCGCCAAAAAAATACATTGATAGAGAAACAAAAAGTGTTGTACCTGAAGTTAATACTGTTCTAGACAGTGTTGAATTGATTGCGCTGTTAATATGCTTAGCAAGTGGAAGCTCTCGATCACTTTCTTCATGCTCTCTTACCCTATCATAAACAATAACCGTATCGTTAACCGAGTAACCAATAACGGCCAAAAGCGCCGCTACCGTTTGAAGTGTAAACTCTGTGTGAGTAAAAGCAAAAACACCAAGGATGATAGCAACATCATGAAATAATGCAACGATGGCCCCAGGAGCATATTTAAAATCGAACCTTAGACCAACGTAAATCATAATCGCAAGGATCGCCCAAAGCATCGCTTGGAAACCTGATATTCTTAGGGCCGCACCTGCTTTAGGTCCAACAATATCGATCTTCCGTATATCTGGTTTTTGTTCTTTAAAAAGAGTGGTTAATGTTTTTCTTACCTTTTGAGTCACTTCATTAAGGCTTTCCTCATTAGCGGCAACTTTTAGTAATATTTCATTATCACTAAGATCACCTATGGTTTGAGCACTAACTCCTCTGAAACCAGCATTTTCAAGCTTCGTTCTCATTAAGTCTAGAGAGACAGGGGTCGCAAACTTAGCTTGGATTTCAGCACCACCTCTAAAATCAACACCATAATCCATTTTGGTAAATAGGCCAAAAAGCCCTATGGCCACGAGGATAACAGATATAACAGATGATACTTTAAATTTAGAAACAAAATCTATATTAATATCAGGCTTAACTATTTCAATCATTTTTAACTTCCCTTTTAAATGGATAAAACTTGGCCTTCAACTTTATTCATATAAAACTCGTAAAACATTTTACCTACAAAATAAGATGAATAAACAGTCGCAAAAATACCGATAAGAAGAGTTACAGCGAAACCTTTAATCGGTCCTGTACCAAAGTTTAATAAACATATACCAGCAAGAGCGGTTGTTATATTCGCATCAATAATAGTCCAAAAAGCATGGCTAAAACCAGACTCAACGGCCTTATAATAACCCACACCTTTAGTAACTTCTTCCCTTATCCTCTCATAGATAATGATGTTGGCATCAATGGCCATACCAATTGTTAAGGCAATACCAGCAATACCTGGAAGAGTAAGAGTGGCTTCAAAGCCCACAAGACAGGCCAAGATAAAAATAACATTTACACCGAGTGTGAATATGGCAATAAGCCCAGAAAACTTATAATAGAAAACAATAAAGACAAAAACGAGAATACAACCAATCAAAGCAGCAATTCTTGCTTTTTCAATTGAATCTTGCCCTAGACTAGGTCCAACCGTTCTTTGCTCTAGAAAATCTAACTGAACAGGAAGAGCACCCGCTCTTAAAACAAGGGCCAAATCTTTGGCCTCTTTGAGAAGTCTATTATACCCACCACTTCCTAGAGTGATTTGAGCACGTCCCCCTCCGATCTTGGCCTGTATATTTGGTGCAGAATAAACGTTACCATCAAGGATAATCGCCAATCTTTTTCCAATATTCTCACCTGTCAGTTCTTCAAATAATTTCGCGCCTTGTGCTTTAAAGTCTAGAGAAACATAAGGCTCATTTTTTTGCTGATCGATTTGAACTCGAGCATCTTGTAGCGCATCCCCTCCAAGCTTAGAGGCTTGCTCAACAAGATATGGGATTTGGGACTCAATTTCATTTGTTAACTTTGAAACTTTTTTCTCAAAGGCCAGTTCATACCCTTCAGGTATATCATCTTTAAGAAATTTATTGAGAGTCTTTAGGTAATCAGAGAAACGATTTCCTTCTTTATAACTAATTCCAGCATTACTAGCTTTTTCTAACCATGAATTTATCGTGGTATAAGAAACTTCATCATTCACTAACTTAAAAGAAAGTTTGGCCGTTTTACCGATTAAGCTTTTTGCACGCTCAATATCTTTTACACCTGGAAGAGCAACAATAATACGATCATTACCTTGGCTTACAATCTCAGGTTCCGTAACACCAAACTCATCAATTCTATTTCGTATGACCTCAATAGACTTTGTAACAGACTGTTCTTCTATTTTAGTTTTTTCAATCTTAGTGAGACCGTAAGCCAACTCACCGCTTTCATCACGAGTAAGTCTAACAATTGATGGAAAGTATTTTTTTACAGTTTCTACCGCCTGCTCTTTTTGAGAAGCATCACTCAAAACAATACTATGCTTAGGATCTAAAGGATCTGTTTCATCAAGACTTCCTAATTTTACATTGATTCCCTCATCACCTAGGATATATTCGATTTTTCGAGCATAACCTGTGACCTCATCCTGATAAACCTTTTTGAAATCTATCCCAAGGACCATGTATAAACCACCTTGAAGGTCTAGTCCTAGATTAATTCGAGATTTGACAGGGTAATGACTATCTTGAGAATAATTTAAGAATGTAGGGATGAGTACAAATACTGATATCCCCAATAAAAATAAAAAACCCGTGAACTTTAACCACCAACTTCGCTTCATTGCTTAGCTCTCCTTAACTTCTTTAGCTTCCAATTTATCTACAATTTCGGGTGTAGACTCTTTCTTTACCTCTTGCATTAGGTCATCTTTGGCCTTCTGGAACTCACGTATTCCCTTTCCAAGCCCCTTGGCCAATTCGGGAAGTTTCTTTGGGCCGACAAAGATGAGGGCAAAAACGGCAATAAGAAATATCTCACCTCCACCAAGACCAAACATACTTACTTCTTCTCTTCGGTTTTATCGAAAAGCTTTTTTGCCAGTCCACCAATGTGAGAGCGAAGAACCTTCATTTTAGTTCCCTCAGCAACCTCAAGAGTTACAACACTATCAGTAAGTCCGTATATTGTTCCAATAATTCCTGACTTCGTATAGATCTCATCGCCTTTATTAAGTCCTGCAAGTAGTGCTTTTTCTTCTTCAAGCTTTTTCTTCTGTGGTCTTATCATTAAGAAATAGAAAATCATGAAGATGATGATAAATGGGAAAAAGCTAGCGAAAGGGCTAGGCTGAGCAGCTGCATTGGCTGAACCTTCTGCAAAGGCAGGTGTAAAAATAAAATCAAACATATATAAACCTCTTATATTGAATTAGGGGTTTTGACCCCATTTAGATTCCTGATAACATTTATAAAATTTATGATAATAATCGTCAAATGAATGGTTCAAAATAGCAAGCCTTATCTCTCTCATCATATTTAAATAAAACCATAGGTTATGGTAACTCAGCAGTTGCCCCCCAAGATACTCACCAACATTGACTAGGTGCCTTATATAAGACCTTGAGTATTTCTGGCACACACGACACGAACAATCAGGGTCAAGGGGCCTCTCATCTTCTTTAAATTTCTCATTCTTTATATTCAGTGGGCCATATTTGGTAAAAATTTGTCCGTTTCTGGCATTGCGTGTTGGAAGAACGCAATCAAACATATCAAGGCCTGCCTTAACACCTTCTAAGACATCCAAAGGTTTACCAACACCCATTAAATAACGCGGCTTTTCTTTTGGCATTTGAGGAACAAATTCTGTTAAAAATTCCCTCATTTCACTATTTTTTTCACCAACAGAAAGACCGCCCAGAGCAAGACCAGGAAAGTCCATCTCTAAAAGCCTCTCCATACACTCTTGTCTCAGGTCTTTATGAAGTCCACCTTGAATAATTCCAAATAGTTTTTGATAGTCTCTTAGTGGATAGTCTTTACACCTTTTGGCCCACCTTAAGGTTAGCTCCATACTCGTTCGAAGCTGCTCTTTAGTGGCAGGTAATTTAGGGCACTCATCAAAGGCCATAACAATATCACTTCCTAGTGCCTTTTGAATCTCCATGGATTTTTCTGGACTTAGCATATGAAGTGAACCATCGATATGACTTTTAAAGGTTACTCCTTCTTCTGTAACTTTATTAAGATCATTTAAAGAGAAAACTTGAAAGCCACCACTATCAGTTAAGATTGGACGTTTCCAGTTCATAAAACGATGTAAATCACCTGAAACTCTTTCAATTAGCTCATGCCCAGGTCTTAAATAGAGGTGATAGGTATTGCCAAGGATTATTTCCGCGTCCATCTCTTCAATTTGCTCTTGCCACAGACCTTTTACCGAACCTCTCGTTCCTACAGGCATAAAGACAGGAGTTTTCACTTCACCATGTTCAAGTTTAATAACGCCTGCTCTGGCCTGGCCATCCTGAGCACTTAATTGATACATGAATACCTCTTAATATACATAGAATCCCCATAGCTAAAAAAACGATAATTATTTTTTAAAGCAAGATCGTAAAGTTCCAGACATTTTTCTCTTCCAATTAGGGAGCTTACTAACATAAGTAAAGTTGATTTTGGTAAGTGAAAGTTTGTAATGAGTCCATCGATGGATCCTACATGAACACCGGGGTGGAGAAATATATCAGTTTCTTGATAGTCCCCAAGTTCGAATTCGAACTTATCTTTATTAGAATCATACATTGATTCTAGGCTTCTTAGAGATGTTGTTCCTACAGCAGTAATTTTTCTTCCAAGCTCTTTTGCATTATTCAAAGTTTTTAATGCCGCCTCAGATATCGAAAACTTTTCTTTATGCATACTGTGTTTTGAAATATCATCCTCTTTAACTGGCAAAAATGTACCTAACCCCACGTGAAGAGTGATATATACTATTTCCACACCTCTAGACTCTAGTTGATCAAGAAGTTCTTTCGTAAAATGCAGGCCCGCAGTAGGTGCGGCAACACTACCTTCTTCTTTAGCAAAGACTGTTTGATAATCTATAAGGTCCTTTTCATCGGACTCGCCGTTTCTTATATAAGGAGGTATAGGGATTTTTCCTTCACTATCTAATATATTGTAAACGGCCTTATCAAACTTTAGAACGAACTCTCCGTTACGGATTTCAATTATCTCAGCGCAAGCGTTGTTAAATACGAACTTGTCACCAATTTTTTTAGTTCCTCTACACTTAATCAGGCCTTGTCCTATATTATCTGTATGCTCAAGAATAAAGATTTCGGCCTTTCCACCACTTTCTTTTCTTCCAAGGACTCTGGCCTTTTGAACCTTACTTTGATTGAGTACCAGGACTGAATTTTCAGGAATTAGGTCGATAATATCTTTAAATTGTTGATGGGAGCATTTTTTATTCTCTTGGTCATAAACCATGAGCTTACTTTCACTTCTGCACGGTAAAGGTCTGAGAGCGATTTTGCTTTTATCCAAAGGATAATCATAAGAAGAAAGAAAAAGATCTTTATTTAATTCCACGAAAATTTCTCTATAATAAAATTATAAGAACTTTTACTAACACATTTGGTCAAAAATGCAAAACATTACACTACTGATTATTCTAATTTTCTCCTTACAACTCAAAGCATCAAAGATAGATATCAATAGGTTAAACCAAGAGCTCGATTATCTTAATGAAATGGCACAGACACCTTTGTTTTACTTTGGAGAGAACAATTCAAAAGACGAAGTAAAGCTAACCCAATCTGGACTCCAAAAACAGGTATCGAGTCCGGAATCTCTTTTAGAAGAGCTTGATAAAGAATCATTATTTCGTCAGCTTCCACCGAATGCTGAAGAAGTAGAAATTAAACGAAAAAAGAAAACAAAAAATACATTAAGAAGAGGCAGGTAGAGATATTTTATCAAGGGCCTTTTTGATTTTATTTGAGTCTTCAGAAAACTTAATTCGAAGCTCTATTCTTCTAGACTGAATACAACTAAATATTCCACAACCTGGACTGCTTATTAGGCCTGGATCTGTGAAGTCTGCTATATCAATTTTCCCGTATTTTTTTCTTAAGAACATCTTGTTCTCATCTTTAAGAATAGGATACTTTATTCCCTCGCCTATTGACTCTATTTTTTCAATAAGTTGTTCTAAAGCGAAAATTGATCCGTCATTTATTTCTTTTAGCCAATTCACAATATTCAATGCACGTTTTTCACTTAGATCTAAATTATAAATATAGCCTGGGTGAGACTCATCTTTAGGATCAACAAAAAGCCCATTAAGAATAGGCCCTGCATGTCCAACAACTATAACCTTCTCTATTGTGCTGGCAATTTCTGGATCACTAAAAAGAGCTTTTGTATAAACATTAAAAATATCTTTTAATTTACTTTTCATTTCAGGGCCCAGTTTTGCGGTATTTTTTTGAAAGAAAAGTCCCTTCCCTAACGGCAGTGATACGGAAGCTGAAGAAGAGTCTGTATCGAAATCTGAACTTACGGCCTTTAGTTTGTCTTTAATTCTTTTAGCAAGTTTCGTTTTAAACTTTTCCTCAACATTCTCTTCTTTTTGCGAAGTTGGAAGTCTTTTTGGTATCTTTTTGTTTTCAAAAAAGTCTTTATTAAAGGCTAAACTTAGATCAGCATCTTCTACTACTAAGCTCTGTGCTTCTTTAACCTTTTTATCAATTGGTTTTCTGGCCTTCGCCAACTTAGGTTTTTGAATAACCTTTTTCTTTTTCACAGGAGTAACAGGAAGAATATAGTTGGACGTATATGAGTTATTTAACAATCTTTCATTCTCTAATCTCAATCTTTTAATTTCATCGTTTAGTAGATCAAATCGAGATGAAAGGTAATCATTTTTATTTGATAGTTCATTTTTCTTAAGACCAATTTCTTCATACCCTTGATTGGCCAGATCAAGTCTCTTTTTAAGATAGCTAATTTTACCTTCAATTGTTTTTCTATCTGCTTTTAAAAGCTCAATTGTACTGAGTAATTCTAGATTACTCTGTTTAGCATTGACATACTTCTGATTAATATCTTTTAATTTTCTTGAAGCTTTTTCTAATTGGTCTTCAAATCCGCTTAACTTAAATTCAAGGTTTTCACTTTTCTTTGCTTCAGACATAAGCTGTTTGGAAACCTTATCTTTTTCATCCATCACTTCTCTTGTGAACCTTTCTTGGTTTTCAAGTTTAAATTTAAGTGAGTAGGCCTCTTCTAATACAATTTCGTTTTCTTTTTTTAACTTATCATAAGTTAATTCAAAGTCTGAGAACCTCGTTATAAGTTTTTCGTTCTCTTCTTTTAAAACACTAACTTCTTCTTTTAACTTTTTATTCTCAGAATAAAGGTCACCTCTTTCATTTGTTTGAGACATCAGTTGTTTTTCTAGAAATTCCGACTTTGCAGTAAATAAATTTTTCTCTTTTTCTAATTGAGTTACTTTTTGTTTTAAATTTTCATTTTTAGTTTTTAAAAGACTAAGTTCTGTTTTTGTTTGAGATATTTCACTAAAAGAAAAAAGAAAGTATGTGGCCAGCACAAAAGTGGCCATTAAAGCAGTGCCTATCCACTGCTTATTATTCAGTTTGGAAACAAAATCATTCCATTTCATTACCATAAGTATCGGAATTTAATAAAGAAATCTGAAAGTTCTTTTAGACCTTTCTCAATAGATTATGTTTAATCAGTCCCAAAAGTGAATCATCAAAGTTCCCTAAAAATGACTCCATAACTTGAACAAATTGATCAAGCCAGCTTTTTACAGCAACAAAAGTTGAATAATCACTCACACTATCCATCAAGAGCTGAAGAATTTGCTGAAAATAGTGGAAAACTGGCTCCAAACCGAACTTTTTAAAGAAATATTCAAAAAAGTTTTCAACTTCTTCTACAGTATCCTTTTGCACAACAAATAAAGGATTTTTATTGAATTTGCCCATGATTCCACTCCTCAATCCCTTGAGCAATAGCCTTAAACTGCCCTTGAATTTCGTTAAATTCTTTTAAACTAAACTCAAATACTGATTTTCTATGCCCTAAGCTCTTCACCAGCTGTGCTTTATTATAGAATGGCCCAAAGTATTTAACATCATCTTTTTGATTAAGCTTTATAGACTTTAAGTCACTTTGTTCTTGCTTTCTTTTCTTATCTAAAAGGTTAGGAATGTGACCAATTACATCTGGTACTTTTGAAATTCCCATGTCTTTAATTTGATCTAGGACCTCATAAAATGAAAGTAAACCTTTCTTGGAAAAGTCATCTGCTTTAAATGGAATAAGCAGTCCATCACTAGCACAAAGAATATTAACAACTAATAAACCTAATGTAGGTGGCCCATCAATAACAATATAATCATAAATATTAGTGAGGGCATTATTTTCGATAAACTTCTTTAAAATAAGTTGGCGTGGTGAACTAATGCCCGCCACAGTAAGTTCAAAACCAGAAAGCTCTGGTCCCGCTGCTAAAAGATCAATTGGACCTATCGAATTAAGAACATCCGTATAAATAACAGGAGAATGGATTGACTTTAACTCTCTGAGACTATTCACTAAAAGGTGATGAATATGGTAATCATCTTTAACTTCTCTATTAAATAGAAGGCTTAAATTACCTTGTGGATCCATATCAATACACAAGACCCGATGGCCTTGTTTTGATAAGGCGTGAGCGGTATTAAAGGCCATGGTCGTTTTGCCAACACCACCTTTTTGATTAAGAAAACTGATTACCTTTCCATTTAAATTCATTGGATCACTATTTCATAAATACTAACGAGTGGAAAGTCGCGGACTAAATTAATCCTCTGCAAAACTAGATTCGTAAATAGGGGCCATACACCTAAAACCTATTTTCACGTTTTCAGAAGGAAAGTCTATCTTTTCAGGTATACCTGCATCAACAGTAACACCAAGTGCCTCAACCTGCTGATTACCATTTCCAGAAATCACAGCAGTAAGTATATTTGATACACTAGCATTACTATTCATATCCGCAACAAGGTTTTTATATAAATAATTCTCAGATATTCCAACTGCTTCAAAGTTTACGATACGGGCCGGTACAACGACTCTAATAGAATTTCCAAATACTTTAAAACACGCTGATGTCCCCGAGGCCGTACAATCATTAATATTATCAGTCGCACTTCCCTCATACGTAATATAGATGATAGAAAAACTATTATTAGGAGTTTTAGATTTGAAGGCGGCCTGACCTAGATTAAGATAATAGTGGAAAGTATCACTGCACGGATAGAAATTGAAGTTCCAAACACCTGCCTTATTTCCATCAGTGTAATCACCTCCAGTTGCCATTGCACCACAGGAGTCTTTTTCAGCATAAATTTCTGCTGTGTTAAAACTCACTCTATCACCTCTTAGTTGGGTAGCTGTTATTCCTGATGAAGGGCCTATTTCTGATGTAACCGTATTAGAGTTTGTGGCAACACTCCTCGTAAAATCAATATTAATGGGTAGGCCTAGTGGAATGTTGAAGCGACCTGCACCATATGTCTGATCTTGCAGGTCCCATCCTGTCATAGAACCATCACAGATATCGTCCCCATTAGTATCATTACAAGGCCCTCTAATGCCATCAGTTCTGTAAACCATAAAACCTGTCGCATCATTACGATTATTATGATTAGTAATAATCGTCGAAGGGTCTGTCGGTGAAGTTAAGAAGTCTTGCCCTAAATTCGTAGGTCCCAAAAAGAATGCCGTCGTTTCTCGTGGTAGACTTTCAAATACAAAGTCATACCAAAACTCCCACGTATTCAAATCAACATCTTTTTCTGTTACACCTTCACAAAAGCCAAAGTCTGGGCATAAAATTCTATCAAAAACCCATTCTTGAACATTACCGACAGCATCTTGTACACCAAACCGGGAGCTACATTTACTTGTTTTTCCTGATCCGGACATGACACTTCGAATATTAGATGTTTTTGAACCCGTTACGCTAAAGAAACTCTCACTATCGGGAACGGGAACGTCACTATAATTAAACTCTATACCACTAGCACTTGATGTATTACATTTAGGGCTAGCATTAAGACTAAGACCTAGCTCAAAGTTTTGAATTTCAGTATCTGATAGGTTTTCATCCCACTGGCTATAAGCGACTTGATACTTCCTAGAGGGAAGTTGGGATACTTGGCTCGTTGTTAGGCCGTAGATCCCATTTATTGTTCTGGTGGGGCTTTTACAAAAGTCGGCCGCTTCAGATTGATTAAAGTTAACCAACAACGGGGAATGTGCTAAGCGGTGATCAGCAATAACATTAGGTCCATTATTACCATCTATTTTAATCCAATTATTACCACCGTCTGAGTTATAATAGCATTCCCCTTTTCCTCTATCGTAATAAATACTATTTTGAACTCCATTAACAAAACCTGTTGGTGGAATAATCCCTATGCATGATCCATCTAAAGTATCACAATTAGGTGTTTCACTGTAAGGACAAGACGCCTCATAAGTATCTACGAGAAGATCACTCCCTAAATCATACCGACCACTTTCAATCGCCACATTTGGGCCAAAGGTTTCACCTGGACCAAAGTACTGACAACTAAAATTCTCCGCCGGATCAATCAAGTTACCTAATTGCATTAAATTACAAGTATATTTATTAACAATCCAACGGTGAACGAAAGTCATATTATCTGGAGGTGCTACGACTCTTAAAGTCTTAAAAATCTCTGAAGAGTCAGTAGGAATACTTTCGCTTAGATTTGCTGGTCTAATAAGAGGCCAAACTTCATAGTAATAAACCGTTTTCGGTACAGGTGCCTGCCTAGAGTTTTCACCATTATCAACATAACTATTTAAAGAAGATGAAACAATATTTCGATTTATGGGAAAGTCATAATCAAAGGGCTCTCCGGAGACCCTTCGGTATATATTATAACCTGTAATTGTACCATTTCCGTTGAGTTCAAAGTTTTCCCATTCAATTGTTATCTCACTAGTACCTTTATAGGCCTCAATATCACCCTGATTAATACTTCTGGATCGATAACAAACTTTATTAGTTTTATCATAGTAGAAATTATTTGCATTAGTAGGCACTAGCTCACTTAAATCGTCTGCTGTTAACTCATTAAACACACAACTGGCAGAGACTTCATTTAGACCGTTTCCATTTGAGTCAATACTTTTACATTCGCTAGTAATATCACTTTGTGAAACATTACACTTTATATCAAACTCCTCCCAACTCATGTTACTTGTTGAGGTTGCTCTATAACATTTTTTATTCAACGAATCCCAGTAAATAGCATTAACTTCATCTGGCCCGACTACACCAAGAGGAGATGAATTTCCAATACACTTATTTTTTGAATTACATTTAGTTTCACTATAGGAGCATGTTGTTAACGGTTGATCATTTACAATGATCCCAAACCTATTAACTTTATTTCCTTGGGCCCGAACATTTCTCCAGCCTAAGTGCCTAGCACTTACATTATTTACTCTGATTTTAAAAGTAACTGAGGTTTTATTTTCGCTTCCTTCGCTAATAGCGGTAGAATCTTTTAAGTCAATTGTAATCGTTGATTCTCCTGAGAGCCCACCTTGCGGAATAATTTCCATAATGACAGCAAATAGGTCTGTTGACGAAGATGGATCACCTCCTTCAATAGAATAATCAAGTTTTCCATCACCATCTACATCGCTACCTTTTACAACCTCATTCCCTTTATAAAAAAAGCGAATATTTTCTACGGGGATCAAATCAGAGTCTGTACTTTTAATACTCGTTATAAAAACGTTCTCAATATCTTCTGCTGGATCTCCGCCCCCCTCATCAAGAACTAATGAGTCTATGACGACAATATCTTTTTCATTGATCGCCTTATCGGCAATAAAGGAGTTCGTAACTTGCCAAGACCCTGATACTGACTTCCAACAAAGGCTTGTATCGACGTCGTAATATACTAAACCATCTTTACTAGGAATTATCTTTTTGGCCGAATCCTTAATACCTAAAGGATCTCCTTCACCAAAACACCCTAACAACCCACACTCTTGAGCATCATTAAATGTCGAAAACTCACATATTGTTGGAGGATCATTTCTTGGAGTAACGTTAATAGAAACAAGACCATGAGGTGACAAGGAGTCACTACTACCATAAGGATCTAAACCACCAAGGCCATTATTATTTCCATCATTAGTTTTATATGTAAAAGAATCATACTCACTATCCGCACCTTCTAGACTGACTGCGGTTGAGAAGCTTAAAACGGTCGCATCGTTACCTGTTAAAGATGCCATTATAAGTTTAGAAGCAATAGGGTGGTTATTAACAACATCTCTAATCTTACTTCTTAAAGTCGTATTGCTTCTTATATGAATTTCAATGGTCTCACCAACAACATTAACATACTCTTCTTCATTGGCCACAATTGTATTTTTAAAAAGAACCTTTAATTTTTCAAAAATCTTCCCTCTTTCTACTGATTCAAATTTTATTTGTTGTATCGTAGTAAAGGCCTTAACCAATTCACTTGCCTCTTTTGTCGAATTTCCATCTTTTGGTGTATAAGTACAACTTAAATCACTAGTTCCGGTTGATCCTTCTAAGTTTAAACAATTTGATAATGTTCCTTGGGTAGGTAGATCCACTATTTCGTAAGTAAAGTCATTATTCTGGTTATCATGATCATCTAGATCTAGCGCTAAAGGTAGTGTGAAATCAAAAGGTAAGGCCTGAGCAGATAAACTCTCGGGTCCAATTACTGTAACAGGTGCGGGAACAGGGATATCATTTACTTGAGAGATATCGATAGAGACTTTGCTTGAAGGTGAAGATCCTTTTGATGTATTTATAATATAATCAAAACTTGCTACTTTTCCAGCAATAGGTATGTTTTCTGTAGAAAATGAAGTGTAGTAATTGGCGACAGGCTTTACTGAAACGGAGCATGTACTTAATGAACAAGTACAATCCTCTACAATAGTTACATTCACTGTATTGGATATAGTACAACCGGCGACACCCCCGAGCGGTAAATCACCATCTGCATCTGTAAAATTTAAATCTATTTGCTTAATTGTATCTTCAATGATGGATACCTGAGTGTTGACACCTACAGGTATATCATCAATACCTAAAACGTTCAACGAAATCGTGGTCTCCTCAGAAAATCCACCCTTATCATCTAAAACCCTAACTTTGAATAACTCTTCTCCGAAAAAGTCTTGTCTAGGAGTGTAAGTAAAATTTCCAGAACTTGTATTTAAAGAAATATTTCCACCTTGATCTGGTACGGAAAGAAGCTCGAAAGTAAATGAGGTTGAATCTATATCAAACACAAAAGGCAATAAGCTTCCATTATAAGGAGTATCTTCATTCGTCATAAAGCTTAATAGAGAGCTATTAAAAGATGGTGGGTCATTTACTGGAGATACTATTACTCTAACTGCAAAGTTAGCACTTTCACTATCAGGATCAGTAACACTATAAACCAGACCGCTTTCACCATTAAAATTACTAATTGGTTTTAACTTTACACTACATCTTCCACCAACACAGTTACAATTAGGTGCAAAGAGGTTTCCATTATTAATTTCAGGTGATATCGTTTTAATCGTACAATCAAGCGCCAATGAGTTCGTGGGGCTTATATAATCTAAGAAATATTCTTTTTCTTCTTCATCTTCTGCTATAAAAATTGACTTTGTAGAAGGACGAACCTTATCGGTAACCTGTGCTCCAAGCTCACATTTTCTCGCAACGGGATTAAAGGATTTGCCATCCTCGCAATCCGCATTTTTAGTTGTAACACCTTCTTGGACCACAGGCACACAAGAAGTGCCTATAAAAGTGGCCAAGAAGATTACAACAACAACATTGAACTTCAGTTTTTCCATAATCATTTTAAAGTGTTACATCAATTACTTATCGAGCTAGAGCATCAACATCTTTAAACAAGCCTTATTATTGCATAGGGATGATCAAGTTTTTCCCATCTCACAAAAACAAGAATAATATCAGACGTTTATATGACTCCCTTATTCTTGAGTGAATTTATCAATTGATAAGAATGTCAAAAATCTTTGGCATCAGTTATAAAAACAATGACTTTGCCCCATAATTTTTGCAAATTTTTGATACAATCAATGAGTGAGATATTTATTTTTATTCCTACTTTCATTAAACCTATATGCCATTGAAAAAATTACGGTCATTAATTCGGTTTCATTAGAAGAAAGAACATTTGTTATATCACTAGGTGCAAAAGACGGAATTCAAAAAGGACAAGAGTCTCTTTTTTCTACAGAATACATATCACTAGCGGCGAGGGCCACAAACGTATCAAGGAATTTTTCACTATGGAAGCTTAGTGATAAGTTTGCTCGGGTTCCGTTTGTCAAAGAAGAGTTTGTTGTTTTTAGTAACAACGTTGTTAACATTCAAAATGAAGTTCCACTTATAAGAGAAAGGCTTAAAGCTACCGTATTTAGGCCGCAAGAATACTTTAAATTTAAAGGTTATTTTACAGAGACGATTGCAGAGTCTTTAAGTGACACTGATGAAGAAATTAATGCTACAAGAAGAGGTTATCACCTTGAGGCCATCTTTGAAAAAGACTGGGGAAGTACTCTAAGTTGGGGGGCAGGTATTCGGTTTGATAGAGAGATTCAAACTTTACAAGACCCGGCGCTAGAAATACCTACAACGAGGTGGTTGGCCATAGGCGAAATAAACTATAATTTTCCTCGTTTTATCGACTCCAAAAATAATATTTATGCATCTGCAGGATTTGGCTTTGGCCTAGATAAAAGTGTCGTCGATGAAAGAGAGGCCACAGGAACTGCCTGGGCGATTCCCGTCATAAAACTAGGTATTCAAACTAATGAAAAAGATCAACTCAAATATCTTTTCGAATTTGTTTTTGAAACTATTTTTGTTGAAGAAGTTTTCCCTGATGGGCAAAAGCAATCGACGAACCAGACAAACGCTAAAGTTGGCATTGGCGTAAAATTTTAAATATTTAATTTTGGGCCCTTGACTTTTATCTATCCCCTACCATCTTTATATTAAGTTCAATTCAACCTTTGGAGAAGATATGAATAAGTATGATTCCGTTGTTTTAGGCAGTTTGGATATTGCTCAAAATGAGGCCTTAACTAAAAGAAATCTTGAGCTTTTTCCGGAGCACTTAATTCTAGGACTTATAAAAAACCCTGCTTCCTACTCAAGTAAAGCACTTAAAAAGTATAGTGAAATAATAAATACATATATTGATCAAAAACCAACCTCAAAAGCATCAATTCAAATAGATCAAATTCGTCCTTCTACCATGCTAAGTCAATGGCTCACACAAGCTTCAAGTCTATGCATCCAAAATGGTAGAAAAGAAGTGGGTGAAAAAGATTTACTTAGATTGTTACCTCAAATTTTACCTCATATTAAAATTGATTATAATGACCTTAAAGACGCAGACCAAGAAGAAGTAGAAGTCCCCTCTTTTTTAGTCAACCTAAATGAGTATGCCGAAAAAGGGAAACTCGATCCAGTTATTGGTCGAACAAAAGAGATCCGGGCCGTCATGGAAATTCTTGGACGAAGATCCAAGAATAACCCTGTTCTTGTTGGCCCTGCTGGAGTAGGTAAAACGGCAATTGTTGAAGGACTGGCCGGTGAAATTATCAACGATAAGGTACCAGACGTACTTAAAGGTAAAACCGTCTATTCACTAGATCTTGGTTCACTCATGGCCGGTACAAAATTTAGAGGTGAATTTGAGGAAAGAATACAAAACCTTTTAAAATACGTAAAAAGTAGAGCTGGAGAAATCATCCTTTTTATCGATGAAATACATCAATTGGTCGGTGCTGGCAAAACTGATGGTGCAATGGATGCAGCAAACCTTTTAAAGCCTGCCTTAGCGAGAGGAGACCTTCACTGTATCGGTGCAACTACCCTCGATGAATATCAAAAATATATTATGAATGACTCTGCTCTAGATAGACGTTTTAGACCAGTTCCAGTTAACGAACCTACTAAAGAAGACTCTATTGAAATACTATTAGGGATCAAGGATAAGCATGAGGCCCATCATGGTATAACAATAAGTGATGAGGCCATCTATAGTGCGGTAACATTATCTGATCAATATATAACAAATAAAAATCTACCTGATAAAGCAATTGATCTCATTGACGAGGCAGCATCAAGTTTAAAGCTATCCGCAGAAGCTATGCCAGCAGCTTTGGCCGAATTACAATCAGAAATACGCTCTAAGAAAGTTTTGGCCTCTCTTGAAAAAGATAATACTGAGCTAGAAAAAGAAATCAGTATCCTAGAAAAAGATTTTAATGAACAAAAGGAAGTATGGGAAAAAGAAGTACTCAGCTTAAGAAAAATAAGTGAATCAAAAGGTCGACTGGATCAATTAAAGTTGGAACTGGAGTCTGCTGGACGAGATGGCGATTTTGAAAGGGCCTCACGAATAAAATATTCTGAAATCCCAAGCATCGAAAAAGAGCTAAAAGAGTTTTCTCACCATTGGATTTTAGGGAAAGGCCATGTGGCCCAAGTGATATCGCGGCAAACCGGTGTGCCTGTTGAGAAGATACTTAAATCAAAACAAGAAAACATACTGCAAATTAAGGATTATTTAAATAAAAGAGTTTATGGTCAAATGGAACCTGTTGATGAGATCGCTGGTACATTAATCGCCGCCCACGCAGGACTAACAGACCCGAGTCGTCCTATGGGATCATTTTTACTATTAGGGCCAAGTGGTGTTGGTAAGACCGAAACAGCAAAAGGTGTTTGTGACTTTCTTTTTGGAAGTGAAAAAAACCTCATTCGGCTTGATATGAGTGAGTTCTCAGAGAAACATAGCGTGGCCAAACTTATCGGGGCCCCTGCAGGTTATGTTGGATATGAAGAGGGGGGCGTATTAACTGAAGCAGTAAGAAATCACCCTTATAGCGTTATTCTCTTTGACGAAATTGAAAAAGCACATCACGACTTTGCTGATATTTTACTGCAAATTCTCGATGATGGCCGCTTAACAGATAATAAGGGAAGAACAACAGATTTTAAGAATACGATCATTTTCCTTACAAGTAATAGTAAGAACCCAGACCAAGACTTTAAACCTGAGGTTCTTGGGCGTCTCGATGGAAGGCTTCAGTACAAAACGCTAGATAATTCGATCATGGGCAAGCTTGTAGAAAAACAAACTCAACTTCTTAATGATAGATTAAAGGATAGATCTTTAAAACTAGAGCTCGATCCTACAATGACTCAAGTATTAATAGAGAAAGGATATGATAACAGGTATGGGGCACGACCACTACAGGCCGCATTTAATCAGTTAGTGATAAAGCCTCTCTCACATCTTATTCTTGAGGATACCATTGAGGCCGATCATATTATTGCCAATTATGAGAATGGTAAAACTCGCTTTACTTACATGGAAAGGCAAGGACAACTACCACCGCCTCAAAAAGAAAATTATACGACTCAAGAGAGTCTATAATATAAGTATTTAAAACTCGAGATGGAAAGTGACAGGGCCATCGTTTGTTATACAAACTTTCATATTGGCCCCAAACTTTCCTGTTTGTACTTCAACTTCTTCAGACAATAGATCACAGAACTTTTCAAAAAGAGCTTGGGCCTTATCGGGAGGCATTGAGTTGTCAAAACCTGGCCGATTACCCTTTTGACCATTCCAAGATAGAGTGAATTGACTTATAGCAAGTATAGAGCCACCATCGTCTTTAATATTAACATTCATTTTATTAGAAATAGGATCTTCAAAGCATCTTAGATTTAAAATCTTTTCTTTGGCCTTATGAATATTTTTTTGGTCATCTTCTTTTTCAAGACATACAAGAAGAACAAGGCCCTTATCAATTTTCCCTACGACTTCATCCTTAACAATAACTTCGGACTTCAACGATCGTTGTATAACAACTTTCATACATTAATCCTTAAAAATCTTAGATCCCACTCTTATATAGTCACTGCCATACTCTAGCGCCAATTCAAAGTCGCTACTCATTCCCATGCTAAGCTTAGCATCTATGTTATTTAAATTGAGTTCTTTTTTTAGACTTACCATCTTTGAAAAAGATTCCCGAGCATCCTTTTCAAAATTATCAGTCCGTATCTTTCCTATTGTCATTATTCCTTTAAACATAAACCGCTTATCAAACAGTTCCTTTTGGGCCAAATGAATAGCGTCCAGTAATTCTTCTTTTCTTTTAAATCCTGATTTTTCTTGCTCACCAGATGTGTTGATTTGGAAAAAAAGTTCAAGAGACTCTCCAGCAAAATTATTTTTTCTTTTTATCAATTCTTTTACTAATTTAATGGAGTCTATACTATGGATCGAAACCAAATGTGGAATAGCTAAAAGTTGTTTCACTTTATTGGTTTGAAGATGACCAATAAAGTGCCATTTAATATCGTCATAATATAAATTATTCGACTTAACTAATAGATCCTGAACTTTATTTTCGCCAAAGTCTCTATGGCCACAATCATAGGCCAACTGAATATCAGCACTATTGGAGTATTTAGTAACAGCAATCAGGCATGCGCTTCCTAATATACTGTATATGTCATGAAGGGATTTATTTATACTTTCTTTATTCGTCATTTTGAGTTTCTGAGTCTTTCTTTTTCTTGAAATTAAGCTTTGCATTGACTTCTATATCATAATTTTCAAGAACTTCAGAAACTAATTTGGCGGGATCCATTTTAGAAAATTGGGACTTTAATTCATCACGAACATTACCAAGAAACTCTTCTTTTGCATTTTTGGCGTTTTGCAACAAGCCCGTCACAATTTGCTTTGGTAAAGGAAGGTCTGAAATAATACTTTTGACGGTATCTTCTGTCATAAACGCCGCCCCAATACCAATAGAGACAACTCTCTTTATGACATCTCCTAGTCCTCCATCTTTTTCTGAATCATTTCCATTTTCTTTACTCACTTGGCCTCTCCCTTAAGTGTCTTTAAAATGAACTCGGTGGCGCCAGTTTTAAGAATAGACTCTGGTATCTTGGCGACAAGCTCATGAGCAAATTTTATCACATCTGTACTGATATCTGTATCCTCACCAAAAACCATTTCATCTTCATTAATAAGTGGCGTATCAAGGCTTCGCTTAGTCAAAACACGCCCTGTACAAAGCTTATTATGGGGAGACCATTCAATATATTGGTCAAAGATAATAATTTGATAACGGCCCAGATCCCCATCCCGTTGGCTCCATACAAAAAGCTCTACTGGCCCATCGGCCATAACCCAATACTTAAGGTCCTCTGGTCTCTCAAGTTCAAAGTGACTATTATGCAGAGGCTTTAAATTATTTAATATATTATCTATGGTTAAGAAGTGGGATAAATCCTTTTCAAAGGCAACTCCCATTCTAAGGCCCTTAACCCATTGAACCTCGCCTTTAAGTACTGTATTCGAGCTCTTCCAATGAAGTTCACCATTAATTGAATCTCCGGTTATAAAAGGAATTTCTCCATCTTTGACTTCTACTTGCATCCCTGTTTTTGAGATATCTTTAACCTCATAGGCCAAGTTTTTATCAGAGGATTTAAAAATCAAACTTGAAAAGGGAAAGCGAGGTAATCGTCTTTTTTCTACATTTTCTAAATTATTTTTAATAAGGTTTAAAACGGCCATAATATTTCCTCCACTCTTTTATTCTATAGTTTTTAGGAAATTTTTATAGAGGGAAGTGGGTACCGATGACACGTAGCATATAACAATACTTTGTCTAATTTGTTAAAACGGCGCATGGAAGAAAATAAAAGCATAAACAATGAATGGGACATCGATAACCTACCCAATAGGTTAACTATGTTTCGAGTCCTTCTCATCCCAATTATTATAGGGACATTGTCTCTTATCCAGACCGAATGGCAATGGGCCCAACAAAACAAAATATTATTAGGGTATATTGCTGGCTGGACATGTGTTGTCGCTTCCATAACTGACTTTTTTGATGGCTGGATTGCGAGAAGACGAGGAATCGTTACTCTTTTTGGCTCATTTCTTGACCCTATTGCTGATAAATTTCTCGTTGTCAGCTCATTAATACTTCTCCAAGCTCTCGATAGAGTCCACGTTTTAATCGTTATTGTATTAGTCCTAAGAGAAATCTATATAACGGCCCTAAGGTTATTGGCCTATGAAAGAGAACTTATAATTCCAGTAAGTAAGTTGGCCAAATGGAAAACAGCACTTCAGCTTGTGGCCATTCCAATGCTCATGCCAGATGATATTCCGTGGGGCATTCCGATGACACTCATAGGACAGATTTTAATTTCAATCTGTACCCTACTTTCAGTTTATTCTGCTCTTGAATACTCGTACAACCTAATCAAAAGAATGAAACATAAAAGAATAAAAGATGAAAAATAAATATCTTCTTTTTTCGGTTACAGGAACTGACCATCCAGGAATCACTTCTAACCTGATGAAAAAAATCGCTCACTGTGAGCAAACCATTTTAGATATGGGTCAATCTGTAACACACAACCTCTTATCCCTAAGTATTTACCTTGAAATAACAACACCAGATAAAGAAAGTGATCTTATTAAAGAGCTTCTCTACGAAACAAACCAGATGGGGCTAACACTTGATTATAAAATCATTGAACAAAGTGAAGAGTTTCCTTGGCTTAACTATGAAAAATTTGTTCTCAATTGTATAAGTACAACTAATCTAAACCCTCAGTTTATGACTGACATTTCAACTGTCTTAGCTAAAAATAATATCAATATTATAAGAATCGATAATGTGCACCCAACAAACTTTAAGTGCCTCGAGATTGTAACAACTTTGCCACCAGAAATTAACTTAGAGAAAGTTAAAAACGACCTTCTTGAAACAAGTGTTGCAAACCAAGTTGATATTGCATTTCTTAAAGATAATGTATTTAGAAGAAGTAAGCGCTTAATTGTTTTTGACATGGACTCTACCCTTATTCAAACAGAAGTCATAGATGAGATGGCCTTGGCCTGTGGCAAAGGAAAAGAAGTTGCAGAAATCACGGAAAGAGCGATGAATGGAGAAATGGACTTTGATGAAAGTCTAATCCAAAGAGTTGCCATGCTCAAAGGTCTTGAGGAAAAGAAACTTGATGAAATTTACCGTAAACTTGAACTTACCAAAGGCTCAAAAGACTTTATCAACACAGTTAAGTCCTTAGGTTATAAAATAGCTATTATTTCTGGTGGTTTTACATTTTTTGCAGACAAGCTTCGTGCAGACCTTGGTTTAGATTATTCGTTTGCTAATGAACTTGAAATCAGAAATGGTAAGGCCACAGGTAATATTTCAGGCACAATAGTAAACGCCCAACAAAAGGCCACGCTACTTAAGCTAATTGCTCAACAGGAAAAAATAGCTTTAGAGCAAGTTGTGGCGGTTGGAGACGGTGCTAATGACTTACCTATGCTAGCAACAGCAGGTCTAGGGATTGCTTATCATGCCAAAGATATTGTGAGGGAGAATGCGCAGCATCACATGAGTCACGGACCTATGACCTCTATTCTTTATTTTCTAGGTATCCCAGGGCCGCTCTAAAAAACACATTATTTCTTGCGCGACGCACACAAAGAGTCAAAGCTGTTTTCATTATCGAAGTAGGATATGATAAAGGAAGCAAGAACTTTTCACCTTCAAGGATCTCTTATGGTACGGATTATTTTTTTACTTTTCCTAATGATGACTTCGAATTCATTTGCCCAAGAAACTAAAGCAGACCAGGAGCTAAAATCACCAAGAGATACAATGAAAACCTTTTTAACCGGCATGAAAAGGTTCAAATCTGGTGACCAAGACGCCATTTTTAGAGTTCTTAAAACTCTTGATCTAACAAAATATGATTCCCACTCTAAAACTGATATTGGAAAATCATTAGCTGTAAAGCTAGTTATGGTTATAGATAGAATTGAAAAGGTGAGCTACGAAAAAATCCCTCTTACTTCAAAGAGTGACACGTGGACCTTTAAGAAAAAGCAATACCAGACCTCAAAAGGATTAAGGGACTATTCAATCACACTGACAAGAAATAAGAATGGTAATTGGTTATTCTCACGTAAGACATTAACTCATATTGATGACTTTTTTAACATGACAAGAAAAGATAAAGTCGTTGAAGGTGTCATTGAATATAAAGATTGGAAAACAAAGATATTAAACTCCTTGCACCCCTCACTTCAAAATAAATCATTTGTTCTCTATAATTGGCAGTGGCTTGGCCTGGCCTTACTGATTTTCCTATGTTTTTTAATTAAAATGATTACCATTAATTACCTCGTTGGAATTATTGGTAAAATATTTTCGAAATCTAAAATACCACTCATTGGTGATGTCGTTAATAATTTCACTACACCAATCGGAGTGTTTAGTTTTTTATTTTTTTGGACATTCGGGATAAAACTTTTTGATCTACCTCCTGCCTTATTTACTGTACTCTATCGTATTAGCCTTGTTGCATTCACAGTTTGTGGTGTTTTTACTGTTTATAGACTCGTCAACCTGATCTCTTATTACTTTTTGGGTAAGGCGAAGGAAACAGAAAACAAATTTGATGATATTTTGATTCCCCTCATGGCAAAGGCCATTAATTTCCTCGTCATAATTATTGGTGCCGTTATTATCGGTGAAAGTCTAACAATCGATATGGCCAACATTATTGCAGGTTTAGGAATTGGTGGTTTAGCGTTTGCATTTGCTGCAAAGGACACTCTTGCTAACATCTTTGGTTCATTAACTGTCTTATTAGATCGTCCTTTTTCTATTGGTGATGCTGTTTCTATAAACGGTATCGAAGGGGCCGTTGAAGAGGTAGGACTTAGAAGTACAAGAATTAGAACTTGGTATAACTCCCTCATCACTATACCAAATGGTCAGCTTACAAATATTTCTATTGATAACTACGGTAAAAGAAGTGCCAGAAGGTTCCGTACTCACTTAGGAGTTCAGTATGATACTCCACCTGATAAAATTGAGGCCTTTTGTGAAGGGGTAAGAAAAATCATCTCCCAACATCCATGCACTAAAAAAGATAATTATCAAGTGTATCTCAACAATATGGGCGCTAGCGCCCTTGAGATTTTATTAAATATTCACTTTGTTGTCCCAGACATCGCAACTGAACTACAAGAAAGACACCGTTTACTTATGGATATCGTTAGATTAGCAGAAGATATGGAAGTAGACTTTGCTTTTCCAACTCAAACTCTTCATGTTTTCCAAGAACAGCATAAAGATAAAGAAGACTATATTAAGGGAGAAATCCCTCATAATATTGGCCAACAAAAGGCCCAGGGTATCGTCGAAAAACAAATGACCACAAGATCTCCTCGAGTTGGTGAAATTACCCCGGTCAATGACTCTGATCGGAAGCTTTGATTTTCGGTTACTGATTTGAGAAGATTTGATTTAACTTATAAGCTAGTCTGATACCCGCTTTACGTAATTGATTATCAAGATAATTAGACCACTTATAATGGTAAGAATGCCCTAATCTCTCTCCCTGCTTAGGATATATAAGACTTCTAATTCCTAATTGGTCGTTAATCCAATTTTCATAATCACCCTTAACCCATTCTGACTTTAAAACTCTATCAATTGGATATAATGTTCGAGTATATTCGGTATAAGACATCTTTTTATATTCTATCAATTCTTCATCCCAAATATGATGCAGATTTGTTTGTTTTGAAAACCACCTTACCTTAAAATTATTCCCGCCCTTATCATGAGCAAACCCGACATGAAGGGGGTTGTGAAGATCGCCCATTAAATGAATATAGAATTTTAGTAACTCTTTTTTCTCGGCCCTACTAACTGACTCACTTTTAAGTTTTTTTTCAAAGTCGATTAAAGTACTTAACAGATTAATTCCCTTTACATCAGTCGCCTTTTTGTTTTTAGGAATGTTAATATAATGATAAACTCTTGCAAAATCATATTTACTATCACTTTTAATTGCATCCGCCCAAGTACTTAGATTACTAAAGTTTTCATTTTCAATAAGGTTATTAATTTTAATTTTCGAAACTCTATTTAATTGCTCATAGGCTATTTGGGCCACAATTCTATGACCATTTTTTCCCCAACCAAAACACTGAGTAGAAGAAAGAATAGAGAGAAAAACAATAATCGTTTTCATTAGTCTTTTCTTAAATATCCAAATAATTGTTTATCTTTTACCAGATCAGCAACCAACTCAGGCACCATTTTTTCCCACCCTTCTTCATCCTCCTGAATCATTTTTAGAACTTGCCTAGACCAAATCCCTGAATACTTAGGGTTGAAATCATTAATATCTATTAAGTTTCCTTCCTTCTTAAGATACTTTATGAGAATCTTTTTACTATCTTTAACATTTAAATTCTCACTATTGACTATACAATTAAGTGCGCCACCACCTTGATCCGATTCTGTTGCTGGATATAATAATAGCTCTGTATTATGACCGATAATCATTCCCATAGCGCCGAGGACACCTGAAGATGTGTCTGTATACTTACTTTCATCCATAATTTCTTCTAAATTATAAACTCCTAAAACAAAGCCCATCCTTGATTTAGAAGTATATTTTCTGAGATACATAGCTAAATCATGATAGGGAGTAAAATTGGTTATAAGTACCCGCTCTCCTAGTGAGGCCAACAAATCAACTCTCGCTAAAAAATCGTTATTATCAATCTCACCTTTCTCTTTTAATTTACTCATACTAATTTCAGGAAGGGCCATAACGGATGAGTTTTTTCCAAGTCGTTCTTTGAACAATTTGACACCTGTTTCTAACATGTCCATATTAACCAAAGTAGGTGGTCTCCAACTTCCTCTTAAAATTAATACATTTTTTTTATAAAGCTCATCTGATGCATTTCGAACATTACCGTAAGAATCAAAAAGCACACAGTCCGTATAACCTAGTTTAACTAATTGTAGGGATAGTATTCTACTATCGATCCCCATAAATGCTGGGCCATCGACTTCAATCATATCGATTTCAACTCTCCCAGGGGTTACCGAGTCCATTAATGAAGAGACAAATTTTTCGGGATCATCAGTATGGTTATAACAAGCATAAATCAGATTTACACCGACTATACCTAAGGCCTGCTGTTGTTGTAAGTTTTCTTTATCAAGCATTTTGACGTGAACAATCACTTCACAAGGGGCGCCTTTCGGTACAATTTGAAATTTTACACCTAACCAAGCATGACATTCTCTATCACTTCTATAACTTTTTGCAGCTGCTGTTGTTGCGTAAGCGAAAAATGTTGTTTCTGGTGGTCGTTTAGCACCCAATCTATCAATTAATTGATCATACTCTCTTTTGAGCATTTTTTTTAGTCGAGGCTGGCAAACATACCGCCCACTCTCTTCTTTTCCATAGATCGCATCACTCACTGACATATCATATGCAGATATCGTTTTAGCTATCGTTCCCGCAGCACCACCAGCGTGAAAAAATGTTCGGGCAACCTCTTGGCCTGCACCGATTTCAGCGAAGGTGCCATAAACAGATGAACTCATATTAATGGTAAAGGCCTTTTGTTCTGGGTTAAGAACATGAATTGCCATAAACTCTCCCTTTTGAATCTTTTCGGGTATATATCTAAATTAGGTTAGCAAATTGCCTAATTTTATTGCTTCTAAACAAAATCTATAAATAGTCCAAACATCCAAAATTACGAAGACACCTTAATGATAGCTAAATAAAATTTAATAAAATAACGATATCTTAAATGTAGTTTATAATTCTCTTAGGGAAAAAGGTAAGATTTGTATGGAAATTATAGTTACAGGAGTTATTGCATTAGCATTAGGAATTTTGGCAAAAGAAGCAAGTAAAACTCAAAAAATGAAAAAGAAAAAAGTATCTGTGAAAGCTAAAAGAGATTAAAGACCTTCTTTTAGTACACGGGCCATATCTTTAGCAAAATAAGTTAAAATTATATCCGCCCCTGCTCTTTTAAACGATGTTAACATTTCGGTTACAACCTTTTGCTCATCTAACCAACCCTTTTCAGCAGCGGCCTTAATCATTGCATATTCACCGCTCACGTTATAAGCAGCTATCGGTAAGCTTCCATTATTTTTCAGATCAGAAATAATATCTAGATAGGCCAAACCAGGCTTTACCATAAGGATGTCAGCTCCTTCTTCCGTATCTAACTGTGCTTCTCTTAAAGCTTCGCGAGAATTTGCATAATCCATCTGGTATGTTTTTTTATCCCCTTTTTTGGGAGCAGACTCAAGAGCATCTCTAAAAGGCCCATAGAAATTTGATGCATATTTCGCTGTGTAACTCATGATAAGTGTATTTTTGTAATTATTCTTTTCAAGCCCCACACGAATTGCTTTAACCCTTCCATCCATCATATCACTAGGCCCAATAATATCAGCACCTGCTTTGGCCTGAGCAATGGCCATTTCAGTTAAGATACTTAGGGTTTCATCATTTAGTATCTCACCCGTATCATCACAAACAAGACCATCATGCCCATC
>JBMSGH010000024.1:0-46900 GCA_049415445.1 Bacteriovoracaceae bacterium | reverse complement strand
TCCATTTGACCAGCTTTAATAGTTGTATACTTCATGATGCTGTTTAACCAAGGAAGATCAAACATAGGAAGTTTCTCAACAAGAAGATAACCTTCTTTCATATACATCTCTGTATGATGTTCACTTGAAAGGTAGAGTTCAATATAAGTCGTAAGTCCATCCGTTAGCTCAGTATCTAGATTTAAGTTACCTGTGGCATTTTGAAAACCTGCATTTAAACTGGCCAAGTTAAGATCACGATTACCATGATCAAGGTTTTGAAAAACAACAGCAAAGTCCATCCCTATACGCATTGTTTTTACGTAATCATTGAGAAGATCTATTTTAAATCTTCCTTCTGCTCCTCTTGGGGCATGGGAGTAACCAATTTGTTCGGCCTTAAGAACCGAGGCCCATAAAAGTGTTAATAATAAAACGAGTTTCATTTCTTCTCCTTGAATAAAACGTTAAATGATATTTTAATTTCATCACCACTACTGATCATTCCTAACATAACTGAAGGAGGCTCAATCCCCACTTCACTCATTTTAAGAGTGTGTTGACCGTCAACACGCATAAAATCTTTTCCAATATTTAGAATCTTTCCTTTAACCTCAATAGTTTTTGTAACTCCAGAGACTGTAAGATCTCCCTCAATGACAACTTCTTTAGCTATTATTTTTTTAAGACTCTTTAATTTAAAGCTAATAATAGGATATTTTTTAGTTTGAAGCGCCTCATATGCATTTTCATTCAAACCATCACTATCGCTTTTAAGATCTTCTGATCTTATGGATAAACTGAGAGAGCTCATCTTTTTTAATTGATCCTTATCTATCTCTAAATCAGCGGCCCCATTCTCAATAGGTCCTTTCATCGTCCAATCATGGAGTGTTGAAGTACCATGCACTGAAACAGAAGAGTGCTTCTTTAAAAGCACAAAAGATGATGCGTTAAGATTTAGACTAAAAAAGAGAAAAAATAAAATGTATTTCATAAGCAATACATTCTATTCAAAATAAAAGAGCTTTGAAAAGATTAAGAAATTAAATCTGATTTTAATGCTTCGTATTGATTTTTTGAAAGCTCACTTTCAATACTAAGAGACTCTAAATCACAACCAATAGAAACAGGGTATTGATCCCCACACCCAAAACTCATAAACTGGACTGAAGAGAGCCTACTCTCCCCCACTTGCCTTGAATCAAACTCAGCATACACTTTATCACCATTATCAAGTTTAAGATAAATATGCTTTGGAAGCTCTAACCACTCAGTAAGCTTTTGAGTTCTTTGTTCTGGGCTATCAATCTCTATTAATAAGGTGCAGAAAATCTCACCTTTTTTATCTCCAATAAGCTCATTATAGGTCGAGAGCTCGTGCTGAATTTCACTTTCTTTTACAAGCCTTTCTGTTCTGACCATTTCGAGAACTTGATACCTAACCGTATCGTGGTTTTCAAAAAGAAAGGTCAGGTTATCTCCTAAATGTATTCTTCTATGCTCTTTAACCTTAAGCGCCTGATCTCTGATCTGATCTCTTTGCTCTTCATAAGTAACATAATCTAATATTTCATCTCGCGTTACTTTCTTCATTTATCTTCGTCCTTTTTAATTTTCTTAGCAAAACCTTCTTCTTTATAGGCCTTTGCCAAAATACTCATCGGATGCATTGGTTTAACTCCAGCATGCTGTTGAAACTGAATGGCCGCCAAAGGACAATCAGTTGCCCAAACCTCTGCTTCCGATTCTTTCATTCCATCAAATGATTTTTTACCAATTCTTTGCGAGGCCTCAAAGCCTTCTGTTTTCATGGCATAAGTTCCATCATGTCCGCAACACTCCATAACCATATGAGGTGTTGTTCCTGGGATTTTTCTAAGAAGATCACGTCCTTTAAAACCCACGGCCTGGGCCCTCAAGTGACATGGTGAATGATATCCAACCTTATCTCCCGGTGAACTTTTAAAATCTGTATTAAAGCGCTCCTCATTTCTAATATTCCAAAGAAACTCTCCTGGATCGCAAACCGCTTCGGATAATTTTTCGGCCCTTTTTCTATCCTCTTTAGGAAGTAGTTCTTGATATTCTCTTCTCATCATCATGGAACAAGTTGGATTGATGGCCAATACCTTTGCCCCATTTTCTACATAAGGCATGAGGATATCAAGATTATGTTTAGCATTGGCCCTTAAAGTATCAAGGTCCCCGTGCTCCCAATTAGGCATTCCACAACACTTAAGACCTGAGGCACAGGTGATATTAACATTATTTTTTTCCATAACCTCAATAGTATCCATTCCAATTTGAGGTTCATTATTTTCTACATAACAAGTTTGAAATAAAACAGCTTCGGCCTTGTGGTCTTTTTTAATTTTTCCCATTCTTTTGGCCCAAGCAGAAAAAGTTTGAGATGCAAAATCTGGCAAAAGTTTATCTCTGTGAATGCCTAGAAGGGCCTCCATAAAAAAACGGTGTATTTTTGAACGATTGGCCTTATTAGCAAAACCAAAACTCATTCTGGCCATCTTGCCTGCAAAGTCTGCAGCAGCAATAAACTTGTCTCTAAACTTGACCCCTTCTTTTTTAACCTTAATGGCCATGTAGCGATGAACAAGTTTAGGAAAGTCTAAGAGGTACTGATGACTATCTCTTGGAGTGTAAGGGCATTGTACTTCGCAGAGTTTACATTGAAAGCAATCTGTCATAACACGATCTATCTGGCTTTCAGTTAACCTGGTAACATCTCCGTCCCATTCATCATCAATAAACTTAAAAAGATTTGGGAATGAGTCACAATATTTAAAACACATTCTGCAGCCGTGACAGATTTCAAAGACTCGAACAATTTCCTTATCCAGCATGTCTCGGTCCCAATATTTTGGGTCCTCAGGGTCATAAGTTAGGCCCTCTGAGGGCATGTAATCAATGTTCCCAGACTTGGACATATCTGTTCTCCTAAAGCACTGAGGGCCTTAAATAAGGCCCTCAATAAAAACTATTTAGCTGATACTATCGAGCATTTGTTGAAATCTTCCTGCATGAGATTTTTCTGCCTTAGCAAGAGTCTCAAACCAGTCAGCAATCTCGCTAAACCCTTCTTCTCTGGCCGTTTTGGCCATTCCTGGATACATGTCGGTGTATTCATGGGTTTCACCTTCAATAGCTGCTTTCAGGTTTAAAACTGAATCACCAATGGGTAGATCTGTTGCTGGATCACCAACCACTTTAAGGTAATCAAGGTGTCCGTGTGCGTGACCCGTTTCACCTTCTGCAGTATCTCTAAAGTTAGAAGCTACTTCTGGATACCCTTCTACATCTGCAACTTTGGCAAAATAAAGGTATCTTCTGTTGGCCTGGGACTCCCCAGCAAAAGCGTCTTTTAAGTTTTGATGTGTCTTTGAACCTTTTAAATCGGCCATAATTTCCTCCTTAAATTCTATAAACCTAACGTACTTAAACTCTAACAGAGTATGTTAATAAGATAAATTAATTTGAGACTATTGTTTGATAGAAAAATCTTATAATGCAACAAGACAATAAATTTTATTGAGAACTTAATAATCACATTATAGGATGGCCTCAAACCCCTATTACAAGGAACTTTAATGAAAGGTAAGATTCTAAATGGTGACAAGCTTGTAGCTGAGATTAAAAGCTTTGATCATTACTTAACTCAAGACAGAGTCACATTTAAAACACCAGAAACTATTCCTACGAATTCAGTCTATACTCTATCATTAGAAAATGGCGATTTGCACTCAATTCAAATAACAAGCTCTCCCTCTGAAGGAAGTCCAAGTATCCTTATTCATGCGGCCATAGTTAAGCCTACTTAGACTGCGTACTTTCATCAAAGAGCACCTTAACACCAGTCTTTCTGTATCGATGAGATATAACAGTCCATATAGAAGTTGATTTACGGTTATTGATCTGATTTTTACTCATCACATCTTTGGCGCCAACATTCCATTTTTTATCCATATAATCAACTTTGTCATCCTTGCCAGCAATTTCAAAGTCAAACTTCGGCTTTTTAGCAGCTGGCCTCAAAGAAGCAGCACCCCGACTACTAGAAGATGGCGAAGCAACAACTTGTTGGACACTATTATTTATGTCTTTAGCTTCATCTGGAAGAGCAAGAGGAGGTCTTGTTTCAGCAACACTAGAGCCACCACCACCGTTCCAAGCTTTCGCCCAATTCGAAGGCATAGTTTTATTTATCATTTGATCCATAAATCCTAGCTGTTTGCCAAGGCTTATATCTGGGGCCTTTGATCCTTGTTTTTTGGCGGCCCTATTTAATGCTCTCACCATTTTATCTGCTTTTCTTTTAAAGTGAGTGGCCAATCTTAAATTACCAGATACTGAGTCTAGGTTACCATTTTGAACATCACTTGTTCCTTTCAGATACTCATTCATGCTTTTTTGGAGGGCCGCAACTTGTTGAGCATCAATCTTATTATTTGCCATTGGTGTATTTAAAACTGAAGTTAAGTCCATTTGATGACAAGAGTTTGACGCCTTACAAGCACATGAACTATCCATAACTGCTTGCCCAGATTTAGAGCTATAACAGTTTACATTTTTCATACCTGTTCTATTAACATCTCCTGCCGCACCTTTACCTCCAGTGGGCGATTGATTGATATACATTGTATTTGAACCTCCACTGGAGCCAGTACTATCATCGCCTCCAGTACTTTTCACGCTGGCCAATTCACTATATCTATTCATGAGTTTATCTAACTTTTTCTTATTATCATCCAAAGCCTGATACTCTATAGCAGCATGAGAGAGGTTAAGTCCTGCTACAGTGGTTTCTAGTGCTTCAAGAAATAGTATCCCTGGAGAAGTTGATAATTTCATCCTGATTCCTTTAGCTACAGGAATCTTCTCTACTAATTTCTTAAGAACCATAGTTACACCGATCGTAACAGCTGTCGTCACGACCATTTTTCCTTTTTCTTCTGCCATCATATCATCAAAGCTTCTATCATCAGATGAATCTTCCCACTCTCTACCTTGCTCGGCTTGCCACTGATCCATGAAAGGCGTAATTAACTTATCAATAAAAGCATGAGATTTAGGAAACACAATATCAACTGCTACTTCAGGCAGCTCTCGTGAATAGCTTAAAGCTCTTTGTACTACCCCTAAACTTTTATCTTGAGATGAAAAGAACTTACCTTTTTTCATAAACTGATAGTGATCTATTCTAGGAGACTTGATTTTACCACTCATCAGGTTTCGTTTTTCAATATCAGCAAAAATCACATCTTCCATTGAATTTATTTTTTCAACTGTATTTAGTGATTGCATCAAAGAATAGCTCTGAGATAATTTCTCATAAAGTTTATAGCCAGGAAAAACTCTAAGAAATTTGGCCCTTAGTTTTTCTTTCTCTTTAATAACTCTATCGAGTTTGGCCATCATCTCATCAGCATGTTGAGTATTTACTTTAAAAACTTGATCTGGATTATTATTTTTTCTATTTTCTTCGATCGCCTGTTTCCATAACTCATTTCTCTTTTTATTAAGTAATCTAATTCTTGCTTGTTTTTCCGCTGATTCTTCACGAGACAAGCTTCTATTGGTTCTAATCTCCCTTTTCAGACGTTCAATTTCATCATCCAGAAGAAAACATTTAGGACATTCAGGCTCTGTCTTTTCAACGACTAGATCTTCTGGTTCCTCAGGATCTTCTTGGTTATTATTTTGATCCCCTAGACAAATAGTATCGTCAGGGTTTCGAGAACAAATACATTCCTTAGAGTCTGGAGATGTTGTACATATATCATTATCACTCACACAAGAAGCATCATTAGGATTTATACTACAGTCTACGACTACTTCCTTTTCTACCTTCTCAACCTTAACAGGCTTTGAAGCGACTCCCCTTTGAGTACTTCTATCTTTAAAGAACTTATTATAATTGACCATTCCAAAGAGAAGCTCTCTGGCAACAAACTTAGCTCCTCTTTTAATAAAGCCATCTTCTGGATTTGTTTTTAAAACTCTTTTGGCCCTATTGAGAAAATTAAGACTTAAAACTTCATTACCAACATTTTTAAATAGCTTTTTAACGGCACCATCTGAGGGCTCTATATCCCAGATTTTTCCTTTATTAAAACGCTCTAGGCCTCTTCCAATAACACCATCATCTTCGCCGGTACCTTTTTTGAAGTACATATAGTCATCATCTATATTGGCCAATCTTTTTTGTCCGTCCCAGAAGTCCCCATCTTTTAATTTTTTATCAAAATAAGCTAGTTTCTTATCAATATCAGATGTATCAACATCATTAAGATTACTTAATCTATCTATCTCTGGATCAATACCACTTTTCTCTTTGGCCAGCTTATCAAGATCTTTCTTTTTATTATCTAGTAGATCTTTTATTTTTCCTGTAAGTTCAAAGTCTTGCTTTCCTACATATTTATTTCTGATATCATTCATATCGAAATTATCATCTTTAAAAAGATCAGCATTATCTTTTTTCAATTGGTCAAAAAACCCTCTATCTCCATCATTTTTTCCTCCAAGGTTTTTACTGAGGGTATCATCATCCATATCTGATTTAAAATTAGGGTCATCAACATTATTTCTAACAACTCTCTGTCTTATATCCTCTAAGTCTATTTCAGACAATTTTGGATTAATGTCGTTATTAAGCCTGTCTTGTAATTCTTTTTTTCTAGCGAGAAGATCAGCTTGATTATCATCTAAGTTTAATTTTGAATTTTGATCATCTAGGTTAGCTAACCTTTTCTGATACTCTTCTTTTAATTTGTCTCTTGATGTATTGAACTCTTTTTGAGTTCGATTCTTCGTATTTTCAAGATCATTATATTTTGACAATTTATTATCTAGATCGGCTTTAAAATCATCTACATTACTCCCTAGATCCTTTCTTAATTTACCGATATTGTCTTCGTCAAAAACAAGGTCTGCTTTTTTACCACCAACACCAACTTTATTATTATCGACTTTATTTTTTACCCTACCAACAATAGCAGATCTTTCTGCATCTATTTTATCTAAATCAAGAGTTGGATCCAAATCATTGATCTTATTTTTATTTTTAAAACCATCAAGGTCCGCAGCGTTTTTAGCTATCTTCCCTTGAATCCCATTTTTTAGATCTTGTCTTGCTTTAGCGAAGTCACTTCTTGCTATTTCTTTATCTTTAAAAGCATTATTGTAATCACCTTTTGTTTTGGTAACGACGTTGTCGTAGTCATTTACATCCGACCCTATTTTATTTTTAGTTGCAACAGGATTATCAGGATCAAAATCACTATAGTCTGCTTTACTTCCAAATGAATCTTTCCCCCATTTATTGCCATCTAATTTTGTTTTTATATCACCAGCTAATTTATTCTTCTCAACAAACAGATCCTTTAAGCTTTTATCTGGTGACGGATCTTGGGGTTTAGTAGTTTCGTGATTTTTTACATCGTCCTGATTCTTCTCAATCTTAGCTTTATTATCAGCAAGCTTTTCATCCAACTTACTATTAGCAAAATCAACTCCTTCTTTTTTGTCCATTAAATCTAATTTATTTTTCAGTGCATCTTTTCTTTTCTTAATAAGGCTATCTAGATCTGCAGCTGACTTAGCATCGAGGCTGTAAGAAACGGCTCCAATTTCGTGACGTGCTTTCCCAACAGCATATATTTTATTAATCTCAAGTAAGTCTGCCTCTGTTGCTTTGGATCCTATCCCCGCATTTCTTACCCTTTCAATCCTCATTTCAAATTCCTGCTTCATGCTGTTTGGTAAGGAATCCTTATATTTATTAATTTCTGTCGCGAAGGCATTTTTTTTATCTGGCCCTAGGAGGTCTTTATCATTTTTAAACGCATCTTTAATATCCTCATAATCAATTCTTTTTAAACGACCGGCACGTTTTTTTCCTAAGTCACTAAAATATTTATTTTTTGAACTACTCTGCCAAAAATTTTCCGCGGTAAAATACTTATTGAGATCTTTAAAATCTTTTGGCTTTTTTATATTATTAAGCTTATTGATTTTATCCTGTGAAAGTATCTTTCCAGTCTTATCTCTTGGCTTTGATGCATCCTCCTCTAGTTTACGAATTTGTTCATCAAGGTCAGCGATTTCTGAGTCTTTGTTTTTAATATCATCACCTAGCTGACCAGATGTTTTTTTGCCATTATTAATTTTGTCTTCAATATTCCCTTTTTCTTTTTGAAGCTTTGCATTTTCATTATCTAACTTTGACTTTTTATTATTAAACTCAATATTTTGTTTTTCGAAGTCTTCTTTTGCTGCTACTTTTTTGTTAGTGTTATCAAGCTTATCCAATTGAGATTGGACTTCTTTAGCGTTATCTTTCTCAAGTTTGGATTTATTGTTAATATTGTCATTAACCTCTTTTGACCTTCCATTAGAGTCTAAGCTCTTATTAACATCAAATTCGTTTTCAAGTTTTCCTGTTAATTCTTTGGCCTTAAAATACTTATCTTGGGCACCTTTCATTTTTTGGACACTATTAGGATCAAAATCTGGATCCGAAAACTCTGCATCATCAAAGTTTCTTTTTCTAGTTAAATCACCATCAAGCTTGCTCATTTTATCTTTAAGATCTTGATCTCTTTTTCTCAGATCTGCTTCAAAAGAATCTGCATTATTTTTTCTTTCAAGCAAGGCCTTTTGTTTTTTGAGGTACTCCAACCTATCAAGGTCAGTTTTTATTGATTGTTCAAAGTCATCAGCGTCTTGTTTAGAAGTTCCAACTTTATCCTCTAATTCAGTTTTATTTTTAACTCCAAACTCATCTTCCATGTTACGCAATTTATTTTTAGCATCCTCAAAGTCCGTGGCGTTCCTTTTCATCTCCACTACATCGCTACCAAACTCCTTATCATTTATAGTGCCTTCAAAATCATTTTTAGAATCACTAGATATATTTCTTTTTTTACCACCATTCCCATTAAGGAAGTCTAGTTTTTTCTGGATCTCTGCCTTTTTGGCCTCGATATCAGCTAGAGAGGCATTTCTTTGGGCCCCTAAATCTCTTAGTTGTTTATCTATGTCATCTATTTCTGTTTCTACATTAGTTTTTTGTGTTTCTAATTTTTTCTTATTAGATAAAGCAAGGTCATACTCCTTTTGAAGAGCTTTATTTGCTTTATAATTTGTACGTTTTTTATCCCATTTTTCAAGATTATCAATAAGCTCTTTTGTTTTTTGGATTTCGGGGTCTAATTCGGCCTTTCTCTTTTTTAATGCTGCAATTTTCGCGTCTGTATCAGCACTTCTTCCTGACATCGCCTTTTTTTCTTCGAGAAGTTTGTTGTAAACATCTATTTCTCCTTGAGTAAGGCCACCTTTCGAAGTTCCTTTTTTAGTAAACTTTCGAGTTCTATCAGGCGAAAGCTTTCTTATTCTACCATCAATATCGCCAACTTCTTTTGACTTAAGTTTAATATTTTCATCAACAGAGCTTAAATCTTGTGATAATTTTTGTCGTCTCGTATTAATCTTATCGTTAATTTTAGAAAGATCACCACCTTGGGCCTCTATAACATCTTTTTCACCTAATAACTTATTCATGTCCTCATCAAATTGATCGACGATCTTATTTTTTTCACCAGCTAGATCATCTATTTCTTTTTCGAGATCCATTTTCTTAGAGTATAGGTTACTGGCCTCGTCAGCGTTTACCATTTCCTTTTTTCTCATCTCAAGAGCGTCATTAATTCGTTGTTTTTCTGCAATCAATAATTCAGCTTCTTTTAATTTATTATACTCTTGAACATCTCTTTTAAAGTCTTGCTCTGCCCTTTTGTTTACGTTAGTTATATTTTCATCAAAATCATCATCTAGTTTTTTCTTTTTGCTAATAAAGTCTTTCGAATAATCAAGTGACTTAGACGAGGTACTTCTAGACAATCGATTGGTAGCACTTCTTGCATTTGTGAGATTATCTCTTTTCACTCCCAACTCTTCTTCAAGCTTTGCTAATTTTTGCTCATAATCAATTGTTTTCCCTTTTAAGTTGTACGTCTTTTGATTCATGCGAGACTCAAACTCTGCGACCTTATTTTTAATTGTTGAAGAGTTTAAACTTGAGTCTAAGTTAGCTAGTTTTTCATCAATCTCAGCTTGCCTTTTTTGCAAGCTGCTTACCGTCCTAGGATCATCGCCTTTTCTTAGTGAAAGGATATCTTTATCCAAATCACCTTGTTTTTTAATAAGTCGAGTTTTTTCACCTGTGGCCTCAATGTAGGCCTTTCTTGCTTGTTGATAATCTGTTTCAATTTCTGCTTGCTTTGTCCTCACCTCTGTCAACTGATCATCAAGTTTTTTAACTTGGTCTAAGTTACCTTCTGCGGCCGCAATGGCCCTTTGATTTTTAAGATCATTTTTTTGATCCATTAGTTTGGTTCTTTCTTCAAACCCTTTTTGTATGTCTAACTCAGCCTCAGCTATTTCTTGATTTTTCTTTTTTACTTCAACTTCTAAATCATTCTTTTGAAATTCAAACTCTCTGGCTCGAATGTCATACTTATTATTTAAAGTAAGTAATTTATCTGTTCTATTCTTGGTTTTGGCGTCAAGTTCAGCTATTTCTTTTTCAATCCTAAGAATCTCAGCTTCGGAGTTAGCTTCAATTTTTCTCTTTTCTAAGTCGGCCCTTTTTGTTGTATTTGAATCAAGGTCACTTTCTAGTTCTGCTTTTCTTTTTTGTAATTTCTCTATTTCTGGGCCAATATCCTCTTTACCTATTTTATTAATATCGTTATCTATCTTTGCCCTTTCGCCTTGTATATTCTTGCGATTACTTTTTAAAGTATTAATATCTTCGACTTTTTGATCAATTTCTAATTTAAGCTCTGCTCTTCTATTTGTCGCATTTCTTAAATTTGTCTCTAACTCTTCTTTACCTAGTAGACCTGCAGTCAACTTTGATCTATCAGCTTCAAGCCCACCAATCTCATTAGAAAGAACTGTTTTCTTACCTTCTAAGTCTTTCATGCTCGAATCAAAATCAGATTTTTTAGCATTTATTTCGGCGTCTACATCAGAAATGTTTTTATTTTTGCTTTCTGCAAAAGATTTTTTTTCAGCTTCCAACCTGGTAATCTCAGCGTCAGTGTCCCTAATACTAGCAGCATTTCTTCCCTTTATATTACCTGCCAACTCTGTCTGTTGTTTTCTAAGATTAGCAATTTCTGTGTTTTTAACTTGAATATCAGAATCTATTTTATTTAATTTTTGATTGTTTAGAGCTATTTCAGCCTCTATGTCTGCAGCCGATGTTCGAGTTCTTAACTCTGCTTGCAGTTCGGATTTTTGTGTTTTAACTTTATCTAAGTCTTCATTTACAACTGATTTTTTCTTATTAATATCTTCAACTGCTACCTTTTTTGCATTTTCAGCATCTGTTAATTTCTGCTTATTTTCTGCTAGCTTTTTATCAAAATTCTGTTGTATGTTTTCTTTTTCCTTTTTTAGTTTTTCTATCTTATCTTGAATTTCTTTATTTTTAATATTATCACCATCAGCTTTACTGATTTTATTATCTAAATCATCTTTAATTTTTTGCTTCTTCTGGTCAAATGCGTTTTTGGCCGCATTTCTTTGAGACTCTACATCTGCAATTTTATTTTTAAGCTGGTTATTTTTTAGTTCTAAATCTTTGACATCTTTATTGATCAAAGTTTGAAGTGCGACTGGATCATCAGGGTCAAAGTCATAATTCTTTTTACCTCCCCCTGGAACTGAGGAGTCAAAATTATTATCTTCAAGGTCGGATCGTATTTTTGATTCTAAAACTTTCTTTTCGCTCAAATATTCAGATTCAACTCTGCTTTGTTCTTCAATGCTACTTTTAATTCTCTCTTGCTCCAACCTTTGATCAAAAAACTCCCCTTTAACATCTCCAAATTTATTATCGATTTTATCAAACTCTACTTTTAATTCATCAAGCTGGTTTTGTATATTTTTACGTTTTTCAATTATACCAGCATTTTTACTTTCAAATTCTTTGGCCTCATCTAGCTGTTTTTTAAGAGATGTAACTTTTTCTCCTTTAGAATTTCTTTTAATTTTAAAAGTGTCATTCGATGCATCAGTGCCTCGGTTAATTTTATCTATTTCAGCTTGCATGGCTTTAACATTTTGACGGCCTTCACTTGAATTTTTTTTAATCTCCTTTTCAATCTTAGCTTCGAGATCTTTTATTTCCTTTTTTTTCTTTAAATAACCATCGATTTTTCCCTGGTTATTATCGGCCGTTTGCTTTTTAACAAATTCAAGTTCCTCCACACTCAACTTACTGAATGGTTTTTTAATAGCACCGGTTCTTGAATCAAAAATTTTATTTGCTAACTCTTCATCTTTAATCAATTGCTCGAGATCTGCAGCTGATCTTTTTGGGCTTCCAAGGCTATCTATCTCTTCCAATTCACTTTCTAACTTGTTCTGTTTTGCTTTAATTTCATTTCTTTCTGAACTTAACTTTGTTGCTTCCGCTTCTAAATCTGCGTTTTTCTGATTTATATCTGTGAGTTTTTGATTTAATTGTTTTTTGGTATCAGAGATGATAGCAAGCCCACTATTTTTAATTTTAATTTCATTTATATTTTCTAGTAGCTCCAGCTGTAATTCCTTTGCAACTTTATTTTTTTTATTTAATTCATTTTCAATTTCACCGGCGGACTTGTTATTTCCGCGAACTCCAATATCATCTCCAAGAGCATTCAACTCATTGTTTGCTTTTACAAAATTATTTGCGTCTGCATCCATATCTTTAATTAAATTTTGATCAAAAGCGTCTGTATCTCCAAAAGAGTCAGGGTCAAACTTTTTATTACCTGAACTATCCGCTATTTCTGAACCATCAAGATTATCCCTGTTTTTTCTTAACGATGATGCTCCTGCACCACTATCAAGCCTTAAGTCCGACTCTAGATCAGCAATTTCCTTATTTCGTGTGGTAATGTCTGAATCGTAGTTTTCTTGTAACTCTTTGTTGTTTTTATTAAGAGTTGTTTCTGTTTCACTAAATTTTTGATTAGCATTGGCGGCCTCAACATCTAAGTCTCTTGCTTTTGTATTTAGGCCATCAAATTCAGCATCCAAATCTCTTAATTTTGTATTTTTGGCCTCTAGATTATTTTTTACTGCATTCAACTGTTTATTTTGGGCCTCTAAAACAATTTTTTCTGTTTTTAAGTTTTTAATATCACCTAGTTCTTTTCCCTTCTGCACACCAAGTTGTTCATATTTCTTTTTATTATCACCTAAATTAGCAGCATCTGAATTCATTTTTTCTCTTAACTTTGCAATTTTAGCGTCATAATCAGCTACGCCATCGTCTAACTCCTGTTTAAGATTATTCTTCTTTGAGTTTAGATTTTTTTGATCATTCTCAAAGTCATCTTTTTTTGTTTTTATTTCGTTATCATTATTGGATAGCTCATTTTTTTTCTGCTTTATTTTTTCGTCTAAATCTGCAGCTTGACGATTTTTATTATTAAAATCATCTAATGCTTTTTGTGCTTTTCCTTCTCTCAATTTCCAAAGTTTATCTTGCATTTGAGCTTTAACTTTTTGATTGGAAGTTTTATTGAGATCTAGCTCATTAACGACTTCTTTGGTCCTTAAATTATTCCTTTTATTATTGAGGTCTCCAAGTTTCGTATGTTGTTTTGATAAGTCGTCTAACTTTTTATCAACATCATCTAATTCGTTTTTTAAATCTTTGTCTTTTTGAGCTAATCCAGAGTCTTCCTCGTCTAATTCATTTTTTTCCTTGATTTTCTTTTGTCTTTGCTCTTCTAGCTCAGCTCGTTTTTTATCCAATTCACCATCATCATCCAAAGACTTTCTTAAATTATCAATATTAGCCTGCGCATCTTTAAAGGCCTCTAGTCGAGTTGCTGCTCTTTTCTTTTTGTATGCTTTTTTAAAATTATTATATTCAGCATCACTGATTAAACCTTGATCTCTCATATCCTTGGCCATTTTATTCATCTTCTGATTGGCCTCATTGATTTCTTTGGCAGTCATCTTTTTTGATTTTTTTGGGTCCATTAAATCACTTACTTCGGACCATTGCTTTTTGATATCATCAGGAAAATCTTCCATTTTCTTGTCTAGTTCCGCCTTTGCTTTTCTATTCTTCTTATCAATTTTAAATTCTTTTTTAGAGTTATCCATGAGAACATTTTCTTGCCCATATTTATCTGATTTAAGCCCAGCACGCTCTTTTTCAATTTCTGCTCTCCTTGCAGCCGACGTATTAGGATCATCTAACTCTTTTTGTAATTTTGCCCGTTTTGACTTGTCTGCATTAATTCCTTCCCAAGAAGTTTCTATATCCTGTTTGGTAACAGCTCTTCTATTTCCCACAACATCATCATCTAGGACGGATACATCACCCTTTTTCTTAACCGTCACAAACCCTGGCTCAAGAGAAGCAACTCTTGTTCCACTCCCCGCTGCTGTAACATTAGATTTATTTTTCGAATCAAGAATATCTACATCATCTGATTTATTTTTTCCTCTTAATCTATCCCACAAATTTCCTAATTTGCCTCTAATTCCACCTTTTATTGCTTGTCGACTCCCACTACTTCCATCTACATTTGATCCCGTTTTTGAAGGTGTATTATTTTTCGAACCAGAGCCCGATAGAGGATTATCAACATCCTTCTTACCAAATGCCTTAATGATGGATACTTTTGTTTTTACATTTGAGGCGGCATTTTTAAAGCTTACTTTTCCACCTTTTTTTGGAGGAGTAACAGGATTGACTGGATCCTTTTTTCCAAACTTTTTAATGACAGAACCTTGAGTTTGTACTGTTTGAGCAACATTTCTAAATCTTTCTTTTCCCTTTGGAGGAGGGGTTGGTTTACTTCCTCCTGATCCACTACCCGCTGTATTACTACCTCCAGATCCTTTATCTCCACCTTTGCCGTCTTTGCCGCCTTTGCCGCCTTTATTACCAGCTGTTCGTTTTTTACCACTGGCCGTTCCTGCAAATTTAGTCGCATTATCTCCTTTAGCAATAACTGATGCGAGATCCGCGGCAGCTAGTAACCCATTGGTTGTTTCAACAGGAACCTTACAAGCAAAACCTTCCCCAAAATTAGGTGGTACAAACATCATCGCTGTCTCAACTGCGGCCACACCTGTAGCAGCAGCATGTATTGCTGTTTGCAATGAAGCTGAAGTCATCTTAGCGATATCTATTTTCATTAACTCTTCTAATTCATCTTGGAGATACTCTAAAGCGGCCTTTTGTAATTGATCACCTGTTTTCCCTGCCTGATCTTCTTTGGTTTGCTTCCAGTAATCATATTGAAGCCTTCTAAGCTTAAGGTCCCCAAACATCATAATACCTAAATCTGCCAAACCGATCAGTCCACCAACTTGAGCAAGTTTTGCGGAAGGACAATTTCCATCTATATCTCTTGTTACAAGATCAAGAAACTGAGTTATCCATCCAATTTTTTCAGCAGCACACTCAATATCTCGTAATTTTTTTTGTTTATCTCGACTAAGAATTATTTCACCATTAGAGCCTGTATTAATACCTTCACCTTGAAGCCATGAGCCTGCATTAGTCGTAATACATTTTGTTCTCTCGGCACCTTCTTTACTATCGCAATTTGTAAGACTTGTAGCGTAATCGGCTGAGTTACATTTTTTCTTACAATATGCGATTTCATCTGCAGGTGAATCAGTATCTTCGTCACACTTCTTAACACAATTTTTCTTTTGTGTTTCAGCAGAATTATCTTTTAATAATTCATCTCTTTTTGAGCCCCATGCACAGTCTTTTTGAAAACCATCTTTAAAACTTTGACCAATATCAGGATCATCTTGTGAATCTGAGCTATCATCTGCATTTTTAACTCCTGATTTAATTCCTGATGTATCTATTGCGTAGGTTGGACTTATAAAAATTGGATTTGTGGCCAAACAATAGCACAAAATAAAATTTACAAATCTAAAACGAAGGTTGGCCCAAAAACCCACTCTTTTTTTATTTCTATGAAACACTATTTTCCCCTTGGAAAAAAATCATAATATGCTCCCTAACTATCGGGTATTATGACCTCAATCCTTAGTATTATAGCGCTTTAGTCGGTTTAATGTTCAATATTAAAAGGGCCTTTAGTGAAGAGCTTGAAAAATATAGGGCCCAATAAATTTTATTGTGCCCACTTTTTATGAAATTGATTATTTGTAAGCTTTAAAATTTGAATTAAAACTTGGAAGGTTTAACGATTTCAGTACATTAGAAAACGAAAGAATCTTATAGTTTGCTTTTAAAATATTTCCCTCAGAATCTGTATTTTCATGGTCATGTATTGCCATTAAACCTTGAGGAAAATGCCTTCCCATGTAACTGCTCATTATTTCAAATCCATCTGTTTGTGTGACAGAATCTTTTGGCATAAAGTTTACTTTAAAGCTACCTAAGTAAGGGTTCAACTTACCCCTACCAAAAACAGCGAATTCACTAATTCCTTGAATTGAAACCACTAAATAGCCCGCACCATTGGGGCCATGGTACAACGCCATTCCTTCAATATCATCTGTCAATCTTGGTTCGCTCTCCAAAAAGACGATAGACTTATCATTTTGTGATCTTAATACTTCAGCAACAACTCTAGGTTTTTTAAACTCATAAGGAACCTTAAAAACACCTAGTTTTTCAATACCAAAATAAAGCTCTTTATGAAAATCATCCCCAACACAGCCTTCCATTTGATGTCTTTGCTCTAGAGCACTTGTAAGCTCTTCGGCCAAATCATCGGCATCAAACTCTCCATCTTGGTATTCAACAAGAACATCCTTTGTTACCATTTCAATAGTTTTTGAGTCTTGCTTTCTATTTATAAAATCACCAACATTTAAAACACCAACTAATTCAAGATGAATCTTTGATCCCTCAGCTTTTAATTGATGCTTATACAACTGACCATTTTCAAGAAGAGAAAACACATAAAATTTATCATCATCTTTTCCCATGCATAGGCCATATGGTTCAAGATGTTCCCCCAATGAATTCACAATAGGAAAGTGCCCAAGAAGCTTCAATTTTTTTTCATTCCCTAAAACTTCAAATAAAGAAGTTCCTGTATATTCTCCATTTCTTTTTGAGCGGTTTGAAGCAGCAAGAATATCAATGTTTCTATTTCCAATAACTAAGTTATAACGAAGATCTATGTTATTAATTCTCCCAATTATTTCACCATCTATTTCCTGATAAAAAGTATGCTCTTGTCCTTTCAAATCATAAAGGCCGATGCCTCCACCGCCTCCATTTTTCTTCTTATTTTTATTAACTCCAAGAATAATGCTATTTTCAGGACTAGTGGGGTGAAGCCAAATAGCAGTATCATCTGAGCTATGCTTCCCAAGAGGAACGGGTGTTGTCTCAAAACTTGCTTGAACTGTAACTGGATACTGGGGGGACTTTTTAAAGGATAGGAAAAGACCAATAAGAATAAAGAAAGTTATAAATTTCACTAAAAGCACCTCATTAAATTTTTGGCTTTATAGCTTTAGCGAAAGGGCTTTTCAATAAAAAATAACGCACTAAGGCGGCAAGTTATTGATAACTCGATTGGTGTGTAGAAATTAGGCACTCTATGCCAGCTTGGAGCTTCTTTTTACTTCTTATTTTATCTACTATGGCAGGTGCATAGGCCCTTTCAAGACAGTCTTCTTTAGGACAGCGTTCACAAGTTTGTGAGACTTCCCTATTTTGAATTTGATTAGAGTTCCAAAACTTAACTTTTTTCTTAAACTCCTGATTAATTTGAATCCCTAAGGTTAAGCATGAGTTTTTATTCTTTTTAAGTCGGCTTGGTCTAGCAATGGAGACGACAAAATAATCATCATTCGTATTAATCATTTTTGAAACTTGTACGCCTATTAATGGTTTTTTATAAATGCCTTTCGCCAGCTTTTGCTCAAGTTGCTTAAGTAGTGTAATCGTTATCCAGCGCCGACAATAGTGTTCTTTTAACCCTATCCCATGAGGTGCATGAATCTTGGAGAAGTGAAGCTCTTTGGTTATATCGTAATTATTAAGATTGTCGTGTGTATTTTCGTTTTCTAACTTAAGAAAAAACAATTCATCAAAATTAAAAAAACGAGGTAGTATTTGTGTCAATCTATTGAGAAAAACCTCACTGCTGGCACCATACTTGAGCATTAATTTTTTAAAATCTCTTTCCCTAAACTCTTGTTGCGCAAAAATTAGTTTCATGTCCTTAACTAAATCTTTGGCACTCATAATAAGTGCACCTGCAAAATAGGATGCCTTAAAATCATTAAGAAGGTCTTTATAGAGCTTCAGCTCTTTATTCTGAGGTCGATCAAGCTGCAAAACTTCATAACCCAATTCTTTTCCTAAAACAAAAAGTTTTTGAGGGGCCAATAGCTTTTCATTTATATAAAGATGCTTCTTTGAGTCTTCAAAAATAAATAAAGACCTTAGCTCTTCTAGCCCATCAATCTTATCCAAGGACTTTTTATTCAAATGATAATGAAAGCTTCTCTCAAGAAGAGCTTGAATATTTTTTTCATTAACGACTTTCATTTTTTTTCTTACTTCATCTGCTATCGCTTCGATATCTTCAAAGTAATTCTTATGAGATTCCTGATAAACCCTTAAAGCACTATAATGTATATCCTCAAGGTTAAGGTCATAGGACCGAATCATCGAGTTAAAAGCACTCAAAAGAGTTGAGAACTTTATAGGGTCATGAGACATAAGATCATATACTTCATAATGACTTATACCAAAAACTTCTAGAGGAAAGTCTTTGAAAAAGCGACTTTCAAGAAAATTTACAAGCGGCCTAAGTTTTTGATCAACATTTTTTGATAATAACTGATCTAAATCTACTCCCAGTGCCTTAGATAAGCTCATCAACTTTTCCATTTTTGGAAGCTTTTTGGCCTTTTCAATCTCATTTAAATAAGAAGGTGAAAGCCCTGTCTCATTAGATAGTTGCTTAAGCGATAATCCACTTGCATTTCTTAAATGCTTTACTCTTAGAGCAAGTAAAAACTTAATAGATTCCTGATTCATGGGATCAATCTTATATGATGGTCTCTAAAGAGTCATGAGGAAAATCGCATACAGCGAATTTTCGCTTGACGAGAATCAAAGAGTATTTCCATAATATGAATAAGGAGAATTTATGGTACCTCTCATTTTAGATAACAAAAAAAAAGTCAGTAATGTTGTATGGATTGAGGATATCTGGGAGGCCCATGTAGAAGCACTTTTCCCTGATAAACTAAAAAATATAATTCTTAGAGCTCACAACAAGTTTCATCCCATCATTAATGAGCTTAATTCAAAAGAGAAAGTAACTCATAGCTTTCATTATTGTGCAACGGACCTTAAGACAGAGATAAACACGATTAAGGGTAAATCACTTCATATTGCTCTATCCCAAAACCCCTTACAAGCTTGGAATAAAATTACCCAGGCCTATTTAAATCTTATCCATTTAAAAAATAAAGAGTCTTTAACTAAGCTAACTATCCACTGTCGTCCTCTTACTGTCTCAGAAGGACATGTAATGAGTAATATGAGCAGAACATCAGCAGGGCTAGTAGATGCATGCACCCTCTTTTATCATTTAGGAGTTCAAGGCCCTCAAATTAAAATTATTAAAACCTGTACTTCTCAGAAGAGTCTTATAGAAAGCATTATTTCTTTTTTACAAATGGAATGTGGAAAAGACCCTATGTTAACAGAAGTTAGGCCCTAAAAAGATCGATCTTTTGCTATTTCATCAATCAAAACAAATATTTTCTCAAGAGAGCCTTCTACTTCTTTAAATGAAGTTAGACATTCACCCGTACTATCCTTGGCCGACTTAATATTTTCCGATGATCTTTTAAAGTAATCATCAACGTCTTTAAGTCCGTAATTAATTATTTTTCCAATTTCGTTAGCAATTTCACCACTTGTCTGTGCAAGGTTACCCATTTCAGATGCGACCACCGAAAAACCTTTTCCAAACTTTCCTGCTTGGGCCGCTTCGATCTCAGCATTAAATGATAATAAACGGCTCTCGGATACGATATTATTAATTTTTCTTGTTTTTGTACTAATACCGTAAATCATCTCTTTTAAATCATTAAGTTTTCTATTAGCTTTTTCGAGCCTTCTCATATTAAAAACTAATTTTTGAACGATCTCCCTTCCATTATCGACCAAAAGCTTACCTTTATCTGCTTCTTTTTTTGCATTAGATGAAATTTCCTTAATTCTTTCAAGTTCAATGATTCGATCTTCAAAATTGTTTTGTAAGATCTTTTCTGAGTCCTCAAGCGCTTTAGATTTTTTCTCAACGTCTTCTAAATAACTTTGAGCATTTATTTTACTTTCTTTTTCTTTAATTAGAAGCCTATTAATTGTTTCAACCAACTTCGATATCTCATTTTTATAAGGATAAGCAATTTTAACTTCATCAATACTTGTATCTTGTATTGATTTTATTTGTGCGGTTAATGCTTCCAAGGGGTGACTGATAAGTATCTTTAATAAAAAGAAAACAATAAAATAAAAAATCAAAAGGCAGAATACTGAGACGACAGCAATAACTTTTGAAAATTTAAGCAAATTATTAATAATCACAATATTTCCTGTTGTGATATAAATTGTGCCTAGTTTTTCATTATTAGATGTATATATTATTTCTTGTTTGAAAGATCTGACTTTATTAAAAAAACTAAAAAAAGATTTTTCAACTTTTTTACTCTTATTAATCGGCTCTCCTGCTTCTGGGATCAACTTAATATGAAGAATATATTCATTTTTTAACAAACTCTCTATTAACTTTTCTGCGTTATCCATATCTGTATTCCACAAAAATTCTGTTAAAGAGGGAGTTACTGTTTCGTAGGCCTTTTTGATTTTAAGATCATAACTGTTTTTTAAATAATGAAATGAAAATACACCTACAAAACTTAAAATAAAAAATGAGGCAATTATAAAACCCAGAATTAGTCTTATTGACGTTTGCCATATAATTTTTTGCTTTAAACCCTCTTTCACAAGGGTTTTATCGGAATAAGTCTATTAAAAATTTAAAACCTAGATATTATAATGGAGTGATTTAGTTTGGATAAATGGCAACAGTCCATACTTTGACAAAGTTAGCCCCATTCCAGAGTTTTTTCGACCTGCCCAAGGTAAATAACTAGATACCCTATCACAGCAGTTTAAATAGCCTGTACCTGAATCTATTTGATCAAGTACTGCTTGTCCCCTTTCGATATTGTCTGTGTACACCGAACACGTAAGCCCATAATCAGTATCATTCATTAGTGAAATGGCCTGTTCATCTGAAGAAACTTTTTCAATACCAATAATTGGGCCAAAGCTTTCTTCTTTCATAACTAACATGTCATGATTCACATTTACTAAAACAGTAGGTGAAAAAAAGTAGCCTTCGCCCTTAATTCTTTCCCCACCGCATAAAACTTTAGCTCCCTTAGAGACAGCATCCTTAACTTGATTTTCAAGAAAATCAAGCTGATCTTTTCTCGTTAAAGGGCCTTGTTGAACATTGGAGTCCATCGGGTCCCCTACTTTAAGCTGCTGAGTATACTTAACAAAGTTCTCTATAAAACTATCATAGACATTTTCATGTACATAAATACGCTCAACAGAACAACAGCTTTGCCCATTATTGTAAAACGCTCCTTCCACTGCCGCCTGAGCAACTCGACTAATATCAGATATTTCTTCGGTTACATACATAGGGTCTTTTCCCCCTAGCTCAAGCCCAACTGGAATAAGCTTTGAAGCAACTTCTACCGCAATAGCTTTTCCCGTTTTGTAAGAACCTGTAAAGAAAACTCCATCTATATCAAGCTCTAAAATCTTTTGACCAATTTCTCCATCGCCTACAACCATAGAAAAGACATCTTCGGGTATACCACTTTGATGAAGTAACTTTTCTATATTTCGACCCGTCTTTAATGCATATTCACTAGGTTTATATAAAACGGCATTACCAGTAAGAAGAGCAGGAACAAAAACATTAATACCAACCAAAAATGGATAGTTCCATGCCGAAATATTTGCGATAACTCCAAGAGGTGAAAAATCAATATATTCCTCTACTGTATTATCTTTTTGAATAAATTCTTTTTTTAAAAACTCAAGAGAATCGGTAAGAAAAAACTGCATCCTCTTTACGGCCCCCTTAACTTCATTTTCGGCCTCTTTTAGAGGCTTACCCACTTCCATAGATAAATCCAAGGCCAGGGCCTTGATATTATCCTGATCAGCAAGAAAAGATGAAAACTTTTTTAAACACTCTAACCGATCATGCACACTTTTTTGCGCCCACTTTTTTTGACCATTTTTTAATTTGATAAATTTTTCTTGAACAGACTGAAGGTCATCCTCATTAAGTTCTTCTATTATTTGTTCGGTGGCAGGATTAACGATTTTCATAGGACGTCTTTACTCTCTTTAAGAAGGTTTCCATTAAAGGTTTTGGATCAATAACTTTATCACCTAAGGTATGAGAAAACTCGGGATGCCATTGTACGGCCATTACAAAGTGATTTTCTAAATCTTTATAATGAAACCCTTCAACAACCTTATCTTCAGTACTATAAGCATCAACGACAAGGTCTTTGCCAAGCTTTTTAACTCCTTGATGATGAACACTATTAATAACAGTAGTTCCAACCCCAGGATAAATCTCATCAAGTAGGCCTCCTTTTAAGAAGTCAACTTCATGATGAATTTCATCATAGGCCAAGGCATCACGATGAATGACCTCTGTCCCAGTCTCAAGAGTTAAATCTTGGTATAAAGTTCCTCCAAAGTAGACATTTAGTATTTGAGATCCCCTACAAATTCCAAAAATGGGCCTTTTACTTTTAAAAAAGTAATCAATGATCTCCAGTTCATACTTGTCTCTTTTGGCATCTCCAGGCCAGCGTCCATCCTCAATCATTTGGTCACCATAAGTTAATGGACAAACATCATCTCCACCCTGGCAAACGAGACCATCAAGCTGGTCACAAAAGTTTTTCAGCTGTTCTCCCTCAAGAAGGGGGATGAGAACTGGCATCACACCATGATCAGATAAGTACCTTGCTGTATCCATCTCCATATAGGATAGAGTTTTTTTACCATAAACATTTCGTTCAGGATCAGGGTAAAAAAAACAAGAAGTAACACCTATTTTAATCATCCTTGGGCCTTTTTATATATATTTTTAAAATCTTCTAGAGATACTTCTACAGGGTTACATTGATGACAGACATCTTCCAACGCAAGCTGAGATAGCTTATCTATATCTGGTTCAGCTATTCCTGCATCTTTAAGATTTAATGGCATCTCTATATTTTTATTTAAGCTTTCAAGGTGAGAAAGAAAACAATCGACAGAAGGGTCAATCCCAATTAATTGACAAATATTTCTAATTCTATCTTCACAAGCATTTGCATTAAACTCGACGCCATACCTAAGCATAAGTGCATTGGCCAATCCATGGTGTGTATCATAAAGAGTCGATAATGGGTGGGCCATTGAATGAACGATCCCTAAGCCTTTTTGAAAGGCCGTTGCACCCATTAGAGCAGCCATCATCATTTTACTACGAGACTCTAGATCTGGTGAACAAGTGGCCTTTTCAATTGAATCAAAAATTAATCTTATCCCCTCTAGAGCTATACCATCACACAATGGTGAAAAGCCCTTTGAAAAATAGGCCTCAAGGTTATGAGAAAGAGCATCCATTCCTGTTGCAGCGGTAATGAAGCCTGGTAACTCCATTGTCAGCTCAGGATCTGCGAAAACTCTTTTGGCCATCAGCTCTGGAGAAAAAAGGACTTTCTTTTGCTTCGTAATATTATCTGAAATAACGGTACTTCTGCCTACTTCACTACCAGTTCCACTTGTTGTTGGAACAGTAATAAAGTAAGGAATCTCATTAACAACATATTTATCGCCACCTTTTGCATCATCAAAGTCAAAAAGGTCTCTATCATGATTGGCCTTAAGAGCAATGGCACGAGCTACGTCCATCGATGCTCCACCACCAAGACCAATGATACAGTCACAACCTTGCTGTTTATAGGCCTGCACTCCATCTAATACATTTTTCTCAATGGGGTTCTTATCAATTCCATTAAAAACAACACCCTCAAGTTGACCCTGATTAATTTTACCCATTAGTTTTTCAAATAATTCTAAACGAGTAAGACCAGGGTCAGAAACAACAAGGGCCCTTTTTTTACCCATTGATAAAAGATGAGATCCAATTTCATCACTAACACCTTTTCCAAAACGAATAATTGTTGGAAAATTATATTGAACAATATTTTCACCAATTTTCATAAATTAACCCTTGTTAAATGATCTCAAAGTACCTTTTAAGTTCCCAATCCGTTACTGCTTTAGCATACTGTTCACATTCCCATAACCTTGTGTTGGAAAAATGCTGAACAAAAGTCTCTCCCAATAAATCATTGGCCAATTTAGAGTCCCTCATTTTTTCTGCAGCAACCTGAAGGTTTGGAGGAAGTTTACCAAAACGAAAATCTTCATATCCATTACCCTTACTTTGCTCTTGAAGAGAGAGGTTATTCTCTATCCCATAAAGTCCTGAAGCAAGGACTGCGGCCATCGCCAAATATGAATTTGTATCAGAGCCAGTTACTCTCATCTCAACTCTGGTCGACTTGCTCGATCCAGGTATCGCTCTCAAAGCACAAGTTCTATTATCTAATCCCCATGTGAGCGTTGTTGGGGCCCACATTCCCTCAACAAGTCTTTTAAAGCTATTAACTGTTGGTGCATATAAAGGAAGCAGCTCAGGTAGGAACTTAAGAACTCCTGCCATATAACTCTTCATTAACGAAGACATTTTATGCGGATCTTTTTCATCGTAAAAAACATTTTTATTTTTTGACCAAAGACTTTGATGAATATGGCCACTACATCCGGGTAGGTCTGGATTCCACTTGGCCATAAAGGTAGGCATAATTCCATATTTATGACCAATATCTTTAGTACTTTGTTTAAAAAGGACGGCCCTATCTGCGGCCTCCACAATTTCTCCGTAGAGGATGGCGGCTTCATAAACGCCAGGCCCTGTCTCTGTATGAAGACCTTCTAAGGGTACACGAAACCTATCCAGAGAATTAAATAGGTCATTAAAAAACTCATTATTTTGCTGGGCCCTAGTTAAAGAATAACCAAACATACCTTTGGTTATTGGATTTGGTTTTCTAAAATCTTTATCATGAAGCTGCTCTGAGGTTTCTCTAAAGTTAAACCATTCAAACTCCTGAGAAAAAGCTGGCTCAAGGCCCATATCTCTAGAACGTGTTCTTATTCTTTTTAATAGTGACCGAGGACATAGAGGGTGCGGATTACCATCCTTATCCCTAGCATCGGCAAGGAAAAAAGGAACATCGTAATCCCAAGGAATTTTTCTAAAACTTTCAAAGTCAACCACGCAAGGAGTATCAGGAAATCCTGTGTGCCAACCTGTTAGAGCTGATTCATTAGTATTCTCATAACAAAGATCTGCTGAATCCCACCCAAAGATGACATCACAAAAACCAAAATCAGATTCATAAATCGATTCAAACTTCTTAAGATGGATATACTTTCCTCTTAGGATTCCATCAATATCAGTTACTGCAAGCTTAACCTTATTATGAGTCCCATGAAAAATTTCCTTAAGAATCTCATCTTTACTTTTATGCATCACTTAAACTCCTTTTTTCTTGTAACCGAGTAATGACTTGAAAAATACAATACGAACCACCTAAGATAGTAAAATAAATGAGAGCAATCTTAGTATTATTAATGGTCATAGAAATTAACGCTACTGTTGAAAAGACTAAGGCAATAAGAGGAAAATAAGGATAAAACGGAACCCTATAGGGTCTTTCTAATTGAGGGAAATCTTTTCTTAACTTAAAAAATGAAATCATTGAGATCACATAAAGTGTGAGAGCACCAAAACAGGCCATAGTAATAATCTCTCCCGTTTTCCCAGTCAGTAAAGCAATGATTCCAATAAACATATTAAAAATAAGCGCCAGTGCCGGAGTTTTAAACTTAGCATGTGTTGTACCTAGAATTTTAGGGAAATAACCAACTTTTCCAAACTCATAAGTAGATCTTCCTGCCGCAAGAATAATGCCATGGAAAGACGCCACCAGACCAAAAATACCAACGGAGACAAGAAGATGCATCAACCAAGAGTTCTCTCCGACTATTTTTGATAAGGCCAAAGGAAGAGGAGTATCAAGAACGGCGCCTCCAGCTTCTTTATATACAATGGCCTCCCACCCTGCGACTCCGGTGGCAGAAATAAAAGTAATGATACATAAAGCAACTAGAGTAAGGATGGCAGAACCAAACCCTATGGATATATTTTTTTGTGGGTTTTTTGTTTCCTCTGCTACGTTGGCAACACCCTCAATGGCAAGAAAAAACCAGATGGCAAATGGAATCGCAGCAAACGCACCACTAATTCCGTTTGGTAAAGGGTTCAAAGAGAACTTCTCATAACTAAAATGCGGAAGAGTTAATCCAGAAAAAAGTAATAGTTCTAAAATCGCAATAATAGTAATAACCAACTCAAAGCTGGCCGCAATTTTTACTCCCCTAATATTAATAAATGTAAAAATGAGATAAGAGCCTATCGCTATCGGTAGAATTGTATTTCCAGAAGTGAAAGTATCTAAATAGGCCGCAATGGCAAAAGCAATGGCCGGCGGAGCAAATATAAACTCTATATTTTGGGCCATTCCCGCGAAAAAACCCCATCTTGGGCCAAAGGCCTTTTGAGCATAATCAAATGCTCCTCCGGCCTTAGGAATAGAACAAGCTAGCTCTGTATAACTAAAAGTAAATGTTAAATACATAATGATGACAAAGACAGTGGCGATGGCCATACCAAGAACACCGCCTTCTGGCAGACCTAAATTCCAACCAAAATACATCCCTGAAATAACATAACCAACACCTAGTCCCCATAACATTAAAGGGCCAAGGCTCCGCTCGAGCTGCGTACCATCATTAAATTCATTCACTTTATTACTCCCAGAAAGGCGCATGATAATTCTGGGCGCTTAAGTTGTCTTGTTGCTATGCTGCAAATCTACTCAGATAGGAAGAGACCCGCTTGACTTGATACTATCCAACTTCCCTGATCATTGATTCTACAAGTAGGATTTTCACCTACACCTAATGGTCTTGGGTTTAATATTCCATTTACGATGATACCTTTAGCTCCGCAGGTGATCCAATTACCAGAGTCACTTAGATCAATATCAAAGGATTTTGATACCTTAGATCTTATGAGGACTTTCGTACCGTTAAGATAGAGCCCATCACTGTGCCCCATAAGCCAGTCACCAAAGTTATTAATCTTAACCTTTGTTTCAGGCCCTAGAACTTTTCTTAATACTTTGTGTCCATTTAAGAAAACTCCGTCTTTATGGGCAACAATATAATCACTATTTCTATTAAGATCAGAAGAAAAAAAACCTGTCGCAAATAAGTTAAGTGGAAGGAGAAAAATGAGATATTTCATAATCACCTCAAATTAGTTTTTAAGTACAAAACTAAAATTTAAAAGTGCTTGTAGGAAGAATAGCTTAAGATTTTCTTTAATGCTTTAAACCCGAACACTTTCTGTTGATAATTAAATTTTATCTTTCAAGGATTTTAAAAGACAGAAGGAAAAGCTTGCCTTTATAGGAGCATTTTATTTGATTTCAGCTGAATAATAATTGAAAAATGGTGCCCAGGAGAGGACTTGAACCTCCACGCCTGACGGCACTAGATCCTAAGTCTAGCGTGTATACCAATTTCACCACCTGGGCGCACCGTAAGAAATGCTTTTTTACTTCTTACCCAGTAAAAAGGCAAGTATTTTTCAGCAATGATTCATAGTTTAAAACTAAGATTTTCCCTTTAATTTAGGATCCAAAGCATCCCTAAGAGCGTCACCTAAAATATTAAAGGCCAATACCACGACAAGCATAGCAATTGTGGCCGAACCTAGTTGCCACCATACTCCCCTTGCAAGCTCTAATTTAGAGTCATCAATCATAGTTCCCCAACTTGGCCTTCCCTGTACGCCTAAGCCTAGATAAGAGAGGATTACCTCTGATTTGATGGCAATTTGAAACTGAAGAGAAAAATTAATAATCATAATGTGAGTAACATTAGGAAGAATGTGCTTAAAAAGAATTCTTAAATTAGAACCACCTAGAGATGAAACGGCATTAACATAATCTCTATTTTTATGTCTTATGACCTCTCCTCTAATAAGTCGGCATAAAGAAACCCAGCCCGTTAAACCTAAGGCTATATAGACAGAGGTGACACCTTTTCCAAGAATGAAGGTGATTGCCATAAGCATCATAATGCTCGGAATAGATGAGAATGAGGTATAAAACCAAACAATAAACTCATCAATTTTTCCACCATAGTAACCTGATACTGCTCCTAACAATGTCCCTATAATAACTGAAATAGTTGACGTGACAAAACCAATGGACATCGCGATTTCGGCCCCTTTGATTGTTTTTAGAAGTACACTTCTACCAAAAATATCAAGTCCAAAAAGATAATCCGCTGATGGAGCTGCATAACTTGGCCCTATTTCTGCCGACCATTCACTAGCTATAACTCCCATAAAAGATAATAAAGCAACCAAGAGGTATACCCCGACAATTACGGTAGCCGTTAAGGCCATTTTATCATTTGTGAGTTGAGTCCAGGCATGCCCCCATAAAGACTTTGATTTTTCTGTCTTTTCTGAGTCAATTGAAGCTACTACATTTTCCATCTACCAATCCTTAATCAAGCCTTACTCTGGGATCAACGATCGTATAAAGAACATCGGTGATAACAGAAAAAAGAATATAGGCCACAGCTGACAGGACTGTGACGGCCTTTATGACAGGAAAATCAAGGGAGTTTACAGCATTAAGAGTCATACTCCCCAGCCCTGGAATACTAAAAAAACTTTCAAGTAATAGAGTCCCTAAAATCAAAAAAGGAATCTGAATAACAACATAAGTAATAATAGGAATCATTGCATTTTTAAGAACGTGTTTAAAAAGAATAATTTTATCATTAAGCCCTTTGGACTTCGCAGTTCTTACATAATCTTGGTAAATCTCATCAAGTATAACTGTTCGATAAAATCTCACATCTGGACCTACACTTAAAATAATCCAAATAATAATAGGTAAAATTACGTATGGAATAAAATAAGGAAACCCATGCTCATACCCAGATATTTCAAACCAACCTAGCTTGTAAGCAAAAAACCATTGGCCAAAGATAATATAGGCCAAAGATGAAATACTCATAAATGCGACACAAACAAAAACGGCAAACTTATCAATAAACTTCCCTCTAAAAAAAGCAACAAGCAAAGAAATAGAAATCGAAACAATTGTTGCTAAAAAGAAAGCTGGTAAGGTTAGCGTTAAACTTGGTATGGCACCGTTAGCAATCATTGCACTTATTTCTTGTTTGGTAGACCAACTTCTTCCAAAGTCGAATGTAAAAGCAGACTTCACAATATCCAGATACTGAGCATAATAAGGACGATCAAGCCCTAGCTCTCTTCTCAATGATTCCATTTGCTCAACACTTGCATGTTTACCTAGCATAATCAGCGTAGGATCAGGAGAAACCACATTAAAGAGGACAAAGATAATAGCACAAACTCCTAAAAGAATCGGTATCACATAAAGTAGTCTTCTAAATATATAAGCGTAGATATTCATGAATTCTCGTTTTTATTGAAGATTTATAATTTCTTCAACAATTCCTTTTTCTTATTAATATCTACATTTAGATATTTTGCACTTCCCCAGTCAAAATCAGAAGCGATGTAGTTTCTAAGCCACCCATTATGAAGAATAAAGTTTTGTCTATGCATTCCAAAAATAACAGGGATTTCTTCCATCGCCATTCTATTCATTTTTTCGTAGAGCGCTGTTCTCTCAGGTGAGTCTTGTAGTGTTGAGGCTAACTTATAGAGCCTATTAAAAATAGGGTTATCATATCCTGAGCCATTAGCACCTGGTGATTTATTTGGCCCATAAAGAAGTTGAAGAAAGTTTTCCGCGTCAGGATAGTCAGCTCCCCAACCAATTCCAAAAAGCATAACCTGTCTGTTATTAATTTTGGCCTGTAATTGAGGCCATGGATTTGTAACGACTTTTACATTTATACCAATAAGAGACATTTGCTTCTTAAAAAACTCTCCCATCTGTCTTGAGGTTGTGTTGGAAGGGCAATCATAAGTAATCTCGGGAAGACCTTTTCCGTTTGGATAACCTGCTTCACTTAAAAGTTTTTTTGCGTTTTCGATTTTTTGTCCCATGTATGGGTTTTGTAAACCTGGGATATGCCCAGCAATTCCTGGAGGTACAATTGATTGAGCAGGTGTGGCCGTATTATTATAGAATAATTTATTACTTTCTACTGGATTGTAAGCCAGAGACATGGCCCTTCTTAATTTCAAGTTTTTAAAAAGTTCAAGATCATGATTAAAAGCAATATAAGCAAGATCGAGCCCGGTACTTCTAATTAAGCTTACTCCCTTTTTTTGAAAATCATCAACAAGACCCTTATCAGGCGTTATGACGGATTCAAAGTTATCTTTAGGAATTGAAATATAATCTAACTTTCCTTTACTAAAGGATAACCATCTTGGCTGCTCCTCTTTCATAATATTAACAATTATTTCTTCTACCAAAGGCAATTGCTTGCCAGCATCTCCGAGATATTTTTCAAATTCTTCTGAAGCTTCACTTGGAAATAGAACTTTTCTATAATTAGGGTTCTTCTTATAAACAATTTTATTACTTTGCTTAAACTCAGGTAAAATAAAAGGTCCTGTTCCAACAGGATGATTTATAAACTCCTTACCATATTTTTCAACAACTTCTTTAGCAACGACATAAGTAAAAGGCATCGCAAGTGAATAAAGAAACTGAGGAAATGGCTTAACCAGCTTAAACTGAAGTGTATATTTATCTAGAGCTTGTAACCCTTCAATTTTATCGCTGTAATCTACTTTATCAGCTGCCTCATATTTCTCTCTCCATGCATCTAATCCGGCCACTTTACCTTGAAGGACCCACCATCCAAGTCCTTGCAGCTTTGAATCAGCTAGTCTCATAATCGAATAAACGAAATCACTCGCAACAAGCTCTCTTCCTTTACCATTGATAAAAGCAGCATCATCATGAAACATAACGCCTTTTTTAATTTTAACTGTATAAGTTAGTCCGTCCTTAGATACTTCAGGTAAGGACTCAGCAAGATTTGGTACGAGAGTGTATGGTCTTTTTAGATAATGATATTCAAAAAGCCCTTCATATACCCTTGCTATTTCATTTCCTGAATAGACATCACTGGCATAGATAGGGTCCATTCCTTTTATTTCAGCAGTTACTGCTAAATTGAGGATTTTAGAGTTAATATCTTTTTTCTTAGTACAAGAAGAAAAAATAAGGACAGATATAAGAATAAGATAGATAGTTTTCATTTTGCATGGCTCCGTTAGCAAATTAATTCCGGATTGCCTTATACACAATAAAGGTTACTTTTCCAATTTTAACTTAACGCATTGATCAACATAAAGTTCTAAGTGAAACTCTGGATCTGAATAAAGTGAAGTGTTACCTATGGTTAAACTTATTTTTTTGAAAAAAGACTCAGAGGGCCCTGAAGCTTTCAAGTAAACCAAAGGATCCTCTGATAAACGAACCTGAAAGTGATCACCTAACTTACCGGAGATAGGAATTTCAGAACAATTTCCTTGATAAAACTTATTCCTACTTTCTATCTTACAAGAAAGTTGTCCTGTTTTGGACTTTTCAAGAAAGCTCATAAGCTTTTGTAGTTCGGCCTTGTATTTAATGGGAAATGAACCATATTTTAACACGTCGTACTGTCCACTTTTCTGCTTTTCCAAGCGGATGACTTTTTCTTTTCCCGGAAAGTAAAGCCCTAAGGTCCAGGCCTTAAGCGTGTATGTAGACTCAAAGCTAAAGCTTCCTCTACTTTTTTTCCTGGTCACTCGACCTTTTCCTTCAGCATTTAAACAAATTTTGGACACCTCATCAGGAAGCGTCATATTTTGGGTTTTAAAATGAGAACAAGATGTAAGCAGTAAAATCAGCGAGAGGCCGGTAATCTCACCGGACCTTTTGAGTCTTGAAGTCTTTGCAATTTTTCCATGGCCTCTAATACGTCTAACCTTTCGTTTTCGGCCCTAGCATTTTCAAGTGCCAAAACAAAATATTTTTGGGCCTGGTCAAATCTTTTCATTTCTTGATAGACAATGGCAAGATGCTTCGTGATGACAGCATCATTTTTGGTTAAAGACCATGCTTTTTTTATTTCTTTATATGCTTTTTTTATTTCGCCTACTTTATAATAGTACCACCCTAATGAATCTCTAATATAACCATCATTTGGTCTTAAGCTTACGGCCTTGCTTATATACTTAAAAGCAAGATCAAGGTCTTCACCTTTTTCCAATAAGGTATATCCTAAAAAATTAAGAGCATGAGGGTTATCAGGGTTTTTAACAAGAAGCATCTTAATAACATCTCTAGCATCATTTAAACGGTTATCCTTTTCTAGTAACGAGGCCAAATAATAATCATGGTCTTCTTGATAAAACTTATTTTCTTTTAAAGACTCTAAAAGGACTATCGCCTTATTATAGGAGCTTTTAACTTCAAAATGATTCACAAGGATGAGATTAAGCTCAAGACTTAGTTCATCTGATTGCTTTTGCTGTTTAGTAATAAAAGACTCAAGAGCAGCTAATTGATCATCTTTTTCCAATGCCTTTTTATTCAAAATTCTTGCTATTTGAATATTACTTTCATTGTACAGCTTACTTGATGGCTTAATCTTAGAGAGATACTTTATAGATTTTTCATCTTGGTTATTTTGCTCATAAAGTGTTCCAAGATAATAAAGAACTTTATCAGAGTTTGGTATTTTTTCTAAAATCTCTTTAAAAATATTAATGGCCGACTCTAGGTTTTGTGAATCTGCGTATAAAACTCCTAACTTCAACTTTAAGTTAAAGTTATCAGGCTCTAATGAAGATAGTGTCTCTAAATAAGGAAGGACTTTTTCATAATCCTCTACAGTAAAAAAGAGCTTAACAATTCGAGAAAGAATTTTTCTATTATCCGGCCATTCGTTCAAAAAGTCTTCGTAGACTGAAATGGCCTTTTTATAATCACCATCTGATTCGTGAACAATTCCTAAACTTAGGGCAGCTCTCGTAAATAAAGGATCTACTTTTAAAGCTTTACTGAAGAACTTCATACCCTTATATATGTTTCCTTTTGTGACCTCAAGTCTTCCTCTTTGGTAAGTTAAGGCCGCACTTTTTTCAAACTTATTTTCACATTTTTTTATAGTTCCAAGTGCTTTATCAAATCTTTTCTCCTCCCTGTATGCTTGTACCAAAAATATACATGACTCTTCATTTTCGCTATGATCCACTAGCTTTTCATAAACATTAATGGCCTGCTTACTTTGACTTAAACTTGTATAAACACCTGCTAATAAATAACCTATTTTTTGATTCTTACCTTTTGAGTTGCTAAATACTGCTTCCAGGATTTTAATTGATTCATCGGCCTCTCCTCCTCTTAGAAGTTCAATGGCGTACTTTGAGGCAAGAAAGTCATCCTTAGGATGTAAATGATAGAGCTGCTTAAATAGCCAAGTACTTATATTGGTTTTACCTCTCATTGAGGCATCCATGGCCTTAAAAAACATTTCATCAGAGATATATTTTATCTGTTGATCCCCGTCTCTTTTAGATTGTTCTAATTTAATAAGAGTTTGTTTTTTAAACTCCTCAAAATCGAACTTATTCACCACCACTTTGTCCTGGGCAACAGGAAGCTGCAATTGCTCTTTCTTTTTGAACGTATTCAAAGAGCAAGAAAATAAAAGCTGAATAGTTAGAATTAAATGGAAAATATGTCTCAAAAAGCTCTCCTCTGCCGCAATTTTCAGATCGAACTTTTTATTAAGAATCATTAATCTATGGCCTCTAGCTCCTTCCTAGCGGTAAATTTGGCCTAGATCCCTCCAAGAATTCCCCCTGAATATGCATCGCATCAATAAATTATAACTGACTTTTTTAGTTAAAAAGCGAAATGAAGTGTATTTGGCTGAAAGTTGGTTGACATGCATAGAGAAAAACTGTTATTTCATTGCGTGTTAAATGATTGATAGGCACAGATTATTGGGCTTAACGTACTTTCAGATACTTAGGAAAGTAAATCCTCAAGTTGTTGAAAAGTTTACACTAAGCATTATATCCTGAGAGTTTAATGCTAAATAAGTTCAGTTAATTTAACTTATTACAAATTTTTAAATTAGGGGAATTGTATGAACGGTGACGTAAGAATCATTAAAAGGTACCAAAACAGAAAGCTTTATGACACACATCAAAGCTGTTATGTAACTCTTGAAGAAATTGCTCAAATCATAAGAGAAGGGCATGAAATTCAAGTAATCGACAATAAAACCAAAAATGACATTACTTATATGACTCAGATCCAATTACTATTTGACCAAGAAAGAAAGTCAGATAAGTCTGGTGATGTAGATCTTCTTAAAAGAGTTATTAGAGGAAATGCTGGAACTTTTACTGGTTACATCAAATCTCTAGAAGGTGTTGAAGAAGAAACACCAGTAAATGAAGAATTTAAGCCTTTTATGAACAACACAGAAATGGCAAACTCTACAATGGATACTACTAGCACTTTGAATTAATTGAGGTTATCCTTGTAAGGGATGAGTACCAAAATAAATAACGGATCCCTAAATATAGTTAAGCCACTTAAAAGAATTGTTTTTATAACAACTCTCTTAAGTGGTTTTTTTTGTCATGCCAAAACTATCGAGCTTCTTACCTCTGATAAGGCCGCTAAAGATATTAAAAATACGATTCCACAAAAAACGACTTTTGAGCATGGAGTAAACTCCCATTCCATTGGTATTGGAATAGGGCAAACATTTTTAACAAATGACTTTGATGATAATGGGCAATCCCAAATCACACCAGATCTCTATTATAATTATTCCGCAAGTCACTCATTTGATCTACTTATCAACTTGCATTATAGCGCTCATAAAAAAAATGATAAAAAAGTAAGCCTGCTTGGAGTTGCCCCGGCCCTGAAGGCCAAGCTTTTTAGCTTCGACAACTTCGCACCCGTTGTATTTGGAGGGTTCGGCTTTTACCAACCAACAGTGAGAAGAATTGTTCAAAGCAAGCTGAAAGACTCAGAGAGTAAAACCGTTTTTGGCTATCACTTTGGAGGTGGAGCTGAACTAAGATTAAATAAGAACTTTGCCACAGGAGTTCTCTTTCACTTTCATAATCCTTTTGATGTAAAACAAGATACTGATCCTGAAGTAGAAGGGTCTTATTACAAACTAATGTTAACTGGTTTTTATACTTTCTAAGTGGGCCCAATAAAAAGATTATATGTAGTTACAGGAAAAGGTGGTGTTGGAAAAACACTCATATCCCTTGCTCTTGCCAAACACCTCAAAGACAAAGGCCATAAAGTCCTTCACAACAGCTTTGATCAAGGAACTAATGACCGGTTATGCCGTGACTTAGATATCTCCACATGGAACTCATCTCTAGAAGAGAGTGCAACTATTTACATCGCGCGAAAACTAGGAAGTGAAACTGTTGCAAGATGGATAATGAAAACCCCTTTTTTCGTTAGCCTCTTCAATATGATACCAGGCTTAGGCTATATGATCTATCTAGGTCATATTATTGACCTTTTAAGAAATGACCCTAACTTAACTATTGTTCTTGATTCACCCAGCTCAGGACACTTGTTAACCACATTTGAAGTCCCTTCTAACTTTAGAGATATTTTTGGTTCCGGCATATTAGTTCAAGATATTAATAAAATGGAAGAATCTCTTAATTCTTCAAACTTTCTTAAAACTTTGATTGTTTGCCTTCCCCATCAATTGTCATTGAGTGAAGGTAAAGAAGTTCAAGAAAAGTTATTAAATAATAATATTAAAGGCACTGAACTTCTCATTAACGACTCCTTAAGTCTTATTCCTGATTTACCCAAAAAGGATCTGCCGCCTTTTCTCCTTGAAAAAATTAATAATGAAACTCAACTTCTCGAAAATTTTCAAAATATAGATAAGATGGTTAAAATTCCACACTTCTCTTCACTAGATGAGAAAAAAATTATTATGAATCTCCAAGACTACATCAAAGGATTGGTATGATAAAGGCCAAACCAATTGAGATCTTTTGTGGTACAGGAGGTGTAGGGAAAACAACCACAGCATCTTCAAGGGCCATTTATTTGGCCAAACAAAAAAAGAAAGTTCTTCTCATAACTATTGACCCCTCTCTAAGACTAAAAGAGGTGTTTGGACTAAATGATAAAATGGCCGGAGAGACAGAAAAAGTCACGCATTTGAATATAGGATCCCAAACGCCATTTGAATTCGAAGCTATGCTCATGTCTCCTTCCGCTACTATTGCTAGAATGATTAAAGCATCATCAAAGGGTGAGCTACTTAACAATCCAATCATTAAAACACTCACAAAACCCTATGGTGGAATGAATGAAATCATGGCCATGATCGAACTTAGTCAAAAAATAAAAACTCAAAAATATGACACCATCGTTTTAGATACTCCCCCTGGTAAACACTTCATAGACTTTTTAGAAGCGGCCCAAAAAATCAATCAATTTTTTGATAAAAGCTTTCTCGATCTCTTTAAATATCTCGGTAAAAGCTTTGAAGGCAGTCGTACACAAACTCTTTCAAAAAAGTTAATTGGTGGAATAGTTACTAAGGGAGTAAAAAAGCTTTTGGGCTACCTCGATAAAGTTACGGGCCAGGCCTTTGTTGAAGAGTTTATAGAGGCCGTCTCTGCCCTTTATCAAAATAGAGAGTATTTTTTAGAAGGACTAGAGCTCGAAGAAAAGCTTAAAATACAGAGTTTTTCTAACTGGTTTTTGGTTACATCAGTAGATCAACAAAAAATAACTCAAGCAGGTAAATTAAAAGAGCAGGCAATCCATTTTATGCACTACGACAATTATCTTATCATCAATAAGACACTACAAAGACAATTAGATTCATGGAGCCCTGAAACTGAGACCACAAAATCCCTGAAAGAGTCAATGAGTTACAGAGAGAGAAAAATTAAAGAATTTTCAAAAGAAAATTTTAGTCGAATTCTTGAATTTGAAGAAATTTTGAGTGACAGTCCGTCAGAGCATGTCCTAAAACTATCCGAAAGCTGGGATAATACCTCCATTTAATAACTAAGGAATAAATTATGATGAAAGGCGCAAAACCCAATGTTTTGGAGGCCATCGGTAATACTCCAATTGTTAAACTTAATAAAATCTCCTCTGAAGTAGAATCTGAGATTTACGTCAAACTTGAGTTTATGAATCCAGGTGGCTCAATTAAAGAAAGAATAGGAAAGTTTATTCTTGATAGGGCCGTTGAAGAAGGAAAACTAAAACCTGGCGGAACCATAATTGAAGGTACATCTGGTAATACTGGTGTCGGTCTTGCGATGTGGGCCGCCGTAAATGGTTATAAATGTATTTTTGTTCTTGCTGATAAACAATCTCAAGAAAAAATTAATAATTTAAGGGCATTTGGTGCCAAGGTTATTGTATGCCCTACCAACGTTGAGCCAGAAGATCCAAGATCATATTACAGTGTTTCAGCAAGACTGGCAGAAACTATTCCTAACTCATATTTCGTTAATCAGTACGAAAACATGGCCAACTCTCAAACACATTTTGAAACGACTGGGCCAGAGATCTATGAGCAAACTGATGGAGACTTTGATGTTTTCATGGCAGGTGTTGGAACTGGGGGTACAATAAGTGGAACCGGACGATACCTAAAAAGCGTTATGCCTGATGTAAAAGTTGTTGGAGTAGATTGTGAAGGTAGTATTGTTGCTCATTATGCAAAAACAGGAGAAATGGGTGAAGCACGTCCTTACGTTCTAGAAGGAATTGGAGAAGACTTTATTCCTGGAAACTACAACTTTGATGTCATTGATGACTGGGTAATGGTTGGTGATAAAGAAAGTTTTATCATGACGAGAAAGCTTTTAACTCTTGAAGGAATCTACACTGGAGGAAGTGCTGGTGCAGCTGTTGTAGGGGCAATAAAATATGCTAAAACCCTTGAAACCCCTAAAAAAATTCTCGTTATTTTACCAGACTCAGGTAATAGATACACATCGAAAATCTTTAATGATGCTTGGATGAGTGATAATGACTACAAAGATCAAGTGATCACTAACGTAACAATAAAACAACTCATGAAAGATATTGGACGCGATAAAGAGGCCCTCATCAAAATTAGTGATGAGGCCACAATTGATGATGCCATTAAACTAATGGATGAAAAAGGTGTTTCTCAAATTCCTGTATTTGCCAATAATGATGTACAAGGAATAATCTTTGAAGGGGAACTCCTTAAGCAAGTCATGAGTGGTCAATACTCAAATACTGACCAAGTTTCACTGGTTTTAAATACCAATATTACTACTGTTCATGAAAACGAGTTACTCTCCAAAGTATCTCATAAGCTTCTCAAAAAAGAGCCTGTTCTTGTGGCCAATAATGATGGTGTTTATTCCATATTAACTGATATAGATATTCTAAGATATATTTCTACTGTGGAGTATTAATAATATGACTAAGAAAAACAAAAATGCAATTTCTACCAAAGCAATTCATGTGGGAAGTCACCCTGATAAAGAAACAGGATCGACTACTCCTCCTATTTACCAAACATCTACTTTTACACAAAAAGCACCTGGTAAACACTTTGGTTACGAGTATACAAGAAGCCATAACCCGACAAGAACAAGGCTTGAAGAGTGCCTTGCCTCTATAGAAAATGCCAAATATGCCTTGGCCACGGCCTCAGGTATGTCGGCCATTATGCTTGTTATGCATGCTCTAGAGAAGGGTTCAAAGATTATTTGTGGTGATGATGTTTATGGTGGAACCTACAGATTATTCACAACTGTATTTCATGATACTCATCAATTCATTTTTGCAGACACCACTGATACTAAAAATCTTGAGGCCCTTATCAAAGAACATAAGCCTGCAATGGTATGGCTTGAGTCTCCCACAAACCCAATGCTTAAAATTACAGACATTAAAAAAGTCTGCAAAATGGCACAGAAGTCAAAGGCAAAGGTTGTTGTTGATAATACATTCATGAGCCCTTATTTCCAAAACCCTATCGATCTAGGCGCTGACATCGTCATGCACTCTATGACTAAATATATAAATGGTCATAGTGACATTGTTGGGGGCTGCCTTATGCTTAATGATAAAAAGTTTTATGATAAACTTTGGACTCTCCAAAATTCTATCGGCCCAAGTCAATCCCCTTTTGATTCTTGGCTTGTTCTACGAGGACTTAAGACTCTAGGTGTGAGGATGGAGGCCCATCAAAAAAATGCTATGAAAATAGCTAATTGGCTTGAAAAGCATAAGCAAGTCCTAAAAGTTTATTACCCTGGTCTCAAATCTCATCCTCAACATAAAATAGCAAAGTCTCAAAGCTCTGGTCATAGTGGTATGATTACTTTTTTCCTAAAAGGTGGTTTAAAAGAAAGTAAAAAGTTTTTAAGTTCAGTAAAACTTTTCTCTCTCGCTGAAAGCCTTGGAGGTGTTGAGAGCTTAATTGAACACCCTGCCATCATGACCCATGCAAGTGTCCCTAAATCAGTAAGAGAAAAACTAGGAATTCATGACAATCTCATCAGACTTTCAGTTGGTATTGAAGATGTCGATGACCTTATAGTCGACTTAGAGCAAGCCTTTAAGGCCTCACGTTAGAATTCGTGAGAGCTCTCTAAGTTTCCAGGGAATGAGGGTTTAACTTCTTCTTGTTTATCCACTGTTGATTCCTCTACAACGGTCTTTTGTACTTTTGTAGGGGGCCTTTTATCAACTTTTATATCATGATCAAAAACAATTCCGTCATAAAGGTACTTATTAAAAAGCTGATAGCTGCAATAGAACTTTCCATGATTTGAAGACAGGTTTTCTTTTTGTCCTTCCGCAAAAATGAGTCCTTCGTCTTGAATAAGTGTCATGAGCTCCTTTGCACTTTCGCAGTATTCACTATCTTCTTGTATTAAACAATTATTTTCTCTTTTTAAGACCTCTACCATTTTAACTCCTTTCTTAATATGAACAGGAGTACGACAGACATCAATGATCCATCTTTTTTTCATGACTTTGTATTTCTCTAACCCGACGGTAATTTCACAATTTTTCTTATCTAGAGAAAGCTTTAATTTAAAGATACCCATGGGATCAATAAAGCGCTCCATTGAGCTTGAAAATTCTTTAAGTAAACACTCCCTTTGCTCTAGGCCATAAGAGTTTTTAGTCAGTAATAAAAAAATCAAGCTAAACCTTAAATAAAGCATTTTTCCCCACTTGAATATTTAACATAAACCCATCAAAATCCAGATATTTCCTTTCACCCATGGTCTTTAAAAACACTTCATCAAAAAAATCTTCTAATGAAAGCTCCTTATTAAAGTCCAACCTTTGATATGATTCGCCTAGGTTTTCAATTAATCCTTTTGATAGAATATATAACTCTTGCCCTGGACGCAATTTTAGAGTCTCCCCTGCTGATATTTTAATTGGTTTACCTTGATAAATTACTTCTCCACCTCCTCTCATTAAAGTATTTACTTTAAGAGTGGAGAGCTCTAGCTCCAAAAACAATAAATCTGCCCCAATAAAGTCTTCTTGAAAAACAAGGTCTCTCTTAATTGAGTTATTCTCCATTAAACTGATAAAATCAATCAGCTGCTCGGGATTTGTTGTGGAAATGGAATAGAAAGAAATGTGATTTTCACTAATTTTATAATCAAAAAACTCCCCCCCAGTATTCATTCCTGCTTGAAACTTAGAGGTAAATTTAAAGTGTTTCCAAGAGTTAACTCTTAAAGGAACAAGTTTTCTATATATTTTTTTTAATTTATCTACTTCCTCTTTCGTATCTCTAATTTGATTTTCTATCGATTTACCTGCGGCCCTGTAGTCTTTAAATTGGACTTCATTATCAAAATGCTTAAAGATTAAGCTTAATTGACTTTTATAATTAGAAAGAGAGTGTGTTGGATTAAATACTCCACCAAAGTTACTAAGCTCTAAAAGATCATTAGGAATACTTAGCTTTTCTCTTGATAAATAAAAAAAGAAAACATTATTTTTATTTCCCCATTTCTTAATAAAAAACGGGTTAATAGAGTCAGTAAAAATTATTAAATTACCAAAGTCATATTTCTCTAAATTTTCTATAAATTCATAGCCTGTCTGTTCAGGAAGAACCTTTCTGATGTCTGCTTTTTCACATAACCCTGAGTTTGATTGAATAAGAATTTTAACACTCATAATCATAACTTACTGAATTTAGATAAATAATAAAAATTATTTATTCAATTTTTACCTCATTCTTAGTAATTGGCCCATTTAATAAAGTGAATAAATGGATATCCGAAATTAATGAAGGATTTGATGGTAAAATACCATACTATATAAGTACACTTATTGAGGATACGCAAAAGTGAAAAAGAATGATGATAGCTCTTTAGTTACCAACCTAACATTACTCCATATGGCGAGCGAGCTTGAGAAGTACAAAAGAAAAGAAAAAGAAATTTGTGAAATGGCCGCTAGAAGCATCCTCTCCGCTCTTGATGCAAAAGATCATTATACTTTTGGTCATAGTATGAGAGTTGCCTATTATTCAATTGTTCTGGGTAATCAAATTGGTTTAAATGAAGAACAGCTCTACGATCTTGAGCTTGCAGGGCTCTTTCATGATATTGGCAAGATTGGAATTCCTGATAATGTGTTATTAAAGCCACAAAGACTCGAAGAAGATGAGTTTCAGCAAATGAAAAAACATCCTGAGTGGTCTGCTCAGATACTAGAAGGCTTTGATCACTTTCAAGAAATAGCATACTGCGTAAGACACCATCATGAAAGGTTTGATGGTAGAGGCTATCCTGATGGTTTAAAAGGAGAAGAGATTCCTCTTTTTTCAAGAATTCTTCTTATCTCAGACACTTTTGATGCTATGACCTCATCACGCCCATACCGTAATGGACTGAAGTTTGAAGTTGCCTTTGAAGAGCTGGAGGAGTTTTCTGGTTCTCAATTTGATCCGGATCTTGTCCAGGCCTTTATTAAAGGCATGAAAGAGGAACAAGTTAAAAATGAAAACACTTTTTATCTTAAAATTGTAAATAACCATTTTGATAAAAAAGCAGCATAATTCTAAGATTAAAGACTTTAATCTACTCCCCTTAATTAGTTTATAATAAGAGAATAAGTAAAACTTAAGGGTTATTTATGTTTAAAGAGGGCCTGAGTCTATTACGACTAACAAAAAGATTTAAGCAATTTATTGATTCAGATAATGAAGAGAGTAAAAAAACTGCTGCTCATTTTATAAACAACTTACTCGATAATGAAAAAGGGATATATCTAAAGATAGGTCAGGTTTTAGGCTCAAAATCAGGTGCCTTAGATGAGTTTAGAGTACTAACCCAATCAAGGCAAACGGCCATAGAACTGGATGTAATTGTGCCCTATCTTGAAGATATTTATAGGGTAGAAATTGCGACAATTTTTTCTGAAATTGACGAAAGCATATACCCTGCATCTATTGGTCAAGTTCATAAAGGAAAACTTATTACGGGTGAAAATGTGGCCATTAAGATTCAATACCCGCATATGAAAGAAAAAATTAAATCACAATTAAAAGTTCTTAAACTAATTCCTTTAGTAGAAAATGTATCTCCTACTAAAAAATGGGGTGTGGATTTAGACAGCTATTATAAAATGATCGAAAAAACCTTAGAAGAAGAGCTTGATTACAAAAAAGAGATTAAAAACCAAAAACAATATGCTCAATTAAATAAAGACCTTACCTATTTAAACATATCCAACATTTACGAGGATATCTCTAATGATAAAGTTATAGTCCAGAGTTGGGAAGAAGGACTTTTCATTCATCAAATTGCCGATTTATGGAGTCAAAAGGATAGAGACCTTTTAGGAAAAAATCTATTATTTATATTTTTTAAAAATCTTCTCGTTGACGGTTTTTTCCAAGGTGATTGTAATATTGGAAACTATTTATTTAAAAAGGATCCAAATGGAGAACCAATCATTACAATTCTCGATTTTGGAAATTGTGCAACCTTTGAAAGTAAAAAAGGGTTAGCTCTTTGCCGTATTATTTTAGATACTATAGATGAAGAAGATATCGATCCTATCGCAGCTTTATCTTTAATTGGCTTCGATAAAGAGAAACTATTTCATATAAAAGATACACTCCCTCTTTTGTTACAAGTTATTTTTGAACCTTTTAAAGCATCTTTTAAATATGATCTCACAAAATGGAATATAAAAAATAAAGTTGAAATTATCTTAGGTGAATACAAGTGGTGGTTTCGCTCAGCTGGAGACACTATTTTTTTTCAAGTGATTAAATCTTTTTTTGGTACCGTAAACCTGCTTGAAATCATTGGTGCCAAAGTATCGTGGAAAAGAACTTTTATGGAAGTTATTAGCGAGATCAAAAGTGAAGCACTTCGAGTAAATTACCCTGTAACAAGGGAGGATTATACGAGCTTTAAGACTCTCGCAAAAAACCTTAATGTGATTATAAAAGAAAATGGAAAAGAAAAAGTAAATATAAAAATGCCTGCTTCAGTTATACTAGATTTAGAAGAATATCTCGACAGTGAAGTACTAGAAAAATTAAAAAACAAGGGTCATAATATTCATGAGATTAAGAAAAATATACTATTAACAGGAGGGTTACCACAAATTGTATTTAAATTAGAAGAAAATAATAAAAGTTATCTCGTACAGTTAGTTTAAAAGCCTCCACAAACAAGATCAATCTTATTAAATAGAATATCGGAAGTAAATGGCTTCATAATATATTCTGTGGCACCTAAAGATAAGGCCTCCTTTATATAGGCAGGCTTATTTTCAGTTGTCATCATCATGATTGGTACACTTGTAAAGTTATCATCAAGATTTTTTTGCAGAAATTCAGGGCCATTCATTACAGGCATATTCCAATCAAGAAGAATTAGTTCTATATCAGGGTTCGCACCAATAACTTCAATGGCCTTTGATCCATCCTCTGCCCAAATAGCATCATGATTAGCTTCTGTTAACATCTGAGAAACCATCATATAAATCGCCTTTGAATCATCTACTATTAATACTTTCATCTTTTCCCCTAACAAACTAGTTATGCGTTATTTTTAGGTATATTATTAATCGCTTTATAATTATTAGAAAATTTTTCCTTCCAGTCCTCATTTAACCACAAGCTTTGTTCAGAGCTCTCGTTTGAAATATTGCTTCTAATTTCCCACAATATATTTATTGAGTCGTTTAGTAATTCAATATTCGAACCAAACCATTCTTTAAGTTGTTCATTATTCATATTAAACATATTTTCTAATAATGTCTCCCAGCATTCAACAATCTTTTCGGAAGATTTGGATTCTACTAAAGTAAATGCCGTTTTTAAGATACATATATCTCTATATAAAGTACTAAATAAATTTGTTATATCTCCATCACCTTCAATAGCATCTTTCAATAAACCAGATAATTTATTTAGTTTAGCAAATAACTTATCATCAAATGTCTTAAGAAATGATTCTACAACCTCACCTTTTTTCTCTTCTGATGATACAAATTCTTCAAGGTCAATATTTCCTATTGAATCCGACTCATCTGTAGTCTCTGTTTCTTCTAAGCTATCATTTTCAGAGGCCGTGTCTAAATTTTCTTCAGAGTATTCATTTTTTAAAACGATATAATTAGATAAGTGGTTCTCAAGAGATTTGAGGTCTAATATACTCAGCTCAACAAGGCACTCACCAAGTGATTTTGTTTGTTCTGCTTGCACTTTCTTAGCTAACTCTAAATCTTTATCATCAAGAATTTTTTCATCTTTTATTATATTAATTAAGTCTCTTTTCGTATTATGGCTTTTAAATATCAACTCAACTATATCAGAAGGCTTAATAAGGTTATTTTTCTGAATAATTTTTATAAAAGAAGGAATACTTTCATGCTGCAAAGACACTGCTTCAATGAGTTGATCTTCCGTTATCAATTTTTCTTTTAATAAATAATCACCGAAATACATAATAAACTAATTCATCCTTTAAATTTATTAATAAGCATCGCTATATCAATTAAATTTAATGCTCGGGAACCAATATTTTCAGCATCAATACTTCCTGCCATTCCCCAAACAGCACTTGATTCTTTATCTTGAACAAATAAATAACATTTTTTATTAATTAAGGCCTTAGCTCCATTTGTTCCATCTCTTCCCATACCAGTTAAAACAATGGATAAGAATGGACCGTTAAAATTCAATGCACATGATTTAAATAACACATCAACTGAAGGGCGAACAAAACAAACTTTCTCACCCTTACTAAGTTGAATTCTTATCTGGCCTTTATCATTTTCAAGGGTCATATGATAATTTCCTGGAGCTATATAACAGAAACCAGGCTTTGCTATTTCTCCGTGTGCTCCCTCTTTAACATTAATACTTGAAACTCTATTAAGGTGTTCAGCTAATTTCGTTGTGAAGATAGGTGGCATATGTTGAACAATAAAAATGGGTACGTTTAATTGTTCCTTAATTTTTGAAAAAATATAACTCAGAGCATCTGGTCCACCAGTAGAGCTTCCTATAAGAATCATTCTAGGCTTCTCATCAATCAAGTCAAACGCCTGATTAAAATCAACAAGTTCTGAATTAGGTTCATGACTAATTGAAACCCTATCCCTAACTTGATATGAGGATTCAACACCTTTTTCAGGTTCCCCTCTTTGTATTGAAAAAGCCTTAATTTTTGGTAAAAGTTGATCTCGTATCATATTGATACTTTCTTCTATACTCTCACCACCCTCCACTTTGGCCACGAAATCATTTGCTCCATGAGTGAGAGATTCAATAGTTATCTCGGCACCTCGAACAGTCATTGCTGAAAATACGATAATTATAACTTTTTTATTAAATTTTCTTATTTCTTTTATCGCCTCTAGCCCGTTCATTACAGGCATTTCCATATCTAAAGTTATTAAATCAATATCTTTTTCTTTTTTTAGAAAATCAATCGCAACTTTACCATTACTGACAGCTTTAAATACCTCTATCTCAGGCACCTTTTTAAGTGCCTGAGATATACCTGATCGAAAAACAATAGAGTCATCAACTATTAAAATTTTCATTATGATATTTTAATTTTTTGTATATAACCTTTAATTTTATCTGCCATTACACCTAATACTTTGGCTGATTGTTGAGTAGTCATAGCATCTTTGCCTGTATTTTCAGCGGCAATGGATACTTGTGTTATATTTTCTGTAATTTGATTAACACCTTCTGCAGAATCATTAACAATTCTTGTAACTTCATTTGTCGTAGCGGCTTGCTCTTCAACTGAAGCCGCGATATTAGAAGCATATTGATTGACTTTATCAATGGCATCCGTAATATCTTGTATTGCCTGTACTGCTGATACAGAGTCACCTTGAATATTTTCAATCTTTTGAGTGATGTCATTCGTCGCACGGGCCGTTTGTTTGGCCAATTCTTTTACTTCATTAGCAACAACAGCAAATCCTTTACCTGCATCTCCTGCTCGAGCGGCCTCAATTGTAGCGTTGAGGGCCAAAAGATTCGTCTGTTGTG
>JBMSGH010000023.1:0-47029 GCA_049415445.1 Bacteriovoracaceae bacterium | reverse complement strand
AGCTCCACAAAGGACACGGTGCAAAAGTATCCAAGATAATATTAGGTCTATTTGGTTTTATGGCCCTAGGGGCCGTACTAAGTGGCCTTTGGCTCGGACTAACTTCACCCCCGTTGAAAAAAATAACCATAGGCGCCGTGTTGAGTGGGGGAGTAATTTATACGGTCCTTTTTATTCTCTAAAAAGATTAAAGCCAAACTACCTTATATACTTTTGAATAGATTGGCTTTCAAGCCTCATTATTTATTAACTATTTAGTTAAGATAATAGCCCTTATTTTATTTGTTGAGTAATAGGATGTTAATCTATTAAAGTTTAATATTTTTTTGATAGTATAGACTTGGATAATTTATATGAAATATATTGCATTTCTTTTACTCCTTATTTCGTCCTACGCACATTCTAAGAATGTGGATAAGATACTCGACAGTGTTGATCGACTATATAGATCTGATACAACTTTTTCATCTATTGAAATGAAAATAAAAACACCTAATTGGGATCGAACGCTTGATATGGATGTTTGGACGAAGGGTTTGTTATATACATTTGTAGTGATCAAAAACCCCATAAAAGATAAAGGTATTGCCACTCTCAAAAGAGAAAATAATATGTGGAACTTTTTCCCCAAAATAAACAAGGTGATTAAAATACCACCTTCAATGATGATGAGTTCTTGGATGGGGTCAGATTTTACAAATGATGATCTTGTTAAGGAGAATACTTTTCGAGATGACTACAAAGCAGAGCTAACTTTAGAAGATAAAGAAAATTATTATATTTCACTTACTCCAAAACAACAGACCATATCGATTTGGGGAAAGATTGAGCTGATTGTACATAAAAAAATGCTCTATCCAATAAAACAAACTTATTATGATGAGAATGGAGAAAAAATAAGAACAATGGTTTTTGATGAAATTAAAAAAGTGGAAAGTAAAACTATACCTATGAGAATGACCTTAACTCCACATACCAAAGAAAAAGAAGGCCACGAAACGATTATTCTTTATAAAGAGATAAAATTTAATCCAGAAATATCGGACTCTACTTTCACAAGAAGAAATTTACAAAAGAGAAGGTAATGATATTCAAAATGGCCTTCCGAAATATATTTCGACATAAAAGAAGAACATTTCTTACTTCTTTAATGATGCTAGGAGGCTATTGTTTAATTTCTTTTTCTCTTTCTTTAGTTGATGGTTCTTATGGGAATTTAATAAGATTCTTTACCTCACAAAAAACAGGGCACTTACAAATACATCATAAAAAATATGTAGAAACAGAGTCTATACACGATAATATAAAAAACTATAAACAGATAAGCTCTGGTCTCTCAAAGGATGGATTAGTAGAAGCTTTTTCTCCTAGAATTAAAAGTGGAGCACTTGCCTTTAAAAAGGAAAAGGCCGTTGGAGTTCAACTTATTGGAATAGATTGGACAAAAGAGGCCTTGGTAACAACTATAAAAAAACGCTTAGAAAAAGGGCATTGGCCAAGCTCTCAATTAAAAAATGAAGTTATTATTGGTGGGAAAATTGCGAAAGTGCTTAATTTAAATTTAGGCGATGAGCTCATACTTATTTCTCAAGGGGCCGATGGCTCAATTGCTAACGATATCTTTTATGTAAAAGCAATATTTCAATCAGAAGATCAAGCGCTAGATGATTACAGTGTTTATACAGACTTATCAAGCGCTCAATCTTTTTTCTCAACCAAGGCGATTCAAGAAATCGCTATTAAGTTAAAGCGTATTGACTTCGCCTCACAGTTTGCCAAAAGCTTTAATCCAGGTGAAAACTTAGTGATTAGACCATGGCAAAAGATTGAAGAAGAATTTTTTAGGGCCATGGAAGTTGATAAGAAAGGAAATACTGTAAGTTATATTATTATCATGATTGTGGTTGCTTTAGGAATTCTCAATTCAGTTCTCATGTCTATACTGGAGAGGATTAAAGAATTTGGTGTGTTGAAAGCGATTGGTACCTCTCCTAAAAACTTAATAATGATGATTATTATGGAGGCCCAGTTTATTGCTATCATCAGTGTGATTTTTGGAGCTATTCTTTCTTTTTTTATAAACCTTTATTTTGTAAAATACGGAATATCATTATCCGAACCAATGACTTATGGAGGTATGTTTATTTCTCATATCTTTGCTGAGATAACACCAAGATGCTTTGTACAACCGGCCTTAATTGTTTTCGGAACGAGCTTTTTAGTGAGCCTTTATCCAGCATTTAAATCTGCACGAGTTTCACCCGTTGAAGCCTTAAGGGAAAACTAATGTTGATATTTGTAAAGCTGGGTATTAGGAATGTATTTAGAAATAAAAGGAGATCATTTCTCACTTCTGCTGCTATAGGTGTTGCAATTTGTGCTCTTATAATTACCGATGGCTTTATGGAGGGAATGATTCAAAATATGGTCAAGACGGCCACTTCAGGGCTTTTAGGTCACGCTCAGGTTCATAGTTCTTCTTATATAGAAAACCCTGAGGTTGAGTCTACTATTCACGGACCTAATAAGTTAATAAATGTAATTTCTAAAGAATCTTTAATTAAATCTTGGAGTAGAAGAGTTTACTCATTAGGAATGATTTCAAGTCCGCGAAATGCTATCAATACTTCTCTCATAGGGATTGATTTAGAAGCAGAAAGTAAAACAACAGAGATTATAAAATATTTATCCAAAGGTAGTTTTCTACCTTCTGAAAACTCCATTGTTATTGGGCGAGAACTAGAGAAAAAACTTGGTGTCCAAATTGGAAGCAAAGTTGTTTTGACAACGACGGAGGCAAAGACGGGAGAGTTACGGCAAGATGTTTTTCGAGTAAGTGGTATGATTTCATTCGGCTCAAAAAAAATAGATAGCTCAATAGTTTTTATCCAGATTGGTAAGCTGCAGAAACTTTTATCCTTAGAAAATGATTTTCATGAAATTGTCTTAAATTTAGGTGATCCCTTTAAGGCAAATAATCAAAGTAATCCAATATGGGAACGACTATCAATTAATAATAATAAGGCCAGAAGCTGGGGAACAATTTCTCCTGGCTTAAATGCTGTTGTGGATATGTCTACACTTTCAATTACAATCATTGGCGTGATCATGGCCATTTTGATGGGCATTATTATAATCAATGCCCTTTTTATGGCCATTTTCGAAAGATTATTTGAGTTCGGAGTTGTTCGTGCTTTAGGAACAAAGAATAGACACCTCATTATTACTATGCTGACAGAATCAACTACGCTAGGTGTTTTATCGGCCCTTTTTGGGATAATAATAGCTCTTTTTTTTGGTGGATTGTTGGCCATTTATGGGATTGATTACGGAGGAATAGAGTTTAATAATGTAACTTTCCGCGAGCCCATTTACTTTATATTTAAAACTCATCAATGGGTTGTTTATCCAATGGCAGGTATACTTTTTACTTCTCTAATAGGTTTATACCCGGCCATTTTCACAACAAGGCTAGATATTAATAAGGCATTAAAGAAAACATTATAGGTGTGTTATGAGTGAAAAAGTTTTTGAAGTAAGAGATGTATATAAAGATTTTGGTGACTCAGAAGATACTATTGTACATGCATTAAAAGATGTAAACCTTGTTATAAATAAAGGAGAGTTTACTGCTCTAGTGGGCCCATCTGGGTCAGGAAAATCAACCTTACTTAATATAATGAGTGGGCTAGATTTACCTTCCCGGGGAGATGTATATTTAAATAATAAACATATAAACACAATGAGCTCTAATGAACTTTCAGATTTTAGAAGAGATCATATTGGTTTTATTTTTCAATCTTATAACTTGATCCCTGTTTTAACAGTTAAAGAAAATATTGAGTATATCATGGTCCTTCAAGGAGTTTCTCAACAGCAAAGGCGTGATAGAGTGGGAGAGATACTTAAAACTATTGGGCTTGAAGGAAAAGAGAATAGACTTCCAACTCAACTCTCTGGTGGTCAACAACAAAGAGTTGCTGTCGCTAGAGCGATAGTTGCAAAACCAGATATTATATTGGCCGACGAACCTACGGCAAATCTTGATTCTAAGACGGGAGGTGCACTACTAGATATGATGATAGAGCTTAATGAAGAGTTTAATAAAACATTCGTTTTCTCAACTCATGATCAAAAAATTATGGATCGGGCCAAAAGATTAGTTACTTTGGAAGATGGAAAGGTTGAATGTGATGAAGTTCTTCCTTAGTTTTTACTTTCTATATTTTTCTTTTGTATTAAATGCTTCAGAGATTAGAGGTTATACGGTAGGGCAAGTTAAGGCACAAACTCCTATCTTAAAAGAGAGCCCTAGAAGCTTTGGTTCTATTGTCGTTGAAAATATCAATCGTTTAAATTATTTAGGTAAAAGTAATAAAATTCAGTTTGAAGTTGGTTTAGAATTAAATCAAGTATTTCAATGGGTTCATGACCCACTTCAAGAACGTGATTTTAATAAGAAAAATACCGCCTATAGACTAGAAGATTTTACGCCTATCACTGGTAAATCTAATAGCGATATCAGCTCTTACTATCTTCTTAAACAGCTGGATCGTCTGCAGGTACATTATTCTTTTTTAAGTTACGATATAACTTTTGGCAGACAACAGATATCCTTTGGTTCTGCGAAATTAATTAACCCAACTGACGTCTTTGGAGCTTTTTCACCAACAACAATTAATACAGAAGAAAAAAATGGGGTGGATGCTTTAAGATTAAAAAAAGCTTATGGCCCTAATTCTGAGCTGGAGATAGGCGTTTTATTTGGAAATAAATTTAAGGCGAAAAATAGTGCTGTATTTCTTCGTTCTATCTTTTCATATAAAGAGCTAGAGATTAAACCCATCGTCATGAGTTATCGTGAAGCTTACGGCATAGGACTTGATCTTCTTGTTCCTTATAGGGGTGCGCTTCTTTATCTCGAGTCATTATCTACTATTATCGATAAAAAAGAATATCATTCTTATAATCGTACAACAGTTGGGTTAGAGTATCAGTTGGGAAGCGATTTTTTTGTTATTTTAGAATATCATTATAATGGTGATGGTAGAGAGAAGGCATCGGAATATGATTTAACAGCTTCTTCTTTTTCACTTGAGCGTGGGGCAAACTTTTATTTGGGCAGGCACTATTTTAATGCTTTCATAAACTATCAGCTCACCCCACTTCATCTTTTAAGTATTACAACCTTTCAGAACTTAACGGATCATTCAAACCTTCTTTCTCCGAGGTGGATATGGTCTTTTGGGGAAAACTCAACGATAGAGACAGGTTTGTTTTTAGGGTTAGGAAAAAAGACGAATATTCCATTACAGTCCAGATCAGAGTTTGGCAGCTATGGTCATCAAGTTTTTTCGAAAGTTACTTATTACTTTTAGACTACCTAAATCTAGCTTCAGTTATTTTTCGAGCTTATAGTTAGAAAGGGTGTCTTGCTCTCCATGATAGTTTATGTAACTCCATTGCGATAAGAAGGGAGCAAGCTATTATAAAAAGCCATATAAATTCTTGAAAACTGACGGGTCCCACATATAGGATTTGTCTCGAAAATTCCCAGTTCATAACAAGCATATGAATGGCAAATGCAGATAGAGTTCCAATTAATAAGATAGGACTTTTTAGTGGTGAAATAGCAAAAGCAGAGCGTGTTTCTGAACGTGAGTTTCCTATATGAATATTCTCAAACAATACCATAAGAAGTAAAGTGAGGTTTCTTGCTTCGGACTCTGTTTTTCCAGTACTTAATAACCAAGAAAAACATGAGATCCCAACAACTCCCATGACTATTGCTGCAATTATAGTCCTCTCTATCATGAGGCGATTAAAGATTTTCTCTTTTACTTCTCTTGGCCTACGCTTGATAACTCCATCTTCACCGGTTTCAAAGGCCAATGCGACATCTTGTATTCCATTTGTTACTAAATTGAGCCAAAGGAGTTGGACAGGCAGTAATGGTATAGGAAGACCAAAAATTATGGCCAGTGAAACCATAACGAGTTCACCGGCACCAGTGGATATTAATAAATAAATAACTTTACGAATATTATCATATGCAATCCGTCCATCTTCAATTCCATCAATAATACTAGAAAATTTATCATCAGTAATAATCATATCAGAAGCTTCTCTGGCCACATCTGTTCCTGACTTACCCATGGCCACACCTACATTTGCTGCTTTTAATGCAGGCCCATCATTAACACCATCCCCTGTAACAGCGACAAACTGCCCGGCCTTTTTTGAGGCCTCTACAATTTTTAACTTTTGAATAGGGCTTACTCTTGCGTAAACTGAAATTGAGGGGATTTCATTTTGGAGTTCTTGCTCATCCATTTTCTCTATTTCTACACCAGTGTATACCTTAGAGCCTTCTTTCATGATGCCCAACTCTTTGGCTATGGCCTCGCCTGTAAGTTTATGGTCACCTGTAAGCATGGCCACATGTATGCCCGACTCGTGACATGTTTTAACAGCTTCATAGGCTTCTGCACGAGGTGGATCGATCATTCCTAAAAGAGATATAAACTCTAGTGACTTTGGTGTTGATGGCATTGAGCCCTTATCCAATTGCTTTTTTTCCGTACCTTCGGCCAAGGCCATGACTTTCATTCCTGATCTTGCCATTTTTTCTAATTTTTCTTGGATCTGTGTCATTTGTTTTTTACTGACCTTACACATGGACAAAACTTTTTCTGGAGAGCCTTTGACAAAAACAAGAGTATTTTCTCCTTGTTGATGGTAGCTTGCGGCAAACCCTCTTTCGGGCTCAAACGGTATTTGTGAAATAAGAGGAAATCGTTCAAGAAGGGCCTGTTTTGTATGACCTAATTTGTGGGCCAATGATAAGAAAGCGACATCAACGGGATCTCCATGCCAATTCCATCCAGAGTTTTTTAAATTAAGGTAGGCCTCATTACAAAGAGCACCAACTATGGCAATTTTTTTTAGAGTCTCATCACTTGAGTGTTCATAGAGACTATCATTTTGGTATACTTCTCCATTTGGGACATAACCTTCGCCACTAATTTCAAATTCTCTTCCCAAGTAATCTGAGATTTTTCTAATAGTTAATTCATTACAAGTTAAAGTACCTGTTTTATCTGTGGCAATCATAGTACAACTTCCAAGACCTTCAACGGCCGAGAGGTTTTTTACGATTACATTTTTTTTAGACATTTTAGTCGTCGCAATGGCCAAGGCCACGGTCATAGCGATTGGTAAACCTTCAGGGATGGCCGATACCGCAAGGGCCACAGAAAAGTTAAATATTTCTAAGAGTCCAGAGCCTTGAATAAAAATACTGTATAAAGCTAATAGAGTTACAAAGCCTGTAACGACAATCATTATTGTCCTAACGAAGCTTTGCATTCTTATTACAAGAGGGGCCTCGCCAGTTTTGGTTTTCTGAACATTATGGGCCAGTTTTCCAACTTCAGTATTAATTCCTGTTTCAACAACATAACCCATCCCTCTACCATGGGTTACCATGCTACCTGCATAGGCCATAGAGTATCTATTTGCTAAGATAGCATCTTTTTCTACAGGGGAATCATTTTTAAGAATTGAAACAGATTCTCCCGTTAATAGAGATTCATCAATCTCAAGCCCGTTTATCGACTTTAACCGTAAATCTGCGGGGACTCGACTACCTGCCTCAAGTAAAACAAGGTCTCCTGGAACGAGCTCTTTTGCATCAACTTCTAATATTTCATCATCTCTTTGTACTCTTGAGCGTACTTTTATGAGTTTTTGAAGTGCTTGACCTTGCTTTTGGGCCTTCCATTCTTGGAAGACTCCTATTAAAGAATTAAGAAAAAGAACTCCAAAAATAAATATGGAATCTGAGTATTCTTTAATGATTAAGGAAATAATAGCAGCAACTGCGAGCAAATATATAAGAGGACTTTTGAACTGATGAACATACAACAAAAAAAGAGAAGGAGGTTTCTCTTTTGGTAGCTCATTTTTACCAAATATTTGAATTCGTTTTAATGATTCTTGCTGAGATAAACCTCTTTGAGAGGACTCCAAATGAGAAATAACATCATTAATTTTTTTTGAGTGCCATCTTAAACTATTTTGCATCCCGAAAATTATAACAAAATATTTACTAAAATGGGGCAGAATAAATCTGCCTATACCTATTAGAGTCTATTTTTGAATGATTGAGGGCGTAGAATATTGATCTGAGCGTATTACTTGATTCTTTTTAAACCTTTTTTCTAAATAATTAACTACGGTTAAATAATCAGGGAGCTCAGTATCCGTCTTATTATAATTACCTATAAGACGGCATGAGGAAGCTACTTTAAAATAAACATTTCTCCATTGAGGGTTTACATTTCCATCGACTAATATTTTGGCCATATTTATTGTTCGGTTTCTTTCATAGCCTCGGTTAGATTTTACTCTACTATTTTCATTAAGAGCAATTAAATTAGGAGGAGTTTTTTTCTTAATGGTAATATTAGAGATGGATTTATTCTGTTCTATAACTAAGTTTATACCATGGAAGTGGAGAGGGGAGCCGGGTTTGTGTTGCTTTGGTATAAGATAGTCACTAAAAAACTTGGTCAGTTCTTCGCCCGTCGCCCAATAAGTACAAAGTGTATTTTTAAATGAGTCAGGTAGAACTCTTAATACCTCTTGGAACTGTACAGGTCCGCTGTCAATATCTGCTCTAACGCCACCATTATTAATAAAACAAACATCAGATTTAGTTATGTTGCACCAACTGTGAGCGATCAATCTACCAAGATTTGTTTCTTTACCTCCCCCAGAGGGGCGACCATTAAAAAGAGAGTCAAGGTGACCAATATTCTTATTTAGTTGGTGAGGATATTTACTATAGAAGTTTTTAACAAGGCCTCGTAAATTTTTTATCTTTTGTACCGATTCCTCTGATAAGGGGCGGTTTTTTGCTCCATTATATGATGGCCAAGTATAATTAATATTTAACCAATTATTACGGGGGATAATTTTAGATGACATACTTTCATCAATAGGTCTTGCAAAATCAGTTTTTACTGGAGTGTAGTTAATACTATAAATCGAATAATTTTTTATATCTGCTGATAATTTTTTCGTGTTTGCATCGTATAAAACATTTATATGACCAACAAACTTACCCATTTCTCCTGCCTGAACAATAGGTATCTTATGGGTGATATCAGGGTTAACAATAAGTTTTTGAGAGTGTCCTCCAATAATAAGATCAACAGGTATATTACTTCTGCTTAACTCTCTGGCCAGGTAAAGGTCACCTTTAGTCTCATTGCTTTTTGCACTACTAGGGGGATAATAGCCAATATGAGTAAGTAAAATTGTAAATGATGGTCTTTCTTGTTGTATAATTCTAGCAATATTTTTCTTTGCCCATTCAACTTCATCTTCGATATTATAAGCTGGAATTATTTTATCAGAGTTGAGATAAAATCCTTTATAACCAGATCTTACTTCATCAGTGAGAAGCCCGATAATAAGAACTTTATGACCAGCTATCGTTTTAACGATATAGGGTTTAAAAGATGGGGGTTGATTATTCAATGTTTGTAAATTAGCAGCGAGAAATGGAAAGCTTGTAAATTTACTTTGTTTATTTAAAATATCAGGAACATTATCGAACTCATGATTACCCAACACCATGGCATCATATCCCATGATATCCATGGCCCTAAAGTCTGGCTCAGCATGAAAGATATCGGACTCTGGTGCTCCCGTGTTAACATCTCCTCCTGATAGAAGAAGAACTTTATCTTTTCCTATAATGTTACGGGCCCTTTCTAATAATTCAAGCTGGTAGATAAACCCATATTCTGTCTGTTGAATTCGTTTATTATAATTGCCGTAATAATTAGCGTGAGTATCATTTGTATGAAAAATACTGAACGCTATATTATCTAATTGAGCAAAGGAAGAGGGGATGTAATAGACCATGGCCAAAGCAATAAGTATAATTTTTCTCATAGTTTCAATTCTAAGCCTTTATAAAATTATCTCCAAGTTTAAGTTTAGAAATAATGAGATCTCAATAAATAGGGTTTATTTTAGTCTCGCTTTTGTATAGTGCGTCAAAGCTCCCATTCTGTTACTATAAGGTTTATGAATAAGTTAGCCTTGATTCTATTATTTACGCTCTTAGGGTGTGTAAATCAGCAAAACCAAAAAAGGGTTCGTAGCTCTGATAATGGGGCCGCTGGTGAAAATGGGGCGATGAGTGTAAGTAGTCCATACTTAAGGGCCATACACCTTTCTCCGAATGCCCCTAACGTAGATGTTCTTGTTAACAATCAGAGAGTTATATCTAATTTCTCATATTACGGTTCATCAACCTATCTACCCTTAGATAAGAACAATCTTAATATAAAATTGAACCCTTCAGGGCTTAGCTATTCGGTTATAAGTGCTGATGTTAGCCTCCAAAATGCTTATCAAACTGTTATAGCCCTAAATAGTGTTTCTTCCTTAGAGCCCATAATACTAGTGGATGATAGAAACCTCCCTCCTTTTAGAAAAGTGAAAGTGAGAGTGGGCCATGGCATTTCAACAGTGGGGGCAGTTGATGTTTTTGTGGTTGGGGCCGATAACAATTGCACTTCCTTGGAGTTTCAATTACCGGTCATACAAGGAGCAAGTTTCAAGGATGTTAGTGATTACTTAACAATAGATTCGGGTGTTTATGATATTTGTGTAACTCTAGCAGGTTCTTCATCACCCGTGATTATTGCCCAAGACTTGGAGCTATCTTCGCAAGGCATATACACAGTATTTGCCATTAATGAAAAAAACGACTTTGAATCATTTGGTCTTATGTTACTTGATGATTTGGGAGTTAAGTCACCGAGCTTATTAGGTATTAGTAATTTTAATAATAATCCCAATTCTTTCACCTTGAGAACAATACACCTTTCAGCAGATGCTCCTGCCGTTGATGTATATAAGGATGATAAAATCATTATAAGAAGCCTACCATACTTGGCCTCAACATCTTATGTGTCTTTATCTGAACAAAATATGAATATAAAGGTGAAGCCTACGGGCTCATCAACCTCGGTCATTAATGCGGATATTGTTCTTCCAAGTAAGCATAATACGATAATTGCGCTTAATGATGTTTCATCTCTAGAGACAATACTTATCAGCGATGACAGAGATGCCCCAGGCCTAGGTAGGGTCAAAGTAAGGGTGGGACACGGAATCTCTGTTGTAGGGCAAGTCGATGTTTATGTTTTAAGTTCAACTAATAATTGTTCTTCCCTTGGCTCTCAATCCCCAACTCTAACGGGGGTTTCTTTTAAAGATATATCAAGCTATTTGGAAATTAATTCAGGCACTTATGATATATGTATTACGGCGGCCAATTCCACAACCGCCGCAATTGTGGGTGACGATATCGTCCTACCTTCTCAATCTAATTACACGATCTTTGCTGTAAATGCCCGAAATGACTTTGAGTCCTACGGACTAATCATTCTTGATGATTTGGGCGTGAATTCACCTATTTATAGCTTCTAAAATTTCAGTAAGTTAGGCCTCGTAATCTCAAGTATGAAAGGTTTACATACTACATCATTTTTTTGCCTGCTATTTGCAGGTTTAGTGTAATTTTTGAGGTCAATATTATGTTTAACCTTGGAAAGAGAGAGAGATTATGAACTTTTCATCACTTAGAAGTATTTTTGCTGCTTTATTAGTTGCTACTTCATTGCCTTTACAGGTTTCCGCGGATTCAAACGTAAATGTACCTTATGCGCTTAGATTAGCTACAGAGGCATTTACTGATGGTATTCGAGGAGACAGAAACACACATTACGAACTAGACGAAGGTAGAATCCACGCTGGTTTCTTTAACAACCTTTTTCAAATTGGTTCATTTAACCTAATGAGCGGAACTGCTATTCCTAGGTATGAAACTAAAGTTATTACAAACACAGTTACTAGAGTAATTCCTAGTACTGTTACTGATTACCGTACTGTAACAAGAACAGGGACAAGAATTATAGAAGTTCCAGAAGTAGTTACAAGAACTATCTCAGTACCTGAAACTTATACTGAAACTGTAACTGTTATAACTGGTTACAATACAGAAACTGTTACTAATCCACTTGGTGGGGTTAGAGTAAACGGTGAAAGAACTTTTGGTAGCAATGGTTGGGCCACAACAGCAAGAGCGAAATACCTTGCTCAACTTGCAGGTGATCCAAACTGGGCATCTTATAAAGATCAAGCTCTAATAGACCTTCAACCTTGTATAGGGGCCGGAGCCGTTTGTAGCGTTGATATTGGAACTCCTCCAGGTACATTTATTACTGGTGATGCTGATGGTGGTACACTAACAGGTACAGGTTGTGACCTTGGTTCTGGATCATGTGAAACAATGTTTACAATTACTGGAAGTTACTCTGAGCCAGATGTAAGTTCAAATGGTGGTGGTAACCATTCTAGTGGTGGAACTGGTACAACAAACAGTGAAAACCCAGGAACTCCTGGAGCAGATGGTGAGTGGAAACCTACTTTTGAAGCTTACACAGAGACTGAAGTTACTACTCCAATTACTGAAGAGCAGGAAGTTGAAAAAACTAGATATGTAGATGAAGAAGTAACTGAAACTATAATAGTTGAAAAAGAAGAAGAATATACTTACGAGGAAGAAGAAGAATTCACTAGAGATTGTGAAGGTGAAGAATGTGAAACAGTTACAGAAGAAGAGGAAACTGTTGTAACTGAAAGAGCTAAAAAAGAATGGCAAATTTCTTTTGCTCCAGTTGTAACTCTTCAGTCTGAATATACTAAGCTTGTTTTAAACCAAGCTGGTAACATGGAAGACCTAAGAAAAAGTATTCAACAAGAAAGCATAGTTGAAAGCTTCTACAACAACCAAAATGGTAACGATGTTAGGCCATGTGTTGAAGAAAGAAGACAACAACAACAAGCTCAGTATCAGCAAGATACGAGACAGAGAACTCAACAACAATTCCCTGACTTTCCACTTTATATCGATAACTGTGGTCCTTATGTTGTTAAAAAGCATTTTGATATAACTGCTGGTGCAGGTGTAGCTATGAGTGCTAACTATACAAACGCTGGTCTTTTATCAGCTGTTACTCCAAGTGTTACTCTTCTAGCTACTCTTGGTGGTGGAGCTTATAGTATCAGAACTGTAGATACTTATAAGAAAGGTAAAAAAGCTAGACACCTTAGAATTCCTAGAGATGTAACTGATTTTGATAAGTGGAGAAGCAATGATTCTCTTCAATATGATGTTCATGGTGGAATTGTATTAACAGGTGGAGTTGGATTTTATGGTCTTTCTGCTGGTGTAACTTATGTTGCTCAAGGTGAGTGGAAAAAGACTTACATCAAGCTTGATGATAATACTGTTTTTGCTAGACTTGATAAAGATAAGCTTATGAGTTTTGGAATGAACACTGCTGCAGTTTTCATCTCTCTATCTGCTCAAAAATTTATCACTTGGGAAAAAGGTGTATCTTTTACATTTGATATCTCTACAAGAAAAGGTCGTGAATTACTTGAAGACTTTATGGCCGGTAGAATTAAAAGTGTTCAAAATGCTGCTAAGTTAGAAGGTAATGCTGACGTTCTAGTTGGTTTCCAAACTAAAGGTAAGACTCACGGACATGGTGCAAGTGTTGGTGTAGCTTTCCCATACCTTCCAATGTTTGCTCAGTGGAACAGAACTGAAATGAATAACGAAACTGTTACTACTCACTATAACTCTACTAGAGTTGAGTATGAGTCTGTAAGAGCTAACGTTAAGACTTTTAAAGGTCAGTTCTTCCCATTCTTTAAAAACGTAGTTGAAGGATTCTTCACTAACGTTAAAAAGTTTACTGGTGCTACATCTAGATTTATTGATAAAGTTCTTGGTGGACAGTATGCTTATAACTTCCAGAGAAGTTATGGAGATACTAAAGATATCAGAAAAGTTCTTGATCACTTAAAAGATACAACTGGTCTATTTGAGTTCCTAGATCTTAGATTCCCAGCTGATCTTGATAAAGTTGGTTCTATTGACCTTAAGTTTGGTGTAAGATTTAAGACTGCTGCTACTAAGCACTTAATCAGAAACCGTAACAAAGGTGTTCTTGAAAAAGCTTCAAATGCATTCTTAGAAGGTTACTTCAATAAGCTAATGCTTGATAGAAACAGCACTCACAATATCTGTAGTGCGAAAACAAGAGTAGGGCTTAGAATCTGTAAAAGAAGAATGGTAAAAAGAACAAGAAAAGCAATCGCCAAAATGGTTAAGAACCTTAACAAAATGGCCGCTTTAGTTTCTGGTGAAGGTAAAAAAGTGAGAAAGTCATTTGCTAAAGCTTACAATGAGTTTGGTCAAGCAATGATGGATTCTCCATTTGCTTTCCAAGCTGCTCTTAACGTGTCTAAAGGTTTTGGATCTGATGTATTCTTATCATTAGAAACTTCTAAAACTAGAAAGCACGAAGCTGTACTTCAGTTTGATTCTCTTTAATTAAAATAAGAGATTTCTAAAAAATATAAGGCCTCCAAATGGAGGCCTTTTTTTATTCCTAAAAAAAATTCAAACTCATTGCGTCAAAAACCGGTTTAAGTTACTTTTCCTAATATATTTGGGAGGCATTTATGAAAAATATAATTCTAATTTTTAGTACATTATTATTAATCGTTGGTTGTGGAAGTGGATATGAAGATAAGGGAAATGTGGACAGATCACGTTTACCTCTTATTTATAAGGTTAATAGAGATAAGTATGAACGTTATAAAAGAAGCTTTGACCACGTTGAAGAGTCTTATAAATCTAAATCGGGTGTTGATCTTGTTAAGTTCATACCAGATGATAAAAACCCTAAATTTTCTAATATGAAAGATGCCTTTTCAACTATCGAATATGTTGATGGTAAATATCATAATAGAGTCTTTTTTAAAGAAAGTGGTAGTGAGTTTACAGATATTGGTGGCACTGTAAGAGGCGTTCACTACGGTAATGTTACAAGTGGATATGGAAATATTTTTGTAAATATTCACAATAAAGCAGATTCTTATAATAGAGTTAAAAAAGTTATGCTTCATGAAGTAGGTCATGCTGTTGGCTTTGGTCATCCACCTGCAGGTAGTTTTTCTGTGATGAATAGTAATTGGTTACCTTTTTTACCAACACTTACACGTTTTGATCGTAGAAACCTTCATAAAAAGTACCCGTTCAGCATGAGCTATACGACTGAAAAGGACTTAGAAAGTATTGGAGCGGCAGATGAACTGGAACAGTTTGAAAATATGAAGGCAGTTGTTGCAGAAAGATTTGGTCTATCTCAACAAAGAACAGAAGAAGTTTCACGAATTATGTTTTCTCTAGAGAAAATGAAGTCAAAAAGGGCCATCTCAAAAAATGATTGGAATATGGCGACTAAAAAGCTCTTTGGTTTTGACTACGATAGTGGAAAAAAGGCATTAGAAGAGCATATTCAAGGTAGCAGTGGCCCTCTTGATAAATTGGTTGATCAAGCAGCTGATTTGAACGATGTTACTCCTGAGCATATCAAAGAAATTTTAAGCGAATACTTATTGTAATATTCAGACCCCCTTAAGTTTTTAAAGACTTAAGGGGAATATCCCTAGTGTATATTCTATTTAATCCATATTATTTTGTGCTTTTGCTATTAAGCTTACAGTTTCATATCAACAGATTATTAGGTTATAATAACGGTGTAGTTTTAATGAGGAGATTAAATGAAAGTTATTGATATTATGACTAAGGACCCCGTTACTTGTAATGAAAAGCAAACAGTTTCCGATGCAGCAAAGCTGATGGCCGAGGAAGGCTTTAGTGTTATGCTTATTGTTAATGATGATGGTGCTCTGGTTGGAATTGTAACAGAGAGTGACTTTGTAGGTAAAGAAATCGAAATTCCCCATGCTCTTGCTTCTCTTAAAAGGGTTCTTGGTGAGAACCATTACCACGGAGATATTGAAGAGATTTATCATAATGCTAAAAATCGCAGCCTCTCAGAGGTTATGACTGAGCAACCAGTGTTTGTCGGACCTCAAGAATCACTAAATGATGTTGTAAATAAAATGAACGCTAAGAAGCTCAAAAGGCTCCCTGTCGTAGAAGATGGGAAGTTAGTTGGGATTGTCACAAGAAAGGACTTAATTAAGGCCTTTAACAAAATAGATTAATTTATAGAAAAAAGGGGCCAAACTTTTGGCCCCAATATTTGAAAACTACCTGATTGATTTACGGTATAATTTCCCTAAAGGCTTCATAATACCTTCAAACTTTGGTTTACCAGTTGGCATCCAGATAAAATCTGGCCTTTCCCAAGATAACCATTCTCCACCAATGATATGCCCTTTCTTATTAAGCTCTAGAACATATCTATAGTGAGATTTTTGTAAGCTAGTACCTACAGAGTTCCATTTAGCATCTATTTCGCCTACCCAATATACAACGGTGTCAACCTCAACTTCCTTAACCGTTCCAGGTGCGGCATCTCTTGAAGCACCACGATTTTTTCTTCTAATTCTCGTTTCATAGGCAGCAACCGGTTGGTTCCATACCTCTTGATCTCTCGTTTTATCGATAATAAATGAGCTTCTGTTATTACCAATCATATTTGCTAGGACGATGTGAAAAGCACCGGCGTTAGTATCTAGACATTCTCTAGCATTATTAAAGCCTCTGTCGCCTCTTTTTAGGTTACATCGAGACCCTAAAAACTTTGTTCTAGGCATTTTATTAATCTCAAAGTTAAGAAGTAGTAAGGCCTTTATATCAGATGCACCAAAGTGAATCTTTTTCCTTTTTGCCCCTCTAACTTTAATAGGACCTGGTTCTTTGAATAGGAAAGAGGCCGGTGCCCAATTGTGACAAAGACCTTCCCACTTAGGGATGTCCCTATTAGTAAGAACTCTTGTTCTGTTTCTTTCATAATTTGTAATTGGAAAGTCTTTTCTACCAATATACATGTCAAATTTTTCAGAAGGAGATAAGTACTTATTTCCTTTTGTCGATTTTCCAAGGTTTTTATAAAAAACTTCATTTGTTAACCATCTATAACTGATACCACCTTGATAAGTAGGCCAGTAACTACCGGTCCACGGCATTTTTCTTACTTTTCCACTAGTTGGTAAGCTTTTGAAGTGACTTTCGTAGCTTGAAAAAATGTTTTTAGGAGCATTAAGGTAGTCCCAACCTGATTTGTCTTCGGCTTGGGCCGCTGATACAAAAAGAATCATGCAAAGCATTAGCATCTTGTTCATGTGTGTTCCTCTCTATGTTTTTGACTTCGCGTATCAATACGTTCTATTCTGCAATATGTAAAGAAAATTCGACCTATTTAGGCCAGTATATACAAACTATAATTTGAAGGTAAAAGTTACCCTGTATGAAAAGCTGTTGTGAAAGTAAATCAGATGAACTTATTGTTTTGAGAGACAAACAAAAAACAGCTCTTTTAATAGTATTAATAATTAACTCTCTCATGTTTGTGATTGAATTCACGTTCGGTATTCTTTCTCAATCGACCTCATTACTTGCAGACTCCCTAGATATGTTGGGGGATGCATCCGTTTACGCCTTTAGCCTTTATGTCCTAAACCGCGGCCTGAAGTGGAAAGCAGCAGCTGCTTTATTAAAGGGAATTATCATTAGTATGTTTGGTATTTATGTTCTTATAGAGGCCACAATAAAAATCTATTCAGATATATTACCTGCTGCTGATACGATGGGAATAATTGGGCTGTTGGCCCTGTTAGCGAACACTACCTGCCTATTTATTCTACTTAGGCATAGAGATGATGATATTAATATGAAGTCAACTTGGATTTGCTCAAGAAATGATATTATAGCCAACTGTGGAGTTCTTCTTGCTGCATTTGCAGTATCTTATTTTAATAATAAATGGCCTGATATCATAATTGGTCTTTGTATCGCTTTTATTTTTCTCAAATCAGCATTATCAATTCTCAAAGACTCTATTCAAGAATTAAAAGCGCAGAGTTAATAATTTTGTAGGGCCTTTTTCTAACTTCAAAGCTAGATTTAATTGTTAACTGTTTAACATACAAACATTGGAGTATCTTATGAAATACCTTTTAGTTTTCCTATTTTCTTTGAATTTATTGGCGACCGAAGTAGACGGTACTATAACTTACAAACTTCCTAGTGGAGAGCTTGTCGATCGTAATGTCTCGATTGAAGTGCCATCTCGTGGAATGGGAGAAGTTGTTTTAAGAGGGGAGAGATTTGAATGGAAAACAGACAAGTTTTGGTCAAAAAATAAAAATGATAGACTTGTTTTTACGGCCGAGTTTGAAACTGAGTTTAGAGGACTTAAATCGACGATAGTACTTAAAGGTACATACCTTAAAGGATCTAATAAACTTATATATGCAGGTGATGTTTACAAGAAAAAAGATGAACTCAAACACATAGGTCTTTTTAACTTTAATTATCTGAGATAGTGACAGGCGCTCCATTTAAGTGAAACTCTTTTTCCTTTAAGTAACGTACTTCAAATGGAAAAAGAGTTCGGCTTATTCTTTTAGATAGGGCCATAAGTATTGGGTTGTCACAAACGACGGTGATAGACTTAAAACGCTTTTTATTTTTAATAAAAAATTGAAAGTCATTGATTATAGCTAAAGGAGTCATCATTTTAAACCTGAGGACCTCGACAAAAGAAATGGGAGCTATATCCATGGCAATTTCTAATTTTTGAATGAGGTTATTAAGTTCTCTGTGTTTGATAACACCAGATAGATAAGCAATATGTTGATTATTCTCAAAAGCGTATTGAATCATATGACAGTTTACCATGAGAATAAGTAAAAACTTCATGGTCAATGAATCTAAGTGCTCAAAATTACGATGTCTAATGTATGTCTATTTTAAGATTACTTCATAGGATGTATCTAAGTACCAACATTAATCAGGAGATCTAAAATGAAAAAATTAATTACTCTAGCTTTAGCTATATTTTCTTTAAACTTAGTGGCAGCGACTAATTTACCAACTGCAAACTATGTTGAAATTGAGCGTTATGTAGGTAAGTGGTACACAATCACAACCCTTCCTCAGTTCTTTTCTCTAAACTGTGCTGGTCAAACAGCAGAGTACGAAATTGTTGCTCCAGGAAAAATTAGCGTTCTTAACACTTGTATTAAAAGAAGTGGAAAAACGAGAACAATTGAAGGTCAAGCTTATGTTACAAACACTTTAACTAACGCTGAGTTAGAAGTAAGTTTTAACAGCTTTTTTACAAGACTATTTAAAGTTAAAGGTGAGTACATCATCATTAAGCTTGATAGAGATTATGAGTATGTTATGGTTGGTAGCTCTAACAGAAAGTCACTTTGGATTATGTCAAAGTCTCCAAAAATGCCTAAGAAAGTTCTTAATAGCTATATAGCTTTAGCGAAGAAGCTTGGTTTTAAAACGAATAAATTAAAAGCTTCAACAAAGTTCTAATCTCACATAATAATAACCCCTCATTACTGAGGGGTTATTTTATTTTTTTTTAAAACCTAACAGTAGTATCTGCATCGATTAAACCGCCACCTTCTTTTGAGACATCATAACCGATATTAGTATCAACAGGACTTTGGAAAAGAATATTAAAAAGTCCTCCACTTGCAACTTCTAATGCTGCTACAGCAGAAGCATAAGGGGTTGCCATCGAAGTCCCAGAAATTGTGTTATAACCACCATCTTTCCAAGTAGAGTAAATTGCTACACCTGGGGCCGTAAGATCTGTTGTAGATAGACCATAGTTTGACCAGCTTGCCATATAGTATTCACCAGCTTCATTTTTACCCATGGCCGCAACGGCATATATATTAGGGTGAAAAATGGAGTATCCAGAAGGGGTTTTACCAGCAATATCCTCTCCTTCATTTCCAGCGGCCAACATAACTTTAATACCAGCATTAGCAGCATTCATAATGGCATCTTTCATTACAGAAGAAGCATTTGGATCACCATTACCACCAAGGCTCATATTGATAACGTCAACGCCTTGATTGATACACTCTTGTACTCCATCGGCAATCCATGAGAGGTAGCCAGAGCCTCGGTTATCGAGAACTTTAACAGTATAAATTTTAGCTTCGTGAGCGGCCCCGACAGCTCCAATATTATTATTTACGGCCGCGATAATTCCAGAGACATGTGTTCCATGGCCATGGCCATCATTAAAGTCAGTGGTATCAATCCATCTTCCATTACCAGTGAAATTCATACCACCAACCATATTCTCGACAAGGTCAGGGTGATCTGTATCTATACCAGTATCGGCAACACAAACAGTGGCACCTAATCCAGTAAAGTATTGTGAATGAGCGAGGTTTGCCTTAATGGCGCTAATTCCCCAGTCAACAGTTTGTGAAGGTTGAGGGGTATCTCCACCACCACCAGGTTTATTTCCTCTTTTAAGAGGTCCAATTTTAAAAACAACATCTTCTTCAACACGAAGTCCAGCATACTTTCCCTTTAAGCGAGAAATAGCATGAGCGGGAATATTAACAACAGTTGCTCTAATATTTTTTAGATTTCTGATAACATGACCACCGAGGTGTTTAACCTCCATCTCTGCAGCAACAAGGTTTTGGCCAGAAAGAATAACTCTATTCATTTGAGAGTAGGCCTTAGAAGTAAGGGTCATTAAAAGACTTAATAAAATAAATTTCATATGAATTTCTCCATTAACTATTTAGAAAAAAAAAGCCCGGATTTCTCCGGGCCTTATAAAGGACATTATAAATCAATTAGATATTATTATTCCCAAGCACTTTCAGGTGCACATACCACAGCATGAGTCATAACGTATGGCATAGCTAGACCAGTAGTTGACCAAGAATGTGAATTAGTTTGAACAAAGCCAGTATCCTCATCATTAACTGAAGTCAGTTGACCAGGGGCCACAGTATCTGGAAAAGCATTTGAAGCATAGTAATGTACTTCTGCTAGGTAAAACTCACCAGTAGTATTGATATTTACTGTTAGGTTTCCACTATTAAGATCGTATGAAACATTACCAACATTTGTACCTTTAGATGTATCACACTGACCAGCTCCGGCCCATAAAGTTTGAGTCTTTAGGCCATCAAACATAAGTTGCTCATACCATCCCCATCTAGGAGTATCTAGTACTGGGTCGCTACAAAATGCATTAGGTCCAAAGGCCCAAGCTGTTTCACATCTATCTTCACCAGGACCTGTACCTGGATCTTCATCACAAGGTAGGGTGTAAGAGAAGTATGTTGCCCAACTTCCTCTTTCTCTAAAACGATCTCCAGCGGCCCAACCAGTTTCAGTAGATACTACAACTCCACCTACAACTTGCTTAAGAGCAGCGTGAGCAGCTACGAATAGAGTTTCATTTTGGTAACAACCTACACCCTCAAAATCACTTAAAGGGATAACAAAAGTTTTTGTTGTTAGACCATCAAGGTATTCATCAGTGTAAGGGAAGTTTCCAATTTTAGGAGATCCGTTTCTTGTTTGAGGCATGTCAGCTGTAGTAGTCCCAACCCATAGGTGGGCCTCTCCAAACTGCCAGTCACCTTCAAGGTTGTAAGTAACAGTTAAGTTAGTAAAGTCAGTTGTAATACAGATTTCACCTGCTTTAGTGTGTTGACCTGCAATTAGGTCAGTACAATTGGCCCAAGCACTTGTTGTTAGTGCTAAGGATAGTAAAATTGTAGAAAGAAGCTTCTTCATAGTTTCCCCTTGGTTTTTAAAAATCATGATATATATCATTTACACCTTATAATAACTTTATTTTAAAGAGACAATAAAATTGCGCCGCAGCATAAAGGTTTTTTTATTTACATTTAATGTCAGGCGTTGTTTATGTGCGTAGAGTAAACTATAGCATGAGAGAACTTAGTAATGAAAAAGTTAGTTTTGATATCCATCCTTTTAATAAGGCCTTTATTTGCCGCCAATATGAACTCCTTACCTGGTCAACTGTTAGAGATCTTCGGTGAGCAGTGTAGAAGCGTTGGTAGTTATACAAATAACGCTATAAATAAAACAAAAAGTTTGATTAGCCTTTTTGAGTCCATGGTTGATGATCCTCTTTGTGGCGCCGAGAGTCAAAGTCTGGTTAACCTTGTTAGTGTTTTTAGGGATCAACTTGAACATAGAGACTATGCTCGAATTGATACTAACCTTATTAATATTGAAAGAAGGATTGAGGAATTAACTCTTAGTCTAGAGTCTTTAGATCCAGTTGAAGATGCCAATATTATTTCAAGTGTTGTTTCTCAAATTGCTTCTTCACGTATTCAATTAATAGGTGCAAAAGCAAGTTTTAAAAGTTCAAGGGAAATAGAAAATGAATATAGAATGTCGGATGGATATTATCAGGCCTCATCGAGCTTAAAAAACTTTTTAGAGAGATTGCCTAATATCCAAAACTGCTCTGACAAGGTTCGTCATCAATTTTCACAATTAATGGGTTCAGGGTTGGCCGTTGGTTCTTACTTTGCTAACCCTGCCATGTCAGTGGCCATGAGTGGGATTGCTGATATTGCAACTGTTGCTATTGATAGTATTTATGAACTTATTAAAAGAAGAAGGATAAGAAAGGTTAATGAGGTAACACTTCCAACAGCATTATCATGCTCCGTTGAAGCACTTACAGACCTATATTGTGAAACGACAAGAGCAGAGAGAATTGTTGAAAAGTATGCGGACTATGAGGAAGATGATTATAGAATATGGAGAGGTATTCCTATCATATTTAGAAAGCTTAATCCTTTAATGGATTGGCTAGAGCTAGTTCGTGCAGGTAGTCCGGCTTCCGACTCTTATGATGCTCAAAGAAGACTTGAGGTTATGAAGTTAAAGTCTTTTCTTGAAGAGCTAAGACAAAAAGTACAAGGTATTATTTCAGAAAAAGATAGGGAGCTTGAAACTCTTAATATTGATCTTTCAAACTATATTGCTAGCCAAATTGAAACAATTGCCAACTTATTAAAAACATCAAATGCTTTGGTACAGCTTAATGGTACTCAGTTTTTACCATTTCGTTTAATTGGTTTTTCAGAAGTACCAAAATGTTCTTTTAATGGAAGATTGGACCCTTGTGGAAGTTTACAGCAGTTTAAAATTTTCTATAACAATGGAACAAGTGAGACGGGTTACACTTTTACTCTTAAAGATTGGAATGCACTTAAAATTAGTTTTCCTAATATGTATAGAGAGGCCGTTGATTTTGTTAACTCACGATTAAGTAGGGTACTTAACGAAGACCAAGACTTAGTTGTTACAAGGGTTTTTGAAGGATATGACGGTTGGGATTCACCTTATAGTGTTTTAAATATTTTGAATGATTACTTGGAAGAGGTGACGTTATATCTGCATGAAAAAAACCTAGTAACAAATTACAAGTACAACTCTTATATCTCTAATATCGAAGGTACTCGAGGATTACTAAATAAAGTTGTTGAGCTTCTTGATGAGTGGAATAGTGAGGAAGGTGTTGAAGGTAGAGCAGGAGATAGAGAGCTTGCTAATAGAATGGCCACTGAACTATTAGGTAAGGTTTATTCCTTACTGAAACTACAGACAGGTAATCAATATATAACAGATAGAATTAGAAGTTCTGTAACTTGGGATATTTTGGCCCATATGGAGCATGACGAGTTTGATGATGAGCTTGCAGAAATTATACGTTTAAATAATGGTAATATTATATCGGATATCACTTATTATAAGCTTTTTGATATCCAAGATATAATAAATGATATCACAAATGCTAAAGGCATTTTAAAGGCAACTCTTGGTAGTTATTTTTGGGAAATGAAAGGCTTTTTTAATGACTCCTTTATATTGATCGAAAAAGAAGACTTAGATCCTTCTATTAAAAATAGATTGTGTATCCATCTTTTATCTTCAAATTTGTTTTCAAAAGGTTTTTACAAAAGAAAGTTTCTTAAACAGTGTAGGGGAGTAAAGTTAACGTCAGTTTTTGATGAGAAAGACTTAACCGTTAATTTTAACGATTATATTACTTCAAAAGGTCAGTTTAGAAAAAGCTTTGATGAAAGGGCCTGCCTTTATAATAACTTTATGAGAAAGGTTAGGATTAGAGAAAAATTCAAAAGAGAAAATCGTAATTCTCTTTAATTTTGAGTAAATATTATGGGCGGTAAGTCCATATGGCCGGGGTAGGTTCAGGAAAGTTAAGTTCATTGATTTTACTTTTCATTTCTGAAGAAATAGCTCTACCCCATCTCTCGAAAAACGAAACAAGATTGAGTTTTAAATAATTAGAAAACATAAAGCATAAATGATCTGTTTTTTAGAGTCTGTATTTAATAATTTATACTCTTCATCATTACCCAGATCATCTTAATAAAAGATTAGAGACTCGTTGCGTCGCGGTTGAAATACTTAGTAAAATCTAAAATTTTGGAGTAAAAAATACTTAGGAGTATTATCGTATGCCTTACCAATCAACAAAAACTTACGGCAATGAAAGAGGCTTTTCTTGTGCTTTTAGGCAACCAAAGGCCACTCATTCTCACTGTTCCCTTATACATGGATATTCTCTAGGCTTTAGGTTCGTATTTGAGGCCAAAAACTTAGATGATAAAAACTGGGTTTATGACTTTGGAAATTGTAAGTGGATTAAAGAGTGGATTGAGCAAAACTTTGATCATACAATCGCTGTCGATATAAATGATCCTCTTATTCAAGAATTTAAAAACTTAGAAAGCTTAGGGGCCGCTAAAGTTATCGAAATGGATGGTGTAGGTTGTGAAAAGTTTGCTGAGCATACTTTTCATTTCGTGGCACCCAAAGTTAAAGAACAAACCAAAGCTCGTGTTCATTTAAAATCTGTCGAAGTTTTTGAGCACGGTGCAAATTCAGCGATTTTTATCAATTAATTTTTATTATTCTAAAAGCTCTAAGAAATATAGAAATGAAGTATGTGAGATCAAGCTCAAACCATTTATGGGCAAAGTTCATCTTATTACCATATCGGTGATGATTATTTTGGTAAAGTTCACCCATAAGAGCAAAGTCAAATGGTAGCGTATTTTTACTTTGATCATTAAGCTTATGGTTTCTATAGCCAACTTTATGGCCAAACCAATTAACAATGGCCCCTTGAATAGGTCCCATAAAACCATGAATAAAGATACAGAGATAATATTGAGGCTCAATACCGTTGAGATAATAAATCCCCATATATACGAGAACCCAAAAATAAACATTAAATTTAGTCTCAGCAATATTATCTATTAATGGCCAGCTTGGGGCCTTGTTAATAACGGCACTGTCATCAACAGTTTTGTGATGTTTTATGAGATATTTATATTCCTTATAAGTTTTAAGGGACATATCCCACATCGATTTACTTTGCACAGGAGAATGAGGGTCTTTTGGGGTATCACTATAGGCATGATGCTTTTGATGGAGAATTGAGTAGCTTGTTGGATTTAAAAAGCTTGGCCCTTGGGAAATGTAAGTGAGTAAGTAAAAAAACCTCTCCCAAAAGGCTGACATTTTGAACATGGCGTGTGAACAATACCTATGTAAGAAAAAAGATTGGCAGAATAATGATAGGTACCAATGAAAAAATAGAAGTAGAAGAACGGTCACGTAGTATTCCTCAGTAAAACTATAATTGCTTTTACCTTTAAATTAAATTTATTACAATAGCATTAATTAACCTCTATAATATCAATGACTTGGTTTGTTAATGTTGCTTTGACAAAGATTAGGCGGGTTAGCTTTACATTTATTCCAGGACTAGAATGTAACTCAAGGAGAAAAAATGATTGATACATTATTAAGTAAGGGACTACTTCCAGATTTTCTGGTGAGAAAAGGAATTAGATCACTCCTAAATCAACGTTTGGTTGATGAATATGAGGACGCGGAGACAAGAAGAAAAAAATTAATAACCGAGTTAAAAAATTCACCTATAGCCATAGAAACTGATAAAGCCAACGATCAGCATTATATGGTACCACCCGAATTTTTCCTTATCTCTCTTGGGCCAAGATTAAAATATAGTTGCTGTCATTGGGATCAGGCCCAAAACCTTGCAGAGGCCGAGGAAGAAATGCTTGCTTTGACTGTTGAGAGGGCCCAAATCCAAGATGGAGATAAAATTTTAGAGTTAGGTCACGGATGGGGTGCTATCACTTTATATATGGCCGAAAGGTTTCCTAATAGCTCTATTACAGCGGTTTCTAACTCTAAGTTTCAGGGTGACTTTATTAAAGAGAAGGCCAAGCAAAAAGGGCTCAATAATATAACCATCATGACAGCAGATGTATCTACATTTGATACAGAGGATACTTTTGATAGAGTTATTTCTGTAGAAATGTTTGAGCATATGAGAAATTATAAGGATCTTCTTAAAAATGTTAACCGTTGGTTAAATGACCAAGGCACTTTATTTGTACATATTTTTGCACACAGAGAAATAACTTATAAATATGAGGTTAAAGACGACTCTGATTGGATGAGTAAGTATTTTTTTAGCGGTGGAATAATGCCAAGTGAACATCTTTTCTATTATTTTCAAGATGATCTAAATATAAAAGAGCATTGGCGTGTGAACGGAAAGCATTATGCTAAAACGGCAAGAGCATGGCTTGAAAATATGGACCGGAATGAAGAAAAGATTTTAAATATATTTAAGGCCCATTACCCCAAAGGTGAAAATAAAAAGTGGTTTAACTATTGGAGGGTTTTTTTCATGAGCTGTGAAGAGCTCTGGAACTATAAAGATGGGAATGAGTGGATTGTTGGACATTATCTTTTTGAGAAAAGGTAGTTTATGAAAAAATGTGCCATCATTGGGACAGGTATAGCAGGTATGAGTAGTGCTTATTTTTTAAAAGATGAGTATGAAATTACTGTATTTGAAAAAAATGATTATATCGGTGGGCACACAAATACGATTGATGTTCATGACGGGCATAAAACTTGTCCTGTAGATACTGGCTTTATGGTTTTTAATGAAAAAACTTATCCTAATTTACTAAAACTATTTAAAAAATTAGATGTTAATTATATCGATACAGATATGAGCTTTAGTGTTCGTAATGAAGATATTGACCTAGAGTTTAATGGGTCTAGTATTAACGGTTTGTTTTCTCAGAGGCGAAATATTTTTAATTTTCATTTTTTGAAAATGATAAAAGATATTCTAAAGTTTAACAAAGAATCTGTGGGGATTTTAGATCGTTCTGAGTATCAAAGATTAACAATTGGTGATTATGTTGATCAATTAGGATTAGGAGAGTACTTTTTTAAAAACTTCTTGGTTCCGATGAGTTCTGCAGTCTGGTCGACACCGATGGAGAAAATAAAAGACTTTCCAGCTACTTCTTTAGTACGGTTTTTTCATAATCATGGTTTTGTGGGAGTTAACACGCAATTGCAGTGGAAAACTGTAGTAGGGGGAAGTCGTCAATATCGAGATAAGATTATTGATCAGTTTAAAGACCAGATTAAAGTATCCCACCCAGTTGAGAGGGTTATTCAAAACGGTGAGACAGTGGAGGTTATTTCTAAAGGGGAGTCATTTCACTTTGATAAAGTAATCATTGCTTCTCATGGTGATGAAGCCTTGGGAATGCTTGAAAATCCGTCATCTTTTCAACAAGAAGTACTTTCAAAGTTTTCCTATCAGAAAAATACAGCAGTAGTTCACACTGATGCGAGTGTAATGCCCAATTTTAAAGAGAATTGGTCATCATGGAACTTTCTCATTAAGGCCAATGAAGCTTATACTGTTTACTATATGAACCGATTACAAAATGTTTCTGATAAAATGAACGTTTTTATCAATATTAATGGAGAGCAGTTTATTGATAAGGAAAAAATAATTAAAAAGATAATTTATCATCATCCGGTCTTTGATGTTCAAGCTGTCCTGGCCCAAGAAAAATTAGATGAATTAAATAAGAGTTCAAATATTCATTTTACTGGCAGTTATTATAGATATGGTTTTCATGAAGATGCACTACTATCAAGTGTGAACTTATGTTCTTCAATCTTAAAAAGAGAGGTCTTGTAGTGGGGCATGCAATAGTACCTTTTACAGTAACTCATAAGAGGTTGATTCCAAGGCCTTATAAGTTCACTCACAACTTTTTTTGGTTTAAGATTGATTTAGATAACCTTAACAGTTGGCCTTCCAAGTTTGTTTCTTTTAATAAACCCAATATTTATTCCTTCTATGATAAGGACCACGTTCAACTTGGAAAGAGTTCTGCTAAAGATAATTATATTGAATTTGCCAGACAAAATGGACTGAAAGATGAAGTTAAAAAAGTAACTCTTTATACTTCATTTCGTTTCTTTGGTTATGTTTTTAACCCGGTAAGTTTTATTCTTATTGAAGATGTCAATAATATCAATTATGCGATAATAGAAATAGGTAATACCTTTAATGAATTAAAACCCTATTTCGTTAGCGCCCAACATTTTAATAAGGATGGCTTTAGTTATAAAACAAAAAAACATTTTTATATCTCTCCCTTTATACCACTAGATAATGACATGCATTTCGTCCTCAAGAAAAATGAGCAAGAAATATCTATCTTTATTGATGATACTGAAGATAATCAAGAGGTTCTTAAAGTTTGGTTTGAGGGTAAAGAAATTGAAGCGACGACCAAAAACTTGGTTTTACAAACGTTACGTATACCTTTTGTAACCTTAAAAATAATATTTTTAATACACTGTCATGCTTTTGTTTTATGGATGAAGGGTATTACTTATTTTAAGAAAAAGGATAATGCTGATCTTCAAAAAGGAACCTATTTATGGAAAAGATAAAAACGAAGAGTATATATGAGAAGCTATTTATTTCTTTTATTAGTCGCTTTAAAAAAGGACATCTTAAATTAACTCTTGCCTCTGGAGAGAAAATTACCATAGGCGATGGTAATGGTGTTGATGCTGATTTAAACATTGTTCATGATGATTTTTATAAAAAGTTTATTATCTCTGGGGATATAGGCTTTGGAGAATCATTTTGTGATGGTGATTGGAGTACGAGTGATCTTACACAATTATTACGCTGGGCCATTCAAAATGTAGAAACTTCTGGAATTATATCGGGATCTAAAGTTAAAAACTTTTCTGTGAATCTTCTTGGCCATGTTAATAAATTAGGTCATTACTTGAAAAAAAATAATAAGAAAGGATCTCAGAAAAACATATCTTATCATTACGATCTTAGTAATAAATTTTATGAAATGATGCTTGATGAAACTATGATGTACTCTTGCGCTATTTTTGAAGAAGGAAATTCAGATCTTAAAGAGGCCCAATATAAAAAACTTAAAACACTATGTGATGACTTACATATAAAACCAGGTGATCATATTTTAGAAATAGGATGTGGCTGGGGGGGCTTCGCCACATATGCTGTCACTCATCATGATTGTAAAGTGACAGGAGTAACGATTTCAAAAGAACAATATGATTATGCTACTCAAAAGGTAAAAGCACTCGGTCTAGAAGATAAAATTACAATTCTATTAAAAGACTATCGGGATTTAAAAGGAAAATACGATAAAATAATTTCAATTGAGATGATTGAGGCCGTAGGTCATGAGTTTTTGCCTAAGTATTTTCAAAAAATAGATAGCTTGCTCTGTAATGATGGAGTCGCGGTCATTCAGGCCATTACTTCTCCAGATTCTCGCTATGACTTTTTTAGAAAAGGTGTAGACTTTATTCAAAAACACATTTTCCCTGGCTCTTTATTACCTTCTATCAGGGCGATGACTAAGGCCTGTGCAAAGACGGATCTGCATATTTTTAATTTAAGAGACATAGGGCTACATTACGCTAAGACATTGAGAAATTGGGATGAGAAGATAGAGCTCGAAAAAGATAAAATTAGAGAGCTTGGAATGGATGATACTTTTTTTAGGAAGTGGAAATATTATCTTTGTTATTGTGAGGCAGCATTTACTGAAAGAAATATCAGTGATATTCAGTTGACCTTAATTAAACCAAATAATACAACATATCGCCCTACGTGATGAACTTAAAAGATTAAAATTGCCTGCCAATCTGTTTGTCTTTTCTTACGGATAGATTATTATATTTCCAACTTGGGGATATAAATGAAACAAAAAAAAATTACAACAGTGGCCAAAGAGCTTGGCCTAAATATAGACAATATTGAGCCTTACGGTCACTACAAGGCCAAAGTTCCTCTTAATCAAATTAAAAATGATAAGATCGATAATAATCACCTTATCTTAGTGAGTTCCATGTCGCCTACACCAGAAGGAATTGGAAAAACAACTCTTTCTATAGGTCTATCGGATGCTCTTTGTAGCTTAGGGGAAAAATCAGTAGTAGCGATAAGAGAGCCTTCTTTAGGCCCTATCTTTGGTAAAAAGGGAGGGGCAACAGGTGGAGGTCAATCTACAGTTTTTCCTTCAGAGGATATTAATCTTCACTTTAATGGAGATTTTGCCGCAGTTGAAAAGGCCAATAACCTTCTTTCGGCCCTCATTGATAACTACCTACGCTTTCAAGAACAAACCTATCAAATTGATCCAAAAACTGTCGTTTGGAAAAGAGTGATGGATATGAATGACCGCTCTTTACGAAAAATTATTACAGGGCTTGGCGGGCAAGTTGGTGGCGTGCCTATGGAAAGTGGTTTTAATATTACTGCTGCTAGCGAAATTATGGCCATTCTTTGTTTAAGTAAATCTTTAGGAGATTTAAAAAAGAGAATAGGCAATATATTTGTCGGGTGGACTTATGATAAACATCCTGTATTTGTGAGAGATTTAGGGTTTGAAGAAGCTGTTACGGTTCTTTTGAAAGAGGCGATTAAACCAAACCTGGTTCAAACTTGCTTAGGTAATCCAGCTCTTATTCATGGAGGGCCTTTTGCTAATATTGCTACAGGAACCAACTCTATATTAGCAACGCAATTAGGTCTTAGTTACGGGAAGTATGTCGTTACCGAGGCTGGATTTGGTGCAGAATTAGGAGCAGAAAAGTTTTTTAATATAATTTCTCGATATGAGGGTATCTCTCCATCAGCTACGGTGATTCTTTTTTCTATTAAATCTCTTGAGTATCATGGTGACGGAGACCTTAAGAATGGTTTCAGTAACTTAAAACGTCACTATCATAATTGTAAAAAATTCGGAATACCCATTATCGCGGCCTTAAACCTATGGAAGGCAGATGATAAAAATAAAATAAAGCAAGTGGCCGATTTATGCGAAAAAGAAGGAATATTATACGCGAGTTGTGCACCATACACACGAGGGGCCAAAGGAGTGGAGGAGTTGGCCAAATTAGTTATTCGTGAATGCGAGCAAAAGGCCAAATTTCATCCTAGCTATGAATTAAGCTTACCGTTAAGAGATAAAATAAATCACATAGCAAAAGATTTTTATGGCGCCAGTAAAGTTAAATTTACTTCTAAGGCCTTACTTGAAATGAAGGAAATTGAAAAGCTAGGCCTTAGTGATTTTCCTATTTGTATGGCCAAAACGCCTTTATCTTTTTCTGACAATCCTCAGCTTAAAGGTTGTCCAACAGACTTTGATTTTCTTGTAAGAGACTTTGAGTTTTCTGCTGGCGCCGAGTTTATTATACCAATGGCCGGAGATGTAATGAGAATGCCTGCTTTTGGACGCAGTCCTGCGGCCTTAGGTATAAGTATTGATGAACAAGGAAACATTTCAGGAATACTTTAAAAATTTCATAATAAGGAGAGTAGTAATGTTTAAAAATGAAGTTTCTTACAAAGATGGTGATCAAAATTGTATTTCTTTTGTTGCCACTAAGGATGAAAAAGAAAAAAGACCTGCAGTCCTTATTTGTCATGCATGGGCCGGTCGAGATGAATTTGCTTGTGATATGGCCATAAAGATAGCAGAGATGGGATATGTTGGAGTTGCATTAGATAATTATGGAGATAAAAAAATTGGAACTAACACTGATGAAAACTCGGCACTAATGACTCCATTTGTAGAGGACAGAAAGATGTTGGCCCAAAGATTAGAGGCCGGACTTAATAACGCAGCTTCTCTTTCTTACGTTGATGAGAATAATATTGTGGCCATTGGATTTTGTTTTGGAGGTCTTTGTGTTTTAGATATGGCCCGTTCAAATTTTAATTTAAAAGGCGTTGTTAGTTTTCATGGCCTTTTAATGGAACCCGATTATGAAGTTAAGTCAATAAAACCTAAGGTGTTGGTCCTTCATGGTCAGGAAGACCCTATGGTGGATATGGAAAAACTAAATGAGTTTATAGCTGAAATGAGAGAAAAAGCAGAGGATTGGCAACTACATTGCTTTGGAAAAACAGTACATGCTTTTACTAATCCACAGGCCAACGACCCAAGCTTTGGAACTGTTTATAACGTCACAGCGGCAGACAGGTCTTATAAAATGTTAGAAGATTTCTTGGAAGAGTCGTTTTCTTAGTAGAGTTCGTAAGAGTTTTCTATATTATACTGGGCCCCTTGGGGCCTTAAATCTGAGCTATAAAGGTGAAATTCTTTAACGTTAAAGAGTTTACTTTTAAAATCATGATGCTTTATTAAAAAGTTTGCTAATGCTTCTGTATCAACATGTTTCAGTCTTGCTAATGTGACATGGGGGTGGAACTTATTTTTATTAATTTGCGCATAAGGTTTAACTTTTTGTAAAATAAGAGAGTGAAGATCAAGTAGATTTTCATTCTCAGTTAGTGAGGAATATAATACTTTAGGGTCATGCCCAGGACCGAAGGTGTTGACTCCCTTTAGCTGTAAATCCATCGATGTCATATTAATATCACAAAGATCATCCTCTAGTTCACTTACAATATGCTTATCAATTTCGCCTAAGAAAACAAGTGTAATATGCAGGTTCTCAAGTGGAGTCCAGCGGGCACCACCAATACTTTCTCTTAAAGAATCAATTTGATATGTTAAAGATTTTGGAAGTGAAAGTCCTGTAAAGAGTCTTATTTGTTGCATATTTGCCTAAAGAAAATGATATCGAACACCTAATAACCAAGGAAAGAAATCAAAATCTTCGATATCTCCTCCTGACCATAGACCACCAACATCAAAATAGGAGGAAAAATTATTATTAATTTGATAATCAATACCTATTGCAGGGCCTACTGTCCAAGAGGTCTCTTTACCATAATTATTTAAAATATCGGTCCCACTAATTTTAGTCCACCCAACTCGTAGTTTAATATAGAGAGAGATGTCTTCTTCGGGCCAGTTATGTGCAAAGGTATATTTTGGAGCTGCAGTGAAAGCAATCATACTAATCTGGCCTTTTTGATTATTTTTTTCTACTTCGAAATCCATTGTCGGTAGAAACTCTAATTCTATTGACCAGTCTTGATTGAGGCGTTTTCCAAAACCTAAGCTAAACCCTCCTTCTGTATTCTCAATACCTGCGTTATCTCCGGTGGCCGTGGCCTCTTCGAAATTTCTCGTCCATACTATGAGAGAGGTTTGCGCGTAGTACTCTGCTGAGGCCTGAAAACAATACAATAAAGAAAGAAGGATATATAATTTTTTAGTCATAATTATTTATAAACTTATTATGAGGATAAATCTAGGTTGTAATACGTTTAAAAATAGAGTGATGGCCTTTTTTAATCAATTACCAGGGAATAGTTTGACCATCCCAATTAAAAAATTGACCACTATCTTCTATAGTCTTTTCTTCTAGAACCTCAAGAATGTTATGAGCGGTTTCATTGATGCTATGAATTTTATGGGATATATTTTTAGAAAATGGATTTGAAAGCTCCGTGGTGGTTGTACCGGGATGTATGGCCAAAACAATACATGGGGTCTTCTTTCGCTTTAGCTCTATTGAGATACATTTAATTAACATATTTAATGCGGCCTTAGAAGATCGGTAACTATACCAACCTCCCAGACTATTATCTTCTATACTTCCAACTTTTGCAGAAATATTAATAAAGCTACTTATTTTTTCTTTTGATAACGTTTGTTCAAAATATTTAAATAGTAAGGCACTGACTGAAGCGTTAACTTTCATGGATTCTAAAAAATATTCTAAACTAAAGTTTCTAAAAGATTTTTCAGGCCGAAATTTATCATTATAGAGAAAACCCACACAATTAATAATAAGGTCAAAGGTTTTACCTTCCAATTTGTTTGATAATGCAGCGACTTCTTCTTCATTACAAGGATCTAGCCCATAAATAGATAGCCTGGGATGATCTTTAAGTTCTAACAGTGGGGAGGCCAAGTTTTTGTCTCTAAATGTAGCGTGCAAATGAAGAGTTTTATTTTTCGTTAGAATTTCATTAACAAGGCCAAACCCAATGCCGTGACCAGCACCAATAATAAGTACTTCTTTGCATTGAGATAGTTGGAAATTATTCATTTTTATTCCAACGCCTCTTTAATAGCATTATCCAAGCGAGAACTAAGGGGTAGAGTTGAACTAGAGAATCGTGAAACTACTTTGCCGTTACTGTTAATAAGAAACTTTTCAAAGTTCCAGGAAATCTCACGCCCTCCTGTCTTTTGAATAAGGTATGAATAGAGCTCTGGTTTATCATTTCCTCTTAGGGCAACTTTACTTGATAGAGGGAAATTCACCCCATATTTTAAGCGACAAAATTTGGCGACTTCCTTATTCGATTCTGGTGTCTGGGAACCAAAGTCATTTGAAGGTACCCCAATAATAATAAGTCCTTGCTTTTTGTATTTTTGATAAAGAGACTCTAGTTCGTCTAGTTGTCCTGTATATCCACAACGAGTTGCTATATTAACAATCAGTAACGTTTTGCCTTTAAAATTTTTAAAAGAAAGTAATTCACCCTTAGTATTTTTTAAGTCAAAATTATAAATATCAGCAAATATTGAAGAGGATATAAGCAATAAGAAGGTGATTAATAAGTTTTTCATCCAATTATTGTATAAGATAAGTAAAGGTTTTTAAATAGACAATCGTTATACTCTTTTTTTAAGTATTTAATATGATGAGGGAAAAATGGATAAATTAACAATTATTTTGGGAAATCAGCTGTTTGATATCGACCATTATAAGGATTTTCCTAACAATATATTCATGGCCGAAGATGAGGGCCTTTGCACACATTTTAAGTACCATAAACATAAAATAATTCACTTCTTGGCCTCTATGAGGACTTATGCAGATCATTTAAGGAGCCGAAATTTTCACGTTTTTTATAATAAATTGGATTCTTCGAAAGGTTTTCTAACTGAGTGTGAAAGGGTTATTAAAAAAAATAAAATAAAGGAAGTGCACCTCTATGAAGTTGAAGATAAGTTTTTTGAAAATCAACTTTATGATCTCTTCTTAAAACTTAATGTTAAGGTCATCATTTATGACTCACCAATGTTCATGTGTAGTAGGGATGAATTTAATAACTATCTTGAAGGAGTTAATAAACCTTTGCTTAATAGCTTTTATATAGAACAAAGAAAACGCCATGGTGTACTAATTGAAAAAGGGGGGCCAGTAGGAGGCCAATGGAACTTTGATCAAGATAATAGAAAGAAGATACCTGCAAACTTTCAGGTTGATGAGTTTATACCTCCCCGTATAAAAAGTAAGCATATTGATGATGTCAAAAAGTTAGTGAATAAAAAGTTCTCTAAACACCCTGGAAGTTGTGATAATTATTGGATACCAGTTGAGCGTTCAGCAAGTCTTAAATGGTTCAGAAATTATTTGAAAAACAGATTTAAATATTTTGGGGACTTTCAGGACTCTCTTGATCAAAGAGCACCTTTTTTATATCACTCAGTTATCTCTCCTTTTATTAATATTGGTTTTCTTACTCCCCTTGAAGTCGTTCGGGAGGTTGAGGTATTGGCCACAAAGGATAACCTCAATTCAGTCGAAGGTTTTATCCGACAGGTTATGGGATGGAGAGAGTTTGTAAGAGGCATTTATCAAAACTGTGATGAGTTTCAGCAAAAAGAAAACTTCTTTAATCATAAGAAAAAATTGAGAAGCTGTTGGTATCAGGGCAATACAGGTGTAGTTCCTTTAGATGATGCTATCAAAAAGACTATTGAATGGGGGTATTGTCATCATATTGAGAGGCTCATGGTGATAGGAAATATGATGTTACTTTTAGAAGTTCATCCCCAAGAAGTTTATCGCTGGTTTATGGAAATGTTTATTGACTCTTCTGACTGGGTCATGGGCCCAAATGTTTTTGGTATGAGTCAGTTTAGTGATGGAGGAGTTTTTGCAACGAAGCCTTATATCAGTGGCTCTAATTATATCTATAAAATGGGAAATTATAAAAAAGGTGAAAGCTGGGCAATGGGTTGGGATGGACTTTATTGGAGGTTCATTGATAGGAAAAGAGAATTTCTTAGTAAAAATCATCGATTAAATATGATGGTCAAAATGTTTGATAAAATGGATTCTTCTAAAAAGAATAAAATCTTTGAGCAGGCCAGCTTATTAGAAGAAAAGTTGGTTTATTAAAAATGATGAGTATCTGCAAGTTCTTGCAATACTTTTACTCTTTTGTGGGTCTCTGGGTGTGTACTTAAAAACTCAGGGGGAACTTTCATTGAAGGCCCAAATAATCCCATAGTTGAATGACTCATTTTTACTAAAGCATTGGCCAATCCTAAAGGGTCGCCTGTTAGCTTTGATCCCTCTAAATCGGCATTGTATTCTCGAATTCGAGAAAGCTTGAGTTGCAATAAGGTGATTATTGTAGGGATTCCCATAATAAGAATAAAGGCCATAAGATCTACTCTCACAGCACCAAAAAGAATGAGAGGGAACATGAGGATTAGAATAAGTGAGGCCATCGAAACAAAACTAGAGGCAATTCTACCAATAAGCTGAGTTAGAGTAGAAATAATAAGATCACCTTGAGCGATATGTGAAACCTCATGGGCGAGGATTCCAATGAGCTCTCTTTGATTCATTTTTGAGAGCATTCCCTCTGAGAGAGCTATGATAGGGCGTTGTTTATTTCCTGTAGAAAAGGCCAAACAAAGAGCGGAGGGAATGAGATAGAGTTGTGGTAAATACTGAATGCCCGCAGAATGCCCAAGTTGGTTTACTAACTGGTAAAGTTCAGGTGCCCTTTCGGGAGCTAGATAATGGGCCTTATAAAGTCTAAGAGCAATCGAATGGGCTTGGGTTTGAATAAAAATAAAAGAAAAAAAGATAAGAAGACCGCCGAATATAAACCCTAAGCGACCAAAAAGAGAGTAAGATAAAAATATAAATAAGATCGCGATACCTATAAAAATAAGTGCACTTTCTACAAAGTTAAATAACCTTTTTTGAGAATATTTAGATTTATTCATTACTGCCAAGATGACATATATAGAAAATTTGTCAAGGTAGGGATAACTCGTAGAGCACTGATACCTTAGTCCTTCTCATTTGCTACTTTATCCGATATCTATAAGCGCATAACAACGGGGAGTGGGGCTTATGGACATCCTTTTTTTACACGGTGCTCTAGGGACAAAAGATCAGGTAAAACCCTTTTTACCTTATTTTCAAAACTCAGATAAAGTGCATAGTTTTAACTTTGAAGGGCATGGTGGATGTTCTCTCAGTGGTGAACTACTTATTGATAATATGTTGGAGCAAACTCTTCAATACTGTGATGATAATAATCTTAAAGAGGTTTCTATTTTCGGATATAGCTTAGGTGGTTATGTGGGGACTTGCCTGGCCCTAAAGAAACCAAGTTTGGTGCAAAAGCTTTTTACCTACGGCACCAGATATCAGTGGAACCCTGATGTGGCGTCAAAAGAAACGAAACTTCTGGTTCCAGAGAAAATTAAAATCAAGGTTCCTCACTTTGCCTCATATTTAGAAAAGCTTCACGGAAAAGATTGGCCTATATTAGTTGAAAAAACTGCTGCTCTTCTTAAGCAGCTTGGTCAAAATGATCAGCTTTCTTTAGAAAAGCTTAATAATATTAGCTGCCCTTTTAGAGTTGCAGTAGGTGATAGAGATTCGATTGTTTCTCTTGTGAAAAACTATGAAGTATCCAAAGCAGTAAAAAATGGAAGCTTTTTAGTTTTACCTAAAACAGAGCACCCAATTGAAAAAGTGGACCATAAATCGTTAGGAACATTTTTAAATCAATTTTATTAATTAAATGGAACTATTACTTCTTTTTACAATTTCATTTTTAGCAGGTTCTTTTATTCCTATGGGCTCCGAGGCCTATGTTCTTTATTTACAAAATAATGACTTTTCACTCTTGGCGATACTTATGTTTGCTTCTATTGGAAATACTTTAGGTGGGCTTTCTTGTTATGGATTGGCCCGGTGGGGTGGGCCTGTTATTGTTCAAAAATACTTAAAACATGATCAACAAAAGCTTAAGCTATGGGAGAGTCGGTTAACTGGAAAAAGTGAGTGGGTTGCTCTTTTGTGTTGGTTACCTTTTGTAGGAGAGCTTATTGCCACTGTCTTAGGTTTTTTCTCAAAAAAAGTATTTCGAGTTTCTCTTTACATGTTTGTGGGAAAATTTCTTCGATATGCTTTTATACTCAAAGTGGGAGAATATTTTTTTAACGGTATATAAAGTTAAATATTTCTAACACTGCTTCAGGTGAAGTATCATTGATCCTTGCCGCCGAGTCTAAGATATTTTTTATTTTAAGGTCGTTTCCGTTAAAGCTATCTTCTAATGCTTTTTTAGCTTCTGAGTATGTAAAGCCAGTTAGCTCTTTTGTATAGATATTAATTTCTTCATCTCTTAATCGTCTTCTTTTTTTTATATTCATGAGAGATATAGATAGCTCAGCAATATGCTGTGCTCGCTCTAATGGGATTTCATACTCAAAACTTAGTTTTTGTGTGAGTTTTTGTATTGTTTTAATCTTAAGCTTAGCGGCAATGGCCTCAAGATCTTTTCCATTATGATTAATTTCTTCAAAAATATAATTTTGATTAATAAAGTCTTCTGCTGAATTTGAATAACTAATATTTCTATTTCGTCTTTCCATATTTGAATTTGTGACAACATTACTTGCTAGCCATGATTTGATATCGCTGTTTTCATTCCATGAGTCTAGATCAACAGGGTAGATACGACCGGAATTATTTTCAATAATAAGAATCCAAGCACCACCTTTTTCTGTATAATCATCTACATAGGAAAAGTCTGAACTCAGTAATTCATCATTAAGAGCATTTATAAAAAGTTTTGCTTTGTCTTTATTGGGACTTATTGTTTCAAAATTTTGAGATTCTCCACAAGAAAATAATAAAACTAAAATGGAAAAATTTAATAAAGTTTTTTTTAACATAGAACCTCTTAATAAAGAGGGTATCATGGTTATTCGTTATAAAAAATATGATTATTATTTTATAAAAATGTTTAGCTATGGGGTTAGTTGAGTGAAAAGATATACCCAAGACCTTTTTTGGTATGTAGTAAAGGCCTAAATGGAGGGACTTTCTTTTTAATATTATATATATGCGTGTTGAGAGAAAAATTCTTTTTACAATTTCCATCCCATAGGTGATTAAATATTTCATTTTTTGAAACAAGTTTATGTGGACTATTTTTGAGAAATAAAATAATTTTCATTTCAATTGGTGTTAAAGAGTAAAAAGTACCGTTTATAATTATTTCATTTCTTTCCGTATTAAATTGGACATTAATAGGTTTATCAATATTGGCCAATAACAATCTTTGATAAGTTTTGATGGTATTTTCTACTATGGCACAGACTCTTTCTGTGGAATAACTTGTTTTTAACATTCCATCAAAGCCCATATTATAGGCATCGATAAGTTCGATCTCAGAGATATAATTGCTTAATAAAAAAATAGGTGTGTAGGGAAAGTTTTTTCTGGTACTTATTATGAGATCTTTATCATTTAGTTTTTGGAAAAGTATTGAATCAACACTCTCTTCATAAAGCTGATGAATGTCGTCCTTTTTAACTAAGATTAGCTCGAGTGCTCCAAGTAAAGGTTTTATTTTGTCCCTATGGTTATTTCCGTCTAGTAGGGCGATACAAGGTTTATCCACTCTTTTTCCTCTTGAAAAAGTTGTATGAAGCTTTGCTTTTTCAAATTGTTATGTCATATATTAATATAAAATGTTACATAACTTGTTTCAAATAAAACAAAGTTGTTTCATTAATGATCTTATGAAAAGTATAATTTCGCAAGGGTGAATTATCGTGTTAACTGATCTGTTTTGTAGAAAACTAAATATGGCAATAGAAGATGGAACTTCTCTTACAGAAATTTCAAAAAGAACTGGAATCCCCAAGTCAACTTTATGGAGATACGCTCAAAAGCTTGCTGTACCAAAATTAGATACTGTGGAAGCCATTGCAAGATCTCTTGGTCAATCGGGAAGTGAATTTTTATATGAAAAAGATCAGGCCACTTTTTTAAGTTCTCATCAAAAAAAGGCCCTTAGTGATTTTATTTACTCAATGACAAACGAGAGTAGCTAGAAAGGGACGTGATAGATTTTGGGGTTTAGGTGCTTGATTAAGTGCATATCCATAAGAAGATACTGATGACAATGATCAGTCTTTTCATCATAAATTAAGGCCATATCAACGTCCAAATCTATATCATATATATCACTTGGGTCTGGATTCCAAAAAGCGATACAAGGGTAATTTAATTTTGCATTGGGTTTACCAGAAGCTATAAATTTATTTAATATGATTGTGGCCTCAGGAGTAAGTCCATCTTTTAGTTTCACACCTATACATGATGTTGGCACAATTCGTCCTAAAGCTTGAGTTTCTGCGATAACAATTTCGTCTTTGAGAAGAACCATAAATCTCTTCTCGTTTTGTTGTGTAGAAAATCCTTCTTTTAAAATATTTTTAATTTTTTTATAGGATTGTTCTACTTCAATAGATATTTGTTCTTTGCTTTTAATCATTATTATTTTACTCGGTCACATATTTAAACATATATTCTAAATTGGGTAGTTAAATAGCTTATATAAAGAGTTTATCAACTTACATTTGGTTTGGTGCGGTTGGATAAACTCCTTTAGGACAATCTTTATAAGCTTTGTCTAATAACGCGATAAGCTTTTTTTGGTCCCTTGGAAGAGTTCCTCCAATGGGAATTTGATTACTAACATGATTTGCTCTAAACAGAACCGGGTTACTATTAAACTGGCCTTCGCTAATAATGGTATACATCTCTTTTAAAAGCTCTTTAGTTGTTAAAGGTGAAATTAATCCTTTTTCAACCATTTTGGCATAAGGTGTTCCTGGTACGGCAAAAGTTGTGAGAAAAGATAAGTAGTCTGGACATGTTAGGGAAAGTACTTTGGCCGTTTCTCTTTGGTGTTGGTCAGTAAGCTTTTTACCGCCCACTCCAAGCATTACAATGGTTGAAAGTTTAATTTGGCATTGTTTGAGTTTAAGACTGGCCTCAACCATCTGCTCTGCCGTATTCCCTTTTACGATCATATGAAGAATTTTATTATCACCACTTTCAAGCCCAAGATAAGCGATACTAAGGCCTAATTCCTTTAGCCTTAAAAGCTCCTTTTCAGTTTTTTGAAGAATATTTTCTGCAGTAGCGTAAATGCCAATGGATCGAACTTTGGGAAAACATTTTCTTAAGTATAAAAGTGTAGACTCAAGGATTTCCATGGGAGCTCCAAGAGCATCACCATCACAGAGGAAGATTTTTTCGGGGACTGGGCCAGAGGTCTTACAGGTATCAATATCTTTAAAAATATCTTCAATGGATCTAACTCTATAACTTTTAGAGCGGTACATATCACAATAAGTACATTTATTATTTGAGCAGCCTATTGTGACTTGAAGGAGTAAGGATCGCCATTCCGAGGGAGGGCGATAAACGGGAAGATCATAGTTAAGAGGGTACAATCTTATGACTCAGAAATTTCAAGGTTATGGTAGACGGTTACGACATCGTCATCATTCTCAAGAAGGTCTATTAACTTTTCAACTTGGGCCATATTTTCTTCATTCACTTCTTTAGTTGAAGTAGGGATTCTAATAAGACTGGCCTCTTCAGGTGTGATATTAATTTCTTGAAGTTTTTCTTGAATGGTTCCAAAAGATTCTACTGGTCCAGTAACTTCATACATATCATCTTCGATTTCGACATCTTCAGCACCGGCATCAATCATGTTAAGAGTAAAGTCATCTTCATCAATGCCCTCTGAAACAACAGTAAAGAGTGCCTTTCTCTCAAAAATAAACTCTAAAGCACCGGCCGTACTAAGAGAGCCATGGCATTTATTAAAGTAACTTCTAACATTTGCAACCGTTCGAGTTACATTATTGGTAGATGTCTCAACATAAACGGCCACGCCGCCTGGGCCATAACCTTCATAATTAACTTCTTCGTAGCCAACGCCATCTGAGCCTTGAGATTTTTTAATGGCCTTTTCAATATTATCTTTAGGAACATTATATTTTTTGCATCTATCTAAAGCGACTTTTAAGAGAAAGTTTGTAGCAGGGTCTGCTCCTCCACGCTTAGCGGCCATAAAGACATCTTTAAGCATTTTAGTATAAATTTGACCTTTGGCCTTATCGTTAGCGCCTTTTTTGGCAGCAATTTTTGCAGATTTACGTCCCATAGCAATATCCAGTTTGTTTTTAAGTTAATTTCTTATGTCTTTTGTTATTTGTAAATATCCAATATTTGTGCGATGTATAATCTTGCCGTCTTTGTTCTATGCTATTAAGATCATTTTTTTAGGAGAGCTTAATATGGTTTTGTATTTGTCTGTGTGTGTTATTGGTCTGTTGCTTTTAGTTTGGAGCGCAGATAGATTTGTATCAGGTGCTTCAAATGTGGCCAAACATCTAGGTCTCTCTCCACTTTTAATTGGAATGATAATTATTGGTTTTGGAACTTCGGCCCCTGAAATGGTTGTTTCGGCCATATCCTCCTTTCAAGGAAATCCTGGCCTGGCCATTGGAAATGCCTATGGCTCTAATATTACAAATATTTCTTTGATATTAGGTGTAACTGCTTTAATGGCCCCTATTTATATAAAGTCTAATGTTCTTAAAAAAGAGCTTCCCATTCTATTTTCAATCACCATACTTTCAATAATTTTAATTCAAGACCTTTATATTTCAAGAATTGATGGCCTAATTTTAGGAATGGTTTTTGTAGGACTCATGACGTGGTCAATAAGAGAGGGGCTTAAAAACTCAAGGGATACTCTTTCAAAAGAAGTCAGACAAGAACTTAAAGAATCGGCAATGCCTTTTAATAAATCTATCGTTGTTCTTATTGTTGGACTTATTTTACTAGTGGCGAGTTCTCGTATGCTTGTTTATGGGGCGGTGGGAATTGCTCAAGGACTAGGTGTTTCTGATGTGATCATTGGGCTTACGATAGTGGCCATTGGGACCTCTTTACCTGAATTAGCATCCTCAATTATTGCTGCTAAAAAAGGTGAACCTGATATGGCCATTGGAAATGTTATCGGCTCAAACCTATTTAATACCTTGGCCGTTGTTTCCATTGCAGGAACTATAAACCCACTTAGTATCGATCAAGTTATTCTCCACCGTGATGTTACAGTCATGACTATCCTAACGGCCTTAATGTTTATCTTTGCTTATGGTTTTAAAGGAAAGGGGCGACTTGCCCGCATGGAGGGGGGATTACTGCTTTTAGGTTATATCATTTATACATCTTTTCTTATAAGGGAGATGATCTAGTTTTTCTCGTAAAAGAAAGAACCATTAACATTCCAAGAAAAGCTGTGAGAATAAATTGAAACGGGCCAGGGCCATTACCGCCTCCGCCCATTGTTGCAATTGTTCCGCAACTTCCAAGAACATCAAAGCTATCTGATCTATTAGGGTAGAGCCAAGATACAGCGGCCATATCATCATCACTAAGCTTCTCTCTTGTTGATACGATAGAGAAATACATCAAAGAATCTTTTTCACTATGACCTAGACCAAAAGCATGTCCAATTTCATGGGCGAGTACGGCCAAGCGCTCTGTTTTTGTTAAAGAGTCATAGGTGGAGCTTGCACTACCATCTACACTTACCCAAGCTTTAGTGATAGAGCCATCAGGGAAAGCTACTGAATTACCACCAATAGCAATGGCACCAATAGAGCCAAAGTCAGCTTCATCTTTACAGCCGAGAAGAATTTCTCCTTGAGTGGCACCACTCGTTTGGCTGGCAATACTATAAGCATCAACCGCCTTAGTAGTTCCTTTGATAAACCTTAATCGTGATGTTGGCACCTGATTCCAGTACTGTTCGGCCGCTTCAAAAGCTTCATTAAGAAGCTCAGCATGGGTTATACCAGCATTAGAGCAACTGTCATTGGTTGCGACATTTAGTGAAACAGTGTCACTTGGAAAGCGGCTAATCGCCCCACTAGATAAAGTCCATGCGTGTAGGTTAAAGCTAATGAGGGTTAAAAAAATAAAAAGTTTCATGATCTTTCCTTACAGTGAGTATCCAAGGTTGAGAGTATAGCTAACTGATCTCTTTTCACTATTTAAGGGTGCAAACCAATAGGTCATAAAAGATAAGGATAAGTTTTTAAACTCTTGTTCAAGGCCTAAATTAAAAGTTGAACTTGTTGAGGTGACAGTAAGACCAGGGTAGTAGTAAGTGGCCGTTGAATTACCATTACTAAAAGATTTTGCTCCATTAACTGATTTTATTTTTTGCCAAAAGGTACCGACACCAGAGTTGAGATAAAGGCCTTTGAAAATACCGTAGCTAAGGTTAAAGAGCACGAATGTAAAAGATTGTGATTGATTTTTATTATCTGATAGAAGCTTGTATGAAAAGACATGGCCAAGTTCAGGTCTGAAAAAAAGATTACCCTTAAGGATAGGAATCTTTCCGTAGGCGGAAATATAAGGCTTAAGATCTAATGTATTGCTGCCACCTTGCTCATCTTTTTGATAAACACCGACAAAGGGAGAGAAGCCCCCAACACTTATTCCTGCTGAGTAGAGGTTTTGGGAGAGTAAAAGAAGAATAATTAAAATAAGGTTTTTCATACAAGTTCAATGGATAAAGTATTAAAATCAAAAGCTTAATATTCATAATTATAAAGTTAAAGTTGTTGGGCATTATAGTTACGCAAAGCCTCATAACTTAAATCATTATTCTTGTGGTTTTATTACTCGCCACAATAAGATAGTATGCGTGAAAAATTGACATGGAGATTCCTTTGAAAAATAGATCCCATTGGAGTAGTTCTTTTTCCTTTTTTCTTGTTGCTGTAGGCTCTGCCGTTGGGCTGGGTAATATTTGGAAATTTCCTTATATCGCAGGTGAGAATGGAGGCGGGGCCTTTGTTTTAATATACCTTTTATGTATCGCCCTTGTAGGTCTACCTATCTTCGTTGCTGAGCTTTATATTGGTAGGCAAGGTCAATCTAATATCGTTCATTCTTTTAATGTACTAGAAAAAAAGAAGAGTCGTTGGAGGGTGGTAGGTCACCTGGGGATTCTTAGCGCCTTTGTTATACTTTCATTTTATAGTGTTGTTGGTGGTTGGATTATAGACTATTTTTTAAAGGCCCTTAGCTTTTCTTTTGAAGCAAAATCAAGTGCCCAAATAACAGGAATGTTACAACACCTTTTTTCCTCTCCAGGGAAACAAATTATTTATCATATGGTTTTTATGTCTTTTACTTTCTTAATTGTAGTTGGAGGCATTAGTAAGGGGATTGAAAGATGGAGTAAACTGTTAATGCCAGCATTTCTTACCTTATTATTTGCTCTTTTTGTTTATAGCACAACAACGACTGGTTTTAAGGCCTCACTTTCATTTCTTTTTTATCCAGATTTTTCTATGCTTACTCCATCAGGAGTATTAGAGGCCGTAGGTCACTCCTTTTTCACACTTTCATTGGGAATGGGTGCCATTATGACTTATGGTAGTTACCTTAAAAAAAATGAAGACTTAATTAAGACAGCATTTTACATAGGTTTGGCCGATACAATTATTGCTTTGATGGCCGGAGTTGTTATATTTTCAATTGTTTTCACTTATGGTTTTGAGCCTGGCGCAGGGCCAAAACTCATGTTTGAAACACTACCAGTTCTATTCTCAAAGGATGCAGCAGGAAATTATTTGGCCATGTCATTTTTTGGTCTTGTTCTTTTTGCGGCCCTTACAAGTTCAGTTTCATTACTACAGGTTGTTGTTTCGTATTTTGAGGAGAACTCACATTTAAGTAAGTTTACGATAACCTTTATTTCATCTTTTTCTATTTTCTGTATTGGGATTTTATCTGCACTTTCAACTAATCTTCTTTCTGATTGTCATATTATTGAAGGTTCAACATTTTTTGATTTTTTTGATAAACTTTCATCTCATTATTTACTTCCCATTGGTGGTCTACTCATGGCCATATTCTTTGGTTGGAAAATAGATACAGAAGATATTAAAAAAATATTTTCAGATCACCCAAAAACCAAATTTTATTTTTTCGTTCTAATTTGGTCGAATAGGGTAGTTGCCCCACTGGCCATATTTGTCATGATTTTAAACTCTATTTTCGGTTAAAAAAAAGGCCTTGGTAAAACCAAGGCCTATATGTTTTAGCGTCTAAATCTTCTGTCTCGTCTGGGGTTACGAGGAAATCTATCACGACGCATTTCACTAGCTTGTTCTAGCTTATTAAGAAGACTATTTAATCTTCTAGCATTAGCTTGAAATCTGGGGATCTCTTCAATGACATTAATAAACTCATAGACAACTTGGGAGAGTCTTGCCAACTGTCTTGGGTTCATTCTTGCTGGTCTTGCTCTTCCAATCATGTTTTCAAGTCTTTTTGAAAGTCTAAGAAATCTTCTTGGGTTAGGAAGGTTTCTTAAAAGACCTCGAGAGGACTCAAGAACAGATTCAACTTCATTATCAATTCTGTCTAGGATCCTTCTAAGATTTAATCTTGGGTCTCTGTTATTTCTTCTTTCTTCCTCAAGTCTTCTTTCTTCTTCAAGCCTTCTTTCTTCTTCAAGTCTTCTTTCTTCTTCAAGTCTTCTTTCTTCTTCAAGTCTTCTTTCTTCTTCAAGTC
>JBMSGH010000022.1:0-47244 GCA_049415445.1 Bacteriovoracaceae bacterium | reverse complement strand
CCGAGTTGATTCCGATTCTCATTCTCATATCTTTAACAACATCTGGCCACTTATCTCCTTCTGCTGTCCATTTTTTCCTCAGCTCAAGAAGACCTTTTTGCATTTTAACGGCCACTCTTACTGCTCTATTGGCATGGTCCTCAAAAGTCATCGGTGCTCCAAAAAATGCGATAATCGCATCTCCTTCATATTTATCTAATGTGCCACCTTCTTCTAAAAGTATATCTGTCATGACTGTAAGATATTCATTAAGTAGATCGACCAATTCACTAGGCGTTAACTTCTCACTAAAGGATGAAAAGCTTTGAATGTCAGTAAAGTAGGCCGTTAGTAATTGCTCCTGACCTCCTAAATGGGGCTTTTCACCCGTTTCATACATGATATCGATAAGCTCTGGTGATATATAGTTTCCAAAGGCCTCTTTCAAAAACTTTTTATCTTTTTCCTCTAAAAAGTATCTAATAATACTTTGAGAAAAATAAATCCAATTTAGTTCAAAAAAGAGAAAGCAACTAATCCAATTGAGATTATTATTAAAAAAGAATTCGATGTCGATGTATCCGATGACGGCCATGATACCAAAAAACAAGGCGAAACCTGGTCTAGAGGTTAGTTTTGTTAAAATAAATGAAAAGAACAAGGCCAAGAAAACCATGAGAAATATTGTGAAATAAAGGCGGTTTTTATCTGTAGCAGGTCTAAGGTAATCACCACTTAATAAGTTGTCCAAAATATTGGCGTGACCTTCAACTCCTGCTACATTTTCTTCAAATGGGTATGATCTAACATCATAAACTCCCAAGGCCGTAACACCAATGATGACATGGGCATCTTTGAAGAAATCTTTTTTATTATGGATTTTAGGTGAGTTGAGTGTTCTAAACGTCGTTTTTTCATTATCCAAAATATCAAGAGCAGAAACATAAGGAAAAGTCATTCCTCCGCCCCTAAAGTTAATTTCCATTAGACCTTGCTTACTAATATCCAATTTTTTTTTAGACTTTGAAAAACTAATCTCATCGATAGTGTTTTCGTTACCAATGACAATTTTTAGTTCATCATCTAGAGCAACTCTTGCCATCTCTAAGGCAAGGGTTGGATAAAACCTTTTATTCATAAGAAAGGCGAGATTCGTTTTTCTCACTGTCCCATCGTAATCTTGAAGAACATTAAAAATACCAGCATGAGTAGCATAGTTATTGAAGTTATCAATATTCGCTATAGGAAAAAGGATTGAATATAATGGGGTGTTTTTAATATTTAGATTTTTTAACCCTTTTTGATGAGAAAATGAAAATGCTGGCATGATGGGAGGAATCGTTTCTAGAACTTCAGGTGTGCCGACATATTGCTTACATACATGATCATATAAAGGCTGACATGTTTTTTCAGTTGTCCAACCTAATATTAAATTTTTTGAATATGTCTTGATTATATTTTGTAATGCTATATCGGTTTCATGTTCTTTGATAAGGTCATTTAAACCATTTTCTCTTAAGATTTCTTTGATATCCTTAGGGATCCTTTCATCTTCTTCTGAAAATACTATATCTAGCCCCACCGTCTTTGCACCTAATTCGAAGAGGTTTTGAATTAGAAAAGCAATATAATCTCTTCTCCAAGGCCATCTTCCTACCTGTTCGATACTATCACTATCTATCGCGAGGACCACGACCTTATTTTTAGGCGCCTTTTCACCTCGTATTTTAAACTTCATGTCCGTGAATTTTCCAGATACACCTGTAAGAAGTGGGTAAACTTTATCGCGCAGAAATATAGATTTTAAATCACCCTGTAAACCCCAATGAAGGATGAGGTATAGTAGAGTAAAGATAATAATTGTCGGTATCTGAATCAGCCAAAGTTTATCTTTCATGAGTGCTTCCTTGTCGGAGATTTTGGTGGAAAAGATAGCTTTTCAATAAAATTTATTTAGTTTTATTGAATAATTAAAAAATATTTACAATAAATACGCGTAATTTTTAAAGCTAAGGTAGAATAGAGTGTAATACGAAAAGACAAAGACAGTTATGATACGAATTTTATTATTAAGTTTCTTATTCTCTTTTAACATCCTTGGTGCTGATAATATTGGTACAGTGGCCATTATTATTGGAGAAGCAGAGATTTCTAGAGAAGATAAAGTAGAGTCTATTGTAAAAAATCACGAGATTTTTGAAAAAGATAAAATTTCGGCCAAAGAAAATGGTTTTGTTAAGGCCTTAATGAGGGATGATTCCATTATTACTATTGGTGCCGATACAAACTTCGAATTTAACCAGTTTAAGTTAAAGGATAAAAACTCCAGAAAAGTTGATCTTAAGCTTAAAAAAGGAAAAGTTAGGCTACTTATCACGAAGAAATTGCGTAAAGGCTTTATTAAGCTCAAAACAAAGTCTTTAACGATGGGAGTTAGAGGTACGGAATTTTTAGTGAGTTCGAAAATTGTTAATGGGCAGGAAGTTTCATCAGTTGGCGTTATTGATGGAGTTGTTTCCGTAGAGCCTGCTCCTGGAGTTAAGCTTAAAAAGAAGATTGATATTGTCTTTTTGAAAGAAGGGGAGATGCTTAATTCGTTGGATTTAACGATAAATGGTGCTGATGCTATTAAGCCTATTGCCCCTAAAATCATTGAGGAGCTTAAAGCGGATAAAGGAAGCTTTCTACCTGAGCTAGAAATTCTTAAAGGCGAAGAAAAAACTGATATTGAAGAAGAAACCACAACCAAAAAAGAGCAAGAGACCACAACTGATAAAAGTGAGGCGGAGAAAGTCTTAAATGAGGCCAGAACTGAACAAAAAGATGTAGTCGAGAATATGGAAACCACAATTGAAGAACTTGATGTCATCGAAGAAGAAACAGATGTAGGTTCTAAAGTTAGTGAGGTCAATGAGAGAACGGATTCATTTGACTACGATGAATTTATTCAAGAGCAGATAAATAATAGAATCGAAAGCCTAGACTTAGAGGGATTGGATCCCAGAATCCGAGAGATCATTGAAGAAACTCTTAATAAGCAATAAGTATTCCAAATTTTAATGATGTTCTATTCACAAACTCGACAGGGTCGTTTTTCTTTCTTCTTTCTTGTTGGTAGGTAAGATTATAATTACCTTTGATTTTTCTCCACCTAAAGTTGTATAAGATCTTTAATCTGGCAGAAAGCTTGTACTCTGTTTCTGATATTCCCTGTGTCTCAGTTAGCTTTAATGATGGTTCCAGTTTAAATATCCACGGGTCTAATTTGATATCGTTTCCAATATTGAAGGAATACTCTTGTTCGTTTGGTAAACCACCCTTTGGGAACTTTTCATATGAATAGCCTAAATTTAAATAGGGATTCAAATAAGCGCCAGACTTCCATAAATTGAATTTTGTGTTAAGACCGTAGGTATAGGAATCATTTATGTTTTTGTTGACTTCGGTGTTTTTTTCTCCGTTTAGTCCTAGTTCAAAAAAACCGTAGGTGGAGGGAATATTCCAAATGAATGACAGAGTGTGATTATAAGAGAAATGCGATATTTTATAATCATCTTGCTGAGTTAATTGATTCAAATAAAGACTAGAGTAATTGTATTGAGCATAAGGTATAAAGTTAGAACTGAACCTAGGTCTAATTTTAAGCCCTAAGAGATAAAAACGGTGTGTGTAGCCTTCGAAGGCCTTCTTTTCTTGTTTGGTCTGTAAAATCAATAATTCTGGGTCCGTAAAGATGATACTATTTTTAAATAATGAAATATTACTTAAGTTCATACCTAAGAAAACTTGATTTGAGTGTCCACCCTCATTTATATCATTAAGATCGTTAACAGACCTTTTTTCTTCAGGGAGTCCTGAGACATTAGAGTTGATTATTCTTGAGTATGCGGCATAGGCCGAAAAGCTTGGTGATAAATAAATATCAATCATTTTGTTTGCGCTATTAATAATTTTCTCTTCTTTTGCTATGGCCTTAACCTTTGTAATAGTTTTGACACCAATATTTGTCCTTCCATTTTTAAGCATATGAAGGCCTTCATAAAATAGAGCTGTATTATAAAGGCCGTCAGTGACAGCATAAGCTCGGTTTTTTAATTTTGATAAATTGATAAAGCCTGATAGAGCCTTACTATTTTCAAAATCATAAAGGGCCGAATAAAGGTAATAACTATAAGGCCTATAATTTTGATTTTTGATAACCTTAAGATAGTATCTTCCTTTTTCGTAATGGAAGTCTTTTTTATCTGGATATCTTCTTAGTGCCATTAGATGATTTGTGATCAGATTTAAAATATGTTTAAGTGCGTTTTTAGATATCTTACCTGGTGCTATATTTAAAAGATCTTGTCTTTTATTTAAAGCAAATACAGCTTCTTCAAGGACAGTTAATTTCTCTATTAATTTCCCTTTTGATTGGTAATAACGGTATAAAGTTGAGTAAGGCTCTTCAAAAGATGGATCATCCTCTATAATATGATTGATTAGTTTTTTTGCGAGATGAAATTGTTCATCGTTGATAAGTATTTGGGCATTCATTAGATCAACTTCATTCTCTTTTCTATCTTGAATACTTATTTTTTCAAAACCCTCATCATTAATTTGTGCTTGGGTGAATACGTTGGGTGAAGTCAATAGGGCGATTAAAGCTAAAATATTTAAATATTTCATGACACTATTCAGTATTGTTTTAATTATTCTTAACTATAGGTTAGACTAGTTTAAAAAATTTAGGAAATAATTATGGATACACTTAATATACCCGAGCCACATAATTACCTTTTAAAAGACAAGGTTATTAGAAAAAATGAGCGAAAGGCCTTTTGGGTTACAATAGTTACCTTTATCACCATGGTGGTAGAAATTTTTTATGGACTTTACTCCGGTTCTATGGCGCTTTTGGCCGATGGGTGGCATATGGCATCACATGCAGGTGCTCTAGGTGTCTCCTATATTGTATACCGTCTAGCAAGAGAGCCTAAGATACTTAAACATTTTAGCTTTGGAAGTGGAAAGTTCATCCCTTTAGGTGGGTACACTAATGGACTTCTGCTTATATTCGTATCTTTATTTATGATTTATGAGTCTATTGAGAGGCTTATTAACCCTGTAAATGTACTCTATAATGAGGCGATTGTTGTTACTATCATAGGTCTAATAGTTAATATAATCTGCTTTTTCATCCTCTTTGATAATGGGCATAAACATGAATACTATGAAGATGATGCACATCACCACCATCATCATGACCATAATATAAAGGGTGCCATTGTTCATGTCTTGGCCGATGTCATTACTTCGGTACTCGCGATTGTGGGGTTAGTTGTTGGTAAGTATTGGCAAGTATGGTGGATAGATCCTTGTGTTGGTGTAGTGGGGGGGCTTTTAATATTAAAATGGTCATTTAGTCTTATTAAAATGACTTCTTGGGAGCTTCTTGATGGTAATGCTAAACAAATTAAAAGAGAAGATATTGTCAGAGTTTTAGAGAATGAAAACTCAATAGTTGATGATCTTCATATATGGAGAATTGCACCTAATGTCATAGCCTGTGAGATTTCAATAAAAGCAAAGGCGCTGAGGGGTGCCAATTACTATAAAGACTTATTAAAGAAATTTAATATAAAACACTTAATCGTTGAAGAGTTGTCTTAACCAGCTTGTCCCATACCATCGTCATCACAGCCATCATCATGGATATCACTACCGACTCCTTGATCAGCATCGCTATCCATTTCTGCGACTTCTTCTTCAACCTCTTGTTTGTCTTCGGAGTCGGCAATTTCGAGAATACTTGACTCGGGTGATATGTCATTGCCTTCGCTTGTTGCTTCATCCATATCAGTACCCTGATTTTCTATACTGCCCATCACTCCATCAAAAAAGGTGTAGTCAGTGGCCATAAAATCATCCATTGGTATTTCATCGGGATCTACTTCAAATTGTGCTGTAAAATCAGCACTATCTTCTACTTCTCCATTTTCAAGCTCCTCAACGACAGCGTTGATGGATAATGTGAAACTATCATCATAATCATCAGGGAGAGATAATTTTAGGCCCTCGAGTTGATTTGGTTGTAAAGACCAAGAACCATCGTCATTTTCAGTTCCATTACTTAAACTAGCACCTTCAGGTAAACCTTCTACTTTGATTTCACCAATTCTTTCTGAGCCATCTTTATCGGAAGGCTCGATATCTATGGTTACTTCGTATTCGTTACCATACTCTGGTTCAAATTCCGCTTGTCTATTTTCAGTTGCTTGATTAGGGAGGCCTTGTGAGTTACCAGGATTATCGGCATCGACACCGTCATTCTCATTACCATGCCCTTTGTCTTTGTCATCAACTTCAATTGGGGTTAGGGAAAAGCTTAAAAGAGGTTCATCTGCGACACCATCGACATTCACATGAAGTGCTTTATTGACGGTATTAAAGGATTCACCATCTTGACTTGTTGCTGATACGTTTAAAGTGAAATCTGAATCATCATTTTCAGGAGGTGTGAGACTTATAGAGTCTACATCCCAGCTCGAAACATCGACGCTATTTCCATGATCACTTCCAGCAACGAAAACATTGATACCATCTGTGAGTACGGCACTATCGGGAATATCTCCTATCATGAGTGAGCTTATTTGTTCACTACTATCTGAAACATCAACTCCAATACTTAGAGGTATTGCGCTGTCTTCATCACCTGTAACATTGGTAACATTTAAAATAGGTTCATCTGCTACAGGTGAAACTTGGACTATAAAACATTTCGTGACACTAGCAGTGCTTGGGTTTACTTCTTCATTTTCTGTCGACTTAGAAGTAAAGCTTAGAGTGAAGTCGCCAGACTCGTTTTCTGGGGGTATTATTTGCAGGTTAGAAATATTCCAATCTGTAACATCGGTACTATTTTCGCCAGGGCTGGCCTCAAATACATTCACTCCATCTGTAATGATGGCCCCATCTGGAATACCACCTATAAATCCGCTTAATGTTTCACTTCCATCATTGTCCAATAGGGATTGTGCAATAGAAAGATTGATAGCACTGTCTTCTGCCCCAGAGACATCTAGAACAGTAACCTCGGCTCCGTCGGCCACCCCGATAACGTCAACTAGAAATGTACTTGAATCACTTATCGATTCATCATCAACGAGGTAAGCGTTTATTGTAAGGTTAAAATCTTGATTACTGTTTTCTGGCGGAGTTATTGTAAGAGTATCAAAATTCCAATCAGAAATATCAATATTGTTTATATTCTCGGAACCCATGAAGGTGTTATTACCATCAGTTAAAAAAGCACCATTAGGTACATTATCAATTGTGACGATTGTGTCTTCAACAGAGTCGAGGGTAATATTAATAGGTAAGGCCTCATCTTCGTTACCAACTACAGGTTCAACACTAATGTCAGGAGATTCAAGTTCGTTATCAATAGTGATATTAAATGTTCGTACGAGTAGGTTTGATTCTTCACCGGTGTTTAGTTCTTTTGTGTAGGCAGTAAAAATGAGTGATATCTCGCCATCATAATTTTCGGAAGGATTAAGTGTTAGAGTATTAATATTCCAGTCTGAAATATCAATATTTCCTTCACCGCTTGTAGCGGTAAAAGAGTTTACCCCATCTGTAAGTTCAAAGCCTTCAGGTATTCCATCAATAAAAGCATGAAGGATCTCGCTTCCATCAGCATCGATTAAAGATGCATTGATCGTTAGTCCTATAGAGGAATCATCTCCAGCTACTATATCGGTTTCATTTGGTGTAGAGGATTCAATACTATCAACAACGGCCGTTACGCTAACCTGAAGCGGTTGTGTAGTAGTACTTGTACTTCCATCGCTTTCAGTTGATATAGCTGAGATTTGTAAGGTAAAGTCCTCATCACTATTTTCAGCTGGAGTTATGGTGAGTCCATCTAGTTGGGCAGGTGTAAGAGTGTATGATCCATCTGAGTTTGGTGTACCTACCGATAAAGTTGCACCCTCAGGAATGTCAGAAATATTAATACTCAATAATTCACTTGAGTCAGTTAATTCTGGAGAAATAGAGAGAGAGATCGCAGTATCTTCATCTCCAGTAGCTCCGGATACTTCTAGAGTTGGGGCATCTGCTTCTGGGTCGACACTAACATTAATCACTCCGGAAGTTACGGCCGTGTCACCACTATCACTTTCTGTTGCGATGACGGAGACAGAAAGTTCAAAGTTATCCGCACTATCTTCTGCAGGAAATACTTTCAGCCCATTAAGATCATTTTTATCTAGAATCCACTTATTAGAAACACTATCATATTCACCTTTATTAAGTGATGCACCTACGGGAACTCCTGATATTTCAATGGATAAGGATTCGCTTCCGTCTAGATCAGTAAGGCCTGCTGTTATGTTTAGTGGGATAGGTGAATCTTCACTTCCTTGTATATCATTTGGAATATCAGCTTCAGGGGCATCGGCCACACCTAACACTTCAACATGCAGGTCTTTTTCAACATCTACGGAAGACCCATTCTCTGTTGTCGTCGCTATCACTTTTAGATCAAAGTCTTCACTACTATCGGGTGCGGGTGTAATGGTAAGGTTGGCAAGATCTTCTGGTGCAAGAGTAACACTTCCATCATTGTTAAGCTCACCAGCACTTAATACGGCGCCTTCAGGTATGTTCTCAATCGTTACTGTTAGAGTTTCGCCTTCAAGATCATTTAATTCTGCTTTAATATCTAAAGCAATGGCGGAATCTTCAGCACCTTGGGCATCTTCAACTTCTAGGTCGGCCTCATCAGCGAGATCCATTTCATCAGTCGAAATAGTCGTAGAGGTAATGGCCTGATCGCCACCGTCAGTTTCAGTAGAGATCGCGGCTATATCAAGAGTGATTTCTCCCTCATAATCAGCTGGAACAATAAGTTCAAGGTTATCTAGATCATTTAATGAGATTAAATAAACTCCATCGCCTAAATGTGTTCCACTAGAAAGCTCTGATCCTTCTGGTAGACCAGAAATTTGAACGGATAGGTTTTCTGATCCATCAGTATCTGTTAAGTTTGTTTCAATATTAATAGGGTAGGTTATCTCATCCCCAGCATAATGTCCTTTACCAATAGCACCCTGTCCATCGGCCCCTTTATGTTGACCTGGTTTAGCGTCTTCATAAACTCCTTCACCAAAGGAAGCATGAAGATAGGGTTCATCAGCAACGGCCGCGACATTAACATCAAGTTCTTGTGTAACAGAACTTGTACTTCCATCACTTTCAGTAGAAATGGCAGTTATATTTAAGGTAAAGTCCTCATCACTATTTTCAGGCGGAGTTATGGTGAGTCCATCTAGTTGGGCAGGTGTAAGCGTATATGATCCATCTGAGTTTGGTGTACCCGCCGATAAAGTCGCACCTTCAGGAATGTCAGAAATATTAATACTTAATAATTCACTCGAATCAGTTAATTCAGATGAGATAGAGAGTGGTATAGCTGAATCTTCATCTCCAGCAGCATCGGATATAATGAGGGTAGGGGCATCTGCGTCTGGCGCAACACTAACATTAATCACGCCTGAAGTAACGGCCGTATCACCACCTTCACTTTCTGTTGCCGTGACAGAGACAGAAAGTACAAAGTCCTCATCACTGTTTTCAGCAGGAGTAACTTCAAGTCCAATTAAGTCACCTTTATCCAAAACCCATTTATTAGAGCTCTCATCATATTCACCTTTATTAAGTGATGCACCTACGGGAACTCCTGATATTTCAATGGATAAAGATTCACTTCCATCTAGATCAGTAAGGTCTGCGGTTATGTTAAGTGGTATTGCAGAGTCTTCAACTCCAGAAGCATTAGATAAGATGAGAGTAGGAGCATCTGCGTCTGGAGCTAGAGAAACTTCTATAGTGCCAAAAACAGACTCTGAATCTTGGTTTGACTCTTCTGTCGCAGTGACTTTAATTGAGAGAGTAAAGTCTTCTGAGCTATTTTCAGGTGGCGTAAGTTTTAATGAATTAAGATCAGATTGACTGAGAGTCCATGTTTGATTAGTTTCATTGTAGACACCATGGTTTAATACCGCGCCCTGAGGAACACCTGATATTTCTACGCTTAAGATTTCACTTTGATCAATATCCGTAAGATCAGCACTAAAATTAAGATCAATTAGTTGATCCTCAGTACTTTGAATATTAGGTTGATTAATTGTTAGAATAGGAACATCTGCATCGGCAGTAACATCAATCTCTAGATTACCTGTCGTTGAGACACTGTCACCACTATCATTTTCAGTAGAAGTAACAGTTATTTCTAGATTAATAGTTTCATCACTGTTTGGTGCAGGGTTTATACTAAGATTACTTAAGTCCTGTTCACTTAACTCCCAGGTGTCCGTTTCTGAGTTGTAAAGGCCAGCAGATAACGAGGCCCCATCGGGTACTCCACTTATTTCAATACTTACTTCTTCACTTCCATCGGAGTCTATTTTATTAAGATCTATGCTTAAAGCAATAGAGTTATCTTCAATTCCGAAAGCTTCACCTAGATCAAGGGTTAGTCCATCGACAACGCCATCAACTTCAACATTAAAATTGCCTGTAACAACATCTGAAAGATCGCCATCATCTTCTAATGATTGTGCACTTAGCGTTAGGTTCATATCTTCATTGCTATTTTCAGGAGGTGTTATACTTATGCTATCAAGATCCCAACCAAGAATATCTAATGATCCATTACTCCCAATGGTAGCTGTGTTGTCCCCGTCGCTTAAAATTGCGCCTTCAGGCATTCCGCTTAATGTAAGGGCCGCTAGTTCTTCTGATCCATCACCATCAGGAAGTGAGACCGCTAGGTCTAGGAGTATACTGCTATCTTCATTGCCGGAGACATTTTCTACATCAATGATTGGTTCATCCGCAACTCCGACAACGTCTATTGTAAAACTATCACTCACGATAAGTGAGGCATTATCACCATCAAAACTTTGTGCATTTAAGGTAAGGTTTATATCTTCGTTGCTGTTTTCTGATGGTTTGATAGATAAAGAACTTAAGTTCCAATCACTTATATCAAAACTAGAATTATCAGCGGGTACGGTAAAAGTATTACTTCCATCTGTTAACGTTGCTCCTTCGGGAAGACCAAATAAAGTGAGCTGGACAATATCTCCAGGGTCGCCTGCGGTGGCGCTTAAATCAAGAGCTATTGCACTGTCTTCAAAACCTGTAACATCAACAGCATTAATTATTGGTTCAGCAACGACATCATCGTTATTTATCGTCACAGTAAAGCTTTTGGTGACTGTTAAACTATCACCTTCGGGCTCCGATGATGTTGCAGAAAAATTGAGGACATATTCGCCCTCAGCATCAGAAGGTGCGAGAATATTTAGATTCGATAGATCCCAATTACTAACATCAATACTGTTATTACCATCACCAGCGGTGAAAGAGTTCGTACCATCACTAAGAGTAACATCATCAGGAATATTTGAAATAAAAGCACTTAATGTTTCTGAATCGTCTGTTAACTCTGCAGATAAATTGAGTGCAACACCTTCACCCGCATCGAGTTCGGCGTTACTAACTTGAACAACTGGCTCATCTGCAACACCGATAACGTCTATATTGAAGGATTGACTAACAGATGTTTCTCCACCATAAATTTCTTCACTAGTAGCAGTTAAGTTGAGATTCATATCTTCACTGCTATTTTCAGGTGGTGTTATGGAAAGATTATCTAGGTTCCAATTTGTTATATCTACGCTGGCATTATCTGAGTTAGCATAAAAAACAAACTCACCATCAGATAATGTAGCGCCTTCAGGAATATTTGATAAGCTAACTGTCAAGCTTTCACCTTCAGCTTCGGCCCTATCCGAGAGCCCTGCAGAGATATCTAAGCTGATCGCATTATCCTCGTAACCTGTTACATCTTGTACTGAAACGATAGGATCACTTGCAACATTTGTAATATCGACACTAAATATTTGGGAAACTGATTCTTGATCACCGCTTCCTAGCTCCGTTGCAGTTGCCGTGAAGGTTAGGTCAAAGTCTTGATAAGTACCATCATTTGGTGGAATAAATACTATTTGATCAAGGTTCCAATTCGTCAGGTCTAGGCTACCAATTCCACTTCCTGGAATATTATAATAGATGTTTTCACCATCTACCATGATTGTTCCTTCAGGTATTCCACTTAGAGTTAGGCCAAGTACTTCAGAACCATCTGTGTCTGTTAAACTGGCCTCTAAAGGGAGTAAGATAGCGGAGTTAAGCTCTATGCTTACATCTTGTACTTCTATTGTGGGTACATCAGCGACACCATTAACGTCAATTTCATAAGTGCTTTCTGTCACAGATTGGGCACCATCTCCATTTATTGAAACAGAAACAAACTCTAAAGCAAAATCCTCATCACTATTGGCCGCTGGTATAATACTTAGATTTCCAAGGTCCCAGCTTGTGATGTCAGCATAGGCCGAATCTGCAGAGGAGGTAAAAGAGTTACTACCATCAGAAAGTGTGGCGCCTTCTGGTATATTATTGATTCTCAGCATGGCCGATTGACCTTCAATGCTTGAGAGGCTTTCAGATAAGTCTAAACTTATTGAGGTGTCTTCTTCACCTGAAACTTGAAAAACATTTGCTTCTGGTTCTGGTGGAGTATCAGGCCCTGTAGTTGTTGTATCATCCTCACCTTGAGGGGCCTCAGCAACAACTTCATCTTCTTCATCCTCTTCTTGCTGTTGCTCTTCTTCAGCAGCTTCAAGCTCAGCTTCAGCTTCTGCTTCGGCCACTGCCTCGGCAGCTTCTTCTTCGGCTTCGGCTTCAGCTTCGGCAGCTGCTTGAGGGCCTAGGGCCACTCCTTCTGGAGCTGCAGTTGCTTCCCCAGCAGCTTGCTGCTGGGCCTGTCGTGCTTCTGAAGATCGTCCTCTTTGTTCACCTTCAGCACCTTCTCCTTCTCCGGTGCCTTCATCAACTCTTGATTCTTCTTCGCCAGCATCGCTTCTTAATATGGTTTGATCTTGTTCAGATTCTTGCTCTGATTGCTCCTCACCTTGAGTTTGTACCCCACCCACAATACTTTGAGCTTGTTGGGAATCCTCAGGGCCTTGTTCAGACTCTTCTTCAGCACTTTCTTCTTCTTCTTCAGAGACAGCGCTAACACCACCTCCTAGAGCTCCTTTTACAGCCGAAGCATTGACTTTTTCGCCACCATAATGAACGTTGCTTAAGTCATCAAAACTATCTGCATCCGGGTCATCCGTTTGAAACTCTTTGGCCTCAGTCTTTTGGGACAAGTCTTCAGAAGACTCTTCTACTTGAGTACCCTCTGACTCCAGCTCTATCTCTTCTTCGATATTCTCAAGATCAGAAGGGTCTTTTTTATTTTCATCGGCCATTGGAACTCCTCATAGTTTCTCTATAACATTTTCGAGAAAAACCATCTCATCCATTAAGTATTTTAACATTTTTTGGAGGGGGAATTATTAAAGTTTGTTAACGATTAGGATTGGTAAGTATTTATTATTTGATCTAAAAATATATAAATATTATTTGTTTAGCTTGGGCCTTTTTGTATTTAATCCCAGTAATTATCTCTTAGCTTTCGGCGTGTAGACATAAAGCATGTAACTTGATTTCCTTTCTCATTATAGGCAATCTTATCAAAATATACTTTATAACAAAGAGATATACCTCTTCCATGGATATGAGTAGCACGTGAAGGGCTTACTTCCAGGTATTTTTTAAACTCAAAACCTTCACCCTCGTCAGTTATTTGTATATAGATCCCTTCTTTTCTTTTTTCTAATACAATATCTACTTGTTTTTTCTTATATTTAGCGTCTTTACTTCTTTTTTGTATTTCCTCTTCAAAGTTTCCTTCAGTAAGTAAACTCCCTTTAAGATCATAGCCAATATCGTAATTACCATGCTCAATAGCATTATAGAGTAGTTCTTTGAGTCCAGAGTAAGCATTTTCGAAATGAGGACAATATAAAGCAAGGTAATCTGCTATTGTGTTTGCTTCATCATGCTTTTTAATTGTAAGCTTTATTTGTTCGATTAAATCGATTCCTGCTTTTTTATTTTCAAAAAAACTTCTAATTCTTCTTTTCTCTTTGTTTAATTCTTTAAGTGTGGAAAGTAAGGGCCTAACCAGAGAAGGATTCAATGGGGCCGTGAGATGGAAGATGTTAGGGTCATCTTTATCCATGATTTCACGGTTTATTATTGATATATCTGATATAACAGAGGCCGTTGTATCAATACTAACTTTATTGTTTTCTTTTTCGATTTGGATAATAGGAATACCATTTAACTCAGGGTCACTTTTAAGCTTATTTTTAAATTCAATATAATTAATCTCTTTACATCCCGTATTTATAAAAATGGCCTCATAGCTAGATGGGATTTTTTTTAAATTTTTGATTGCGACCTTAACTTCCGGCTCCGTACTAATTTCATAATCATCTTTATTAAGAATAGATATCAATAGTTTTTCAGTAAAAAAACCTTCATCTAAAATAAGTATTTTTTGACTAATGCCAACCATTTTTTAACTACCTTTCCGAAAATGCACCCTGCAGAGATATATGAACTGGCTTTAATAAGAACTGCATCACTGTTTTATCTCCGGTCACAATATCGCCTAAGACCTCCATTCCTGGAAGAATAATATTTTTTTGTGGGTCTTTTCCAACATAATTTTTCGAGAGTCTAACATTGGCCTTATAATAGGTTTCTCCACGATCTGAACTAAAAGTTGTTGCTGAAACGGCCTGTAAAACACCTTGAACAGTTCCATATCGAGAGAAATCAAATGATGTTACTTTTATGTTAACTTGGTCACCAACTTTAACATGGCCAACATCGTGTGGGAAAATTTTGACTTCTGCTACAAGTTCTTGATCAGTAGGAACAATTTCCATTATCTTTGCACCAGGGGCGATGACAGCGCCAACAGTAGTATATTCGAGCCCTTTTACGATACCATTAACAGGACTTTTTATTATAAGTTTTTCAACCCTCTTGTTTAGACTTTCCATGATTTTGTTGTTTTCTGTTATTTCATTTTTAACTTTAGCAAGCTCTTGTTGAATTTTATCTTTTGAAGAAAAATCTTGAGATGCTAATCTACTCTCAAACTCTTCGATCTGATCTTGAGCTGTATTAATTTGCGCCTTAATTCTCTCGAGCTCACCTTTTTGATTATTGTAATTACTTTTGGCCGAAAGATATGATGTTTTTGTGCCGATACCTGCTTCATAGGCTTGCTTTTCTAACTGATAACCTTCTTTAGCTATGCTAACATTTTGGCTTGTTGTTCTCTTTTGGTTAACAAGAGTCCTTAAAATTCCTTTTTTCTGATCAATTTGTTTTCGGAGAACTTCTTCTTCTTCGTTTTTTGCCATTTTTGAAGAAATTATTATCTCTTTTTGCTGTTCAACGAGATTAGAGTATTGATTCGAAATTTTAGAAAAATTAGCTTCTCTGGCTGATACTGTACTTGCGAGTCTTTCTTCTAGTATTTTCAAAGAAAATTGCTTTACTTCGATTCTTTCGTATTCGGCCTTAATATGTGAATCATCGATTTTTATAAGGATCTGTCCTTTTTTGACAATATCGCCTTCACGGACTGAGTGGTTTTCAATTATACCACCTTCAAGATGCTGGATAGTTTGTACCTGACCCATAGGTATAATTTTTCCATTTGTTTTAACAATTTCTTTGACGTTAGCGAAGCTGGCCCAAATGAGAAAAAATATAAAGGCCGTAAAAATAGAATAAAGAGTAAATCTTAACTTATAGGGAGTCGTTGCTTCCTCAATAAAAGTTGTTTGGGATAGAAATCTTAATTGTTCATTTGTATCTGCCATATAGGAAGTTATCGGTCATGTATTTAAGGAGGTTTAGGTTATATGGCCAATTTGAGGATTTCTTCTGGTTTTGCAAAAGCGGCCTGACCATTACCGACTAGATAAATAAGTTTATCAGCTCTAGTTAAGTATTCTTCTCTATTGTTGACGAGTAATATAGTTCTCTTTCCTTTTGACTCAAGTAAAAATTCCATAAACCTATGGCCTCGCTCAGAGTTCAAAACTCTAGGCGGGATTTCATCGATCAAAAGTATTGGAGTGTCGCGCATCAGCGCTCTTGCCGTTGAGATAAGATAACTATGGATAAATGGGAATGAGGCAGGGTTGTGAATATAATAGTGAATACCATCTTCAGTTTCTTCTAGCTCTTCCAATATTTCTAGTTTGCTTAATACGTGGTTGATTTTATCTTCCGAAGCAGTCGGGTCGGCGAGTCTAATATTTTGAGCAATAGTACCTGTGAAAATATTTGGTATTTGAGGAATATAACTAATACTTCGTCTTAGGTTGATGGGGTTAATTTGTCGTAGGTCAACACCATCTATCCTTACAGAGCCAGCCTGAGGAGAGTAAAGACCAGATATGAGTTTAAGGATTGAGCTTTTTCCAGAACCATTTTGACCAGTTATTCCAATTAATTCTCCCTTTTTTATTTTTATAGTTAAACCTGAAAGAACTGGGTTTGTGTCGTTAGTATAGCGGAGTCCAACTTGATTAAATTCAATACTTCCATTTATATCAAGATCAGCAGCTTTATAATCAGAAGGGCTTACTTCTGTTTTAATACTTAGAAATTTGTGTACTTGAGCTATTGATTTAAAAACTGATCTTATTCTCGTAAGAGAAACACAAACGGTTTGAAAAGGGCCAATTATTTTCCATATAATCATCATGCTGGCAATAAGGGCACCTGGCGTTAAATTACCGGCCCAAACAAGGTTAATGCCTAGAATAAGGGTTAAAAGCCCAGCGAATATTGAAAAGCCATAACTAAACCCTTCAAGTACACCAGATAAACTAGACTGCTCATAACTGTTATAGCTTGCACTACCAGAAAGCATTCTAAATCTTTGAAACCATAAAGCTCCAGCGCCGACTGATCGGATTGATTTTAACCGTGTAACTGTTTCAACAAGAAGCGTGTTTTTTAAGCTTGTTGACTTCGCATTGATGTCAAGATTATTTTCCACTTTATTATTAATAATATAAGCAAGAACACCATAGATAAAAGCTAGTAAAAAGGGAACAAAAACTAATGGGCCGCCTAAAATAGCAAGGGCTATTATGTAAATAATTGTAAATGGAATTTCAAACAAACTTATACCAACATTACCTGCAAAAAAATCCCTGATAGAGTCAAAGTCCTTTGTTCTTGTTAACTGGGAGCTTACGGATGCTGTTTCGGTATATCGAGGGGGAAGAAGAAGAAGACGTTCAAAAATAGCTTGTCCAACAATATCATCAATTCGTACTGCAAACCAGGAAAAGAGTCTTCCTTTTATTATTTTTAGTCCAACATCAAGACTAAAGGCAATGAGGACGCCAAAAACAATAGGTAAAAGAGCATCAATTGCTTTGCTACCAATAATGCGGTCGTATGTGTACATTACAAATAGAGGTGATCCAAGGGCAAAAATATTAGAAATCGTATTACAAAGAATTACTTGTAAAAAAAGACTCTTGAAACGAAATAGGATCCCTCTAAACCATGCCCATGGGGTAGGAGGTATGTTCTTGGTGATGATTTCAGAGTCTGAATCATATTCTTTAGTTTCTCTAAAAAAGTATACAACACCCTTGTAGTTTAATTGATCTATAGGATAAAGTTTTTCCCTTTTAATTTCGGGAAAATATATTTTAAGTTGATTGTCTTCAACGACGTCAGTAATAACCCAAGGCCTTGTTTGACCCGTGACCTCATTTTCTTCTGGAGGAAAAAAGAGGCAAGGAGTAAAACGAGAGTCAAACTTATTCAAATTAATTTGGTCTCTTTTAACTTTATAACCGAGGTTAACCATTGTGTTGAGAAAGTTTATAAGATCTATTTCTTCACCCTGAAACGGAAGAGAATCTACAAACTGTCGTATAGAGCCTTTAAAGTTTAGTTTTTTCAAAATGGGTTCGAATGATAGGCTATAATCACTCAGGTTGTTCTCATCTCCTAGCCACCCACTATGAATTAAGATGTCTTTGAGTTCAATATAGCTATATAGGTCTTCTGATATTTTCATAATTTTTACGCTGTTAAACCTAAATTCTTCTTGTCATTAAAAAGCTCTAGCTTACCATCGATAAACCGGTACTCTCTGTCAGCAAGTTCCATAAAGTTTTTATCTTGTGTTACCATTATAATAATAGTTCTTTTTTTTATTTTTCCTAAGACACTAAATAGGTTTTGATATCCTTCGATATCAAGTGATACATCTGCATTGTCAAAAAAGATTATTTCAGGCTTTTGTGCTAATGTTCTAGCAATACAAATCCTTTGCTTTAGACCAGGTGGAATAACATCGGCCGGACTATTAAATAGATTTGTTTCCCATCCATTAGGTAAAACCGCAACGGCTTCATGGATTTTAAGAAGTTCAGCAACACTCTCAACATCTTCCCAAGGGATTTTTCCGAAAAAGGTTAGGTTTTCAATAATAGTACCTTTTAGTATTTCTCCATTTTCGCTAATAAAACCGATATGTTCGTATAATTGGTTGAGAGGAATTGAAGTAATGTCGGTATTATCAATAAGGATTTTACCTGAGTCAGCTTTATAGAAGCCGGCCATAAGATGAAGAAGTGTTGTCTTACCTATACCATATTGCTCACTGATGCCTATGCATTCGCCTTTTTTAATCTTTAAGTTAATACCGTTAACAACTTTAATCTTTTCAAAGCTCTTTTTATCGAGGTCTTCTGAATCCTTAACTGTCTCCTTATCTATACTGAAGTGAAGGTCTTTTATTTCAAACCTGCCCTCAAAGGACCAGTCATCTGGTAGAGGAGTATATGATGGGATTTTGTAATTGAATAAACTTTTAACCTCTTTTTGAGCGATATAAAAGTCTTGAAAGCGAGTCCATAGCGATAATATTTTCTGTATGGGTTGCATCAACCTTCCTGAGAGCATTACACAGGCAACAAGACCACCCATTCCCATAACACCGTTATAGACAATGATACAGCCATAAACAACCACGGTTATAGTCATTAGTTGAGAAAAAATTGCTCCTAAATTGTTTATGAGGTTATTGGTTTCTCCAATTTTAAAAAATACTTCTGATTGTTGAGAACGAATATTTTTATTTTTTCTAATAAAAAATGTTTCGGCACCAAGTGATTTAACAGTATGAATACCTTCGAGCACCTGCACTAGATTTTCTGTTTTATAATTATTGAAGTTATCTCTTTCTCTCGTTATCTTTCTTAGTCTCTGGCCAGTTTTAAAAACGAAGATTGAATAAATAGTACTTATAATAATTGGTACTAAAACAATTTCTTTCCCTATATACCAAATAACAGCGAGATAAATAAATGTAAAAGGAAGGTCAATAATACTCATTAATGACTGTCCACTATAGAATCCTCTTAATCGAGATATAGCTTGCATTCGCTTAAGAAAAACACCACTACCCGTATTCTGTATATCTTTGTAGTTTGCATTCATTAAGTTTTTAATTGCTTCACAACTTGTATAATGCTCGAAAACTGAGCTTGTAAGGGATGCAATTCGACCTCGTAATATTTTAAGCGTAACTTCCATACAAATAAATATGAGTAAACCAACTGTTAAAAGGGCAAGTGTAGGTATACCTTTATTGGGTAAAATTCGGTCATATGTTTGAAGCATCATAAGGGGCATGGCAAGAGACATGAGGTTGATGACTAATGAGCTAGTTGCTATTTTTATAAAATCGCTTTTGGTCTTTTTGTTAATTCGATCAAACTCTTTCTTATCATAGGAGTAAGCATGTTTTTGCCAAAAGAAAAATATATTTTCGTATTTATCGTTAAAAAAATGTTGTATTCGATTAATTTCAGAGTGGTACTTTGATGGTAAGATTTTAGTCGTGAATGCTAGAGTCAGCCTTACTAATCTGTTTGCAAGTGAATAAATAAATTGAAATATAAAACCTATATAATCATGGGAAAAGTGAGAAAAAACTCTCTTTAATTTTTTAATATAGCTTTTACATTTTTCTAAAAGCCTGAGTAGTTTAATATTCAATAGATTCCCCTAACTTGAATAAAAATCCCCTTAACAACGAAGATAACTTCATCTTATCTTCGATAAGTTTGGCCTTGGAGTTTAGGAGATTATTCTCTGAAGCTAGAAGACTTTCCAAATCTGACTTTTTTAGTTGGTAGCTTTTGAATGAAAGTTGAGCGACGAGATTGTTTTTTCTGACCAACTCTTTTTGAATTTCTATATTATCATGTAATGTTTTTATAATTGATATGTCTTTGTAGACCGAGTTAATTAGTTTGGTATCTTCTTGCTTACGCTTCTTTTTGGCGAGACTTTTTGCTAAATTACTTTCCTCTCTAGAGCTAAACGAAGAGCCAAAACTAAAAAGAGGAACAGTAAGGTATGCACCAAAAACAACTTCGTTTGATGATTTACTTCCACCGATATCAGATATCTTTTCAGCTTTATTAGTTAGTGACGCCCGAATATTAAAATCGATCCACTCACTTGATTTAAGGCTTTCTGACTTAATAATTTCTATTTGTTCTAAGAGATGATTTTTTTTAAATTGGACTCCGGCAAATTTTCCAGTATTTTTTTCGAGTGATAACTTTTTCTGTAACCTGTTAAAGTGCTCCATAAGAGAAATATTCTCTGTAAAGGAGTCAATTGTTGAGAGTGTTTTATCATCGTTTTCGAAAATTTTTGATAAAGTAATTTCGTTAAACGGTACTTCGTTTAATGAGAGTAGGTTTAATAAGGCCTCTTTACTTTGCTGTTTTATTAATATTTCTTGGTTGAGCTGAGTAAGAAGTATGTCTAGATTTGCTTTTGCTTTTAAATAATCCAGTTTAGAGCTTCTTCCTATTTTGTGATTTTTTTCAATGAATTTATAGTTTTCTGTAGCTCTATTAATTGATCGAATGGTGTAGTTTACTCTTATGGTGTTGACGATAAATTTTCCAAAAAGATCTTTGATATTTATTTTGAGTTCTGTCTCAATGAGTTCTTTTTCGTTTTCTAAGCTTTTTAATTCGGCGCTTGTTGTTTCGTATTGGATAATATTTCTTTTATTGTAAACAGGGTAGTCGAGCTCAATGCTGAGGGTACCTTCCTCTTTAAGGCCTAGCTCCCTTCGATCAGGATTGAACTCCTTATTTAATCTGGCCTCAATTTTGGGAAGAAGTTTTGTAAACCCTGTGTGTTCAGAAGATTGTTTTTGCGAAAGTTCTTCGTTTATTTTTTGATACTGATAACTTGATTCAAGAGCTTTTGTGACAAGATCAATATAAATGTTGTTTATAGGTTTTCCATACAATTCAATAGAGTTAGTAGTAAAAATTGTGAAAACTAATACTTTACAAAATAGCTTTACCATTTCACCTTACCTTTTTTTTATAATAACTCATTTGTCTGTATTTATTTAGAAAATTGCTTTAATTTAATAAAAAATGACTCCGATATCTTCCTATGGAAAAAATTTTAGTATTCTATGAATTTCCTAAGGATCTCATTAAATTGGAAGTATCAGTAGAATCTATTTGCGAGGTTTTTGGCGAAACTGACCAGAGTGAATTCATAAGGCAGGCAACTCAAGATGAATTTAGCCTTCTTGTTGTTTGTTGTAGTGAAAGTGAAATAAATGGGCCTATATTAATCAAAAAAATCAGTGAAAATGAAGATATTAAAATACCAATGATCGTTTATGAATCTAAGATATCAAAATCTCTCAAGTTAAAGTTTTTGCAATATGGGGTCCTTGATATTATTTCAAGTAATGAAGATGTCGAAAATAATCTCTTAAGATTTCAAATAAATTTAAGAAAGAAAAAACTTTTTCAAGAAAATGATACTCCTTCAATTTATAAAAAAGGTCCTTTTAAAATAGATTTTCAGAGAAATCATGTGCAAGTCAAAGAAGAGGGAGAACAAGATTATAAAGACTTGGGTCTCACTCAGATTGAATATAAGCTTTTGTGTTATTTTATTAGAAATGAAAAAAAAGTTTTTTCTAGAGACCAAATTGTTAATTACCTTGGTGATGGTGAAGTTATCGTTTCAGAAAGGTCTGTCGATGTACATATATCAGCACTAAGGAAAAAATCTCCGGTCATTAAAAATGCAATTCGTACGATCTATGGTCTTGGTTATAAATTCGAACAGGCCTCTTAAAGTTCAGTAATGAGAAGTCGTTTAGCTCTTTTAAAGTCATTAGTAAAAGCATGATGAAATTCTTTCGTAAGGGTAAGTATTTCATCTTTTTCAAATTCATCAGGTAAGATTCTTTTTGATATGAGCTTGAAGCCCATTTTGAGAAGTGTATTGTCTAATATTGATAGATTACTTTTAAAGTAGAAGGACTCTGGCGTAATATCACTTTGGTTAAAATAGGAGAGATTTAGATAAGACGGTGTATTCATTCCGTGACTAAGCACTTTAAAGAAGCCATTGATTTTATCTTCTATTGATAAAAAACTTTTGAGAAAGGATACTACAGGTCCTGTAAGTTTTGTGCCGTGAATATGAAGTTGTGGCATGTTACTAAGATCAAAATGAAAAGAGCTCATCTGTGGATCATAAGAGTATCTGATAGGAATGACATATTTTTTAATATCAAAACCGATATCAAAGATTTTAATGGTGCCTGTAAGAACTAATTTAAAATTATTTTCTCCATGAGAGAGAAGGTTTGTTTTGACACTTTTGAGTTTCGGGTCAAGAGGTAAAAAGAAGTTTTCTCCAAAGGCCATTTCAATTCCAACTCTTTTACGGGCCGAATTGGTGTTGAGTACGCCAAGAAGTTGGGCTTTTTTGTCATAGAGCCTTATTTCACCAATAAAAATATCACTCAAATCGTTAAGGTATCTATATATATAGCCATATTGATATTTTTTTAATGCATCCATATCAATATTCATTTCAACTTTTGTCTTTAAGTGAGATTCCGTTTGCTTGCCCTTAAAATTGATATGGGCCAAATCATTAAACCTGGCCTTAATGTGAGGGAATGAATTTTCAAAGCTTTTATCGATTCCCGATAGGTCTAATTCAACTCTATCTTTTAAATCAAATAAGCTGTTAATGATATTTTTGTAGGTGATATTTTTGAGGTAGAAATTATAACCAATAAACATATCGTAAATATCTTCAGGAGAGTCCTCCCTTAGATTTGCTTCGTAGATGAGCTGGGTACTTCCAAAGTCTCCCTTTTTTATATTTTTTTGTGTTTTGTCATCTACTGAAAAAAAATAATGGCTGGATTTTAGGGTTCCACTTCCATGTAAGTATCGTCCGTAGCTTTTTTTAGGCTTAAGGGTCCTATAAAGCTTTTTGCTATTAAGCTCAAAGGTATGTCGTTTAATTTTATTAAATACAAGCTCAGTATGATCATCAAGCTGATGATTAAAAACAAAGCCGTGAAATAATGTACTATAATCTTCAACGATATTTAGTGCAGTGGGAAAGGAGCCTTTACCAATTGGTGAAAGGCTCTTCCATAACTCTTGAGCATGTGAAATCGAAAAAAATAGTGTTAGTACTAAAAACATTATTTCTTTTTACAACTCTTTTTAAACTTGGCCTCGAGTGTGATTTTTACATCTGACCAAGTCTTACCTTCATGTTTAGCAAAGCATGCTTTGTTTATCTTTGCTAAGGATTCACTCATTGCAAAGTCCAATACGTCTATATAACCATTCGCCATTACTTTATTTTTTTTAATTTTATAGGATAAAGGAACTTTTTGCGAGTTATCATTCATATTAACTTCAAGTTGGATTAGCTTTTTTTCCAAATCGACACTTACTATTTCTCCACTAATTTTTTGTCTTCCAAAAAAGAAGGTCGATATTTTAATGTCTCGACCTTTATCACCCGTTGAGGTTGATTTAGTGTCGATATTGAATCGGGCACCAGTCATAACACCTTCAAGAGTTTTTCCCGTACGCGCATCATCAAAACCAAGCTTTGTGAAACTACCTTTAACTCCGGCCTTAGCAGGGGTTTTATAGGCCACCCAGTTTACCTTGACGCCATCAGGCGAAATTGTGTAGGTACAGTCTTTTGATAAAGCTGTGAAACTAATTAGAAATAGGGAAAAAATGGTAAATACTGTTTTCATATCTAAGAGCTCCTTAATATAAATTCTCATGGATTCTACTCACAGCTGAGTTATTACGTAAAGGATCAAAATGAAAGAATATCCACAAGACTATTTTATCAAAATCAGAGATGAGGATCATAGAGTTGGTAGAATTACGGTTAACTTAGTTGATGAGCAAAACTATAGTTTAGAGATAGATATCGTTTATAAGGAAACTAAAAAGATATGGGATCATGTTGGACAGCTTTTTCATCAAGAATCAGAAGAAGAAGGTATTGATAACGCCGTACAACTTCTTTCAAATTATTTAAAACGTCAAAATAATGACTGATAATGCAATGCGGTTTGTTGAGTATTTGACAAATAATTTTCTAAACGGTCGATTAGAAGCATTTTAAAAAGTTTTATTTTTGGCACGGCATTTGCTTATAAGAGTTATGTGGTTCATAGATTTAAAAAGGATTTTTAACTCTATGAAAAGTTTGCGTCTTTTTATCGTTTTGAGAAAGGTCTGTCTTTGTGACAGACCTTTTTTATTTTTATTAATTTTGACTTAGGTAGTCCCTCTTTCTAGAATAATTAAAGATGGAAAAAGAGTGGTTTATTTATAAGGGTGATCATCATACTGGTCCTTATGGCTATGATGATGTCGAGAAAATGTTTCTAGATGGAATTGTTGAAGATAACGATTTGATTTGGAAAGAAGGTCTATCTGATTGGGTTCCTTTAAGAGTTCTCTTACAGAAGCAAGGCATTAAGCGAGAAAAAAGAAAAAAACGGGCGATCAAGTTTCCCATTATTGTGGATTCTCCACCATCAATTTATTTTGATGAATATCCTACTGTTGTTCAGGTTGAAGTAGAAAATGAAACAGCGACTGAAATAGAAACTCCTAAAATAGTTAGTCAAAAAAATGTTGCGTCACCCTCGAGCACAGAAAAAAGCAGAGGAAATATTTTTAATGCTATTATAGCGGCCTTGGTTTTGCTTTCTATCATGTACAGAGTTTTAGTCTTTTTTAATGAAGCCTCGACGGAGTTTAAAATACCACAATTGTCTGAGTCTGATTTAAGTCGATTGGAAAGTGTCGCAGCAAAAGATTATAAGGAAGGGCAAAAACCTCAATTAGAAGTATCCCTAGATAAAGACCTTAAGCAAATCGTTGTTGCCTCTAACTTTAAAGGAGAAGGCTTTCTTCAAATTTATTTAAAGGCTAAAAAAGGCAAGATTCTTGGGACAGGCCCATCAGAACTTTTAGGAGATTTAAAAGTAAATAAGAGCTGGGGTAAAACGAATGATTTAACTTTTCTTAAAGGAACAAGAATTTTTCCAGGTTATTATGACGTTTATATTTCAGGTTACTTTTGGAATGATATAGGTCCGATGGCCTTATATTTATCACAATATTCATGGATTAATGATATTTTTAAACCCTTAAAAAAAGTTGAAGTTCAATTTGAGACCCAGTTTTTATTCTCCAAAGATGGACATTCTGATTTTAATAAAAAACTTCAGGACTACAACGAAAAACTAGAACAAATCAAAAGCTATAAATACGAAGGAAAACTTGAAAGTTACAGAACAATAAAGGCCTTATTAGCACAAATTATTTTCCATTATAAAGAAAGTGTTAAAGTTATGAAAAGAGGCTATGATATTTATCGTTTTGAAAATAGATATGCAAAAACGATAGGACCTGTTTTGAGAAGCCTCGTTTTAGAGAACAGAAAGCTATTCTTGGAAAATAGAGATAAGAATCCAAATGAAGCAAATTTTTATAGGCAGTTCTTTGAATTTGGTAAAAGAATCGGAGCAGTTGTAAGTAAATCAATAACTGATGTTGAAAAAATAAAACTTATTGATGAAAAGAAGCGAAAAATAATCCAAGAGAAATATGTCAATAGTTTTGAAGCTATAACTGAAGATTTAGATAAATTTTCAGAAAAAATTAAAATATTAGACCAGATGGATGCGTTTGGTGGTAGTATTTTTATGCGTAGCTACTAGTATCCTGAATTTCATAAGTCTAGTATGTGGCATATATTTAATATAATTTGTTGGAGTCGTTATGAACGTGCATGAGTATCAGGCTAAAGAGCTAATGAGAAAGTTTGGAATTAAAGTTCTTAGAGGTGAAGTGGCCAAAACTGTAGATGAAGCTGTTAGTGCAGCTGAAAAACTTGGTGGTAATGTTTGGGTTGTTAAAGCACAAATACATGCCGGAGGAAGAGGTAAAGCTGGTGGCGTAAAAGTTGCTAAATCTCTTGACGAGGTTAAAACCTACGCAAATGAAATTCTGGGTAAGACTTTAGTTACTCATCAAACAGGACCTGAAGGAAAAAAAGTTAATACACTTTATATTGAGGAAGGTACTGAGATAGGGCATGAATATTATCTTGGTATAGTTCTGGATAGAAATATAGGGAAAGTATCTTTTATTGCTTCTTCAGAAGGTGGTGTTGAGATTGAGGAAGTCGCTAAAACAAACCCTGAAAAAATAATTAAAGTACCTGTTGATCCTGCTTCTGGTTATACACCATTTGTTGGACGAAAACTTGCTGCAGGAATAGGTATTAAAGATAAAGCGATGGTTAAAGAAGCTTCGAAGTTTTTCGAAGGTCTCTATAACCTTTACATGGATAGCGATTGTACAATTGCAGAAATCAATCCTCTTGTAAGTACAAAGGATGGAGAAATAATCGCACTCGATGCTAAGCTGAATTTTGATGGTAATGCTTTATTTAGACAACCTCACATTGTTGAATATCGTGATCCAACAGAAGAAAGTGAAAAAGAAATTGAAGCCGCTGAGCACGGTCTTAGCTATATCGAACTTGATGGTAATATTGGTTGTTTGGTTAATGGTGCAGGTTTGGCCATGGCCACTTGTGATATTATTATGCTTCATGGTGGGATGCCTGCAAACTTTTTGGATGTAGGTGGTGGGGCCACTAAAGAGTCAGTTCAAAAAGCTTTTTCAATTATTCTTCAAGATGAAAACGTTAAGGCCATCTTAGTGAATATCTTTGGTGGAATTATGAAGTGCGATATTATCGCAGAAGGTGTTGTCGCAGCTGCAAAAGAGATTGGTATAGAAGTTCCACTCGTCGTAAGACTTGAAGGTACAAATGTAGCTATGGGGAAAAAGATCCTTGAAAACTCTGATTTAAATATCATTACAGCAGATAATTTAGGCCAAGCAGCAGAAAAAGTGGTGAAGGCATCTAAAGGCGAGGAGGCATAAGGTGACGATTTTAGTTGATAGAGATACAAAATTAATCACTGTAGGTTTAACAGGTAAGCAAGGAACATATCATTCTCTGCAATGTAAGGACTACGGGACAAATATAGTTGGTGGCGTGACTCCAGGTAAGGGAGGAACGGTACATGAGGGTATGCCAGTATTTAATACTGTTCAAGAAGCTGTAGATCAAACTGGTGCAAATGCTGCCATGATTTTTGTTCCACCGCCTTTTGCAGCTGACTCTATTTTAGAGTGTGTTGATGCTAAGATGCCTTTAATAATTTGTATTACGGAAGGAATTCCAATAACAGATATGGTAAAAGTAAAAGCTGTTCTTGATAGATCAGACTCAAGACTTATTGGCCCTAACTGTCCAGGAGTTATTACTCCAGGTGAGTGTAAAATAGGAATTATGCCAGGTCATATCCATATGCCAGGAAGAGTAGGTGTTGTTTCTCGTTCTGGTACGTTGACTTATGAAGCAGTTTTTCAATTAACAGAAAGAGAGATTGGACAATCAACTTGTGTTGGAATTGGAGGAGATCCAGTTGCTGGTACTAACTTTATCGATGTCCTTGAACTATTTGAAAAGGATCCTGAAACTGATGCTGTCATCATGATTGGTGAAATCGGTGGTAGTGCTGAAACAGATGCTGCTAGATGGATTCAAAAAAATATGAGTAAGCCAGTTGTTAGCTTTATCGCAGGGGCCTCAGCTCCTCCAGGTAAAAGAATGGGACACGCTGGTGCTATCATTTCAGGTGGAGATGACACTGCTGATGCTAAATACCGTGTTCTTGAAGAATGTGGTGTTACGACAGCAAGATCACCTGCTGAATTAGGTCTTAAACTAGAAGAAGTCCTTAAAAAAGCTGAAAAATAAGGGCCTTAGGGCCCTTTTCCTTTGCCCTCAAATTGTTTTTTTATTTGAAATTATATTGACTTAAAGGGCATTAAGTAGATATTAACGTATTTCTATTTTTCGTGTAAATCAGGAGTTATTAAAATGGGTATTGAAAAAACTTTCGGAATCATTAAGCCAAATGCTGTTGAAGACAACAATGTTGGAAATATACTAGCTAGATTTGAGGCCGAAGGCCTAAGAGTGGCCGCTGCTAAATTTGTTCAATTAAGCAAAGAAAAAGCAGAAGGTTTTTATATCGAACACAAAGAAAGACCATTTTTTGGTTCTCTTGTAAGTTTCATGACTTCTGGACCAGTTCTTCTTTATGTTTTAGAAGGTGAGGATGCTGTAGATAAAAACCGTAAAATTATGGGCGCTACAAACCCTGCCGAAGCTGATGAAGGTACGATCAGAAAGCTTTATGCTAAGTCTATTGAGGCCAATGCTGTACACGGTTCTGACTCTTCAGCTAGTGCTCAAAGAGAAATTTCTTACTTTTTTGATAACAACGAACTTTGTTCACGTTTCTAATTTACCTATAATCAATAGGTTAGCTTATCATTGCTAACCTATTGTTATTTCTAAATCCATTATCCCCAATTGGCAAAGTGTGTGAAAAGTGGTTTAATGGCGCAGCAATTTTTTCATACAAAGCGATGAATTCTTGATGTAATTAGTGCTACGCGATACTTTGTGTGAGATATGAATTGTGGGAGGTTTAGATGTTTAATGTAGGTGAATATGCGGTATGCCCCGGACATGGTGTCGGCCAAATCGTAGATATCGAAGAGCGCGAGCTTGGCGGTGCAGTTTCTAAATTCTACATTCTTAAAATAATAAGTAACGGTATGACTGTTATGGTACCTACTAATTCTCAAGAAGGTATTCGTGGTCTTGTTGGTGAGCAAGAAATTAATGAGGTTTATGATCTTCTTAAGGATCATGATGTAGAAGTAGATAACTCAACTTGGAATAGAAGATACCGTGAATATATGATTAAAATTAAAACGGGCTCTCTTAAAGAGATTGCCGAAGTGTTAAGGGCCTTATTCTTGTTAAAAGAGAAGAAAAGCCTAAGCTTTGGAGAAAAGAAAATGCTTGATCAGTGTAGAGATCTTATTTCTCAAGAGATTGCACTGGCCGAGGGAGAAGAAAGAACTGATATTAATAATAAAATTAATTCAAGTTTTGATTCTGTAGGTCCTTCAATTAGTTAATCATTCTACTTTAAATTTTGTTTTAATTGGGCCACCTTATAGGTGGCCTTTTAATTGGAGATAGGTGAAATGGAAAAGAGAAAAATAAAGATATATAATAATTTAAAAAGAAATAAAGAGCTATTTGAACCCAAAACTCCTACCGTTAAATTTTATTCTTGTGGGCCTACAACTTATGACTTTCTTCATGTTGGTAATGCACGTGCATTAGTTGTTGGAGATCTAATAAATAGATCGCTTAAGGCCTTAGGATATGATGTCGAATTTGTACGTAACTTTACTGATGTTGATGATAAAATTATTGAAAGGGCCAATGAGTTAGGTGTCGCACCACTTGATCACGCTCAAAAATATGTCGAAGAATGTCTACAGGATATGAACTCACTAGGAATGTTGCCAGCAACAAAAACGCCTAAAGTTAGTGAGACGATGAACGAAATCATTCAGATGATTGAAGATCTTATGGAAAAAGGTTTTGCCTACGAAGCGGATGGTGAAGTTTTTTATGATGTTCAAAAGTTTGAGGACTATGGAAAACTTAGTAAACAAAACTTGGAGAGTTTACAGCATGGAAAAAGAGTTGAAGTAGATCAAAGAAAGCACCACCCTGCAGACTTCGTTCTTTGGAAACCGGCCAAGCAAGGTGAGCCTTCATGGGATTCTCCATGGGGTAAAGGTAGACCTGGATGGCATATAGAGTGTTCGGCCATGGCCAAAAAACATTTAGGCCCAACAATTCATATTCATCATGGGGGAGTTGATCTTATGTTCCCCCACCACGAAAATGAAATTGCCCAATCCGAAGCGGCCAATGGATGTCTTTTTTCGGAAAATTGGTGCCATAACGAGTTTTTGAATTTTGGCGCTGAAAAAATGTCTAAAAGTCTTGGAAACGTAATAACAATTCGTTCATTTGTTGAAACCTTTGGTGGACTTATTCTTAGACAAATACTGCTTTCAGTTCACTACCGTTCAAAGATGGATTGGAATCAAGAAGTCATAGAACGTGCCTTCGGAGATATGGAAAGACTTTATACATTTGCACAAAATATAAATAATATTAAGATGGCCAAAGAAGGTAATGATGTACCTCATGAGCTTATTAAAGAAGCTGAATTGGCCCTAGAAAATATGAAAGAGGCAATTGCAGATGATTTTAATGTTCCAAGTGCAATGAGTGCCCTTTTTAAGTTTATCCGTCACTATAACTCTGCAAAGCTTCATGAGCAGGATGCATTTAAAGAAGAGTCCCTAACTTCAATTCATAATTTAGTAAGATTTGCATCTCTAGCGACAGGGCTTATCACTTTGGAGCAAAAAACTATTAATGAAGTAAACAGTATGCTTAAAAAGGCCAAAAAGGCCTTACATGGACAAGACAATAAACTATCAGATGAAGAAATTGAAAGTCTTATTGCTCAAAGGACTGAAGCAAGGGAACAAAAAGATTGGTCAAAAGCAGATGAGATTAGAGATAAACTTAAAGCGGCCAAAATAGTCGTTAAAGATAATCCTGATGGGACAGTTTCTTGGTCATATGAATAAAGTATTTAACTTAAAATCAAAGTTTAAACCAAAAGGCGATCAGCCTCAGGCCATTAAATCTATTACCGAGCGCTTTAATAAGAATCAAAAGCAACAAACTCTTCTAGGGGTAACAGGCTCTGGTAAAACCTTTACGATGGCCAATATCATTCAAAACCTTGGTAAAAAAACTTTGATTTTGGCCCATAATAAAACATTGGCCGCTCAACTTTATGGTGAGTTTAAAGAATTTTTTCCCAATAATGCTGTCGAGTACTTTGTCAGCTATTACGACTATTATCAACCAGAGGCCTATGTCGTTAACAGTGATACTTATATCGAAAAAGATTCATCTATTAACGATGAAATTGATAAGTTAAGACACTCGGCCACTCAAAGTCTTTTGTCACGAGATGATGTTATTGTCATAAGTAGCGTAAGCTGTATCTATGGTATTGGTAGTCCGGATGAGTATCAATCTCAAAGGTGTAAATTATTTGTTGGAGAAGATTATAATCCTACTGATTTATTAAGAGAGCTTGTTTCTATTCAATATGAAAGAAATGATATCGATTTTACAAGAGGCTCATTTCGCTCTCGAGGTGATATTGTTGAAGTCTTTCCACCTAATGAAGACTCTAAAGTTATTAGACTTGAATTTTTTGATACAACACTAGAAAACATTACAATTGTTGATCCTCTCAGAGGTACGGCCATCGAGACCCTTGATAAGGTTGTCATTTATCCTAAAAGTCATTATGTTGTTAGTGAGGAGAAACTCAAAAAAGCGATTAAGTCTATTAGAAATGAGTTGCGTGAAAGAATAAATGAGCTTGAGCTTCAAGGCAAACTAGTTGAGAAACAACGTGTAGAGCAACGGACACTTCTTGATTTAGAAATGATTGAAGAGATGGGGTTTTGTTCTGGAATTGAAAACTACTCTCGTCATCTCACAGGGGCCCTTCCAGGGGAGCCTCCACCAACATTAATCGACTATTTTGGAGATGATTTTTTACTTATTGTTGATGAGTCTCATATGACCATAGGTCAGGTTGGTGGGATGTATAAAGGGGACCGTGCAAGAAAGGAAAACCTTGTTGAATATGGGTTTCGGTTACCTAGTGCCCTTGATAACAGACCTTTAGAATTTAAAGAGTTTGAAAGTAAAATGGATCATGTCCTCTATGTTTCTGCCACACCGGCCGACTATGAATTAAAAAGGTGTGATGGTGAGTATGTCGAACAGTTAATACGCCCAACTGGCCTTTTAGATCCAATTGTTGAAGTAAAAGATGCTGCGACTCAAATCGACGACCTTCTTTTTGAAATTAAAAAAGAAATTAAAAAAGGGGGTAGAATCCTAATTACTTCTCTGACCAAAAAATTGGCGGAAGAAATATCTCATTACTATGAAGGGCTCGGTCTAAAAATAAAATACCTGCATTCTGATATAGGAACTATTGAAAGAATGGAGATTATTAAAAGCCTTAGAGAAGGAGAGATTGAGGTTCTCGTTGGTATAAATCTTTTAAGAGAGGGGCTTGATATTCCGGAAGTAACGTTGGTGGGTATTTTAGATGCAGACAAAGAAGGTTTTTTGAGAAGTGAAAAATCACTTATTCAAACGATGGGTAGGGCAGCTCGAAATGCTGAAGGTAGAGTCATCTTATATGCCTATAAAGAAACCCTTAGTATGAAAAAAGCTATCTCTGAAACTAAAAGAAGAAGAGATATTCAAATCGAGTATAATAAGGATCATAATATAGAGCCTAAGACTATTGTGAAGGCCATCTCAGGTGGTATCATTGAAACTTTAAGAGGTAAGTCTAAGGGAAGAGGTAAGGAAAAGCTAAAGGTTAAACTTTCGAAACAAGACTTTACTGCAGAAAAAATTGACGAGCAAATTAAAGAGCTTACCTTACAAATGAAAGAGGCCAGTCGAGAGCTTCGCTTTGAGGATGCAGCTAAAATAAGAGATGAAATTAAACTTTTAAAAGAAACAAGATTACTTATTGATTAAGAGTTTATCGAGTCTAATTTTGCAATCACCTTTTTCAATATGATCACTTAAAAAGTCTATCAATTCTTCTTCAAGACCTATTTCAACAGCAAATTGATCTGCTTCAAATTGGGTATCTATAATAGAGATATGTCTTTTGGCATGATCACGAAGTATATGGCCAAGCTCATGTGCAAGTACAGCAACTCCTTGGGGGAATCGAGGGCCTTTAAAAAGTTTGAGTAAGTCTTCATAAATAAGGACTATGCTTTTTTTGTGGTTTGCTTCTATCGTGGAGGCAAATTGACCATCTACTTTTAGAAAAATGATATCCTTTTTTCTATTTAATTCAGCTTTTATTTTTTGAGGGAGACAGTCAAAAAGTAAAACAAAGGCCCTATAATAATCAGGATCCTTTCTAATCCAATTATGCACTTGTTTGGCAAAAAAGTTTTTAATAAATACTTGAGAATTGTTTTTTGTATTAAATCCTAACATGAATTCTTATCGGGTAGTTTTGGACTAATGTAATCAGGGGGCAACAAAGGGGAAAAATATTCCCTAGGGCGACTGGCGTCTTGATCTGGTTGGTACACTTAAGTAGTGAAAACTTTGATGATTTTCTTATTTTTAGTCTCTTTTAACTCGGAAGCAGTGGAGAAAGTAGACTCTTTTGTGATTCGTTTTTTTTCTAAAAAGGTTGTTGTCCTTTCTCCAAATGCTGTGAATAAGCATCTAAGCTTGATCGTCGAAAATAAGACATTATCCAAGCTCATCTGCCAGATTCATGATGGTCAAGACGATATAAGAGATAGTTTTACAGTTTCTGCTAATACGACACTATCGAGACCTCTTAATATGAAAGAGAATGATCGATTATCCTTTATAACGTTATCACCCGCATTTCAGGCGGTTCCTCTAATCGTAGGCTCTGAACCATATGAAGTCCCTCCAGATATCAAAGAATAATAAAAAAATTCTCATTATTTCAGACCTTCATCTTGGTGCAGGCGCTTATTTTAACGGGCAAAGAAACCTCCTCGAAGATTTTTATCATGATAAAGAACTTACAGAGTTTCTGAACTACTATGCCCAGATGGAAGATGTAGAGTTAATTATTAATGGAGACTTTTTAGATTTTCTGGCCGTGCCCTTCGTTAATTTTTATGATGATGAATATTGGAGTGAACAGGCTTGTTTAGAAAAGCTAAAGGTTATTTTAAATGCTCATAATGAAGTGTTTGAGGCCCTTTTTAACTTTTTAAAGCATGGCCATAAAAAGATAGTCTATATAATTGGTAATCACGATGCTGAATTTATATTACCTCGTTTGCAAGAATATTTTCTTAATAAAATTCCTAGCGAATATAGAGAAAGGTTTGTTTTTAGAGTAGAGCAAAATAAACCTTATTTTCCTATAAAACAGTTGGCCATCAAGCATGGACATGAATTTGAGTACGCACATAATTATTGTGAGCATGGGTCAATAAAAAAAGGTGACGATGATCAATACTATTTTATACCTCCATGGGGATCTTATTATGTCACAAGAGTAGTTAATAAATACAAAGAAGAAAGAGATTTTATTAACCAAGTAAAACCGATAAAGGTTTTTATTCTCAAAGGGCTTTTTTACGATACATTTTTTACTTTGAGGTTTCTCTTTAGTACTTGTTTTTATTTTTTCATGGTGAGAGTCTTAGACTTTTTTAAAAACGACTTTAATATAGCAAGTGTCTGTTCTAAGGTTAAAAAGGAATTAAAACTTTTTCATTGTTTGGAGGATGAGACGGATAAATTTTTCGATTCAAATCCGGGACTAGAGTTACTTGTTATCGGGCATACGCATGAAGCATATTTGAAATATCATGGCCCAAAAAGATCTGTTATGAATACGGGAACTTGGACTAAAATGAGTTTTGTTGGCCTAGGAAATGAAAGAAATGGAACCCATCTCACTTATGGGTATATCGAATGTGGTGATGGTGATATTGAGCATTATTTGATGTGTTGGAAGGGAACCAATTCTCTTCCTTTTGAAAATTATAGTTCTAGAGCATCTGTATAATAAATTTCCATGAACATTTTTCCATAAGAACATTCAATAGGAATTTCTATGACATGTGAGTCCTTTGAAAGGCCCTGCATATTATTTTGATTATTTATCGATTCATCAACATATGAGCTAAAACCCAAACCTGTTAAATCTTTTTTTGCATTTCCTAAGATCATTTTAATTATTTCTTCTCCAATATCAGAGCATTCGTCGTTATATTGAGTTATTTCTTCCATCAACATGGCAGAGCTAAGTTTAAGATAAGTTTCCTTGGGCCAAGAAATAGATAACATGGCCAGGTAGTTTTTTTTTGTTGGATTGTGGACACCGGAGATCTTTAGATAAGTTGAGACTTCACCTTTTGACTGAAGGCCCTTTTTGACAATAGGCTTACCTGTTTTTAAGGACGTAAAGACCATCGTTTCAAAAACATCCTTGGCCGCATCGATAAATGGCTTTGAAAATATGGTAAATTGTTTTGTATAACTAGACATAACCACTTCCTAAAAATTTATCTTATTTATCTTTTCGGATAATATTTTTGTTGTAAATGGCTTCACAATAAAATTACTTACTCCGGCCTTAACAGCAAGAAGAACCTTACTTTGCTCCGCCTCGGCCGTAATCATTAAAAAGGGAGTTGTTTTATAGGCATCATCACTTCTGATCTTTTTTAATAGCTCTAGGCCATTCATTTCAGGCATACTCCAGTCAGAAATGATAAATTCAAAAGGTTTTCCATTTTGAGATGCTTCTTGAAGTTCTGTCCAGGCCAAGGCGCCGTTATTAGATATTGTTATGTCACTATAACCTAAATCTCTTAGCATACCTTTTATAATTTTTCTCATTGTCTGTTTATCATCAACAATTAAGATCTTTATATCTGCCTTTGGTGGCATTGGTCGTCTCCGAAAAACTTAGTTTTTTATTACAAGGTTTATAAATATTGTACCGTTAAACTTTATTGGCTACCAGATTAAATATAAAGACTGAGTAATCCTCTTTTGCATTTTGAAATATTTTATTAAAATCTAGAAATAGGATAAAATTTATAAAAGAGAAAATTATGGCAAATATATTAGTTATCGATGATTCAAGTTCATTTAGAACAAAATTAAAAAATGATTTAAAGGAGCTGGGTCACGATGTTACTGAAGCTAGTGATGGAAGAGAAGCAATTCAGATAATAGAGCATGATCAAATTAAATTTGATCTTGTGTTTTGTGATATCAACATGCCAGGGATTAATGGTTTCGAAACACTAGAAATACTTCAAGAAAAAGACTTATTGGCCGAGCTCACTGTTTTTATGCTGACTACTGAAGGAAGCAAGGAGCTTAAGCAAAGAGGAAAGGACTTGGGCGTAAGGGCATGGATCACAAAACCATACAATAAAGATAAGGTAATGGGCGCAGTCTCAAAGATAATAACCAACTAGATTAGACCGGTAAAAATAACCAAAAAAGTTCGTTTTGACTCTAAAGGTATTTTTTTCCTAGCCGATTCTTTGAATAACCAAGCTAACCAATTTGGTTAGTTTGAAAAACTCAACAAAGCAGTAGGCTTATTAATTCTCAAGGTGGGAATTAATCTCCAGGGATCGGGGTAAAGGCATCCAAGGAGGAATTATGGGCCTAAGAATCAACACAAACGTGCCTTCGCTTGCGGCACAAAGAACCCTCGGCAAAAACAATGAAGATGCTGCTAACTCTCTAGGAAAGCTCTCTTCAGGTACACGTATCGTTCGGGCAGCCGATGATGCGGCCGGTTTGGCGATCAGTGAAAAGTTAAAGGCAAAAATTAAGGGGCTAGAACAGGCCGACCGTAATGCCAATGATGGTATTTCCTTAATTCAAACTGCTGAAGGTGGTCTTAATGAGGTAAGTAACATTCTCATTAGATTACGAGAGCTTGCTATTCAGTCTTCATCAGATACGGTAGGCGATGCTGAAAGACAATTTACTGATCTAGAATACCAGAACTTAAAGCAAGAGATTCAAAGAATTGCTCAAGTTACTGAATTTAATGGCAAGAAGCTTCTTAATGGAGAAGGAGAGAGCTACGATTTTCAAATTGGTATCAATAACGATGATTTTGAAGATCGAATTCGTTATAACGCTTCAATGACTAATTCAACTCTTGATAGTCTCGGTCTTACAGAGTTATCCGTAGGATCTAAGGAAGATTCACAGCAGAGTTTAGATATCATCGACTCGGCCATTCAAAAAGTTTCAGGAGAAAGGGCCGAGCTTGGTGCTGTTCAAAACAGGCTAAGTTCTACGATTCAAAATTTAAAGTCTGGTATTGAAAACCTTTCAGCGGCAAACTCTAGAATTAGAGATACAGATTATGCCTCTGAAACAGCAAAAGCAACAAAACTTGGAATTTTAACAACTGCTGGTACTTCGGTACTTGCACAGGCCAATATGAGAGGACAGCAGGCCCTCAAACTGATTGGCTAAATTCTTCCTTGTCTTCCCTTGGGAGGCCCTCATGAATTATGGGGGCCTTCCTTTATTGAGTGACCCTTAAGCTTTTTCCACACTTAAAGCAACACCTTGACCAACACCCACACACATTGTTGCGAGTCCGTTTTTAAGATTATTTTCTGTTTTCATAATATGAAGTAATGTCGTAAGAATTCTTGCTCCAGAACATCCTAAAGGGTGACCTAATGAGATGGCACCACCTCTTAAATTGACTTTATTCAAATCAAGATCGAGCTCTTTCACACATCCCAGAACTTGGGCCGCAAAGGCCTCATTGAGTTCCATCACATCAAAGTCTGTAATCTTTTTTCCAAACTTTTGACATAGCCTTTTTGTCGCTTCAACGGGACCTAGCCCCATTATATTAGGATGAATTCCTCTAATACCAGCACCACTAATTCGGGCCATAGGTGTGAGATTATTTTTTTTCATGAACTTTTCAGAAACGACTAATAAACAAGCAGCACCATCATTCATACTTGAGGCGTTACCGGCCGTTATGGTTCCATTTTCTCTAAAGACTGGCCTTAAACTGGCCAACTTTTCGATACTTGTATTGGCCCGTGGCCCTTCATCTTTACTTACTTCGATGGTTTCTTTCTTACTTTTGAAAACGGAAAGAGAAACAATCTCATCATCAAAGAGGTTTTTTGTTTGGGCCTCAACAGCTTTTTGATGACTGGAAAGTGCAAACTGATCTTGCTCTTGTCTTGAAATATTATGTTTATCCACTACTTCTTCAGCTGTTTGTCCCATACTCATTAAAGGAAACATGGCCTCCATTTTTTTATTTGGGAAGCGCCAACCAAAGGAGCTATCGTACATTTTTTGGTCTCTGCCATATGCACTTGAAGCTTTACTCATGACTAAAGGAGCTCTGGTCATGCTTTCAACACCACCAACGACAATACAATCAGCTAGACCTGAGCGTATACGAGACCAAGCATCAATAGTGGCATCTAAAGAAGAAGCGCAAAGTCTATTAAGAGTAACAGCAGGAACTTCATAGGGGAGTCCTGCTAAAACAGAGGCCATTCTAGCGACGTTTCGGTTATCTTCTCCGGCCTGATTTGCACAGCCAACAATAACATCATCAATTTCATTAAGATCAAATGAAATATTGCTTTTTAAATCTTTAAATAGGTGGGCCATCATATCGTCAGGACGAACATTAGAGAGAATACCTCCAATTTTACCGAGAGGTGTTCTTTTTGCATAAACTATAAATGTATCTTGCATAACTTTCCTTAGGACAAAAGTGTACAGGGAATATATCGATCCTGTTTTGTATTTAAGTAGAGTTCATTTAAAAGCATACCCACTTTATCTTTACCAAATAGATTGGACCACTCAAAAGGACCAATAGGGTAATTGACTCCATATTTCATTGCATTGTCTATATCTTCTTTAGAAGCAAGGTCTTCTTGGATTGCAAAATAGGCCTCATTAATAATAGGAGCAATTGTTCTACCAAGAATAAAATAGTCAGGGGCCGATTTATGAATAAACGGAGTGAGACTAAAATGAGATAAGAATGCTTCGAGCTCTTCGGGCCCTTCATTATTGATAAAACACTCTCTTGCATTAGTCCCACCAAAGATAGCTAAAGAGAATGCGCCTTTAATTTGAGGGAAATCAGTAATCAACGAATTGACCTTATTAACACTTAAGTCAGTATAGACTTTATGATGCGAGAGAGTTTTTAAGAGGGTGATTTTATCTTTTGTTTCTAAGCAACAAAGGTCAAAAACAGTATTATGTGTTTTGAGTTTCTCTTTAAGCTCAATTGAGTCTAATGCAACAATATCATAATCACTTTGAAGATTCTTAAATTGATCTGAAAGTGGGTGATTTGGGGTAAAAATAATAAGTTTTTTACTCATAGTCATAAAACCCTTTTCCAGACTTTTTTCCATTTCGCTTTTTATCGACCATTTCTTTTTGGAGTGGATGGGGAGCAAATCTTGGATTTTTGTCGAAAGCACTATAAACACTTTCAGTAACCATATAGTTGACGTCAATTCCAATCAAGTCCATTAACTCAAAAGGGCCCATTCTAAATCCACCAACGGTCTTAAGAACTTGATCAACGTTTTCGATTTTATGCGGATCGAAATTTTCCACAATACGTAATGGTTCACCATAGAAATTTCTCGCAACTCTATTAACGATAAAACCAGGCCGGTCCTTACAGATGGCCGGTACTTTCTTGTGTTGGTCAAACCACTTGGCGATATTCTGACCTAGATCTGGAGAACTATTTTTTCCAATTATGATTTCGACCAATTTCATTATGGGGGCCGGGTTGAAAAAGTGGATCCCAATAAAGTTTTCTTGTCTTTTATTGGGTAGTTCGTTTGAGATATCTGATATAGGTATACTACTAGTATTGGAAGCAAAGACCGTATGCTCATCACATATTGAATTTAGTTTTTTGAACACCTGCCTTTTAATATTTAGGTCCTCAATAATCGCCTCAATAACAAGATCTATCTGCGGGTCTATCTCTTCAAGGTCTTTGATTATAATATTTTCTTTAAATTGATCAATTTGAAGTTGAGAAAATTTTCCCTTTTTTGAGAGTCGCTCCCAGCTAGAAAAGATATTAATAAGCGCCTTTTCTGAATATTCTTTTTTTATATCAATAAGCTCAACTTGAATGTTTTGTTGTGCGAACCACTGGGCAATACCTTGCCCCATAGTTCCAGATCCAATAATAGCTATTTTAGAGATTTTCATCACTGACCTTTAAAATTAGGGGCACGCTTTTCAAAAAAAGCATTGAGACCCTCTTGGTAATCCTCTGTCTTTCCTAACTCTCTTTGGCTACTCGTTTCTTTATCAAGTGATGACGTAAAGTTTTTATCAAGGGCAACCTGTAAGTTTTCTTTAATAAGTTTATTGGATAAAGGGGCCAGAGTGTTTAATTTCTGTGATAACTCTTTTGCATTTTTTAATGGATCCTCACTTACGACATTAATAAGACCTTTCTTTTTAAGCTCTTCAGATGAGTAAGGTGTATTAAAAAGAAAAAACTCTAGTGCTTCATGGTAACCTAATGCCCTTGTGAAAGTATAAGATATCCCGGCATCAGGACATAGGCCTAACTTGGAAAAACCACTGACAAACTTAACATTTGATCGACTAACGATAAGATCGCATGCAAACGCTATAGAGATTCCGGCCCCAGCGCAAACGCCATTTATTGTACCAATAATAATTTTTGAGGAGTTTTTAATGGCCTTAACTAAGGGAATCCATTCTGTCTCTAATGTATACCCTAAATCAAGAGGTGCATCACCATTACTTACGGAGCGGTCGTTAAGGTCTTGACCACTACAAAATGCTTTTCCCTCACCTGTTAAAATAATACTTCTGACTTCTTTACTATTATTGGCCTGGGAAATGGCCTCAACAATTTCAGCTTTTGCTGATTTATTGAGGGCATTATAAACCTCTGGCCTATTAATTTTAATAATAGCGGTATTATTAAATTCTTTGTAATCAATATATTCAAAGCCCATTAAATATATCCTCTTTCTTTTTGGTCTCTTTCAATCGCATCAAATAATGCCTGAAAGTTCCCTTCACCAAAACCATTGTGTTTCTTTCTTTGAATAAACTCAAAAAATGCAGGCCCAATTAATGTCTTAGTAAAAATCTGCAGAAGGTAACCATCAGGGTCGCCATCTACTAATAGTCTTAAGTCTTCTAGCGTTTTAAGGTCTTCGGTAACTTTAAAGTTTCTTTTTGGTATATCTTCGTAGTAGGTAGAGGGCACATCGAGAAACTCTATTCCACGCTCTCTTAGATCCCCAACGGTTCCTATAATATCAGAACATGTCAGAGCAATATGCTGAACACCGGCACCTTTATGGATATCTAGGAATTCTTGAATTTGGGATTTACTACCATCAGCGTCTGGCTCATTAATAGGGATGATGACAGCACTATTTTTTAATTGGACAACTTTGGAGAGTAGACCAGTTTTTTGACCTTTAATATCAAAATATCTTGTTTCAACAAATCCATATATATCTTTATAGAATTGCACCCACTTTTCCATTTCACCTTTCGGAACATTGTTAGTGAGGTGGTCAATTCTTGCAACTCTGTTAACTAATGGATTTGAATCCGGGTCTTCAGGTAGTTTAGAGAACTGAGGACGAAAATATTCTTTTGGACGCTCAACGATTTCGTTAAGGACATCTCCAAAACCTTTGATTTGAAATATTTTATAGATACCATGTTCACTTTCTACAGTTTCAAGCTCATGTACAATCTCAGCGCCTCGATGTTTCATCTCTTTTAAGGCATGTTCAGCATCTTCAACAAGAAAGGCCATCTTTGAAACACCTTCACCATGCTTATTAAAGTATTTTCTGGAGTGAGAATTTTCATCTTTATTTGATGTCATTAAGAAACGTACTTGTCCTTGTCCAAAAAGCTCAGTGTTTTCAGGTTTATTTTCATAGGTTTTAACAAAGCCTAATTTATAAAAAAGTTGTTTTGTTACGGAGTTACTAATGTCCTCACAAGTAAACTCAAGGTGGTCTATAGCAATAATTCCGATGGGGTTTTCTGCATTAATGACGCTGGTCATAAATGTCTCCTTTTTAATAAGCGTTTTAAAGGTCACAACATAATGGACGAAGTGACAGTAAAAATCAAAATTGACTCATCATATAAATTTAAGTTATAGTCCTCGCAAACTTTCTATCTACTCGAAAATATTAAGCCTTAGCGAGGTTATATTTTTGGAATATTTAACTTTATTTGGTAGTTTAGGCAACTGAATCTAAGGATCCATAAATGATGACAGAAATATTGAGTGGTAATGAACTTATTGTACGAGGCGGTCTTGAGGCCGGCTTCTCTCTTTACACTGGTTACCCTGGCTCACCGCTAGCGGATTTTTTCAATATACTCTACGATAAACGTAAAGAGCTTCAGGCCAAAGGCATTAAGGTTGTCATTGGTAACAGTGAGGCCAATGCTGCCGCCATGGCTTCAGGGGCGAAACAGGCCGGTCGTGATGTTCTTGTTGGAATGAAATCGATGGGTCTCCATGTTGCTTCAGATGCTCTATCCGTTGGTAACTTTGCCAATCCAGGGCCAGTGGAGGTTGATCCAGAAACTGGAGAACAGATCCACCCAGGTGTTGTTATTGTTGTTGGCGATGACCCTTGGTCTATATCAACTTCAACTCCTGCCGATTCTCGATATCTTTATAAACATTTACATATACCTTTTTTCGAACCCTCTACTCCCCAAGAGTTAAAAGATTGGATTGCCAAGGCCCTTTATGTCTCAAAAAGAACCTCTGTTTATCAAGGTATTCTTCTTACGACTTTTATGGCCGAAGGAGGCGGAAGAGTAGAATTAGGTCAAGAAGTAGAGGTTGACCCTAAATTAGTGCATCTTAACCCAGAAGAATTTGATTTATCTAAAAATGTTATGGTGCCACCAAACTCTCTTTTGGCCGATGGATCAATGATTAATGAGCGCTTTCCAAAAGTACACGAAGTTTATAAACAACTTGGGTTGGATAAAACTTTTGGAGAAGAAAACAGTGATATTGGTTTCATCTCTAGTGGCGCCACTTTTGAGACTCTCAAGCAAGTTCTCGATGAAGCAAACTACCTCGGTCATGTGAAACTATATAAGTTAGCTTCAAGTTATCCACTAGTCGATGAGCTTCTTTTACCTTGGTTAAGTGGATTAAAGTCTGTTGTGGTAGTTGAAGAAAAAAGAGGCTTTTTAGAAAATGAATTAAGTGAACTGATCGTTAGAAATAATCTTGATCTAAAAGTTTATGGTAAAAGCTTTAATAAGGGCAAGGCCGATGGGTTTCCTGCTAATGGTGGGCTTAATTATGAAATTGTCCAAGATCGGATAGCCTTTTTACTATCAGAGCTTCAACTTGGTCCTTTTTCTGAAACAAATAAGATTTCCTATGAGAAATGGGAGAAAAACCTTCCAAGAAGGCTTCCTACATTTTGTCCGGGGTGTCCACACAGAGAAACGTTAAGTCTTCTTAAGGATCTTAGGAAAACACTGAAAAAAGAAAATATTGATTTAATTACTCATGGTGATGTTGGTTGTTATTCGCTTTCTTTTCTTCCCCCTTTTAAAGAAATGCATAACCTCAGTGCCATGGGACAAGGTGGGGCCCTTGGGGCCGGAGTGGATTTTTTTACGACGAACCCTTCAGTCATATTGATGGGGGACTCCACCTTTTTTCATTCTGGAATGACTGATATTTCAAACTCAGTTCAGTCTAATCATGATATTACTTATATACTTCTTGATAACGATAATACTGCTATGACTGGTCACCAAATGACACCTGTCTCAGGAGTATCTGTAGAAGGATATAAAAGGCCAAGACAAGAAATTCTTCCTATTGTTAGAAACTTAGGTGTTGATTACACAACGGAAATAAATCCCAGCGATCGTTATTTTTATAAAAATCTTCTTATTGATGTTGTTAAAAAACCGGGTGTGAAAGTTATTGTTTCCAACAAAGAATGTGGACTAACTTTTCATGGAAGGAAAAAAAGAGAAGAGAGAAAAATCTTTTCTCAAGGTCAGACAAAACAAGTTCAAAGCTTTTTCCAAATAAATACAGGGGCCTGTGAGGATTGTCGGGAATGTATCGATACCACAGGGTGCCCAGGTTTATCACAAACATTTGATGCCTATGGAACAAAAGTTGTTATCGACCCTCAAATCTGTGTCAGTGATAGTTACTGTACAAAGATAAAGGTATGTCCTTCTTTTGAAGAAGTTGAGGTTTTCGAATATCACCCTACAAAATATAAAAATGGGCAGACTCAATTACCTGATTTAGAAGTATTAAATGAACCACTGACCGTTAAAGGGTTAGATCAAATCGCGACTGGTGATGATTGGAGAGTAATTGTTACAGGAGTAGGTGGTTCAGGTGTTACGACTATTACTCGAGTACTCGCTCAAGCTGCTAAAGAGATGGATGGGCGAAATGATTTAGACTTTAAGTTTGTTGATCAAAAAGGATTGGCCCAAAGAAATGGGCGTGTCACAGGTCACATGGCAATATTTAAAAAAGGTAAAAGCTATGGTGCTATTACCCCTATGGGAACAGGAGACCTACTTTTATCTCCAGACCTTCTTGATGGATCAAGTGCTTTTGCTTTCCTATCGGCCAAAGGTAATTCAGTATTAGATGAACAGTTTCAAGTTCCTCTATCTATCTTACTTGATAGAGGTGAAGAGCAGGCCCCACTTTCTGAAGAGTCCCTTAGGGCCTCAGTTAAAGAAAAAATGGGTGATAAGGCTTCTTTGTATAAGCTTAAAAAAATCTCCTATGAGCTTATGGGTAAGAATGTCTATGCTTCGGCCATGATTCTTGGTGTTGCCTACCAAAAAGGACTTATTCCATTTACTCTAAAAAATATGATGGACGCGATATCTCAATCTATAACCGCTAGTGAAGTGGAAAATAATATTAAGGCCTTCCAATGGGGTAGATTAGTTGTTCATTATGGCGTTGAAGAGTTTGAACGAAAGTTTATGACTAAGGATGAAGATGTTGATGTTGAAAAGTATTTGAAACAATCCTTGGTTGAAAGTTTTTTACCTTGGCTTAACAAAAAACCATTTTTAAATAGGTTTGATAGAATGGTTGAACGCTTATGTGAATACTTTCCTCAAATACCAAGGCCACATTTGGCGCAATATATTCATGATATTATGCTTTATGATAGAGGGGTAAAATTAACAAACTTTATTAAGGAAGCAGGTGAAATAGCTGCAATTATATCAGATAGTGAATGTAAAGAGTTGGCCTTAAGAACTTTGGCCAAGACTTATTTTATTAAGGATGAGGTCTTTATTGCTCATCAAATGATCGGCCCTTTGAAAAAATATCAAGATCAGCAAAGATACTCTTCTTTAGGAACTGGTTTTAAGGTTAAGCATATCAACCGACCTTCTTTTGACTTTTTTGGACGAAAGTTTGAATTTGATTTAAATCCAAAAGATTGGATGCTTGGGTTTATGAGGCATGCGAGACTTCTCAGAGTATTACTTCCTGGTTGGCATAATAAAGAACGAAAAATTGCTAAAGAGGTGAGGAAGGTAATTTTAGGTGAAGCTTTAAATATGTCTGGCCCAGAATTAAGAAAAAGGCTTATCGATCTTGATAATATAAAAGGGTATAGAGAAGTTCGTTATGAGAAGGCCGCTGGAGTTGTGGATGCGTAGAGCGGCCAGTGCTGTTTTTGTTTGTGGTGAAAAGATTTTTGTTATTCACAGGCAAAACTATTTAACTAGCTTTCCTGGATATACGGCTTTCCCTGGAGGAAAAGTCGATAAAGAAGATTCTAATAAAAAAGCATTTCATAGAATTGAGGGTATGGAAAATGATATCCTCGTGGCCTTATCGAGAGAAATGAAGGAAGAGCTTGGTATAGACATCGATACCGAGCAGATTAAGGTAGAACATTTAGGTAATGCTTTAACACCTAAATTTAATCCCTATAGATTTGATACTTTTTTTTTCAAGATTATATTAAAGCAAGAAATTGATTTTAATTTAGACAAGCAAGAGTTTAAAGGTGGAGAGTGGGTAAGGCCTAGTGTGCTTCTTAAAGAGTATGAGGCCGGTAAGATTTTAGCTGTACCACCAACTGTCTTATTAATTAAAAAACTTTCTGAAAATAATGGGGATAAAGCGCCATTTGATTTGAACTTAAAATATGATGATCAAAATGAAATACCTATGATTGAATCAGTAAAAGGTGTTAAGCAGTTTCTTCCATTATCAAATACATTGCCACCTGCTAACAGAACGAACTGCTTTTTACTAGGTGAAGAAGTCTTAGTTGATCCTTCTCCCTGTGATGAAAATGAGCTGAAAAAGTTGATTTCTTCACTTGAAGGTTTCTCTATTAAGTCTATTTTTCTCACGCATCATCACCCGGATCACCATGAGAACTCAGTTGCTATTGCAAAACATTTTGGAGCTCAGTTCAAAATGAGTAAAGATAGTTTTGAGAGGATAACCAAAAAGTGGGGCGCATCTTACTTTAGTGATTGTAAGGTGAGTTTTGTTAAAGAAGGCGATGTTTTGGCCAAGAGTTGTGGGTATGATGTTATGGCCTACGCTGTACCAGGCCATGACGAGGGACAATTAGCTCCTATGAGAGAAGATAAGGCCTGGATGATTGTGGGAGATCTTATCCAAGGAGTGGGCACTGTTGTTATAGGTAATGATGAAGGTGATATGACTAAATACTTTCTCTCTTTAGAAAAAGTTATCAACTTATCACCGGAGGTTATTTTTCCTAGTCACGGAATTGGACTTGGTGGAGTGACGTATATTGAAAAAACGTTAAAGCATCGCCAAATGAGAGAAGAGCAAGTAATTAAACTTCTTGAGCAGAATAAAACTCCAGAGCAGATGCTTTCAATCATTTATACAGATATTGATCCGGCCTTATATCCCTATGCTTTGATGAATATTCATTCCCATTTGAAAAAAATTAATGCAAAATAGTACTTGCGTATATTCCTGAAATTACTTTCTCTATCCCAATAAACACTTTTTTGTTACTATTCTTTTTTATCCATATTAAGGAGTCTAACCAATGGCAAAAAAGAAGAAGGCCACTAAGAAAAAAGCTGTAAAGAAAAAAGTAACCAAGAAAAAGG